>JAGWBX010000030.1 GCA_021295655.1 Candidatus Latescibacterota bacterium
GTATACGCGCCTGCCCACGACGCGCTTGGCGTATTGTACCGGAATTTTTCGGGTTCCCTGCGTAATGAGCACCACCAGCGCGGTAACCGCGATGATAATGACGACCACAAACAGTTCCAGCAGGATGGGCTTGTTGTTGGCCACGAAATCCTGATATTCCTGAATCACGGCCGCGGGCGCACGGGCAATGATACCAATGAAAATCAACATCGACATGCCGTTGCCGATACCCCGGTCGTCAATCTGTTCCCCCAGCCACATCACAAATACGGTTCCAGCGGTGATGGTGAGTATTGTCAACAACCGAAAGCCCAGACCCGGGTCCGGCACAACCAGCATTCCCGTGATGGGTGACCGGAGGCTTTCCATAAACAGGCTGACGCCAAACGCCTGAGCGGCAGCCAGCGCAACGGTCCCGTAGCGGGTATATTGGGTGATCTTCTTGCGTCCCTCTTCGCCCTCTTTCTGGAGTTTCTGCAAAAACGGGATTACAGCGCCCATCAACTGGAGGATGATTGAGGCGCTGATATACGGCATGATGCCAAGCGCGAAGACGGTTGCGCGGCCGAACGCGCCGCCGGCAAACATGTCGTAGAATCCGAGGACACCGGTAGCAGCGCTGCTGAAATACTCGTCCAGAGCCCTTGGGTCGATACCGGGAATGGTCACATACGTGCCAATCCGGAAGACAACCAGAATACCCAGTGTGAACAGGATACGATTGCGCAACTCGGGAATTCGAAACGCACTCTGGAAACTCTGGAGCACCACCGCCTCCTCTACAGATTAACCCGCCCCGGAACCGCCGTCCATCACGCTGACACTGCCTCCAGCCGCTTCGATCTTCCCCCTGGCCGACCGGGATACGGCGTGTGCCTGAACCTGCATGGCATCGGAGACCTCACCCCGCCCCAGAATCTTCACAGGCCGTCGAATTGACCGTATCAGACCCACCTGCTTCAGGTGTTCGGGAGTCACCTCCCCGGACAATCCCCGGCTGGCGATATCGTCCAGATTTACGACCTGATAGACCACCTTCTGAGGATTGTTGAATCCTACCTTGGGCAGCCTGCGCTGCAACGGCATCTGCCCGCCTTCAAACCACGGCCTTATTTTCGCGCCCGAACGCGATTTCTGGCCCTTGTGCCCTTTCCCGCTGGTTTTGCCGCAGCCGGAACCAACGCCGCAACCCAGCCGTTTACGGCTCTTGACGGCGCCTGCGGGAGATTTGAGCTTTCCTGGTTTCATCCTGGTGGCCCTTATGCTTGAGAGAAATCAACCCGGGTTCCTGCGGACCGGCCCTGCAAAGATGCATCCCGGAGATCAGCCGTCTGCCGGTTCCACCTCCACAAGATGCGCAACCGTGTTGACCATACCACGGATTTGAGCCGTGTCGTCGTGAACCACACTGTGGCGAATACGGCGTATTCCAAGCGCGGTAAGCGTACGCCGCTGCTTTTCATTTCTTGAAATCAGACTGCGAACCTGGGTGATTTTCAGCTTTCCGCCGTCGTGTGCCATCGCGTTACTCCCGGGTGCCGGTCAACTCCGCCTCATCGACGTTCCGCAACTGTGCAAACGCCCGCGCGTCCCGGAGACTGGACAGACCCTGAAGCGTTGCCTTCACGGTATTGTGGGTATTCTGCGACCCCAGTGATTTGGTCAGCACGTTATGCACGCCTGCCAGTTCCAGGACCGCTCGAATTCCCCCGCCGGCGATCACTCCGGTTCCCGGAGCAGCCGGCCGCAACAGCACGCGGGAAGCGCCAAAGACGCCGATGATCTCGTGCGGCAGCGTTCCGTGGATTAACGGTACGCGCACCAGTTCCTTTTTGGCGTTTTCGGTCGCTTTGCGGATCGCTTCCGCAACCTCTCCCGCCTTTCCCATTCCGGCGCCGACGTGACCCTGACGGTCTCCCACAACCACCATCACATTGAACGCAAATCGACGGCCGCCCTTGCGAACGTGGGACACCCTCTTGAGGCTGTTATTGATCACGATTTCGGTCAGGTCCAATCCAGAAGAATCAATTCGTTTCAAATGGGTACTCCTTTGCATCTGACAACCAGCCTAAAACAGCAGACCGCCTTCTCGTGCGCCGTCCGCCAATGCCTTGATCCGGCCATGATACAGGCGGCCGCCCCTGTCGAATACAACTGTCTTGATCCCCGCTTCCAGCGCCCTCGCTGCCAGGGCGCGGCCCACCTCACGGCCCTTCTGGCTCTTGTTGCCCGAGAGCGTGTCACGGATTTCCCGGGAGTTACTCGAGAGTCCAAGCAGGGACCGCCCCGTCGTGTCGTCGATCAACTGCACCTCAATGTGATTCAGGCTTCTACTCACGGCCAATCGGGGCCGCACAGGCGTACCGCGGATCTTCTTCCGTATCCGCAATCGGCGGCGCAGGCGCAGGTTGGCCTTCTGGATCTGTGGGTTTGCCATAAGGTCCGCTCCGTGGATGCTGAAACCTACGTTACAGCTGCCTTGCCGGCCTTGCGACGAACGTACTCGTTGAAGTACCGAATTCCCTTACCCTTGTAGGGTTCGGGGGGGCGGACTTTTCGAATATCGGCGGCGATACGCCCCACCCGTTCCTTATCCGCGCCGCGAACGACAATCGAGGCCTGGGCCGTCTCAATTCCGGCGGGGGCCGGTTCGACACTAATTTCAATGCCTTCCAGGGGTTCGATGATCACGGGATGGCTGAAACCGACCTGCAAATCCAGATTCCTGCCCTTCATTTCAGCGCGGTACCCCACACCCACGACGACCAGCCGTTTCTCAAATCCGTTACGCACGCCTTCAACCGCGTTGGCCAACAACGCCCGCGTCAGGCCCCACACCGCCTTCGACTCCCTGTCTTCAACATCCTCGACCGTAACGCGGATCGCACCGTCTTCCTGTTGGACCCGGGTTAACGGATGGACCCTGACCGACAGTTCGCCTTTGCTTCCTTTCACCAGTACCCCGTCCGTCTCGACCTTCACCTGGACGCCATCCGGTACGGCAATCGGCTGTCTTCCAACGCGTGACACCTGGACTCCTCCCGGTTTACCAGAGGTGGCAGAGAACCTCGCCGCCGACCCCGGCCGTACGTGCCTCGCTACCCGTAAGTATACCCCGCGGCGTGGATAGTATGGCCACACCGAGGCCGTTGAGCACTCGGGGGATCTCACCGACACTTACGTATCGACGCAACCCCGGCCGGCTGATACGCTCCAGACCCTGTATGGCGCTCTCGTCGTCCGAACTGTACCTGAGATACAGGCGGATGTAACCCTGCCGGTTGTCCTCCACACAGGCGTAGTTGTGGATGAACCCCTTTGATTTCATAATTCGGGCAATTTCGGTTTTCATCCGGGAACCCGGAATGTCTACCTTCCGGTGCCCGGCGCCTGCTGCATTCCGAATACGGGTCAGCATATCCGCAACCGGATCGCTCATACTCATAGGGCCAATCGCCTCCTGTCTGTCAGGACTCCTACCAACTCGCCTTCGCAACCCCGGGTATCTCACCCAGCAACGCCAGCTCTCTGAAGCAGATCCGGCAGATGCCGAACTGCCTCATGAAGCCTCTGGGGCGTCCGCAACGATGGCAACGATTATACCGGCGAACGGCAAACTTCGGTTTCCTGTTTGCTTTCACAATCAACGTCTTTTTCGCCACAAGTAGGCTCGCTTTCCTGGTATCAGGCCGCTTCGGCAGTCTGGAACGGCATGCCAAAGCGCCTGAGCAATTCAAATGCCTCTTCATCGGTCCGGGCCGTGGTAACGATCGTTACGTCCAGGCCTCTGATCTGATCGATCTCATCGTAGTTGATTTCCGGAAAGATGATCTGTTCCCGAACGCCCACGGTATAGTTTCCCCGGCCGTCGAAGGCATTGGGAGACAACCCTCTGAAGTCGCGCGTGCGCGGTATCGCAAAGGCAAAAAACCGGTCGACAAACTCGTACATCCGGTCACGGCGCAGCGTGACGGCGCATCCGACGGGCATGCCCTCGCGCAGTTTGAAATTCGAGACGGATTTCTTGGCCCGTCGTATCGAGGGACGCTGCCCCGCGATGGTTGACAGGTCCGCGATGGCGCTGTCGATCGCCTTTGGATTCTGGACGGCCTCTCCGAGCCCCATGTTCAGGACGATCTTATCGAGCCTGGGCGCCTGCATGGTGTTCTTGTAGGCAAAGTGTGAAACCATCGCCGGGACGATCTCGTTGTTGTATATCTCACGGAGTCGCGCTGCCATCCAACCCTCGCAATCAACTCGATTCGGTAATCTGTTCGCCGCTCTTGACCGAAATCCGTATCCGTACGCCGTTCTCCAGTCTCTGCCGGCGTATCCTCGTGCGTTCGTCGGTCTGTGGATCGATCAGCATGAGTTTGGATATATGTACGGGAGCCTCTTTTTCGATGATACCGCCCTGCTGGTTCTTCGGACCCGGCCTGGTATGACGTTTTATGAAGTTCACGCCTTCAACCAGCGCACGCGACTTCTTCGGAAATACTCTCAATATGCGTCCGCGCCTCCCCGCGTCGACGCCTCCGATGACCTCGACCTGGTCTCCCTTGCGAAGATGAACTTTCACCCTTCGACTCTCCTCGCTGTTTGGAATATCAAACCACTTCTGCCGCCAGAGAGACAATCCGCATGAACCTCCTGTCGCGCAGTTCCCTTGCGACAGGACCGAAAATACGGGTTGCCCTGGGTTCGCCCTCGGCGTTTATCAGCACCGCCGCATTGTCGTCGAAACGAATGTAGGAACCGTCGGAACGTCGAGCCTCCTTTTTGGTCCGAACAATAACCGCGCGCGCGACTTCTCCTTTTTTCACCGCGCTGTTGGGCTGGGCATCCTTCACTGCAACCACGATGGTATCGCCCAGGCCGGCATATCTTCTCCGGGACCCGCCCAGTACCCTGAAACACATGATTTTTCGGGCGCCGCTGTTGTCGGCGCAGTTCAGGACCGTCTGTACCGTAACCATCCTCCGATACTCCCTATTGAACCTTTTCCAGAATCTCGGCGAGCCGCCAACGTTTGGTCTTGCTGATCGGGCGGGTTTCCATAATCAGTACGGTGTCGCCGGCATTTGCCGAGTTGCTCTCGTCGTGCGCCGCAAATTTGGAACGACGCCGGACGACCTTGCCGTAGAACGGATGCGGCGTACGCCACGTGACTTCCACGACGATTGTCTTATTGGCCTGATTGCTCAGCACCCGACCCACAAGGGTCTTTCGACGTCCGCGCGCGTCGGTTTGTGCCATAGTCTAATTTCCTTCCGATCCGGTGGATCCAACGCCGGTTGCGCCGGTTGGAGCGTTCAGATCCAGTGTGCGCTCCCTCAGTACCGTTCTGATTCGAGCGATGTCCCTCCGGACCGACTTCACCCGGAGCGGATTGTCGAGTTGCTGTGTGACAAGCTGAATTCTCAGGTTTGACAACTCCTCGAGTCTGTCGCCAAGCAACTCATCGACCTCACCCTGCGCCATTTGACGAATCTCGCTGGCCTTCATTCCTCGGTGCCTCCGCGTTCGATAAACCGGGTCTTTATGGGCATCTTGTGGCCGGCTTTTCGCATGGCTTCCCGGGCGCTCTCGCGCTCAACTCCGTCGATTTCGAACATGATGCGTCCCGGCTTTACGACCGCGACCCAGTATTCGGGGTTCCCTTTGCCCTTGCCCATCCGGGTCTCGGCAGGCTTGATTGTGACCGGTTTGTCGGGAAACAGCCGGATCCACACTTTTCCTCCACGCCCGAGTGCGCGGGTGATGGCCACACGCGCTGCCTCGATCTGCCGGCTGGTGATCCAGGCGGGTTCCAGCGCCTGGAGCGCGAATTCCCCGAATGCGATCCTGCTCCCACGGTGCGCCATGCCGCGCATGCGCCCCCGCTGCTGCTTTCGCCACTTGACCCTTTTCGGCATTAACATGGAGTCTGATCCTTACAGATCCTCAGTACCAATTACTGCGAAGACCCACCCGTTATCCGGCGTTCCACGACCTCGCCGTGACAAACCCAGACCTTGACCCCCACCGTACCGGAGGTTGTAAAGGCCGTGGATGTTGCATAATCGATATCGGCGCGAAGGGTATGCAACGGCACTCTGCCGGCGGGTTCCGACTTCTCGATTCGCGCCATTTCCGCGCCGCCCAGACGCCCGCCGCATACAATCTTGATGCCGTCGGCGCCCATGCGCATCGCCGAAGCGATGGCCTTTTTCATGGCCCGGCGAAAAGACACGCGCTGCTCCAACTGACGCGCGATGTTGTCGGCAACCAGTTGCGCATTCAGTTCCGGACGCTTGATTTCCTGGATATTTATGTATATCTCTTTCCCGGTGATGTGTTTCAGTTCGTCTCTGAGCTTGTCGACCTCCTGCCCCTTACGCCCGATCACGATGCCGGGACGCGCGGTATGCACCGAAATGGTGACCCGTTTCGGCGCACGCTCTATCTCGACCTGAGAGACGCTTGCCCGTTGCAGTCTGCTCTGGATGTAGCGCCGCAACATCAAGTCTTCCTTGAGCAGTTCGGCAAAATCCCTTCCGGCAAACCAGCGGGAACGCCAGTCCTTTACGATGCCCAGCCGGAATCCTGTTGGATGTGTTTTCTGGCCCAAAAGAAACCTCCCGACGGCTAATCGTCGTCCGACACCACCAGTGTGATATGGCTGCAGCGTTTTCGGATAAACCCGGCCGCGCCTCTCGGCATGGGTCGGATCCGGCGCATGGCGATGGCGCCGTTCACGAACGCCTCCTGCACGTACAGGTCTTCTTCCCTGACCACAGATGCTTCGCTGTTGGCGGCGTTGGCCACCGCCGACCGGAGTGTGCGCTCTACGAAACGGGCCGCCCTCTTAGGTGTAAACTGAAGGATATGAAACGCCTCTTCAACCCCTTTACCGCGAACGAGATCAACGACCTGTCGTACTTTTCGGGGTGAAATCCTGACGTATCTGGAGACTGCCCTGGCCGTCATTGAAATCCTTCCCTGATAAAACAGCCGTCCCGCCGGCTGGTGCCGGAACAGCGGGGGCAACCGGCCGTAAAGGCCCGCCGATGCTACTTCAGCCCCGTCGAACGCTCAGTGAGGCTTCCCGTATGCCCTCGAAAAGTGCGGGTAGGGGCGAACTCACCCAGTTTGTGACCCACCATATTTTCCGTGATGTACACGGGAATGAACTTGTTCCCGTTGTGCACAGCCAGCGTATGACCCACGAAATCCGGAGAAATGGTCGAACGACGCGCCCATGTCTGAATCACGCGCTTATTGCCCGATTTGTTCATTCCCTCTATCTTCGCCAGAAGACCAGGGTCTATGTAGGGGCCTTTTTTTAACGACCTTGCCATTTAAAATCCTCGCCGGGGCTAATCAGCCGGTTGAAAAAGCCATTCCGGGTTACGGCCGGCTTTCGCAGGCGAACACCTGTGTTACGCTCCCTCGCCGAATCCGAAGCGTCGACTCAGCCGCACGCCTTGTCTTCGGTTACGATGGATCAGCCTCGCCTGCATAACGACTCTATCAACGGTCTGCTATCTCTTGCGTTGCCTTCTCACGATGAGTTTGTTGGATTGTTTCTTGCGTTTTCTCGTCTTGTATCCCTTCGTGGGCACGCCCCAGGGCGTTACCGGATGTCCACCGCCCGAGGCGCGTCCTTCGCCACCTCCGTGAGGGTGATCGATGGGATTCATGGCGACACCCCTGACGGAGGGCCGTTTTCCAAGCCAGCGGTTGCGACCCGCCTTACCCAAAACGACGTTTTCGTGTTCCTGGTTCCCCACCTGGCCGACCGTGGCATAACACGTCACCGGCACCAAACGGACCTCGCCGGAAGGCATGCGGAGTTGCGCAAAGTTGCCTTCTTTGGCCATGATCTGAATTTCGGCACCGGCCGAACGGCCCAGTTGTCCGCCCTTGCCGGGCTGCATTTCGACATTGTGTACGTGGGTTCCCTGCGGGATGTTTTCCAGGGGCAGCGCATTGCCGGGACGTACGTCGGCTTCGGGGCCGGATACCACCGTGGCGCCAATCTTCAGACCCGCGGGCGCGAGAATATACCGCTTCTCACCGTCTGCATAGTGCAGCAGCGCGATTCTCGCGGAGCGATTGGGATCGTACTCAATTGAGTAAACACGGGCCGGAACACCGAGTTTGCTGCGTTTGAAATCAATAACCCGGTAATGCCGGCGATGCCCTCCGCCGCGCCGCCGGCTCGTGATGCGGCCCATATTGTTTCGTCCACCGCTCTTCCTGTTCGCCTCAACAAGCGATTTCTCGGGCTCAGACCGGGTGATTTCCTCAAACGAGGCGACGGTCTTGAACCGCAGCGATGGCGTAAACGGTCGGAACGATTTAACCGGCATCGATCAGGACTCTCCGAAAAAGTCAATGACGTCGCCAGGCGCAAGGGTGACAATCGCCTTTTTCCAGTTTGCGCGGCGGCCCTGAAACCGCCCCATTCTCTTCAGCTTTCCCGCGACAGCAGACGTATTGACGTTGAGCACCTTGACATCGAACAACGTTTCAGCGGCGTTCTTGATTTCCAGTTTGTTGGCATCCACACGAACCTCGAACACGAATTTGTTGTGATCTTCCTGAAGTTCGGAAGCCCGTTCCGTGATCAGCGGCCTGCGGATGATATCTCTGATGTCTTTTTTCACGCCGACCCCCAGATATCCTGAAGCCGTCCCAGGGATTCCTGTGTAAAGACGACCGCATCGGCGTTGACGACGTCGTACGTTGAGACCTGAGCTACCGGCAAAACCTGGACACTGGCCAGATTCCGGCATGATCTCAGGATATTTGGCGCAGCTTCCGGTGTGAGAAGCAGAACCTTTCGATCGTCAATGTCTATGGCCCGCGTGAGTTCAGCAACACGTTTCGTTTTGGGTGCATCGAAAGTGAAGTTTTCCACGACTTTGATCCCGCCGTCAGGGACCTTCAGGGAAAATGCCGACTTCAATGCAAGGCGGCGTACCTTTTTGGACACGCGCTCGCTCAGCTCTCGCGGCCGGGGGCCGTGAGCAACGCCACCTCCGACGCGGATCGGAGACGATGCGCTGCCGGCTCTAGATCGTCCCGTTCCTTTTTGTCGATACATCTTGCGTTTGCTGCGACGGATTTCAGCCCGGGTCCTGGAGTGGGCATTGCCCTGACGCTGGTTCGTCAGATAGGATTTCACCGCATGGTAGATGGCATGGTGAGACGGTTCGATTCCGAAGATCGTCTCCGGGAGATCGACGGATCCAATGACCTCGCCCCGGAAATCTGTTATCTCAACTGACGCCATAACGCATTCGGTTCCCATTAGTTGCTTTGCTTCTGCACTTTTACGATGCCGCCATTCGGGCCCGGGACCGCGCCCTTGACCAGCAACAGGTTGCGTTCCGTGTCCACTCGGACGACCATCAGCCCCTTCACAGTCTCCCGGCGATGACCCATATGACCGGCCATCCGCATGCCCTTGAACACGCGGGAGGGATCGGAACTCTGTCCGATGGAACCCGGCGCCCGATGCCGATCGGACTGTCCGTGAGTTTTCGGTCCGCCCTTGAAATGGTGCCTCTTGACCCCGCCCTGAAAGCCCTTGCCTTTGGTGCGCCCGGTTACCGAGACGTATTCACCCGGCACAAATATGCCGGAATCGAGGACCTGGCCGACCTCGTACTCCGAGGTGTCGCCGACCCGGAACTCCTTCAGGATGCGATGCGGGCCGACACCGGATTTCTTCAGAACGCCAAGATGCGGACGGCTCAACCGCCGCTCCGAAGTGGCGCCAAAACCGAGCTTCAGCGCGTGATAACCATCCGACCCATCGTCCTTGATCTGTACGACCGGGCAGGGCCCCGCCTGAACCACGGTGATGGGGACGAGGTTGTCGTCCTGGTCGTACGCCTGGGTCATCCCGATTTTTCTTCCGATCAGTCCCAACACGGCACTACGCCTTGATTTCGATGTCGATCCCCGCCGGCAGATCCAATTTCATCAGGGCATCTACCGTTTGCGGCGTCGAGTTGTGAATATCGATTAAGCGTTTATGTACCCGGGTCTCGAACTGTTCCCGGGATTTCTTGTCGACATTGGGGCCCCGGAGCACCGTATACAACGAACGCTTGGTGGGCAATGGGATGGGGCCGGAAATCAGCGCCCCGGTTCTTTTTGCCGTCCGTACGATTTCGTCGACGGACCGATCAAGGGCATTGTGATCGTAAGCCTTCAACCGAATGCGAATTTTCTGTGCTGGCACCGCCCCTCCGTCCTAGTCCAGGATTTCAGTGACCACGCCCGATCCGATTGTCCGGCCGCCTTCACGTATCGCGAATCGAAGTTGAGGTTCGATGGCGATGGGTTGAGGTGTCAGGTCGACGTCCATCGTGACGTTGTCGCCCGGCATCACCATTTCCACACCTTCGGGCAACTGAACCGCGCCCGTGACGTCGGTGGTTCGGAAATAAAACTGCGGCCGGTAACCCGTAAAGAAAGGTTTGCTCCGACCGCCCTCTTTTTCCGTGAGTACGTAGACTTCGCCCTTGAATCGGGTATGCGGCGTTACCGAACCGGGTTTGGCAACGACCATACCCCGATCGAGGTCTTCCTTATCGATGCCGCGCAACAGCAGACCCACGTTGTCTCCGGTCTCGCCGACGTCCAGCAACTTGCGGAACATCTCGATACCCGTAACCACAGTCTTTCGAGTCTCTCTTATGCCCACAATTTCCACTTCTTCGTTGAGATTGACCACGCCCCGCTCGATTCTACCCGTGCCCACCGTCCCCCGGCCGGTAATGCTGAAGACATCTTCGACAGGCATCAGAAAGTCCCGGTCGACGTCGCGCTCCGGAATTGGAATTGCCGTGTCGACGGCTTCCAGCAGTTCCCACACGGAACCGCATGCTTCCGAGTCAGGATCGTCGGCCTCGAGCGCATGCAGCGCCGACCCGCGAATCACGGGTACGTCGTCGCCCGGAAAGTCGTAATCGCTGAGAAGCTCGCGCACTTCCAGCTCCACCAGCTCAAGAAGCTCGGGATCGTCAACCATATCGACCTTGTTCATGTAGACGACGATAGACGGCACGTTCACCTGCCGGGAGAGCAATATGTGTTCTCTCGTCTGAATCATCGGACCGTCGGCGGCGCTCACCACCAGGATGGCGCCATCCATCTGGGCCGCACCGGTGATCATGTTCTTGACATAGTCGGCGTGTCCGGGACAGTCGACGTGGGCGTAATGACGGTTCTCGCTGGAATACTCCACGTGCGCGGTATTGATGGTGATTCCGCGTTCGCGTTCCTCGGGCGCCTGATCGATCCGATCGAAGGGCATATAATCTGCCAACCCCTTGGCGGCCAGCGTCTTGGTGATGGCGGCCGTCAACGTCGTCTTCCCATGGTCGACATGCCCGATGGTACCGATATTGACGTGGGGTTTGCTTCTGTCGAACTTCTCCTTAGCCATTTCGCCTTCCTCCTGTTCAATAGACGTCGCGAAAGTCTATTTGTTTTGCAATCGCAGTCGCCCGCTGTTTGAAAGACAACGCATCTTCAGATCGCTAGTTTTCGGTGAGTTCCTGTGCGAGCGCTTTGGGTAGTTCCTGGAACCTCGAAAATTCCATCGAGTAGATCGCACGACCCTGGGTCAGGGACCGAAGCCGCGTGGCATAACCGAACATTTCGGTCAGGGGTACCATTGCCGTTATCACCTGGGCGTCCGGCCGGTGCACAATGCCCACGATGTGTCCGCGGCGAGCATTCAGATCGCCCATCACGTCGCCCATATATTCTTCCGGTACGACGACCTCGACGTCCATCAGAGGTTCCATCAGGTACGGATCCGCCTTTTTGGCGCCGTCCTTGAAGGCCATGGATCCGGCCACTTTAAAAGCCAGTTCCGAAGAATCGACATCGTGATACGATCCGTCGTACAGCGTGACCTTGACGTCTTCCACCGGATATCCGGCCAACACGCCCGACTGCATGGCCTCCTGAACGCCCTGTTTGACCGCAGGGATGTATTCGGCGGGTACGGCCCCGCCCACAATCCTGTTTTCGAATACGAGGCCGCTGCCCGGTTCGCCCGGACCCATCTCCAGCCGGACATGCCCCCACTGCCCCCGGCCACCCGTCTGTCGGATAAAACGACCCTCCACCCGAACGGTCCTGCGTATCGCCTCCTTGAAGGTCACCTGGGGCTTGCCGACGTTCGCCGCCACCCGAAATTCCCGCATCAGGCGGTCAACGATGATCTCCAGATGCAATTCACCCATTCCCGATATAATCGTCTGTCCGGTATCTTCGTCGGCGGAAACATGGAAGGTGGGATCCTCTTCAGACAACTTCCGCAGCGCGGTTCCCAGTTGGTCCTGATCCGCCTTGGTTCTGGGCTCGATGGCAACGGACACAACCGGTTTCGCGAATTCCATCGATTCAAGAATAACCGGGTGGTCCGGGTCGCATAGCGTCTCACCGGTTGCCGTGGCTTTCAGCCCCACGGCCGCCGCGATATCTCCGGATACGACCTCGTTGATATCTTCGCGCTTGTTTGCGTGCATTTGCAGTACCCGGCCGATTCGTTCCCGTTTCCCTTTGTTGGAATTCCTCACGTATGAACCGGTTTTCAGGCAACCCGAATACACCCTGAAATAGGTCAGATGACCCACGTATGGATCGGTCTTCACCTTGAATGCAAGCGCCGAGAAGGGTTCGTCGTGGGATGGCGCCCTGGTGACGTCTGCTCCGGTGTCAGGATTGGTGCCATTGACCGGCGGAACGTCCAGTGGCGACGGAAGGTAGTCCCGGACGCCGTCGAGCAAGCGCTGGACGCCTTTGTTCTTGAAGGCCGATCCGCAGAAGACCGGCACGGCATGAACGTTGATGGCGGCCAGACGAAGCGCCTGCTTGATTTCTTCTTCGGCGATCTGCTCGCCTTCGAGAAATTTCTCCATCAGTGAATCGTCGAAATCCGAGACCGCCTCCAGCAACTGCTCGCGGTAGGTCTGTGCCAGGTCGAGCAGATCCTGTGGAATTTCGCTCTCGGTAAAAACCGTGCCAAGCGTGTCTTCCTGGTAGGAAACCATTTTCATCTTCACCAGATCGATCAGTCCGTTAAACAACTCGCCCGCACCAACGGGTATCTGCACCGGCACGAAATTCGACGCCAGACGGTCCCGCATCATTTCCAGTACCCGGAAGAAATCCGCGCCCGTGCGGTCCATCTTGTTGACAAAGGCAATCCGCGGCACGCCGTACTTGTCGGCCTGGCGCCAGACCGTTTCCGTCTGGGGTTCCACGCCGCCGACGGCACAGAAGAGCCCGATAACGCCATCCAGGACCCTGAGTGACCGCTCGACCTCGGCTGTAAAATCCACGTGTCCTGGCGTATCGATGATGTTGATCCGATGTCCGTCCCAGAAACAGGTGGTGGCCGCCGAAGTGATGGTAATGCCCCGTTCCCGCTCCTGGTCCATCCAGTCCATTGTAGCGGCGCCATCGTGCACTTCGCCCATACGATGCAGCCGTCCCGTATAGTACAGAATCCGTTCGCTCGTTGTGGTTTTACCCGCATCGATATGGGCCATGATGCCGATGTTCCGGATTCGTTCCAGTTGTTCTCTACGTGACATTTCGTTACCACCGATAGTGTGCGAACGCCCGGTTGGCCTCAGCCATCCTGTGGGTTTCTTCTCTCCGCTGCATTGCCCGACCCCGGCCGTTGGCTGCGTCCATCAATTCACCCGCCAACCTCTGGGACATGGTTTTCTCGCCGCGACCACGAGCGAATGTAATCAACCAGCCGATCGAAAGTGAAAGGCGCTCATCCGACCGCACTTCCACGGGGACCTGGTAGGTCGTTCCACCCACACGGCGTGATTTCACCTGAATGATCGGGTTGGCGTTTTCGACCGCCTGTTCAAATACCTCCAACCCTGTCTTGTCCGCGCGTTCGGCAATCTGGTCCAGTGCGCGGTACAGGATTTTTTCGCCGATGCTCTTCTTGCCCTTCCGAAAAAGGCTGTTGACAAATTGCGTCACGAGAACGCTGCCGTATTTGGGATCGGGTGAAAACTCTCTTTTATCCGCCCGCCTTTTTCTCATGATACCCTCAAAACAAGGGGGACACACCGTCTGCAGCCCGCGCCAGCGTTATCCCCCGATACAAATCCGTGACACATCGTTCTGAAGTCCTATTGAGGCGTTTTGGCGCCGTATTTGGATCGGCCCTGTTTCCGGTCCGAGACACCGGTCGTGTCCAGAACGCCGCGGATAATGTGGTACCGGACCGAAGGCAGATCCCGTACCCGACCACCCCGGATCAGCACGACAGAGTGTTCCTGGAGATTGTGTCCTTCGCCCGGGATATATGCCGTGACCTCCATTCCGTTAGTAAGGCGGACACGAGCGACCTTCCTCAGGGCGGAGTTGGGCTTCTTGGGCGTTGTGGTATACACGCGCGTGCAGACGCCCCGCTTTTGCGGGCATCCCCGCAATGCCGGGGCAGACGACCGCTTTGCCTTCAGCTTTCTCCCCTTGCGCACCAGCTGATTAATGGTGGGCAACTCAACCTCCAGGTATGGTTCACATCAAGTGCGGGGCGGCCGAATCCATCCGGAAACGAATTCCGGCGTCACCGGGAAATTCAGCCATAGACTTTCATTATACCACTTTCAGGCTTGTTTGTCAAGCATTTATCGGCGGAAGCCCGACGTTTTCGAGGCCCTCTTCGGGTCCATCCTCGACCTCCTTTTCGAGCGACACCGCCTGAATTTCGCGATACTGCTCCGAACCGGTTCCTGCTGGAATCAGGTGCCCGATGATCACGTTTTCCTTCAGCCCCAGCAGGCCGTCCATCTTGCCCTGCACCGATGCCTCCGTCAATACGCGCGTGGTTTCCTGGAACGACGCGGCGGATATAAAGCTGTCGGTCATCAGGGAAGCCCTTGTAATGCCCAGCAGGACCGGCTGGAACGTGGCTGGATCCCCGCCTTCCGCAATCACCTTGTCGTTCTCGTCCCGGAAACGGAAGCGATCCACCGTTTCTCCTTCCAGGAAATTCGTGTCGCCAGGGTCCGTAACCTGGACCTTCTGCAGCATCTGGCGCACAATGCATTCGATGTGCTTGTCGTTGATCCGGACGCCCTGCATGCGGTAGACGGCCTGGATTTCGTTCACCAGGTATTCCTGCACCGCCTGGATACCCTGAATCTGCAGAATATCGTGTGGATTCACCGACCCCTCGGACAGCTGTTCGCCGGCCTGTACACGGTCGTTCTCCTGAACGCGAAGGTGTTTTCCGTAGGGAATCGTGTATTTCCGCTCCTCGCCGTCGTCAGACGTGACGATCACCGTCCGGGAACCTCGTACGAGTCCGCCGAAACTGACGGTCCCGTCGATCTCGGTGACCACGGCCGGGTCCTTGGGGCGCCGGGCCTCGAAGAGTTCTGCGACTCGGGGCAATCCGCCGGTGATATCCCGTGTTTTGCTGCGTTCGCGCGGGATCTTCGCCAGCGTATCACCGGCGCCGAGCCGGTCCTTGTCGTGTACCACGAGACGAGCGCCAACGGGGATAATGGATTGCCCGACTTCGTTCCCTTCGGCATCGACGATTCGAATCCGTGGAGACAGAGTACGATCCCGGTGTTCGCTGACCACCTGTGCCGCAAGACCGGTGGTCTCATCGGCCTCTTCGCGGTATGTCACGCCTTCGACGAGATCTACGAATTCGACGGTACCCGGCCGGTTGGAGACGATGATATTGTTATAGGGATCCCATTCGTACAGGACCTGGTTTTCGTCCACCAGTTGCTCGTCCTCGACTTTCAACACGGCGCCGTACGGCACGTAATAGTGACCGCCACGGGGACGACCCTGGTCGTCCTGTACCTCGAACTCTCCGTTCCTGCCCACCGCGATGCGCTGTCCGTCGCTCCGGGTGACGGAATCCATGTTGATGAACTTCACGACGCCAGCCCGTTTGGCGACGATTTCGGCCTGTTCCGCGATCCGGCTGGACGTCCCGCCGATATGGAACGTTCGCAACGTGAGCTGAGTGCCCGGCTCACCGACACTCTGGGCGGCAATCACGCCGACGGCCTCGCCGATGTCGACGAGTCTTCCCGTGGCGAGGTTACGGCCATAGCACTTGGCACAGATGCCCCGTCGGGCTTCGCAGGTCAACACCGAGCGCACGTTCACTCTTTCCACGCCGGCATCGGCGATCCTGGCAGCGGATGCCTCGTCCAGAAGCATGCCGCTCTCCACGATGATTTCGCCGCCGATGGGATCGAACACGTCCTCCAGAAGCGTCCGGCCCACGATACGGTCCGCCAGGGGCTCGACCACCTCCTCACCCTCTTTGAGCGCTTCGAGTTCGATGCCCATAATGGTGCCGCAGTCCACTTCGCCAATCACGCCGTCCTGCGCCACGTCCACCATTCGACGCGTAAGGTAGCCCGCTTCGGCGGTCTTCAGCGCCGTGTCGGCCAAACCCTTTCTTGCGCCGTGCGTCGAGATGAAGTACTCGAGCACCGAGAGCCCCTCCTTAAAGGAGGCAACGATGGGCGTTTCGATGATTTCGCCGATCGCTCCGGTGAGTTTCTTCTGGGGTTTGTTCATCAGCCCCCGCATACCGCCCAGCTGTTTCACCTGATCGTCGCTGCCTCGGGCGCCGGAATCCTTCATAATGTAGATCGAGTTGAATCCGGCCTCGGAATGCTCCAGGGCCTCGTTCATCATTTCGGCAATGTTATTTGTGGTGTGCTGCCAGACGTCGATGACCTTGTTGTAACGCTCGCCTTCCGTGATGACGCCGTGGACGTACTGTTGCAGAATGCGATCGACCTCGCCCTTCGCCCTGTCTATGAGTTCCTGCTTCTTGGGTGGAACCACGACGTCATCCATCGAAACAGTCACCCCGGATTGGGTGGCATAGTCATAGCCCAGTCGCTTCAGACCGTCGGCGAATTCAACGGTTGCCCGATTCCCGAATCGGCGGTGGACGTCGGTGGTTACCTTCTGTATCACGGGCTTGTCCACCATCTGGTTGACATAGGGCATTCCGTCGGGCAGGATCTCATTGAAGATGACCTGTCCTACGGTGGTGGTCAGCAGCTTCCCGTCGACGCGCAGGCGGATGGCTTCGTGGAGGTCGATTTTGCCGTAATCGTGCGCGATCAGCGCTTCGTTGGGGCTTCCGAACGCCTTGAGGTGATTCTTGTCGGGCTGCTGGACCATTTTGGTCAGGTAGTAACAGCCCATGGCGATGTCCTGAGGATTGTGCACAATCACAGCGGATCCGTCTGCCGGCTTCAGCATGTTGTTCGCAGACATGATCAGGACGCGGGCCTCGATTTGCGCCTCGAAAGACAACGGCACGTGGACTGCCATCTGGTCGCCGTCGAAGTCGGCATTGAACGCCGCACACACCAGCGGATGTATGCGAATCGCCTTTCCTTCCACAAGTACGGGCTGGAACGCCTGGATGCCCAGCCGGTGGAGCGTTGGTGCGCGGTTCAGCAGGACGTAGTGATCCTGGATGATGTCCTCCAGAATATCCCAGACTTCGACCCGTTCGCGCTCGACAAGCTTTTTCGCGCTCTTGACGGTCTGGACCAATCCACGCTCTTCCAGTTTCTTGATGATGAACGGTTTGAACAATTCAAGCGCCATGTGCTTCGGAAGCCCGCATTGATGCAGCTTCAGGTTGGGGTCGACGACGATTACCGAACGCCCGGAATAGTCGACCCGCTTGCCCAGCAGATTCTGGCGGAAGCGGCCCTGTTTTCCCTTCAGCAGGTCCGACAGCGACTTCAATGAGCGGTTGCCGTCGCCACGTACCGCTCGGGATCTGCGGCCATTGTCGAACAGCGCGTCGACAGCCTCCTGAAGCATGCGTTTCTCATTGCGCAGGATCACTTCCGGCGCCTTGATTTCGATCAGTTTCTTCAGCCTGTTGTTCCGGTTGATGACCCGCCTGTAAAGATCGTTCAAATCCGACGTGGCGAACCTTCCGCCTTCCAGAGGAACGAGCGGACGAAGGTCCGGCGGAATGACGGGAATGACGTCCAGGATCATCCACGACGGATGATTGTCGGACTGACGAAATGCCTCGACCACCTTGAGCCGTTTCAACGCCTCCTGTTTGCGTTGAACTGAGGTTTCCATGCGCGCCTGGGTGCGCAACTCCGCGGACTGTTCCTCAATGTCGATTTCGCTGAGCAGCTTTTTGAGCGCTACCGCACCCATATCCGCCTTAAAGCTGTATCCTTCTGCCTCGAGTTCGAATGCTTCGTCTTCTGAGAGAAGATCCTTATACTTGAGATCCGGTGCGTCGCCCGGATCCAAAACGACGTAAGACTCGTAATAAATGATCCTTTCAAGATTGCGAATGGTAATGTCCAGCAAATACCCCATGCGGGAGGGCAGCGACTTGAAGAACCAGATATGCGTGACCGGCACCGCCAGTTCGATATGACCCAGCCGCTCGCGTCGCACCTTCGATTGGGTCACTTCCACGCCGCACCTGTCACAGACCACGCCCCGGTAGCGAATCCTCTTATACTTGCCGCAACTGCATTCCCAATCTTTAACCGGGCCGAAGATACGTTCGCAGAACAGACCGTCGCGCTCCGGCTTGAACGATCTGTAATTGATGGTTTCCGGCTTGGTCACCTCGCCGCGGGACCAGCCGTGGATCGTTTCCGGTGAAGCCAGTTGAATACGAATCGAATTGAACTCTGTGGGCCGCTTGGAAGTGTTGATGTCCGCCACGGGCCTTACCCCCTTTTTGCGATCGAAATCAAAAGAAAAGATGACCCCGCTATCGGTCCCTATCCGCCCTGACCATTCTCCAGGACCACGTCCAGACACAGGCTCTGCAGTTCCTTCACCAGCACGTTGAAGGACTCGGGAACCCCCGGTTCAGGTGGATTCTCGCCCTTTACGATCGCTTCGTAGATCTTTGAACGTCCTGCAACATCATCTGACTTGACCGTCAGCATCTCCTGCAGCAAATAAGCGGCGCCGTAGGCCTCCAGCGCCCACACCTCCATCTCGCCGAACCGCTGGCCGCCGAATTGAGCCTTGCCCCCAAGGGGCTGTTGCGTTACCAGCGAATAGGGTCCGATGGAGCGCGCATGGATCTTGTCGCTGACCAGATGCGACAGCTTCAACATATATATGTAACCGACCATGACCTCTTTGTCGAAAGGCTTTCCGGTCTTGCCGTCGTACAGCACCGACTTGCCGGATCTCGGCAGACTTGCCTCGTCCAGCGCCGACTTGATATCCTCCAGGGATGCACCGTCGAAGACCGGCGTGGCGACATGAAGGTCCAGCGCCCTGGCCGCCCAACCGAGGTGGGTCTCCAGGATCTGTCCGAGATTCATCCGGGAAGGCACACCCAGCGGATTGAGGATAATGTCAATCGGCGTACCATCGGGAAGATACGGCATATCCTCCTCCGGCACGATAATCGAAACCACGCCCTTATTGCCGTGGCGTCCTGCCATTTTGTCGCCGACCATCAGCTTCCGCTTACGCGCGATATACACTTTGACAAGCTGTACGATTCCGGGCGGCAGTTCGTCGCCACGCGCGATTTTTTCGAGTTCCCGCTCGAGTTCGTCTTCCGCGGCCCGGACCAGTTTTTGGGCCAGTTCGATAATGCGATCGACTTTCCGGTTGGCTACGACGTCATCAATCCAGGATTCGTCCGGCAGCACGACGTCCAGGTCGAGTTTTTCAGCCAGTTTCTCGTTGAATACCCTTCCCTTTCGGGCAACGACGGAGCCGTCTTCCTTATGCCGCAACAGATTCAGTTTTTTGCCCCGAAGCAACTCCGCCACCTGATCGTCTCTGCTGTCCTTTATGGATTTGACCTTGTCCTGGATCTGTTTCCTGACTGCAGCTGTTTTCTCCTTATCCGACTTTCGGGTTTTTTCCCTGTCCTTACGTGAAAAAACCTTCCGGTCCATGACGACACCGTCCATTCCGGACGGCGCCTTCAGGGACGCATCTCTGACGTCTCCCGCTTTCTCTCCAAAAATCGCGCGCAGGAGGCGCTCTTCGGGCGAGAGTTCGGTTTCTCCTTTGGGCGTGACTTTGCCCACGAGAATGTCTCCGGACGTGACCTCCGCGCCTGCCCGAACGATGCCCTGTTCATCCAGGTTGCGAACGGCCTGCTCGCTGACATTCGGAATCTCCCTCGTGATCTCCTCCACGCCCCGCTTGGTGTCCCGCACCTGGAGCTCGAATTCCTCTATAGAAATCGAAGTAAAGATATCTTTCTTCAACAGCCGCTCTGACACGATGATCGCGTCTTCGAAATTGTACCCGTTCCACGACATGAACGCGCAAAGTACGTTCGCACCGAGGGCGAGGTCTCCGCGGTCCGTGGCGCAGCCGTCGGCCAACAGGTCGCCTGCTTCAACTCTGTCGCCGACCTGCACGAGCGGTTTCTGGCTGATACAGAAATCCTGATTCGACCGTTTGAATTTGATCAGCCGATAGACATCTTCATCGAACAGGTCGATCATCTCAACGTCGCGCCCCTTAAGGCGTTTGACCACGATCCTGTCCGCACTCACGTAGGTCACCGTTCCAGGACTCCTGGCCGTTACGACCGCCTTGGAATCCACGGCGACCGCGTGTTCCATTCCGGTACCCACGAACGGCGCTTCAGTGCGGAGCAGCGGCACCGCCTGACGTTGCATATTCGAGCCCATCAGCGCGCGGTTGGCATCGTCGTGTTCCAGAAACGGAATCAGGGACGCCGCTGTACTGACCAGCTGACAGGGGGAGACATCCATGTAGTCAATTTCCGAGGGCGCCACGAGCGGGAAGTCGCCTCGCCGACGCGACTGGACGGCAGAATCCTGGAAACGGCCGTCGGCGTCGAGCATCGCGTTTGCCTGGGCGATCGTGTGTTTGTCTTCTTCGTCCGCAGACAGATATTCGATCCTGGAGGTAACCCGTCCGTCTTTCACTACCCGGTAGGGGGTTTCCAGAAACCCGAGGGCGTTGATCTTGGCATAGGTGGAAATGTTCGCGATGAGTCCGATATTGGGACCTTCGGGCGTTTCGATGGGGCAGATACGCCCGTAGTGTGTATGGTGTACGTCGCGAACCTCGAATCCGGCCCTGTCGCGTGTGAGTCCGCCTGGACCCAGGGCCGAAAGCCGCCGTTTGTGGGACAGTTCGTCCAGGGGATTGGTCTGCTGCAGGAACTGGGAAAGCTGGCTGCTGCCGAAAAAGGCCTGCACCACCGTCGATACCGTCCTTGCGTTGACCAGATCCTGTGGCGTAATCTGCTCAGTGTCCCTGAGACTCATCCGCTCCCGGATCGTCCGGGCCATTCTGACCAGACCGGTTGAGAAGTGGTAGGACAGGAGTTCACCCACGGTCCGGATTCGGCGATTGCCCAGATGATCGATGTCGTCCGTATAGCCTTCACCCTTGAAAAGGACGAGCAGATATTGAATGACCCTGTGAAAATCCTCTATGCACAGCGTGGTAAACTCCAGGGGAATGTTGAGATTCAGGCGCTGATTCAGGCGGTAGCGTCCGACCTCACCCAGTTGATAACGCTTGGGGCTGAAGAACTGGCGCTCGAGCAGGCCGCGGGCGGTCTCCAGGTTCGGCGGGTCCCCCGGACGCAGCAGATTGTAGATACGGGTAAGCGCCTCTTCCTCGTTGTCGCAAGGATCCTTCTGCAGGGTATTGGCAATCACGCCACCATCGTTCCCGGCGTCCACGTCGAGTACGGTCAGGCTGTTGACGCGTGCGTCCTGCAGTGCCTGCAGGTGCTCTTCCGTCACAGTATGACAGGCCTCGATGATGACTTCGCCCGTTTTTTTGTCGACCACGTCCTCCATCACGACCGCACCGACCAGTTCGTCGTCGACGCTCGCCTTCGTGTTTTCGTGGAAGAGGCTTAAGATTTCTTCGTTTCGGCTGAAACCCAGCGCACGCAGGAACGTGGTAAACGGAAGCTTCCGTTTCCTGTCTATGTGCACGTACATTATATCGTTTATGTCCAGACTGAATTCCAGCCATGCGCCCTTGTATGGAATGATCCGGGCGGAATAGAGACGTTTCCCGTTAGGGTGAATGGTTTCATCGAAAAAGACGCCCGGAGACCTGTGTAGCTGGCTGACAATCACGCGCTCGGAACCGTTGACAATGAACGTGCCCTCGTCGGTCATCAGGGGCAGTTCGCCCAGGAATACCGTCTGTTCCACGATATCCTTGATCCGAAACTCCTTGTTGTCCTGCTTTTCGCGGGAAATCAGCCTCAGTGTGGCGCGGAGTGGAACCGCGTAGGTCGTGCCGCGTTCCAGACATTCACCCACGTCGTATTTGGGCGTGCCAATGGAGTAATCGACAAACTCGAGTGAAAACAGCCTGTGAACGTCGCTGATGGGGAAAATGCTATGGAAAACCGCCTGGAGGCCCTGTTTGCCACGTTCGCCAGGCGGTACATCCTTTTGCAAGAACCAGTTGTAAGAATCTATCTGGATATCCAGAAGATTCGGCATTTCAATGGCTGAAGCGATCTTTCCGTACGACTTCCTGTCTATAAGTCCAGTTTTCGCCAAGATGATCACGCTCCTCTGGTGAAATCGACCAATGTTTGAAGGCAGGAATGCAGTTCGGTCCGGCTATTTTATCTCAACCACGGCTCCTACCTCCTCCAGTTCGGCTTTGATCTGGTCGGCCTCCTCCCTGGAGACGCCCTCCTTCACGCTGCGAGGCGCACCGTCGACGAGTTCTTTGGCTTCTTTCAAGCCGAGGCTCGTGACGCTGCGTACCACCTTAATTACCTGAATCTTCTTGTCTCCGATGGCGTTCAATACGACGTCGAATTCCGTCTGTTCTTCTTCCTCGGCCTCCCCGTCCGCTCCGGCGCCGGCGCCGGCTGCGGGTGCGGCGACCATCGCCTGGGCGCTCACGCCAAATTTCTCCTCGAGCGCCTTGACAAGCTCGGCCAGTTCCAGAACGGAAAGCTTCTCGATCTCATCGATGATGTCTGCGATTGCCATGGATGTCCTCCATACGTCTTATCCTGATGATGGAAACGGATTATAATATTCCTGAATGTCTAGATTTCCTCCCCGGCTGCACCTTTCTTCCCTGCAATTTCGTTCAGAACCAGAACCAGGCTCTGTAGAAGGCCGCCCAGACAGAGCACCAGCCCGGTCAGTGGACTCTGAACCGAGGCGACCAACTGCCCCAGCAATACTTCCCTCGGCGGAAGCTGGGCAAGCGATTCCAGCTGATCCTCTCGAAAGACCCTCCCATCCGCAAAGCCGCCCTTGACCCTTGGCAGACCGTTGGTCTCCGACGCAAATTCGTGAAGCAGCCTTACCGCCGCGACTGGATCGGTTTCTGAACTCGCCAGTCCGGTCGGCCCCTGCAGAACCTCATCCAGTCCCTGAATCCCGGCGTTCCTTACGGCGATCAGGGCCAGACGATTCTTGACGACCCGATAGATTATGTCCTCGTCGCGCAGCCGTTTCCGCAGCCGGGTGACATCGGGGACATCGAGTCCCGTGAAATCAGCCAGATAAAACCCCTGGGACCTGCTCATCAGACGGGTCAATTCCTCGACAGCGCTGACTTTTCCATCCGTTGGCATCCTCTTCCCTTCCTTTGCGCGGATTCCCGCAGTCAGTTTGTCACGCTGGACCGATCGATCCGGACACCCGGACCCATGGTGGTCGTCAGTGTCACGGACCTGACGTACTGTCCCTTGGCAGATGACGGACGCGCGCGGAGGATCGTATCGAACAGGGTTTGGACATTCTCGACCAACCTGTCTTCGTCAAATGAAATCCTCCCCACGGGCGCGTTCACATTCCCGTTCCGGTCCGCGCGATACTCCACGCGGCCAGCCTTGGCTTCCGCCACCGCACGCGCCACGTCAGGGGTTACCGTGCCGCTCTTGGGGTTGGGCATCAATCCTCTGGGGCCCAGAATCCTTCCCAACCGCCCGACAACGCTCATCATGTCGGGCGCAGCGATGGCCACGTCAAAATCGGTCCATCCACCGTTGATTCGTTCGGCCAGATCGTCGGCTCCCACAACATCCGCTCCCGCCGCTTCGGCTGCCGCCGCCTGTTCGCCCTTGGCGAACACAACCACGCGAATCGTCTTTCCCAGCCCGTGCGGCAGCATCACCGTACCTCTGATCTGCTGATCGGCCTGGCGCGGGTCCACGCCCAGCCGCATAGCCATTTCTACCGTCTGATCGAATTTCGGCGTCGGCATCTCTTTCAGCAGCGAAACCGCATCTTCGATTGAATATTGCGCGCGCCGGTCAATCCTGGAAAGCGCCGACTTGTACCGTTTCCCATTGCGCCCGGCCATGATAAAGGTCCTCCTGTATTCTGTTCTGGAAATTGATTGACGGAATTCAGTCGACGAGTCGCCCGGCCGGCATCCTTCGACAGGCTTGCTTCGACAGGCTCAGCACAATCAGTACCGGCAGCACGAGCAACGCCACGAGACTGGATGAATCAACGGATGAATGGTGACCTATTTCCGGGACGGGTCGCTAACAGTCCGTTGAAGAAGGCGCTCTGCAGGCGAAGCCGAGTCATTATGGCCGAAGAAAACGCGCGCGACCGTGCCGAATCGGGGATTCTGGGAGGGAGCGCAACGCAGGTTTTCGGCCTCAATGGCCTTACGCCTGTCTGCGTGCACCGCACAGGCAGGCAGTCCGGATGGACGCTTCCAACGGGCTGCTAATCTTCGACCGTAATGCCGGCGCTGCGCGCCGTTCCTTCGATCATACGTTCGGCGGATTCCAGACTGCTTGCATTCAGATCTTCCATCTTCATTTCGGCAATTTCCCGAACCTGATCCCGTCTGACACTGCCAACTTTGTCTCGATTGGATTCGGGCGATCCCTTCTCCAGGCCTGCGGCCCGTTTCAGCAACACCGCGGCCGGCGGGCTTTTCGTTATGAAGGAGAAACTGCGATCCGCAAACACCGTGATGACCGCGGGAACAATCAATCCCTGCTTGTCTTTTGTCTGTGCGTTAAACGCCTGGCAGAACTCCATGATATTCACCCCGTGCTGGCCAAGCGCCGGCCCGACCGGGGGCGTCGGAGACGCCTGTCCCGCCGGAATCTGAAGTTTGATTGTCGTCATTACTTTCTTTGCCATCGCGCTACCCTTCCACGGCCTCTTCAACCTGAAGGACATCCAACTCCACAGGCGTGTTTCTGCCGAAAATACTCACCATCACCTTGATCTTTCTCTTCTCGGGGTTCACGACGTCGACCATGCCGATAAACTCGCTGAATGGGCCGTCGATGACTTTGACCCGATCTCCGACCTGATAAGGGATCTCCTGATCGTCCTGTTCCTGACGCCGGTCCACGTGTCCCAGCACGTGTTCAACTTCTCTTTCGTGAAGCGGCTGGGGCCGCTTACCCGGTCCGACAAAGCTCGTTACGCCCGGCACATTGGTTACAAAGTGCATCGTCTCCTTATCCATCTCCATTTCGACCAGAATGTAGCTGGGCAGAAACTTCCTGAAGGAAGTCGTCTTCCTCCCGTCCTTCATCTCCACGACCTCTTCGGTGGGAACCACGACCCGGTTGATCCTGTCCGCAACCTCTGTGCCTTCCTTGGCGCTTTCGAGATAGGAACGCACCTTGTTTTCGTGTCCCGAATAGGTATGCACGACGTACCAGCGCATTGCCATGGGGCATCACTCACTGTTGAATAACCTGAGGCCGTCAACTCATTCCGAACCTGCGAACAAGAGAAAGCACGAAATCTACCGCGAAAATAAATATGGAAAGGACCAGCGAAACCACCAACACAATCGTTGTGGAAGCGATCAGCTCGTCCCGGGTAGGCCAGGTGACCTTGCCCATTTCAAGCTGAACGTCTTTTATGAACTGCGCCACTTTCGAGAACATCGGGTATTCCGCCAGGGAAACGCCCCAACACCTGAAGCGGCCCGTGAATGTGCAATCGGGCGCCGAATCGACGCAGGTTGATGGGGATTGGTAAAAGAAACCCGGGGCCGGTGGATGCCTGCAGTACCAGGGTGCGGGCCAGGTGGCTGTCTCGGAGGAAAATGGCAGGGCAGGCAGGAATCGAACCCGCAACCGCCGGTTTTGGAGACCGGTGCTCTACCAATTGAGCTACTGCCCTAACCCCAAATCAGCAGCAAATCCTGAAACTCAGCGAGTCTCCCGGTGCAGGGTATGCTTACGACAGAACCTGCAATATTTCTTGTATTCGACGCGGTCCGGGTGTAAACGCCGATTCTTGTTGGTCGTATAGTTCCGGCGCGCGCAGTCGGCGCACGCCAATGTAATCAGATCTCTGGGCATCGTAAGGTGCCTGGACGGTATTTTGGAGCCCACGACCGGACTCGAACCGGTGACCTCCTCCTTACCAAGGAGGTGCTCTACCGACTGAGCTACATGGGCCAGAACCCTGTCTGGACGACAGAAAAAGGACTGAAAATACAGCCCACGGAGATTTGGAGCGGGAAACGGGACTCGAACCCGCGACATTCAGCTTGGAAGGCTGACGCTCTAGCCAACTGAGCTATTCCCGCAAATAACAGGAAACACGCCCCTCAAAGCCGCGTACAGACCCATACCGGCCCTGAAACTTTCCAGACTTGGAAATTTATAATATAAGGGTAAAGATGTCAAGCGTTTTTATCAAAAAAACGGCGTTCGCAAACTCAAGAAAAACATCCACATCTCCCCGATGACACCGGCTGGAGAACGCGCCGGTCCGTGAGGTGCGGACGCAGGCCGGACTTGCTGACCCGTGTCCTGTCCCGAAAATATCCAAACTTGCTTCCGCCTATGTTTTCCGGCGGGCGACGGACGTTTTTGGACCCACAACAAAACCCCTCCGGTTGAGGAGGGGCTCGGAGCCCGGGACATGGTGGGGAGGGGCGGATTCGAACCACCGAAGGCGTCAGCCAACAGATTTACAGTCTGCCCCCGTTGACCGCTTGGGTACCTCCCCACTCGCAATGAAATCAGAGCGGAAATAATACAGGCGGTCGCCCGGAAAGTCAAGCGGAAAAGTGCGATTTGCCAATTGACATAACCGGTACGAATGCGTATTTTGGCATCGCCGATCCTCCGGCGCCCGCGCATATCGGGATATTCCGACGGACCCTTCCCACGCGTGTGCGGAGCTGGTAAGAAGTCGGCGTTCCATTCCCGTTTCCCGATTCGCTTCCAACGCGATTCGGATCGCACCTGCGTCAGGAGAGAAAGGAGTACCGGCTGTGACCGAACCCATTCAGAACTACGCTCGCATTGGTATCGTCCACTTTATGGCCTACAAATCCTGCATCGGAGGCGAAGGGCCGATTCTTGAAACGCTTGAAAAAATCGCACTTGACCCCTATTTCCAGGTTGTGGAAGTCACGCATATGAAGGACGGGAAGGTACTTGCGAAAGCCGCCGATCTGCTCGCGGCCGCCCATATGGACGTGGCATTCGGCGCCCAGCCCATCCTGCTTGGCGGCAAGTTGGATATCAACGCCGACGACGACGCCCACAGGCTCGGCGCCGTGGACGCGGTCAAGGCCGGGATCGAGCAAGCTGAGGCGCTCGGTGCCCCCGGAATTGCGCTGCTTTCAGGAACGGATCCCGGTGCTGAAGCCCGCGAGCGGGGGGTGGACCTGCTGGTCGACTCACTTCATCGACTTTGCGACGAGGCGGCAGGCAGGAACATGAACGTGGTATTGGAGACGTTCGACCGCCTCCCTTTTGGCAAGAATTGTCTCGTAGGTCCGAATGCACTGGCGGTTGAGGTGTCCTCGAGGGTCAGGCGGGAGTATGCCAACTTCGGGTTAATGCTCGACCTGAGTCATTTCCCCCTTCAGGGTGAAACCTCGGAATATGCGCTTAGAATCTCCCGCGACCACCTGGTTCACGCCCATATCGGCAACTGCGTGATGCGAAATCCAAATCATCCGGCCTACGGTGACAACCATCCTCGATTCGGTTGCGAAGACGGCGAGAACGATATACCGGAAGCAGTGGAATTCGTCAGCGAACTGCTCGACGTCGGATTCCTGGATCCGGAAAGGCGCCCCATTCTGAGTTTTGAAGTCTCTCCGATGGAAGGAGAATCACCCGAAATCGTCATCGCAAACGCGAAACGGGTACTCGATACGGCCTGGGCGCAGGTATGATCCCATCCTGAGCGTGGTGGGACCGTCAGAGATTCTAACGGACTCCGGCGGCCGGGGGGTCCGCACCCCGGATCCCGCTCAGCCATCCGAACACCCAGGCAAACACCACCATCAGATAAAACGAGCCAATCGACCCGACGAACATAGCCACCGGTGGTACCACGCCCAATATCAGATTCAGGAGCAGCAGCAGCCCGAAGCAGAGATAAAACCCCAGACACGCCTGCGTAAACCTCCCGCCCCGAACAGCTCGCCCAATGTCCGACAGGATCGCGCCCGGATCGAACGAAGCCCATATCTTGCGCTCGGCCGCAAACCGCGCAAATACGATGGGCAGCAGCCCGTAAAGCATCATGGCGGCGCCGATCGCCAGCAACGTCACCGCACTCAGCCGGGTGGGATCGTCACCCGGAGGAAACAGTCCGAAAACAGCCATCACGGCAAGCGCCCCCAGGCCGACCAGAAAGAGATATCCCAGGTAGATCACGCCAAGCCGGACTCCCACGCCGGCATAACTCAGCCAATCACCCCACTCGGGCAGGCGGCGGAATTCCAGGCCGTTCAACGCGTCGACAAAGACACGATAGACGTATCCCCAGGTTACGACCGTCGGCAACACGAAGAAAACCACCGCCACGGGCGCGAGCATCTTGGAGACTTTTCCCAATGCCATAAAGATGGCGAGCAGCAGCGCCAGATTCGGCAGGAGGGACAGCAACCCTCCCACCAGCACTTTTTGCCGCCAGCGCTCATCCTGCAATGGCGCGCGCAACGCGAATGCAAGAAACGGACCGAACATACGCTGCGACGGGACCCGAACCGCGTCCCAACTCCTCCTTTAGGTTATACAGCCTCCAGCGCCCGTTCCACGTCGCCAATCAGATCTTCCGCGTCCTCGACCCCGACCGAATAGCGTACAAGTTCGTCGCTGATCCCAACGGCGATCCGGTCTTCTCGCGCCATTTCGTAGTAGGAAATGGTTGACGGATGAGAGACGATGCTCTCCACCCCGCCCAGGCTTGCGCCTATACAGGGAATCTTCAGGCGATCCAGGAACGCCATGGTTCCGGCCAGGTCCGCGTCGAGATCGAAACTCACCACGCCGCCGTACCCGTTCATCTGCTCCAGCGCAACCCGGTGGTGCGGGTGGCTCTCCAGCCCGGGATAGTACACCTGCCGCACCCTGGGGTTTCCCTCCAGGAAACGGGCAAGCGAAAGCGCCGTCTCGTTCTGACGCGCCATTCTCAGCGGGAATGTCTTGATGCCTCTGATCAGCAGATACGCGCAGTGGGGGTCGATTACACCTCCCAGGATACCACGATAGTCCTTTATGGCCGATACCAGCGGCTCGGGACCCAAAACGGCGCCCGCGATAAGGTCGTTATGCCCCCCAAGGTACTTTGTCGCGCTGTGAATGACCAGGTCGACACCGAACTCAAGGGGACGCTGGTTGAACGGTGTGGCGAACGTACTGTCAATCACGACCTTCGCACGGCTCGCCCTGGCGATGGGGACGACCTTTTCGAGGTCCATCACGTTCAGATGCGGGTTGGTCGGGGACTCTGCAATCACCACTCTCGTGTTTTCCTGCATGGCCGACGCCAGCCGATCATAGTCACCTGCCGGCACGAAGGTGGTGGCGATTCCGAACTTTTTCAGCATCTGCTCGCAGAACTGCGCGGTCTTCCGATAGCAGTCGTCGGTAATCACGGCGTGGTATCCCGAGGACAACATGCCCAGAAGCGTCGTCGTCACGGCGCTCATCCCGGACGAAAACAGCAGCGCCGAGTCCGCGCCCTCAAGTTCGGCCAGTTTACGTTCGGCGATCTGCTGTGTCGGGTTTCCGTAGCGCCCGTAATC
>JAGWBX010000031.1 GCA_021295655.1 Candidatus Latescibacterota bacterium
GCGGTGGCGGATGAACTCGGTGCGCTTTCCGGCATGTATCAGGAACTCGGCCACGCCGTACTGAAGAAACGCCCATTCCTCAATATGGAAGCGCTACACTCGGTGGTCGCTACGCACATGAGCCACGGGGAAGCAGAGAAACTCTACGTGCAGATGTTCGTTCCGATCGACCTCAATAAAGCCAGCAACGCGGAGATGCTCCTCGTGCCGGGTGTGGGAGAAAAGATCGCGCACGAGTTTGAGGAGTACCGCCCGTATACGGCCATCGCGCAATGGAAGCGTGAGATGGGTAAATACGTGGACGATGCCGAGATCGAACGCATGGGAAGATACGTCTTCGTGCCCATCGACCTGAACACGGCCACCAGAGACGAGATCCTCGCTATCCCCGGCGTGGGCAGGCGCATGGCGCACGAGTTCGAGGAGTACCGTCCATATACGAGCCTGGAACAGTTCCGACGGGAGATCGGCAAGTACGTGGACGACCGTGAGGTCGCGCGCCTGGAACGGTACGTAGAAATCCGACCGCAGGATTGAGGCAGATCTCCGACGACTTTCAGGCCGCCTGCGCAAAACAAGACCCCGCGACGCAATATCCGCGGGGTCTTGTCGTATCCGGTGCGTGAGGCCCGCTTTCAGCCGGTCTCGTACCGCTGAACGTTGATATCGCCTGCCCGGGCTCGCATCCGCGCAACGTCGTACCACGCCTGCATCCTAAGGGGCATCTCCATGTTTGCGTCGAAGGACTTCTCGATACGCAGAGCCATCTCCGCCGACAGGGACGCGTGTCCGTTCAGCAGAGCCGAGAGCGTCGCACGTCGGACACCAAGTATCCGCGCCGCCTGCGTCACGCTCAACCCCAATTCCTCGATGACCTCGGTTCGGATAAAATCGCCCGGATGCGATGGGGTCAGATTGATGTTTATATCCCTGATCGCCATTGGTGTTAGGCATTGAGGTCGAAGGATCCAATCAGCCCTATGCCTGTAGAAGACGCCGCTGCAACAGCGTCTGCATGTCACGACGCCCATCCACGATGACTAACACGTAGACTGTATCCTCGGTCACCCTATAAATAATGCGATAGGGCTTGAAGAAGACTTCCCGGTACTCTCGCACCCCGATGTCAAGCAACTCTGCTGGATAGCTTCCGCGCTGTGGATGCTCGGATAGGGCCTGAAAAGCACTTTCGATCCGGTCCAGCACGTAATCCGCGCTGGCTGGCGAATCGTGTCGGTAGATATAATCGGAAATCTCTTCCAGGTCGCGGACGGCGTCATCGGTCAACTCGACTTGAATGGACATCAGCGATCCCGTGTCCGCTCCCGAAGCCGCGTGATCACGTCCGCCGCTGCTTCCACCTGGCCAGCCTCAATCTGGCGGTTGCCCAATGCGAGCATCTTGAGCAGTGCCATCGTCTCCTGTGTCTGTTCAAAGCTGTCAATGTCTTGCAGCACCACCTTGGCTTCGCCATTCTGGGTGATGACCATGGGTTCTCGCTGCTCGCCAAGCGTGCGTACAATCTCTGACACGTGGGCCTTGAGGTAGCTGATTGGCTTGATCTGGCTGGACAGTTTCATGGGCACCCCCTTTCCAGTCCAAATATAGTCTATAAACAGGTCCGATACAAGCGCCAATTTCGCGGGTCGCAGACGCGTCAAACCCAACCAGTCCTCTTCGATACCCTTTCCAATGCGCCGGTTGCGCTTCCATTCGGTATCGCTACGGTTTTCTTGCTGCAAGTTAAACTTCAAGATTGACCTGGACCCATCGAAGTCATATATAGTAAGTACCCGTACGTAATTCGTACCATTTCCGTGCATATTCCCGCCGTACAAATGGCTGGCTGACCCATCCCGGGGCCGCGGGTTGCATTGATTTCTCCTGGAGGCAGAACGCGTGCATGAATTCGATTTTCTCGGGGATCTGATAATCATACTGGGTTCGGCGGTCCTGGTTGCAACGGTATTGCGCCGCGCGGGCATCCCGTCTATCGCCGGGCTGATTCTTGCGGGCGCCCTCGCGGGACCCACGGCGCTTGGTCTGGTGGACGACACGCACCAGGTCGAGATGATGGCCGAGGTCGGGATTGCCCTCCTGCTCTTCGGGATCGGTCTGGAACTCTCACTGAGCCATATGAGGCGCATGTGGAATGCCATCCTGCTGGGCGGCGGCATCCAGGTGGCCGCCACGATCCTTTGCACCGCGGCCGCCGCGAGCTGGTTCGGCATGACACCGGGGCCTGCCGTGTTTCTGGGCTTCATTGTTGCGGTCTCCAGCACGGCCATTGTGCTGCGAGGGCTTTCGAGCCGGGGTGAACTGGACGCACCGCACGGCCGCCTGGCAGTCGGCATCCTGATCTTCCAGGACCTGTGTGTGGTGCCGATGATTCTGGCGGTGCCGTTTCTGGCAGGTCAGGATGGTACCACGAGGGAAATCGCGGTCGCTGCCGGTACGGGCCTTGCCATTCTGGCCGGTGTGCTTGTTGCAGCCAACCGAATCGTCCCCTACATACTCGGGTTCGTTGCCAGGTCTCGAGAGAGAGAACTGTTTGTCCTCACGGTGTTCCTCGTGTGTTTCGGAACTGCGTGGGTTCTCTCGATGGCGGGAATATCGCTGGCGCTCGGGGCGTTCCTTGCGGGCCTGATCGTTGCCGGCAGCGAGTTTCGTCACCAGGCGATGTCGGACCTGATCCCTGTGCGCGAAGCCTTCGCGAGCGTGTTTTTCGTATCCGTGGGCATGCTGCTGGATGTCTCGGCAGTGTTCGAGCACCTGCTTCCAACGCTCGGGCTTTGCGGCCTGATTCTGATCGGCAAGTTCGCGATCGTATTCATCATGGGGCTGGTTCTCCGGCTGCCGCTCCGCGTGGCGATCCTTTCCGCGGCCACGCTGTGCCAGATCGGCGAGTTCTCATTCGTCCTCCTGAACGCGGCCTCCGGAACCGGCCTCCTCGGCGCAGCACTATCCCATAACCTTCTCCTCGCGATCATCCTGTCCATGTTGCTCACGCCCATCGCCATCGCCTTCGCCCCTCACCTGGCGCTCGGGGTCACCCGAATTCCGTGGCTCAACCGGATTCTGGACGCCGAGCCCCCAGGGGTCGACACGCACGAACCGCACAGCGACCACGTTATCGTCGCCGGTTACGGCCGGGCGGGCCGGGAAGTCTGCCACGCGGCCCGGGACGCGGGGTTCGCCTGCGTCGCGGTTGACGTCAACGTGGACAACGTACGCAAGGCGCACGCGGCAGGAGACCTGGCGGTGTACGGCGACGTCACCCAGCCGGAAGTCCTGGAAGAACTCGGGTGCAGGGATGCGCGTCTGGTTGTGGTGACAATCAACGACACCCGGGCCACCGAGGTTGCCGTCCGCGCGGTCCGGCGCGCGGCCACGGACACGCCCATCATTGCGCGTACCATGTACGATATGGACGAGACGTCGCTGCGTGACGCGGGCGCCACCCGCGTTATCACGGCCGAAGCAACCACCAGCGACGTGGTTGTCGACACATGTCTTGCGGAACTGGGATCGCGAAACGCGGAGATGTAGCATCAAGACGTAAAACCACACTCGAGGACGCGGATAATGTAGGGGCGACCGGCCGGTCGCCACTCCCAAAACCAGGCAACTGTCATACTTACTTCGTTGTGTTAAGCGCCAACACTTCAATTGCAGGGGCAACCCTTGTGGTTGCCCTCGTCGTTTTCGCCTCCCATTACCGCCGCATACTCCAGGAGACAAGACCCCGCCGGCCAAACCCATCGGGTCTTTCCTGTACAGAACCGTAGGCCACATCTGTCGAAAAATGCGACACATAGGAATCGGGGTTAAAGTGCCCATCGATGCCGACTGACATATTCCATACGCATCCAATAGACGCACGCCGGGACGACGTGGAGTGGGATAATACCTCGATCAGTGTATGGAGCGAGTGTCTGTCTAAGGGAGCCAGAAGATCGTGTACCGGCGAACAGTTTTAGCAACTACCGTCCTCGCGTTTCTCTTGCTTGCCTCGGCGGGTCTGGCGGAAGAACAAGGCGACGTGGACGTGGAGGATCTGCGGCGGCGCGCCCTGAAAGGCGAGGCCGAAGCGCAATACCTGCTTGGGATCATGTCCGCCAACGCCCTTGGCGCCAAACAGGACTTCGCGGAGGCGGTCAGATGGTACCGTCTCGCCGCCAGGCAGGGTCATGCGGCGGCGCAGACCGGCCTCGGGTGGATGTACGCACACGGCCTGGGGCTGAAAAGAGACGACGCACAGGCAGTCAAATGGTACCGTGCCGCCGCCGCTCAAGGACACGCCGACGCCCGGTTCAACCTGGGAACGGCTTACGCCCGTGGCCGCGGCGTGCAGAGAGATCTCGCGAAAGCGGTTGAAAATTACCGCTTTGCAGCGAACCAGAGCCACGCCGGCGCGCAATACCTCCTTGGGATTACGTACGCCAACGCCCGCGGGGTGCCCCGCGACTATGCTGAGGCGTTCAGGTGGTTCCGCCGCGCTGTCGATCAGGGCTTTGCACGAGCGCGATCCCAAATCGGGATGATGTACGCCATGGGTCTGGGCGTGGAGCGGGACGACATCACAGCCCACGCCCATTGCAGTCTGGCCGCCGCTGCCGGAGACAGCCTGGGCAGCGTTGTGCGTAACAATCTGGAAAAGTCGATGACGCCCGCGCAGATCGCCCAGGCCCGCCAACTCGCCGAGCAGTGGCGAAAGAAAGCCGGGAACGTGAAGGAATAAACGGTGCGGATACCCCCACAGCCGCAGGAGGCCGCGACTCCCCCTTAACGGGGAGTGGGAGCGCCGGGCGCTTCCAGGATATATACACCCGCCTCCGTACCGTGATGGTTGGATTCGCTCTCGGCGCCGCGGCGTTACTCAATCAGCCAACTGTCTCTTGCTCAGATCCATGGAAACGGAAAGTCGAGGATCTCCAATAGGGTCGCCCTGCCTCGGATGTTCGAGAAACGTAATGCTATCATAGAAGTCATCCAACGCCACAAATACGCCGTATTGTTCAGCCCATTCCCTCATCCTTCGATTGCAGCTGTACTTCCACGAAACGACCTCAATACGCCATCCCCGCTTCTGCATTCGAGACAAATCGGCGTGAAATCCAACGCCATCCAAAAAGCCCGCGCCATCGCCGGTCAACATGACGACTGTGCCTGGGTCTCCGTTATTGTCGAAACCATCACGCAACATTTCTGTCTGCAATATCTGGTCTACTCCCTGTTCGCGTCCATACAGGGTACCTCGTTCCAGCAGCTTCACCTCCACACCGCTGTTTTCCAATCGATTCCAGACGCTTCTCAATTCAGGTGGGACCGAACCTGCTGCAACAGCCCGCCTGACAGTTCGCCCCGCGTGCGCCAACTTCAACATATTCGGGAAATGTATCCGTACGCGTGATCGGGCTGCTTCGCCTTCCCTGTCAACAGCAACGTCCTGAGCGCCAATAAAGATGTTAGAATTATCCCAATAGATGAAAACACCGTCCATCTTTCGTTACCCCCGTATCTTGCCAATCCGTGAATCGACAGGTCGTTCCATTGTGGCAGGCAATTCGGCCCCTTATTTCTCCCGTACACGTGCCGTTTGCGTTTGCATCTCGTTTCCCATCCTCTACATCTCCACTCGCAGTGTCACCAATCAAGCTTGTCGATTGTCCTGCATCTGCAGCAATCCGTTTTTGGAAATCTCCACAATTTCATGGCGACTTGTCAAGTAGAAACGTCGTTTCGATCCGCCGGCACGCTTTGCTACCTCGTCGGCCTGAAGGATCCGGAACATGCTGCCTCAGGCCCAATGGGCGGCGCCATCCTGGAAACGGCGGTCCTGTCTGAAATCGTTCGGACCTTGACCCCTCGCGGTATTGACCCGCAGGTCTATTTCCGGAGAACCACGGCGGGAACGGAAGTCGATTTCCTGGTTCACACAGGCGCCGGGATCGTTCCCATCGAGGTAAAGTTGTCCGCTACGCCACGCCCGGCTATGGCCTCCGCTATCAGGAAATTCCAGCGCGACAGGAAAGGCGGATCGAAACCGGGTTACGTCGTGCATCCGGGCGAGACTTCCGCATCGGCCGCTCAGCCATTCGCACGTTGTGCGATGGTTTCCACGAACTCCGGGGCTTCGACTTCCTCAAACCTCTTTTCTATAATTGAAATCGAATCGTTGCGCTTCCATTCATCCCAATGCTTACGGATGGCGCCGCGGGCGTTCTCGACCAGCCTTCCCGCTTCCGGGTGAACGATCACGAACCGCCTTCCCGATCTTTCAAAGTACCAGTCGACCATCTCGTTGTTGATTCCTTTGTCGCCGAAGCTGTAACCGCAGACGACCACTGTATTCGCTTCGCCAAGAGTCGACCTAAAGCGATGGTGGAGTTCGCGAAATATCCCTGAGCCATATTCCGAGAGCTTGTTGAATGTGCCGATCAACAGCAACCTTGGGATATCTTCCGCGTACAGGAAGCCGCCGTCAACCTCGATACGTTGCGGATAGAGCTTTGGCGGGATGCGTCTGACCTTCCCGTCCCTGTAGCGATACCAGTCTACAGAACCATGCAGTTTCAGGAATGGAATCTTCACCTCCGACGTGAGGTCGCCATTCCAGAATGAAATGTCATCCTCGCCGACCGAGAATCCGTCGGCGAGTGCAATATTCCGGCCCTTCAGATAGGTCTCGACGTGGGTATCGTGACAGAGCGTCGATATACTCGTGACGTTGAAGGCCTTGCACGCGTGTTCGATTGCATTCAGATGGTGTAATCGTTCCTCCTGCGGCCGGTGAATAAGCAGGCACTGTCTGACGACGTCCGCAATATAGTTGCACGACTCCCACAATGCGCCTCCCAGGTTGTCCGGAACACCCGGTTCGGAAAACTCTCCGTTGCCTTCGTTTGTTCCCAATGCAGACCGGATCAGCTTCGGCCAGTCGGCTCTCAGGCTGTCAACAAACCGGCAAATGGCCGGGTTCTCTGTTTCGCCCAACTCCTCATCCACTGCCTGCCGCGCGAGGAAATAGATATCCTCATAATTTACCGTCCTGTCGACATACCTGGTCAGGTGGGGCTTCGCTTCGTCAAGCAGCCGACTTACCATGCTGTTTGGTAGCCTTACCGCGGCGGCGCCTGGTTCATCTCCACCAACGATATAGAAGCACCCGTCGCTGTGCCGGGTAACGCCACGGCCCGAAACAACAATGTCGGTCAGTTCCTGCATGGTCGGAAAGCCCGCGGCTACAGACGCGCCCGCACCCAGCAACAATGCGATATTCGTATTCCTGTAAACACCATGTCCTTCCCACAACGTGGGTTGAGGCTGATAGCGCTCGACTTCGATGCTGTCTTCCTGCTGGCGGGCCTGCAGGAGATCGTAGGCCGTCTGCCTGCGCAACCAGTACTCGGCATCGGACCACCCGGCCTTCTCCAATCGAATTGCCATCTCCGGAGAGATGGCCGCGTGCCCGTTGAGCACCCGGGATAGCGTGTGTCGAGCCACGCCCAACACCCTTGCGGCGTCGGTGACGGTGAGGCACAGCGGGTCGAGCCAGTTCTCGACGATACTGAGACCGGGATGAGGCGGTTTCTCCATAGCCATGATATCTACCTCGCGCTGGTTGTGATTTTACAGCTCGACGCCGTACGCGGCACCCGTCGCACATTTTCAAGCTGATTCGGCAGTCGACTGATTCACAACAAGTTACAATCCCGGAAGATCGGGCAAGGGGGAGTGACTTCGAAGAAATTCAATCGTGGGAGGGCGTTCTCCAGGGCATCTCCGGGCGGGGACTCTGCGGATTAAACGTGTCGTTTCATGAAGCAAAGGGCCGCGTTTATGCGGAATGCCGCATTTTCATGAATGTATCGCGTGACGGTACGCATGTCAAATGGATTGTTGCAGTGTTGGAATATGAGACTTACAGAAGCTTCACGCCGTCGGTCCGCGCCGCCTTTTTATCGAAGGTGTAAAGCGGATGGGCTCCGGACCGCTCGGCAGCCGCCAGGATCATCAGATCCGAGAACCCGAGTCCGGAAGCCCTGTATCGCAGGGCCGCCCGCGCCGGGGTGGGAAACACTCCTTTCGTTGCCCTGAATATTAGGAAGCGTTCATTTCCTTATCGTCTAATTATGAGCAACTGTTTCCTTCAGGCCACGACTCTCTGAACACTGCTGCTCAAGAAAACGAGACCCCGACGGACGCACCCGTCGGGGTCTATTGGTGTGTGAGGCGCCGCGCAGCGGCACATCGCATATGATCAAAACCGGCTTCCTGAGTTCCGGATCGCCCGTATCTTACGATTTCACAATCTGTCGCCAGACAGCCCGCGCCTTCGTCTCCAGTTCCGTGGCGGACCCCGCGTTCTCGATCACGAAGTCGGCGGCCTCAACCTTGTCGGATTCCGGCAGTTGACACGCCATCCGCTCCCTGACTTCCGCCTCGGTCAACCCCTTCCGCTCCATCGCCCGCCGAATCCGGTCCGCCACCGGCGCCTTGACAACCACAAGAACGTCGCACAGTTCCCGAGGGTCGCCCCACTCCAGGATCAGCGCGGCATCGATCACCACGGGCCGATCGGGACGATCGGCGAGCGCGGTTCGGCAGCAGGACTTCAGCGTCTCCACAAGCGGCGGCCATACGATGCGGTTCAGGCGGTCGCGCGCCTCCGTTGACGCGAACGCGCGCCTGCCCAGTTCCCGGCGCACCAGGACACCGTTCTCATCCAGAATACCCCGGCCGAACGTCCCGGCCAGCGACCGCAGTACCGCCGGGTCTTCCACCGCATCGCGCCCCACTTCGTCCGCATCGATCACGTACGCGCCCTCACGGGCGAAAACGTCGCAAACGCGGCTCTTGCCGGCGCCGATGCCTCCTGTCACCCCCACGATCACGACCGGTCTCCGGGCCGACGCACGCGGAGACGGAGGCGCAACGGCAAAGCGTCTTCAGGAGATTCCTCATCCCATTGTTCGATAATCCGCCGGTTCCGGACCCGAACCGCAACGAATACGCCGAGAAGCAACAGCGTCATATAGAACCACAGCGCCCCTGCCGACGTAAGAAGGGCCGTCGCGCTGAACCGTCCCTCCGCGTATTCGGCCCACTCCCGTTCGAACTTCTGCGGCGTGAACCCGGTGATCCGATACAGTGCGACGTCGAACGAAACCCCCGCGCCGAGCGACTTGACGATCTGCGCCACGGCGCCGGGACCGCCCAGATGGATCAGGTAGAGCACGGCCAGCAGGCTTTCGGTATAGGCCAGGCGCGCCTTTGAAGACGAAAAACCGAGCACGCCCTCGATTTCACCCAGCGGAACCAGTCCGCCGGAGAATATCGCGTAGGAGAGCTCGGTGCTTTCCCGCAGCCGCCATTCCTGCGCGGCCCACATGGCCACGCCTTCGTCAAACCAGCGCGGCACCCGCGACCGCGCCAACTGGTGAAGCAGAATATGGGAGATTTCGTGCCGCGCGGTTTTGAGGACCTGTCCGCGCTGCCCCGGCAGCAGGCGCAAGACGGCGATCCGTTCGGCAGGGAAGGCGCAACCCACGCCCCAGTGAGGTATGCGCCCGCGGGTAACGGTCTGAAACAGCGCCTGTGAACCGGCTGCGTAGACGATAATCGGGAGGTCGTGGCCGCCGCCCAGCTTCCGGGCGACCTCAGATCTGCCGGAGATCAGTTCATCCAGCAGCAGCCGCGCCGGCTCGCGATCCATATCCTGATACCGAAGCGTCAGTCCTTCCCGTTCGAGTCGTTCCCAGCCCGCGGCCGTAACCGGCCCCCAAACCAGGCAGACCACCCAGATGAACGGGCAGAACCGCCGGGCGTTCATCACCGTTTCCTGTGACCCAGAAACTTGAAGAAGTCCGTGCGCAGGGGCAGCACGACCGTGGTCGTGCCCTGGGTGAGCGTGCGTTCGTAGGCCTCGAGCGTGCGCTGGAATTCGTAGAACCGAGGGTCTTTCTGGAATGCCTGCGCGTAGATCGCCAGCGCTTCGGCATCGCCCTGACCCCTGATCAGCTGCGACTTCTGAAACGCGTCGGACGTGATGCGCGTGACCTCAAGGTCGGTCTCGGCACGGATCTTAAGGGCCGCTTCTTCGCCCTCGGCGCGATACTCCTTCGCCTGCCGGGCGCGCTCCGCCCTCATCCTGTCGAACACGTTCTTCTTGTTCTCCTCGGGCAGGTCGGCTCGTTTGACGCGGACGTCCACCACCTCTATGCCCAGTTCCTCGGCGTCCTGGCGCGATCGCTCCGTAACCTTGTCCATAATTGCTTTCCGATTCCCGGAGACGATTTCAGTGAGCGTCCGTCTGCCCAACTCCTCCCGTACGGCCGCGTAGATGATATCGTCCAGGCGGGATTGGGCGCCGCGCACCGTCTGCACGGACTTCAGGAATTTCAACGGATTGACGATTCGCCACCTGGCGAAATTGTCCACAATCAGGTTCTTTTTGTCCGACGTGTAGATAGGCGCCGGTTCGGCGTCGCTATACAGCAGGCGGTTATCGAAGGAGTGAAGCCGTTCCACAAACGGGACTTTCCAGTGCAGGCCCGGGCTGTGGATGGTACGCCTGGGTTCTCCCAGCCTGGTAACGACCACCTGCTCACGTTCGTCCACGGTGAACAGGACCGATTCGATAAGGAGACCCGCCACCACAACCGCCACGATTGCCTTGATTAACGATTTCATCCTCAGTTCCCTCCTGCTGTGGTCGGTCCGGCGGATTTTTGTGCGTTGGGCTGCAGATTCAACAGATTCAGAAAACCGCTCCCCTTGCCATCGGACTCAATCACGAATTTCTGGATACCGGGCAGAATCTTCTCCATGGTTTCCAGGTAAAGCCTGACCTCGGTTACCTCCTTGGCCTTCCGATATTCAGTAAGGACCTCCAGGAAACGCTCCGCGTCACCCTGGGACCGCTTGACGCGTTCAACCGTATATGCCTCCGCCCCCCGGATCATCTTCTCGGCCTCGCCCCGCGCCTTGGGAATCACTTCGTTCCGATAGGCTTCGGCTTCGTTGCGCAACCGCTCCCGGTCCTCGCGGGCGCTGGCGACGTCCTTGAACGCGTGGTCCACCTCACGCGGCACGGAAACCGTCTGCAACTTCACGTTCTCCACGTGCACGCCGATCTCATAAAGCGCGAAGACGTCCTTTACCTGCTCCTCGATCTCGCCCTGGATCTTGAATTTCCCTTCGGTTAGCGCCTCGTCGATCGGAGACCGTCCAAGGACCTGCCGAAGCGCCGCCTCTACCACGCTCCGGATGGCGTGTACCTGGTCGGCGGCATTGAACAGATAGTCTTCAATGTTGCTGATCCGGTACTGAACGATCAGTTCGACGTTCACGATGTTTTCATCGCCCGTGAGCATGGACGCCTCCCTGGCCACGCCCTGATAGCGCGGCGTCGGCTCCACCGCGACGGTCCTGAACCCGATCTCCACTCGCTTCACCTCGCTCACCCGTTCGAGTTCGACCGACTCGATCGGCCAGGGCAGATGGTAGTGGATGCCGGGCTCTTCCACGCCCATGGATTTGCCGAACTGCAGAACCACGGCCTGTTCGGCCGGCTGCACGATATAGATCCCGCTGAGCAGCCACAGCAGGACCAGAACGCCCAGACCATAATAGACAAGCCGCGGGCTGAGGGACAGGTCGAAGCTCGGCCGACCTGGAAAATCGTATTGTTGCATAGGACAAACCCCTTGATGAAATGGCCGGCGCCAAAAAACCGCCGAAATGCAAGAATACGGCGGGCGAACCTGCTATTGCTCGAGATAATCACCGATCCGGGCCATCTGCTCGATGCCCCGCAGGCAGCACGTGATGCCCGCGACCCGGTTGGCGAACCGGCTGGCCGCCGGAATGCAGCCGGTATTGAGATACGACCACGTAAAACCCATCAGGAAGGCATCGCCGCATCCGGTCTCGTCCACGGGAACATCCGCGGACCGGGCCGGATAATGTTGAACTTCAGTGCCGCCCCGCGGGTTTCCGGTGACGGAATCCGCCCCGTTTTCACCCCGGGTAATCAGCAGCGCGTGAGGCCCCATGGCCAGCACCTTCTCACCGAATTCACGGGTGGCCCCAATGCTATGCAGAGGCGCGCCGGCAAGGAGACCCGCTTCCTGCTCGTTCATCTGGACAATATCGGCGCAGGCCAACCATGCCTCCCAGCGGGGCGGCAGGCGAAAAAACCTGCGGCGGCGGCTGTCCATTCCCAGCGTGAGGCTGTGCACGTCCATCAGTACGAGACCGCGGGTTTCGCGGCGAAAGGCCCGCAACGTCTGCAGGTCAAGCTCCATTCCGGTGATGAAATTGAAACAGACCGCATCGCAATCCAGAAATGGCCGAAGCCGCCCGATCGGGAGCGCGGGCACGCCGCCCAGAAGCGTTTCCTGCTTCCGGTTCCCGGAATTATAGGTTAAAAAGCAGTGGGGGTTCCGTTCGGGTACGAACCGGACGCCATCCAGTTGCACGCACGCCCAGGAACCCAGAAGACGTCGAACTGCGTCTTCGACGTCTTTCCCCACGTTGCACACCGGAAATATCGTGGCGGATCCAATCCGGGCCAGTGCCGCGATACTGTACAGGATGCCGCCATGGCTTTCCGTACGTGTCCCGTCGGGCGTAACGATCGTATCCCGGTTGATTGAACCGACGACCGCGATACGGCGCGCGTTTCCGGACATAGCCACCTCACCGGGAACAGTTTGTGAATGTACCACAAAACCCCGAGAGTGTCAACCCCAATCCCGCTCAATTGAATCGCCCGGCGCCGTCATCCAACCGCCGCCCGCGTCACCCCGCGAGGGCAGACGGCCCCTCCAGGTTCACGGATTCGACGCGCCGGCGCAACACGTCGTGGCGCTCCAGGTTCGGGTCCCGATCCAGAAGCTCGGCCGCTTCCTCCCGGGCCGACCGGACCAGATCCACGTCGCGCGTCAGGTCGGCGAATCGAAATTCGGGATACCCCGCCTGCCGGGTGCCGAAGATCTGCCCGGGCCCGCGGATCTTCAGGTCCATCTCCGCGATTTCGAATCCGTCGCCGGTGGCAGCCATGGCCTCCAACCTCGCACGCGCGTCCGGCGACAAGTCACCCTCCGGGTTGGCAATCAGGATACAATACGAACCGGCGGCGCCGCGGCCCACGCGGCCCCTGAGCTGGTGGAGCTGCGCCAGACCGAACCGTTCAGCATTTTCCACCATCATCACCGTCGCGCGGGGAACGTCCACGCCCACTTCGATCACCGTGGTGGAGACCAGAACATCCAGCGAACCCCTGCGGAACGCGGTCATCACCGCCTCCTTCTCCGCGGGAGGAAGCCGGCCGTGCAGCAACCCCAGCCTCAGTCCTGACAAAATGCCGTCACGCAATTCCTCGAACGCCGTGGCAGCGGCACGGATGTCCCTCGCCCCGGAGTCTTCGATTACCGGAAAGACGATATAGGCCTGGCCGCCCGCTGAAACCTGTTCATGCAGAAAGCGATAGGCTTTTTCCCGGTCCGGTGCTGCCCGCCATCCGGTCTTCACCGGTTGACGTCCGGGCGGAAGCTCGTCCAGCACCGTAACTTCCAGGTCCCCGTAAAGCGTCAGGGCCAGCGACCGTGGAATGGGCGTGGCCGTCATGACCAGCAGGTGGGCGCCGCCTTCCTTCTCCAGCAGTGCGGCCCGCTGCAAGACGCCGAATCGATGCTGTTCGTCCACGACCGCGAGACCGAGCCTGGCAAAAACCACGTCCTCCTGCAGGAGCGCGTGCGTGCCTACCGCCAGATGGACGCGACCCCAGGCCAGACCTTGAAGGATCTCGCGTCGCTCACGCTGAGACTGCCGACCCGTAAGACACGCGACCACCAGCCCGAGCGGGGCTGCCAGGGCGCGGACGGTTTCGGCGTGCTGCTGTGCCAGTATCTCGGTTGGCGCCATGAGCGCCGCCTGCGCGCCGGCGTCCACCGCAGACAGCATGGCCGCCGTTGCCACCAGCGTCTTGCCCGACCCCACGTCGCCCTGCAGCAGCCGGCGCATCGGCCTGCCGTCCGCGAGGTCCTCGCCAATCTCGGACAACGCGCGGCGTTGCGCCCCGGTGGGTTCGAAGGGTAATGCCGCCAGCATTCTTGAGTTTAGAGGGCCCGCCAAGGACATTGAGGGCCCCGGTTTTTCGAAGCGGACCGCCTGCAATAACCGAAGCCGCAGCTGGAAGTAAAGCAGTTCATCGAACGCGAGCCTCCGGCGGGCCGCCTCAATATCCTGTCTTTCGTCCGGAAAGTGAAGCTTTCTCACGGCGTCGCCCAGCGGGAGCGCCCCGAGCCGGGCCCTCATCGGCTCCGGCAATGGTTCCGGCAGGCGCACTTCCTCCAGCGCCTGGTAGATGACACGGCGCAACGCGCGGCTGGAGAGGCGTTCGGCCTTCATCCGTGCGGTTGTCGAATAGACCGGGATCACACGCCCGGTATGGACTCGCGTTCCCTCTTCGTTATCCGAAATCACCTCCACGTCGGGGTGGACCATCTGCCGTTTGCCACCGAACCGGGTCAACTTGCCCCCAACGGCCAGCAGGTCGCCGGAAGCAAACGCACGCCGGAGATATCGGTGTCCCGAAAACCAGACGCATTCCAGTATGCCCGATTCGTCTTCCAGCACGAGAACAAACCGGGGCCGTCTGCCAGGCACCACGTTCCCACTGCGAACCGGGGCTACCGCAGTGACCTCCGCGTCTACCGGAAGCACGGCGATTGGCGACTGCCGCGAACGATCTATGTACCGGTAAGGAAGGAAGAGAAGGAGGTCCGCTACAGTAGAAATCCCGACCTCACACAACAGGTCCTCCCGTTTCGCACCCACGCCGCGCAACGTGCTCACCGGCACGTTGAGTTCGGGAAACATCGACCGGCCTTTCCTGCTTTGGTGGGAGTTGAGGGGATACGTTGTCGCGCAAGAGACAGCGGCTCGTGCGAATATAAGTTATTCCTGCATAGACGCGTCAAGAATCCGCCTCCGTTTCGGGCGGATGTGCACGCATCGTCGGCATTTTCCTTGAATTTCCCGGATCCGCACCCTATCTTGCAGCGTCGTCGACCTCGCATCCCCTTTGCCTCGCGCCACTGTACCGCACGTTGACCGGAGCGTCAGCCGTCAGCAGGCCGCAGCCAGGCGCCAGGAACGGACGATGTCCGCCAGAACTCGACTTGCGATGACCGGCGTGGACTCGGCTGAAGCCCGCACGGAGAAAAACGATGGCGACCGGTTCCATCCACGAAGCCGCGAGCAACGGCGACCTCGACGCACTGAAGAAGATTGTCGAGAAACGCCCGGAGACGGTTGACCAGGACGACAGGTACGGATGGCGCCCCATCTTCCACGCCGGCCTGCGCCGCCACCGGGATATCGTCCAGTATCTGATCGACCACGGCGCCGACCTGGCGGCCCACGACGGTTACGCGATTCACTACGCGGCAGAGGTGCCCGATAACAAGGACATCGTATCGCTGCTGATCACATACGGCGGACTTGACGCGCATACGAAACCGGCGAGCGAAATCGCCAGACAATTCATCTACTCGGTTTTTCTGGCCAACGTCCACCGGGTCCGCGCCATGCTTCGCGCCAATTCGCAACAGGCGCAGGAACGGTATGCGCGCGGCGACACCGCCCTTCACCACGCCGCCCGGAACGGCGACCTTAACGTCGTCAGGAAACTGGTCGATTACAACGCCGACGTCAACGCCACCACGGATAACAACCACTTTCCCCTGTACTGCGCCGCCGGTCATGGACACGCGGAAACAACGCGATACCTCCTCGAAAGCGGCGCGGACCCGGACGCACGGATGTCGGATGGCAAAACGGTCGCGGACTGGTTGAGACAATACGTGGATCACGACCTGCGATTGAAGGCCTGTCTGGACATACTCGAAGGCCGACTTATCGGGAAAGCCGGCGGGGAGGAAGGCGCTTGACTTCCACCGCTGTCTACCGCATCGACCAGGTAAGACGCGAGCGCGAAACGTTGGAAGGAATCCTCCCGACGCCGGTTGGGATGATGACACCTTTACGGGTAGTGAATAAATTCACTTGACAAGACTTGTGCCATTCCTTTTATTAAGGAAACGTGGTAGTGTATCTGTACCGTGCTGTTTGAATGCAACGCTCCCCCGTATGCTGTAACAGTCGCTACACGAAAACGCGATCCGCTGTGGCGCAACGGTCTGCGCTTCAGTAAAAGCTTCAGTAAAATTCTATTAAAGCACGCCAACCTGCCAATCACCAGGCCAATCCGCACGTGTGAGTCGAACGTCGTCAGATCCACGCGCGAACCCCGCAAATCAGGCGTCCATTCAATTCAAGCGCGACGCGGCCTGCGACTCATCTTACGGAGGCACCTCCAAGCTGTTCGGAACGACCGGTTCCACCGGTGTACAATTGCAGAAACGCTGATTTCTGAAGGTGGTTTTTTGCAGGATGTTCGTGACGGGGAGGCATACCTGACGCTCACGCCATCCCCGTCGGTAACCGTTGCGGCTACCATCTTCCAAGGGCCGCAGCAAGTAACTAATTTTTAGGGAGGTAGACATGGCAGGCAGAGTTATCGTAGGTCTCATCGCCCTCGGCGCGATCATTGGGGGCCTGGCTGGCGACGGATTCCTGGGAGAGGGAATCCTCGCGCTCGTGCTGGTCATCCTGGGTCTCGCCTATGCGGGCGTTGCGATCGACGCTGAGGACGCAACAGCCTACCTCGTGCTCGCACTTGCCGTCGGCGGCGCAGGGATGGCGAACGTGCTGGGCAACATTCCGGGAATCGGCGAGAAACTGGATATGATCGTCGATCTGGCCAGTGTCTCACTGTATGCCGGTGTGGTCACCGTGCTCGTGCAGAGGACATTGAATCGCATCAAGGGATAAAGCACCGCCGCAGATGAGCAGCCTATAACGGCAGGCACGACCCACGGCACAAACAAGGCGGTCTGGCAGTCCTCATGTGGCGTTGTGAACGACGTTTCCGCCCCTCGGAATTCGAGGTTCCTATTATAAAGCGGATAGCCTGACGCCAATGCCGGATCGGCAGCCCTTCAAACGAGAGAAGGGGAATTCTCGTCACAGCGCGTCCGCCCTGCCGACAACGGACGGATTCTGACGATCCCGCAATACAAACTCAGTAAGGTCTCAGTCTGCCAGAAAGCCGAAATTAAAGCGTTACCATTACAGGTCGCCGGATATCCAGATCCAAATCCCGGCGACCTGTTTGTGTACGCGAGACCCCTGAAGGAACGCCCGGGGGTCTTCAGCAATTCGATGCGTCCGCGCTGACTTCTCGCCTGTCCGCGAACGAGTCACCCCGATGATCCGGCGACAGACTGAAACTCATGGAGCTTCGAGCAATGTCTCCCCGACGCCATCTCAGAATTCCGATACCGGTACTTGCATTGATCTTCATCGGATGTCAGCCTGAAGAAACGGTGACGGTTTCCGGCGCGGTGACGAAACCGGGGGCCTATCGATACGCGCCGGGTAGAACGGCGGCGGATTATCTGGCAGATGCCGGAAGCGCAACTGAGGAGGCGCTCCTGGACGAGGCCATTGTGCGGCGTACACTGGCCGACAGGCCGGGGGCTGTTGAAACCGAAGAAGTGAAGATTCCTCTGTCTGAGAATCCTGCGATATCTCCGGGGGATGAAATCCAGATTCCCGCTCGTATTTATAACGTACGGCTTGACACGGTCCGCCTCATTAAGAACGTCCGGCTGATCGACAGGAACCGGATCTACCGGGTCCCCAGGGGCGCGCTGGTGACCGGATGGACGGAACGCGGCGTACAGGTGGCGCTGATGTTGGGACGCGGCAAGGCATACGAGCGTCCCGATACTTCGAAGGCCGTGTCCGCCTTTCACTATCTCTACATCCATCTGCATCCCGGAGAATACCCGCGCCTGGCGCGATTCACCGGCGAGGTGGTGGACAGCCTGGAAGCGATTGAAGACGCCGACACGATCCAGAAGGGCGTTGTACACTCCCTTCAGTATCTGCGTGAAGGCGGCCTCCAGCTTCCGCCCGTCGGCTATTGGCGGGTGATGAAGGGGGTTTTTCTGGCCCCGAGGAGCGCATCGCGTCCCGGAGGCGGCATGCGCAGGCGCCGCTTCGACGACGGCCGGGTATGGACGACGTTTCCGGACGGGCGGCAGCGATGGCAGTATCCCGATGGGCGCGTCAGCGTGAAATTTCCGAAAGGCTCCAGAGAAGACCGGTTTCCCGATGGACGGGTCGTGTACACCGACTGGCGTAAAAACCGGCGGATTACCTATCCGAATGGCCGCCGCGAGTGGCGGATGGCAACGGGAACGCGGGTAAATCAGGGTGCGGACGGCCGGGTTGGCGAGCATAATCTGGATGGCGTACTGGTCCAGCAACTGCCGGACGGAACGACCCTGGGTGTCCCTCCAAACGTACCCGAGGAGATGCGTGAAGCCGACCGGAACGCCGTTGTTCCCGGTCCCCCGGCGGGACGGACGAAGGACACTCCACCAGAGTTGCCGCCGGGAAGGGCCGCATTGACGCCTGGCGGCGATCCGCCGGCGTCACACGGTCGGGGTTCCCTGCTGATCGTTCCGGCCGGTAAAGGCGGGACGGCCAATGTATCGGGCGGTTCGACCCGCAGGGCATTTCCCGACGGGCGGGTGGTGGAGACCGGTCCGGCCGGCCGGAAGTTCACCTCCTGGCCGGATGGAAGCATGGAAGTCCGGATGCCCGCCGCTTACGGGTATCCGGGCCGGCTGAGAACGGACCTGGCAACGGTCGACCGGCTTCCGGAGGCGGTTGCCGTCGGCGAGGAGCTGACCGTCTCGGGACAGGTCCATGGCGAGGTTGAAGTGGTAAACGTGATGGCGTTTCTCGTGCCCGACGGCGACGCGATCGAGGGCGACGTGGTCAGGCGGGGACGGCGGTTTCACTCGCGGTTCCGGTTCGGCGAGGCAGGGCATTGCCGGGTACAGGTTCAGATTGTCTTGCCCAAAGCGCGTACGTATACCGCTTCCCACCAGCCGGTGATTGTCGGCAACCCCGGCAGGCTGGAAGACGAGGTGCTTGCCATTGTTCCGTATGCTGGCGACGAGTCCGCCCAGCTTTTTCTGATCGATCGAATCAACGCGGCCCGGAAGCGGATTCGCCGTGGTTCGGTGTTTCCACATCCCGAGTTGATGCACGTGGCGCGCATCCGGCTGGAAGAGATGCTTGCCATGGGTTTTGTATCTCATTTTTCCATGACGGGCCTGGACGCGGGATGGCACTCGGACTACCGGCGGTTGCCCTTCCACCGTGTGGGTGAAAACGTGGCGAAAGCGCGTTTTGTCGAAACGATGCACGCCAACTGGATGCTGAGCGCGGGGCACCGCGCGAATATCCTGGCGAAGCACTGGACGCACGTGGGGGTGGCGGTTGTGGAAGCGGAGAGATCGGTCTGGGGCGTTCAGGTGTTCGGGCAGAGTTTCGACCGGGACCCTTAACAGCCCGTTGAAAAAGTCCATCCGGGCTGCGTCCGGGTTAAAATAAAGCCGGAAGAAAACACTTGACAAAACAGACATACGTCTGTTTTTTTGTTTGTGGACGTTTCTTCAGGAGAATGTGGAACCGTTTTTCGCTTCCGGGAAAGGTCATCCAGGTGCCGGGCGTATCGGGCAATATCACACGAGAACGCTTCTCAGCCTTGCAGGACAGCGGGTTACAGCGCCTCCGGGCCGATCTGAACAGGATCAGGGCCCGAACGAAAACGCCATGCTGGTCGCTGGCGCAGTTGGCCGGGCGCCTCTGCGAACTCTCCTCCGATTCCGGAGCCGGTCTGCTCACGGCTGCCTTCCGGCTGGTGCTGGATGCGCAGCTCGGGCATGAGCCGGTGGCCTGGATCACAGCCACGCCGGATACCTTCTTCGCCCCCGATGCCGCCGAAAACGGCGTGGACCTGAATGCCCTCGTCGTCATCCACGTGCCCGATGCACAGTCCGCGGCGCGTTCGGCGGACCGGCTCCTGAGGTCGGGCGCCTTCGGCCTGATGGTGATGGACCTGCACGACGATCCCGCAATTCCGTTTCCGCTGCAGGCGCGCGTGGCCCACCTGGCGCGGGCCCACGACACCGCCCTGCTCTGCCTGACCTCAAAAGCCAGGGAGACGCCTTCGCTGGGACCGATGGTCTGCCTGCGAGGGCAATCCTCCTGCCGGCGCCTGGGGGTCGACCGCTTCCAGTACGACATCGAGATTCTGAAGGACAGACGTCATGGACCGGGTTGGCGCCACACCGAAATCTGCCGCGGGCCGACCGGCCTGCATTAATATCCACGCGCTGCCGCTGCAACTCCTGCTGAGGAAACACCCGGAGTGGAAGCGAAGACCGGTCGCGGTGGTGGAAAAAGAGAATCCTCAGAGCCCCATCCTCTGGGTGAACTCAGCGGCCGGCCGGGCCGGCATCCGCACGGGTATGCGCTATGCCTCGGCCCTTTCGCTGGACCGGAACCTGTGCGCGGGAACGGTTTCCGAGAGGGAAATCCAGGCCGCGGTGCGGCAGGTCCACCGGCTTCTGGACCGTTTCAGCCCCCGGATCGAGCCCTCCGACGACGAGCCCGGGATTTTCTGGGTCGATGCCAGCGGGCTCGACAAGCTCCATACCTCTCTCGAAGACTGGGCCAGGCAGATCGACGCCCGGCTTTCCCGGCTGGCGTTAAAGGCCAGCATCGTCGTCGGCTTCAGCCGTTTCGGCAGCTATGCCGTCGCCAGGTCGGTGAGCCGGGTGATCGTATTTCCTTCCCCGGAGGTCGAGCAGACGGAAAGCCGCATGGTGCGGCTGCTGCATCTGCAAATCGACCCGAAACTGCGCGACCGGCTCGAAAAACTGGCGGTCCATACCGTGAGCGACTTCCTGGCGCTTCCCGCGGGCGGCATTGTACACCACCTCGGCGAGCAGGCCTGGAACCTCTACCGTTTTGCGTCGGGAACACTGTCGCTGCCGATTCAATCCCGAAAGATCCCCGAGCCCCTCCGCGTCCGGATAGACCTGGACGAGCCCGAATCCAATGCCCGGAGACTCCTTTTCTGGATCCGCCAGCGGCTGGACCCCCTGTTGCGGGCGACGGCGGCAAGGTGCCAGGCGGTGGCGGCCCTGCATCTGCAACTGCTGCTGGAAGACGGAGCGCGTCATCGCCAGCGCATCCAGCCGGCAAGGCCGACCCTGGAGGCGCCGGTCCTGCTGGACTTGCTGCGTCTGCACCTGGAAACGGTCTCTTTCCGCGCTCCCCCGGTGGAACTGGCCCTCGAGGCGGAGGGCGTGTACGTCTCCGCCGAAACACTGGATCTGCTGCAGCAGAACCCACGCCGCAATCTCGAGGCGGCCCTGGATGCCCTGGCCCGGGTCCGCGCCGAGTTCGGCCCCGATTCCGTGCTGTCGGCCCGGCTCAAACCGGGGCACCTGCCGGAAGCCCGTTTCGAGTGGCAGCCCTTCAGAAAGCTTGTCGTCGCCAGTCCCCAACCGGTCTCCTTGCGTCCCCTGGTGCGGCGCGTCCACGCCTGTCCCGAACACCTGGAAGGGGCTTCCCTTTACCATGCGAAAAACAGGAAGCCGGCGCCGGGACACGCGATCAGTGGAGGATGGTGGCATCGGGAGATCCGGAGAGACTACCGGTTCATCAAGACCCGCCGGGGGGAGCGCCTCTGGATCTATTACGACCAGCAAGCGCGCCGCTGGTACGCCCAGGGCCGCGTCGAATGACCGCGCCCGTCTCCAATCCGCCCTACGTCCCCCTCTGGTGCAAGAGCAACTATTCCTTTCTGGAAGGCGCCAGCCATCCCGAGGAACTGGTCGAAGCCTGCCGGCGGAACGGCCTTGCGGCCATGGCGCTCACTGACCGGAACGGCGTGTACGGAATCGTCAGGGCTCACGTTCAGGCCCTACAGGCGGGCATACACCTGATCGCAGGGTCGCAGATCGGCCTCCGGGACGGATCGGAAATCCTGTTGCTGGCCCAGAACCGGAAGGGCTACGGCAATCTCTGCCGCCTGCTGACCAACGGTCATCTGCGTTCCTCCAAGGGAACGTGTACGCCGGGCCTGGATGAAGTGTGTCGCCGCAATCCCGGTCTGATCGCCCTGTGGATCGGCCGGGGCGGGCCGGAAGCTCCCGCGGAAGGCGGCCCGGAGCCCGTGCTGGAACGGCTCAAAACGGCATTCGAAGATCGCCTGTACATCCTGTTGGCCAGACACCGCCGGGCGGAGGAGATTCTGCGGGAAATCCGGCTCCGGGAACTGGCGGACCGGTTCGGCCTTCCCACCGTGGCCGCCGTGGAAGTCCTCTATCACACTCCTGAACGACGACGCCTGCAGGACGTCCTCACCTGTATCCGGGAAGGCGTGACTCTGTCCACGGCCGGCCGGCACATCCGGCCGAACGACCAGCACGCCCTGACGCCTCCGGACGACCTGGCCCGCCTCTTTATGGACGATCCGGAATCCGTCGGGCGGACCCGGGAAATTGCCGACCGCTGTTCCTTCTCGCTCCAGGAACTGCGCTACCGCTATCCGCTGGAACGCGTGCCGGAGGGCAAAACCTCCATCCAGTACCTGCGCGACCGGACGTTCGAGGGCGCCGCGCGCCGGATGGGCGAGAAGTTCCGGGACCAGATTCCACAACTGGAGAAGGAACTCGAACTGATCCAGGAACTGGAGTACGAAGGCTACTTCCTGACCATGTACGAAATCGTCGAGTACTGCCGCCGTCAAAAAATCCTCTGCCAGGGCCGGGGGTCGGCCGCCAACTCGGCGGTCTGCTTCGCCCTGGGGATCACCAGCGTGGACCCAACCCAGGTGGAACTTCTCTTCGAACGCTTTCTGTCCAGGGAAAGGGCCGAGCCTCCGGATATCGACCTGGATATCGAACACAACCGAAGGGAAGAAGTGATCCAGCACATGTACGAAAAATACGGGCGCAACCGCGCCGCCATGGTGGCCAACGTGGTGCGTTACCGGTACCGGTCCGCCATCCGGGAAGTGGGCAAGGCGCTGGCGATTTCAGCAACCAGCCTGGACCGCCTGGCCAAGCTGGTGTCCCATGAAAGCTGGAGCGATGCCTTCATTGCGCAGGCCGGGCTGGATCCTCAGAACCAGGCCCTGCGCCATCTCGCTTCCCTGGTGGAAGAGATCCAGGATTTTCCCCGCCACCTCTCCATACATCCCGGCGGTTTTCTGCTGGGCCATCGCCCCGTCCACGAACTGGTGCCTATCGAGAACGCCACCATGGACGGCAGAACGGTCATTCAATGGGACAAGGAGGACGTGGAGCAGGCCGGCCTGTTCAAGGTGGACCTGCTGGGGCTGGGCGCCCTCACCCATCTGCATCTCTGCTTCGATCTCATGCGGCTGCACCGCGGGCAGGACATGTCTCTGGCCACCCTTCCCCGGGGCGATGCGGCAACCTTCGATATGATCTGCCGCAGCGATACCGTGGGAGTGTTTCAGATCGAAAGCCGGGCGCAGATGGCCATGCTGGGGCGCCTCAAGCCGCGCAGTTATTACGACCTGGTCATCGAAATCAGCATTGTGCGTCCCGGCCCCATCACGGGCGGCATGGTGCATCCCTATCTGCGACGGCGCAACGGGGACGAGGAAGTCGACTATCCCCACCCTTCCCTCGTTCCCGTGCTCAGGAAAACCCTGGGCATTCCTCTGTTTCAGGAACAGGTGATGCAACTGGCCATGGTTGCGGCCGACTACACCCCCGGCGAGGCCGATCAGCTCCGGCGGGACATGGCGGCGTGGCGACGTTCCGGACGCATCGAGCGGCACCACCGCCGCCTCGTCACCCGCATGGTCAGAAAGGGCATCGAACACGAATTTGCCGAACGCATCTTCAATCAGATCCGCGGCTTCGGCGACTATGGCTTTCCCGAAAGCCACGCCGCCAGCTTTGCCCATATCGCCTATGCCACCGCCTATCTCAAATGTCACTATCCGGCGGAGTTCGTCTGCGCCCTGCTGAATGCCCAGCCGATGGGGTTTTACGAGCCCGCCACCATCGTCAACGACGCCCGCAGACACGGAATCGCCGTGCGGCCCGTCTGCATACGCGCAAGCGACTGGGACTGCACCCTTGAGCCGGCCCCATCCCGCACGTCTTCCGCTCCGTTCGCCGTGCGCATGGGGCTGCGTTACGTCAGCGGACTGGGCGACGCGGACGGACGCCGGCTTTCGGACACCGCGAGGAAGCGCCCTTTTCAGAGTCTCCAGGACGTCGGCCGGCGCAGCGGGCTTCGCCAGGACAAGCTTGAGACCCTGGCCGAGGCGGGCGCCTTCGAATGTTTCGGTCTGGACCGGCGCGGCGCGCTCTGGCAGGTTCACGGTATCGCAACCTCTCAGGAGCCGGCGCTGCCAGTGAATAACCGCGTTTCGCCGCCCCGGTTTCCTCCCCTGAGCGGGTTGGAGACCGTTGCCTGGGACCATCAGGCTGCCGACCACAGCACGCGGGGGCACCTCCTGAAACCGCTGCGCTCCCAGCTGGCCGCCCACGGACTGCCCACGGCGCGCCAGATCAACCGGATGCGGGACGGACGCCGGGTTCGCTACGCGGGGATGGTCATCTGCCGCCAGCGCCCGGGAACCGCGAAAGGCGTTACCTTCATGACCCTGGAGGATGAAACGGGGTTTGTGAACCTGGTGATCTGGGAAAGGACGTTCAAGCGTTATTCCCTGCTGGCCAAAACGCTTTCCTGCATGGGCGTGACCGGAAAACTGCAGGTGGGAGAGGGCGTCACCCACCTGGTGGTTGAAAAAATCTGGAAGCCGAAGCTGGATACCGGAGCGGCCCGCCACAAGAGCCGGGATTTTCATTGACACCATTTCCCGGAAGGCCGAAATTGCACGGTGCTATTCGCCGGGTCGACACAACAACAGGAGGAGACCATCCTATGTGCGGGCGTTTCACGCAGATGATGACCTGGCGCGAACTCCATGAGCTTTACGCCCTGGCCGAACCCCTGGCGGCGCCGGACCTGCAGCCCCGCTACAACGGGGCCCCAACCCAGGACTTCTCAGTGTGCCGCATTGACGAGAACGGCGACCGGGTAATCGCCAGGCTTCGCTGGGGCCTGGTGCCCGGATGGGCCAGAGACATCAAAATGGGCGCGCGTATGATCAACGCCCGGTCCGAGACCGTACACGAAAAACCGGCATTCGGCGCGGCCTTCCGCTCGCGGCGGTGCCTGGTCCCCGCAAACGGCTGGTTCGAGTGGCAGCGCGCCGGGCACGGGAAACAACCCTACTACCTGGCGCTCGCGGACGCATCACCCCTGTCCTTCGCCGGGTTGTGGGAACGCTGGGACAAAGGCGGCGAGGCGCTCGAGTCTTTTTCCATCATCACCACCGCCGCAGACGAGCCGCTTGCGGAAATCCACCACCGGCAACCGGCCATCATCAATCCGGAACACTTCTCGGCCTGGCTCGACGACGCGTCATCCGAAAACACGCTTCTCGACCTGGCCCGCAAACCCCGCGCGGGACCGTACGAAATACGCGCCGTCAGCACCCGCGTGAACAGCGTCCGCAACGACGATCCGGATATCCATACCCCCATGTCCCAACAGCGGCTGTTCTAGGCGGGCAAGAAATCACGAGCGGTCCAGTCAGAAATGCTGAATGAAGATGTGTCACGTAAGACGCGAAATTTCAATGATATATAATGGAAGAATAGAGGTCGATACAGACCTCTATTCTCGTTTTGGGTTGACCCTTGGCAGAACGGTTTGTAAATAATGAATGACCAGACCGACAATCCATCCGTACATTCGCTCTCACCTCTCCATTCACAATCTTCCGAATCCTGACTGCTGTTCCGACCAGTTCCTTCCACTATGCCCCGGGTGTCCGACATGGCGAAAACCTGCGTATATGCGGCATTTATCGTCTGCATAGGCACGGTCACGTGCCACGCCTACCGGCTCGTCGGATCGGAAGCGCTGTCGGATGCCCTCGTCGCCCATCACTATACCATCAACGCCAACCTCGACGCGGTTATTGTCGTGGACCCGACGGTCCCCACCTTCGAATATCAGACGTTCTACGCGATGGGTTACGCGGATGAACCCGAACATGAACAGGGAAAACTGCATTTTCTCGAGCATATTATAGGAGGTGTGGGCAGCTATCCCCCGGGTGGGCTCGCAGAATTGATCGGCAGCAGTGGCGGGAAGTATCACGCAGCTATTGGCATACACATGACTTACTTCACGATGAGATTCCCCAGTGACAAGCTGGCTCTCGCCGTCGAGATTGACCGCGACAGATTCTACAGTACGTTGTTCGACAAGGAATTCGTAGACAAGGAAAGGCAGGCTGTATTGACGGAAATCAGTGGAGAAAGCACCAGTTCGAGCAGGAGATTCTCACGATATTTTGGTGGGCTTTTGTACGGAATGGACAACCTTGATGGACTAGGCACCCCGGGTTTTGTAGAAAAAATCGAACCCGGGGACCTGAAGCAACTCTTTCATAACGTCCTGCGCCGGAAGCGACGCCTGGTTGTCGTCATCGGCGACGTCGATTTGGAGGACGTCCTGACGAAGTTGGCCGAAGCCTACCGGTCCGGGAACAATCGAACGGATGAAACATCACCTGAACCGAGGTTTCCCAATCCTGATGTGCTTGGCGAAAGATACGACGTGAAGTACGAGTCGCTGAACAGATCCCGGTTCAAAAAGGCCTGGCGCATACCAGGACTCGGGCATCCGGACTATGCCAGTTTCCTTGTTCTGGCGGCAATTCTGGTCAGGCCCTCGAATTCACTGCGGTCTTCGCTTTTGGATTCTCAGATTGTGAACACATTCAGCGTCTGGACGGCCAGCTACAAGGGATTCGGTCTGATCGCATGTAACGCGGTGTTGCCCGCGGTCACATCCATGAGCGCCATCGAAGTAGCCATTGAAAAGGAAATACAACGGGTCAAGTCCCACGGCGTCACGGAGGATGAATTCTCTGCGGCCCTGAACAGACGGTTGCGCAGCCTTTATTCGGAGTTCTACAACCGGTCTGATATGGCCTATAGATTCGGCCAGGCATTCGCCCTGGCCGGCGACCCCCTGCTTTATCCAAGGATATTCAGTCAAATTCGGCGGGTACGCGTCAACGATATTCCGCGGATCGTCCGGGAACACCTCGTTGAAGATAACTCCATTACACTTTCCTGGACGATAAAGGAACCCCTGTTGACCAGCACGGATTTTTTCGTGATTGCAATTGTTTTATTCGGATGTGGCGGGACTCTTTTTGCCATTATCCGGGCAGTCAGGAAGCAGACTCAAGAACCCATCTGAAATGTCGCTGACAATGAAGAAACCCGTAAATGCCACTATAAAGGTTTCGGTGTTCTGTGTTCTTTGCGCGCTGCCGGCGTCCGCGCAGATTCCCAATCACCGTTTATTTTATCAGCAAGACAGCCGGGCGCCGCTGACGAAGTTGGAGATTGTCTTTCTCGGTGCGGGAAGCATTCGCGACGAGACCTCAAGGACCGGTCTCGCGTTAACCGTCGCCAGACTCATGGATGTCTATTTCAGGAAACTAGGGTACACCGCACGACTGGAAACGTTGGGGACGGACCTGGACTTCAATACCTATTATGAATACCAGATAATTTCGATAGAGACCCTGTCTACGAATCTTACAGCATCCTTAAGGATCGTTAGCGACTTTTTGCGCCGCATGGCAGTCACGGACCCCGCACTTGAGGAGGCAAAGCGGAAACTACAAAGAAGCTACGAACGTACCGCCGATGCCGGCAACCGCGGTCTCCTGCGGAACTACGCGCTTTCACGGACGGCAGGTGTAGAGAGATGGTTCTCACAAGAAGCGCTGAAACAGATCACGTTAGAGGAAGTCAGACAGAACTGTGCGAGGTTTCTGAATGCGGAAGTGGTCTTCTTCAAGGCGATTACGGATCTCGACTCGACGGAGGTGGAAGCGATGCTTCGACCAATCACGAACGACCGCCAGAAAGGAGGTTTTGTCTGGTCGTCGGCGACCCGGGAGAAAGACCGCCTTCCGGGACATACCGCATTTGTCTTTGAGCATTACTCTCATTTGAAAAACGTCGACTGCCATTGGCTCATCCCAATAGGAAGCGTCGGCGAGGACAATTTCGTTCCCAATATGGTCTCCTGGACGCTTGGGCGCGGTACTGGCCGCGGCTTGCTCTACGGATATTTCCGACAGGAATTGGGTCTGGTTTACGGTAATACTTGCTCTTTTCGAAGAGAAGACGACGTCAGACTCCTCGATATTTACGCTGATCCGCGGCTCGAAAACAGCGAGAAACTGATTTCGAAGACATATGAGTTCATCGCAGGACTTGCCGACAACCCGGAATTCTGGGCGGCAATCGGCGAGTTGCGCGAAAACCCCGACGTCATCGACGCCCATACACACGGTGAACGGACGCCGCAGCGCAGACTGAATCGTGAAGTAGATCAAGCCCTGTACAACTTTCCGAGCCGCGAAGACGGCATCAGATCCGTCACCGACGCTGAGATACGGTCGTTTCTTCAGGAATACTTCGTGAAAGAAAATATGGTTATGATGCTATTCGGACCGAAGGACCACATCATCGAAATCCTGGAGAAACACTGGCCTGACATGACCATTCACGTGCAGCCCGTAGAGAAGGCCATCGAATAGGCGCCCCCCCCAACCCACCAATGACCCGCCCTCTATCGCCCCCCCACTCCGATCCCACCCCCACCGGACAGGCGCAGGTCCTGCGCCAGGTCTGGGCCGTCGCGTGGCCGGTTGTCGTTGCCTCGATGCTGGACGCCGTGGAGGGGCTTGTGGACATCTCCATGGTGGGACAACTGGGACCGGCCGCGATTTCCGCTGTGGGACTCAGCCGGCAGATCCTGTTCGTGATCATGGTCATGGCGATATCGGTCAGCACCGGATCGCGTACCCTCGTCGCGCAATTCTACGGGGCGGGCCGCCGGGAGGATCTGAGCCATACGGCGCAACAGGCCATCCTGATGGGGGTCCTGCTGTCGGCCGGCCTGGCCCTTGTCGGCAGCGTGATTGCCCGGCCGGCGCTCGTCCTGCTGGGCGCACAGGAAGACGTGCTGGCGCACGCCGTGCCGTTCATGCGCGTCTACTTTGCCGGCATCGTGTTCATGATGCCCAATTTCATCATCGGTGGAATATTCGGCGGCGCGGGGGATACCAGGACGCCGTTGAAGATTTCGTGTCTCATCATCTGTCTGAAAATCCCGCTCACCTACGGCCTGATTTTCGGGGCGTGGGGTCTGCCCCAACTGGGCGTGACCGGCGCGGCGCTCGGCAGCGTGGTCTCGAGGGCGGTGGGCTGCGCCGTTGGCGTGTACCTGCTCACGTCCGGCCGCTCACGGGTGCATATGCGCTGGAACTGGCGGCTTCCGTTCAGCCGGGACATCATCGGGCGCATGATGCGCATTGGTGTGCCTACGGGCATTCAGGGATTCTTCCGCAACGGCGCCCGCATCCTGATCTATCGGGTGGTGGGATGGACGAGCCGGCCCACCGCCGCAACGGCCGCGCTGACCATCGGTCTGCAGATGCGGATGATCGGCATCATGCCGGCCCTGGCGTTTTCCGTAGCGGCAACCGCGCTGGTCGGGCAACGCTTGGGCGCCAAGCAGATACGCGAGGCGGAGCGTTTCGGCGCGAACACGATCCGGCTGGGCATGACGTTCATCACCGTTTCCGCCATTCTCATCTGCGTTTTCGCGCGGGAGATTGTGGACCTGTTCACGGACTCCCAGGCGGTGATCGACATGGGATACGTGATGCTTCTGTACTTCACAGCCGCCCAGGTCTTTTCCGCTTTGTCCATCGTCGCCGGAGGCGTTCTGGCGGGCGGTGGCGAAACCAGGCCCCTGCTCTACTATACCATTGTGGCGCAGTGGCTGTTGATGCTGCCGCTGTCCTACGTGATGGCGTTTACCCTGAATATGGATGCCGCGGCGTGGCCCAGGGCGTTCTGGCCTGGGCCCGTTACCGGAAGGGGGTGTGGAAACAGACGGTGATCTGAGGCAAATGCGGAGCGGCAAAGGTAGATGATGCGGCTGAACAAAGAAGGGCGCCCAAAAGGGACGCCCCCCTGGTCTTCCAGGCCTCGTTCAGCAACTGCGTGATCTTCTGTTCGATTGACATCCCGTTCCTTTCTTCGGGTCGAGTGGTAACCGGACGAGAATGTACAGCATCGGGCTCGAGGCGTTTTATTTTACCCTTCAGCGGGCTCGATCATGGCTTCTTTGGCGTATAAAACAGCAATGTCCCGATTCGCTCGTATCCGACTGAGCTATATAGCAATGCGCCCGTGTGGGTCGCGGTGAGGACGGCCAGTTGCGAACCGTGCGACCGGTCGTCACGGAGCATTCTGCACATCAGCGCCTTTCCGATACCCCGACGCCGGGCGGCGGGCGCCACGTGCATGTTCGAACACCACGTTGCCGAGTCCACGACGATGCTCTGAACCCACCCCACAGGCTGGTCGTTTTCGAGCGCGACGTATTGCCTGAGCGGAGCGTCCGGGAAAAGATGCTCCGGCAGAATCTGCCTGATCCGCGTTGTCTTGTTCAATCGGTCCGCCAATTCGGCGGTCAGGACACGTTCGATAGGCAATGGGTCCACCACGCGTGGGATACGCAGCAGCCGATGCACCATGACCGGTTCGGTTGAATTCAGACGATAATTGAGCGCTTTGAAGTCGGCACGTATACCGGCGTCGGATTCACCCTCGGCGCAGATCGCGCAGATGCCGAACTGTCCGCGGGTGTTCTCGTTTGCCACTCTGTCGATCTCGCCGGCATCCATCCCATGGGCGATCCATTCCTCGCGACGGTACGGACCGCGTTTTCTGGGCGCGTCCCGAACCACCCAGATCGGGCCTTCCCGGCTTGCCGGATAGGGATGCGTAAAACTCCTCGTAAAGCTGAAGCCGCGGGCGAAAACCTCCAGCGCCCACTGCATGAGCGCGTTATCGGGCATGGTATTCTCTCTCCCCTGAATCGCCATGAGCCTGAAAGACCGGACGTCCGTGTTGCGCGAAAATTCAACTGGACAGGAGGCGAGGCGCCTCATAGTTTGTCGAAGACCGCGGAGACGGTCCTGTTTCAAGACCTCCGGAAAGTTCGACTTCCAATGCGATCGAACATCCCATGCAAAATACACCTCTGTCGCCCCTTCGGAAATTCCAATCGCCCCCGGTTCGGCTGGATTTACCACCGTTCGGATCGGGCGACCGTATCGGCGTCATCTCCGACTCCCACGGACTCATCAGGCCAGAGGTACTGGAACTGCTGCGAGGCGTCCGGGCGATCATCCACGCCGGGGACGTTGGAAAGATCACGGTACTTGAGCAATTGGAACCGATCGCGCCGGTGTACGCGGTCCGCGGAAACGTGGACCTGGTTCCGCCCTGCAGCGACCTGCCCGAACACCTTGCGTTGACCGCCGGCAGGCACGTGATTCTCGTGACGCACATCCTCGAAGAAGCGGACGTCGCGGGCTTTGATCTCCTGGTGTGCGGCCATTCTCACATACCGAAAATAAGCACGTATGGATCGACTGTCTGTCTGAATCCGGGCAGCATCGGGCCTCGCCGGTTCCGGCTTCCGGTATCGATGGGTTACGTCACCCTGTCCCCCGATGGTGCGCTTGTTCCGGAACTGCGGACCGTTGAGATAGCGTAGGCCTGCGTCCGGCACCAGCGGATTTGGCGCCCCGTCGGCTAACGCTTCCTCAGCCTCGTTTCCGGAGGAGGCAGAAAGGAAGCCGGCAGACATGAATGTTCGTCCCACCTTCATAGAGGGCGTTGCGATTCCTCCTCGAGACCCGCGCGATACGGCTGTGCTGCGTTTCGGGGCGGACCGAACGCCAGACACCCGGGCGTGATTCCGGGCCGCAGGAGATGCTTCGTCGGCCCGGAGGCCCCCTCAGCATGACTGTCCGGGAATGGGTGTCGCGGACGCGTTTCGCATTGAATCCGGCACGAGGATACCTCAGATGACGAGCAATCCCGAATCGACGGACAGCACCCATGCGAATTGGATGATTTCGCGTATGTTCAGGCCTCCCGAGTTGGTGAATTCCGGGTATATTGCCGAGAGCAAGGGCAAGGGGCCGGAGGTCTGGGCGATGTTCTGCGCGACGATACGGGGCGACCTGGATACGATTCAAACGCTTGTCGAGCGCAACCCTGATCTCGTCCAATGCGTCCACTACTACACCCAGCCCATCAAGTTTGCGGTCCGGGAGGGTCATGCCGAGGTCGTGCGTTTCCTGCTGGAGAACGGCGCGAGCCCGTTATACCGGACCCGGATCTTCCACGAATCGCTGGTCGACCTGGCGGCGGACCGGGAACACGAAGAAATCGTCAATATCCTCGAAGAAGCCATCAGCAGAAAGAGCGTGGGCTACGCCCGTGAAACGGAGCCCGTCGCAAATGAACTCATCGATTCCGTCCGCGCGCGCGATTACGAGAAAACGGCGCGCATTGTCCGGAACTCTCCCGAACGGGTCAGATTGAGCAACGCGAATGGGACCACGGCCCTCCACGAGGCGGTATCGATCGGTGACTTCCACCTGACTCGACTGCTTCTGGACAACGGCGCCGATATCCAGGCGCAGGCCGGCACCGGCTTCAGTACCGGGCAGAAGCCGATCCACGTTGCGATCTACGCCGGATGGCGGGACAAGATTCTCATCCGGAAAAAAGCGGCGCTGGCGGGTTATCTGGTCGCCCGGGGCGCGGACTACAATATCCTTGTGGCCTCCGCGTTCGGCGACACCCGGCGCGTCCGGGAATTCCTGGACGCCGAACCGTCCCTGGCCAATTTCCGCGACACATGCGACATGCTGCCCATATCCATCGCCGCCGGCCGGGGCCACCACGATATCGTGGAACTTCTGCTCGAACGCGGCGCCGATCCGAACGCGTCGGAACCGGACGCGCCTCGCGGAAAGGCCCTGCTGGAAGCCGTATTCCATGGACATACCGCCACCGCCCGGTTGCTTCTACGGCACGGCGCCGACCCCAATGGCAACGTGGACTCGACCGGCACGGCATTCCACCATGCCAGGAAGTACCCTGAACTCTACGAGTTGATGAAGTCGCACGGCGGCAGGACGGATATCATCCCCCCGATCAGCGCCGCGGTCAACGCCAACGACCTGCAGGGCGTGGACGACATACTCAAGAGAAATCCGGAAGAGATCGCGAACGCGAAACTTGGGAATCCCGCGCGGCGAGGCAGACTTGAAATGGTGAAACTGCTCGTAAAACACGGCGCGCCCATATCCGACGCGAATCACGGCAGCTTCTTCCGGGTCTACCAAACGGCGAAATACCTCCTCGATAAGGGCGCGAATCCCAATTACAGGAACTGGCAGGGCATCTCCTCTCTCCACATGATTGCCCACGAAGGAGACGTTCAGAGAGCCGGTCTTCTGCTCGACTGCGGTGCGGAGATCAACGCGATCGAACCGGAGTATTGCGCGACGCCGCTTGGGCTGGCGTGCCGGGCGGGCCACGCGCCAATGGTCGAGTTTCTCCTCGGGCGCGGGGCGGACGCCGGCCTGCCGCGCGAACATCCGTGGGCGAGGCCCCCGGCATGGGCGGAGAAGAAAGGACACCCTGAGGTGGCCCGGATTCTAAGGTCACACGGCGAAACGTAACCGTATCGCACAGTCCCTTTCGTGAACGCGTTCCCTCGTGCCCGCCAGCCGAACGGCGACAACCTGGAATGCATCGATGCGGACACGTGCAGGGTATCAGGCCCGTCTGTGCGATTCCCACCATCTGGCGATGGGAAAGGGAGAATAGACAAGGGAGAACATGGCCAGGCCGACGACGTCGAGAACAACGAGGTACCATGGCCACGGCAGGAAGAAGAAGGGCGATACCGTGCCCCACGGGGGTTCGGAGAGATACATGTAATTCGAATCGCACAGGAGGTTGACAACCGCAACAAGCGCCGCGAGTACGTGGAGCCCGACAAACGCCCGCCAGAGTCCGCCCGGCGTCGGCCGCATCTTCAGGCCCCAGGTCGCGTACAGGACACCGGCAACAATGCCGGAATGTGCGATGAAATACTGGAAGAACCGGTACTGCGGATAGTCAACCGCCAGGTTTCCGGGCGTAACAACCGCGTTCGCCGATCCGACAAGACCCCAGAAGTAGGCGATTTCGTAGGCCTTCTGATTGTGGAATATCAGAGTGATGGACGTTGCGAACATCGCGATGCCGCAAAGGTGGAGGGGCAGGAAATATCGCAGGAAGATATCGGGGCCGTACCCGGAGATCCGGAATCCCCAGTGGGTCAATTCGTTGCCAAGGAGAAGGACCCCCAGCACAGTGCCCAGCGTGGCGGCTGTCCGCGGCGATGCCCGTTTCGCGAGCAGCGAAAGCAGCACCGGCAGGGCCACCGTCAACGCCATCGCCACCAGATGCGGCGGCCCGAACGTCTGAAATCCGCCGGTCAACGTGCCCACCCCTGGCCGGAAGTCACGTCTCTCCCCACCCGCCACCCTTCGCCCGATACGTTGACGGCCATCTCCACGCAGTCATCCCCTGCCCGCAGGCCAGCGGGCAGTTCGGCCGAAACGACCGGCGGCTCCGTGCCGCGGTAGGGAACGATCACCGAGGCAAAGACCGTGGGCGCCTGGCTGTCCAGCGCGAAGCGGAACGCCTTGCGCGGCGTGCGGTACCCGTAGTCCCACGCGAACCAGCCGGTCTCTTCGACCACGGTCGCCGAAGCACCGTCCGCCGCCTGCACGAGGACGTTCGCATCGTCAAATCGCGTGAACGCCCTGTGTTCTCCGCAATCCATCGTGACGTCGCCAGGCGCAAACTGGAAATGCAGGGCCAACTGACCGGGCGCAATGCCGATCGCCTCGTCAAGGAAAACGAAGATGCGACGGTCAACGAACCAGACCGAACGCCGGTGGATCAGGCCGGGATAGGACCCGTTCTCCACCACCAGGACGTCTGAATCAGACCCTTCGGAGACCCACATCAGGTGGCGCGCGTCGTCGGCGATGTCCCGGCCGTCCAGCGTCAGGGTCTGATGAACCGAGGTCTGCCGGTGCCAGGCCCGGGCCTCTCTGTCCCGGCCATACGTGTAGAACCCCGTATCAGGCATCAGCCAGCGTCCGTACGCGTACAATTCAAACGTCCCGTTATCGGGCTGGTCGTGGCTAGATATCGCGGGCGGAGAACTGTGCAGCGCCATGTAGACCTGATCGGGTCCCCAGTCGTTGCGCATCACGTAGAAGCCGGCCGCCGCAAACGCTTGGCTCTTCCGGTCCGGCAGTTCTTCGCGAATCAGATTCGCCCTTGCCGCGTATTTGGGATCGCCCAGAAATTCGGTCGCCCCGACCAGTTCGTTGTATAACGGCCACTTTGTCCGGTCGTCCGTGGTTTTCAACGCCCGCGAGCCATCCCCGAACATGGGCGGACCCAGGTCCGGCGTTGCGATCCAGAAGATGTAGTCGTACATCTTCCGCACGCGCTCCAGGAACGATTCCGGAATCTCAATGCCGAACGCGTCCAGGCGGCCGAAGATCTCGACGGCGTCCCTTAAAACACCCTGATGATAGCCGAAGGACCACTCTCTCTGGACCCCGTCCACCGTTGTCTGTCCCAGGATATTTTCCTCCACGCGCGCCAGCCCCACTTCCATCCACTCGCGAGCTTCCCGGAACTCGCTGAACGTGTACGCCACATTGATAAATCCACGCTGTTCGAACACGGCCTTGTTGTGAATAAGGCCCATCGGAATCAGCTTTGTTTTCGTCTGATGGTCGTACAGGCTCGCGAGCAGCACGCCCAGAAATTCCGGCGTAAACGCCTCAGCCTGAACCAGGCCGCGAAACGCGGCGCAGATATTCGTGGCCCGGATGCCCGTCTGCAGGTCCAGCCACGCGAATCCCTTCCAGAATTTGTAAACCGGATGGGTTCTGGTGTGTTTTTCGAGCGGATGTTTCGATATCCAGTCGGTCGCCAGATCGACGAATGCCCGCGCGTACTTTTCGTCGCGGGTTGCCGCATAGGCGTTGACGAGCGGTGCGGCCCAATAGAAACGATAGAGGACGCATACCCACTCGATATCCCCGGGCGGGTCCCACTCCCAGTCCATATCGGCGCCGTATTGCGCCTCGTCGTACGGCCCCCATTGGAAGATGCGGCGGCAGATCTTGTCCGCCACGGTATGATCGCCTTTTCCTCGGGCCGTTTCCAGCGGGTATTTCGCCCGGTAACAGTCCAGCAGCGCGGCGAGTGCGCCCAACCGGTCGCCGGATTCGTATGCCTGCATTACCGGCTCCATCCCCGTTCCTGTCAGATCCAGTTTTTCGAGAATGTGTTCCGGGTCCATTGACACCAGCGGCATCTCGTGATCGATCTGATCCGCGCCCGCGGGGCGCTCCACAACGTAGGTCATTTCCCTTCCCTCGATGACGGGTTGTCATTCCGGTGAATCCAACCAACAGCTTATCGGACCCTCCAAAACGCACCTAAATTACGTTCCGGTCGATGCGTTGGCAATACTATTATTTGGGATTTTACAGGACCTGGGAACATGGATGCACGGGATGGACAGGATGAAAACCGGACACCGCAGCCAGGCATGTGTATATTTGAAAGTAGTACTTGCAGATATGCTATTATTTCAGTAATTTGGCAATCCTTATGATTCCTCGCGAAATCACAGACCGACTGGTCGGGCTATTCAAGCAGTATCCCTTTGTTACTGTGACGGGACCGCGGCAGTCCGGCAAGACGACGCTCTGTCGCGCCGCGTTTCCCCATCTCGAATACGTCAACCTGGAAGCGCCCGATCAGCGCCTGTACGCCGAAACCGACCCGCGCGGTTTTCTTTCACAGCACGGTGATGGCGTCATCCTGGACGAGATCCAGCGGGTCCCGCAACTCCTTTCCTACCTACAGGTCCTGGCTGACGAAAATGGCGGAAACAGTCTGTACGTCCTCACGGGCAGCGAGCAGTTCCGGCTCTCGAATTCCATCGGCCAGTCCCTGGCGGGACGTACGGCGCTGCTGTGTCTTCTGCCGTTCACCCTGGACGAACGCAGACGCGCGGGCGGCAGCGACCGGGTCGATGACATCCTGTACTCCGGGTTTTATCCGCGAATCCACGACCAGAAACTGGATCCACGGCAGGCGCTGGGCGATTATTTCGAAACATACGTCGAGCGAGACGTACGCCGCCTTAGCGAGATCCGCAACCTCACCAGGTTTCGTCAATTCGCGCGTCTGTGCGCCGGGCGCGTGGGACAGTTGCTGAACGTCTCCTCATTAGGCGCTGACGCGGGCGTTTCCCATACCACGGCGCGGGAGTGGCTGTCAATTCTGGAAGCCAGCTTTGTTGTCTTTCAACTTCCGCCTTTCCACGCGAATATTCGCAAGCGCCTGGTAAAATCGCCCAAACTCTACTTTTTCGACGTGGGATTGGCGAGTTATCTGATCGGAATCGAACATGCCGATCAGATTGCAACCCACCCGTTGCGCGGCGCGCTGTTCGAGAATGCCGTTGTCGCAGAGGCGACAAAGTACCTGTTCAATCGCGGCCGCCGGTCCAACCTGTCCTTTTTCCGTGATACCCGCGGCCTCGAGTGCGACCTTCTCTATGAAATGGGGAATCGGACTGGCGCAATCGAGACCAAATCAGGCGCCACTGTCGCATCGGATTACTTCGATGCGCTGAACCGGATCGCAAGGCTCCTGCCGCAGGTCTCGGACAGGGGACTGGTCTACGGGGGCCCGTTTCGTCAGGCACGGCGTGACGTTGACGTGGTGACGCTGAACGACGTCGGCGACCTGCTCCAGCGGTTCGACAGCAACGATAAAGACGTATAGATAACGTTACACAAGGATTCTTACCTATGGACTCGATTCGTTTGGGGTTGATTGGATCGGGCGGCATGGCGCACAGCCGGGCGCGGGCTTTTGAAGATAAGGATGGTTGCAGGCTGACCGCGCTGGCCGCCCGGAACCCGCATACGGGCGCGGAACTGGCCCGTCAATACGATCTTCCGCTGCTGGGAGGCTGGCAGGACCTGATCGGCCGTTCCGACGTGGACGCCGTGGTGGTCTGTACCAACAACGACAGCCATGGGCCCATTGCACGGGCCTCCCTGGAGGCCGGCAAACCCGTCTTTCTGGAATATCCCGTCGCGCGGCACACAGACGAAGGAACCGCCCTGGTCGACATGGCGCGTTCGACCGGCACGGTGCTGCGCGTGGCCCATCCGGAGGTCGTGTCCGGCGCTCACCGGCAACTCAAAGAGGCCGTCGGTTCGCTGGGTGGCCTGCTCCTGGCGCTGTTCGTGCGGCTGACGCCCGGGAGAGGGGCGCGGCCGGAGGTGTTGTTCAACCTCCACGCGTCGGGGCCGCCGAGCCTCTTCTTCGTCTACCAGGTCTACCCGCTGGTCGACCTTTTCGGATCGGCGTCCTGGGTGGAAGGGTACGCCCACTATGACGGAATGGACAACGCAGGAACGTACAGGCGCTTCGTCAATCGCGTCGCCGTTGGATTCGCACGGGGAGGGTCGGCCGAATGGACCTGGGCGGGCGGAATTCCAATAGGCAATGCCGAACAACACCAGCGGATGGTTCTGGATAGAGGAACGCTGGTTCACGGCGAGGGCGGCTGGCGGGTTTCGTCTGCCGACGGCAAGGAAACGCCGCTGCCGTCGACCGGACGAGAGATATCGCTGGAAAGCCTTTTTCTTGAGGAAATTCGCGGCGACAGGCATGATTGGCGATCGGACCTGGATACAGCCCTCGAAGCCGTTCGCATCGGGCTGGGCGCCGAGGAGGCGGCGAACCGTGGCGGGCGGGTGCATCTGAGGGACGGCGGAACCAACCCGTGAGGACTTACGCTCCTGCGGAACCGCTGGCGTGTTCCTCCCGCGGCCCGAAGGCGGCGGCGGCTGAACGGAGACCCGAAATGAACCTGGACAGACACGCAGTCCACGTCGGACGGAAAATTCGAGAGGGCGCGAGACTCGCAACGGTTCTCGTCGCGGTCGCCCTAGTGTCCTTCCCAAGCCGGTCCGGCGCCGGCGCCTTCTCGTTCGCCCTCACCGGCGACGTGCCCTACGCGGATGCCGACAGCATCCGGTTCGCAAGGGTGACCGACCGGATCAACGCGGACCGCGATATTCAATGGGTCATCCACGCGGGCGACATCAAGCGCGGTGGACAGCCCTGTACGGACGCGGTTCTGGAAGAGCGCCTGGAGAGATTCAGCCGTTTCGAGCGTCCATTCATCCTGACGCCGGGCGACAACGAATGGACGGATTGTCATCGGAAAATCGCTGGCCGTTTCGATCCGCTCGAGCGCCTTCAGAAGCTGCGGTCCCTGTTCTATCCCCGCGTCGGGATGACGCTCGGGAAGCGGCCCATGCGGGTTGAATCCCAGGCGTCGGTGCCCGAATTCAGCGAGTTTCTCGAAAATGTCCGCTGGGAGCGGGACGGGGTACATTTCGCGACCATTCACATCGTGGGGAGCAGAAACGGTCTGCCAGCCTTTCAGCGCCGCGACTCGACCGAAGTTGGCGCGGTCCCGATGAGGACGGAACGGCACGACGCGGCGGTGGAGCGGCGCACCGATGCGGGAATCGCATGGCTTCGACAGGCCTTTGCCGCGGCGGGTGAATCGGGCAAAGGACTTTTTCTTACCCTTCACGCGTCGATGGGCCTGGAGCGAAAGCCGGCGCCGGACCCGCCCCACTTCAAGGCCCTCCTCGACGTGTTGCGCGAGGAAACAGAGCGATTCGGCCGGCCCGTTGTCCTCGCGCACGGCGACTCGCACTATTTCCGGATCGACAAGCCGCTTCGGCGCAGGGGGGGCGGACGACGCCTCTCGAATTTCACCCGCGTGGAGACGTTCGGCGCTGCGGACGTGCACTGGATCGAGGTCACGGTGGACCCCGCCAGCGAGAACGTGTTCAGCTTCGAACAGAGAATCGTGAAGGAAGAACGGATGAACGGAGAACAACGCAAATTGACGGAAAGGACCGGAATGACCGCCGAAAAATCCGGCGCAACGGAACGAACGCCGCAGGACATCATCGACGCCATGCACCGCCCGTCCTGGTGTGTCAACACGGACGAGGGACGCCTGTATTGGGAACTGATCGGCGCCGCGATTCGAAACGACGCCGATGCCCTGCGTAAACACCTGCGCGCGGATCCGGACTGCGCCAGACTGCAGTTCTGGTATACCCCCCCGATTCACTTCGCGGTGCGGGAGGGCAATCTGGACGCGACGAGAGTGTTGTGGGAAGCTTACGCGCACGACGAGGTGCGCGATCTGATTGCCATGGCCGAAGACCGCGGCCATACACCTGTCGCGGATTATTTGCGGAAAGCCGTCGGGGCCGCGACGGACACGTCACAGCCGAGGCTTCATGCGGCCGTGAAATCCGGGGACGACGCGGAGATCGAACGGTTACTTGAAGATTCGGACGGGACCGCGTCACAGCGGGACGGAGAGGGCAGGACCGCGCTCCACGTTGCGGTCATCGAGGGCGACGAGACGGCGGTCAGGGTTCTTCTCAAGAGCAATATCGACGTGGACGCGACCGACCATGCCGGTTTCCGCGCCGTCCACTACACCCGCTGGCGCGACCTGATGTGGCATCGGTCAAAGGTGAATCCGGAACTGGCCGAACTGCTTCTCGAGGCAGGCTCACGCGATACCCCCACGCTGGCTGCCGCGAGGGGCGACCTGGATGCCGTTCGGGCATTTGTCGCCGCGGACCCGGCGGCCGTGAATGACGGAGAAAGACTGCAGAAGCGGCCCCTGTCGGCCGCCGTGGAGGGAGGGCACCGCGACATTGTTCGCTTTCTCCTGGACAACGGCGCGGACCCCGGTCTGCCGGAAAGTCGCCTTTGCCCGTACGGGTCGTCGCTGATGACCGCCACGGTGGACGACAATCTGGAATTCGCAGCCTGGCTTCTTGAAGCCGGCGCCGATCCGAACGGACACGTGGACTCCTCCGGATCCCCCGCGATCCGCGCCCGTTCCGATGCCATGCGGGGGCTGCTCTACGGCTACGGCGGACGCGCATCCGGGGCGTGGGGCTACGTTCAGCGCGGTGAACTCGAGACTCTGGCTGCTGTTCTGAGATACACCGACGATCCTTTTTCCGACGAGGAGAGCGAGTACCTGACCACGCCCTACACGGCCGTAATCAGCGGCTGCGGGCGGATGGAGGACCGGGGAGAGCCCACGGACGCCCACGAGGCGATGTTCAATATGTTCCTGCAGCGCAAACACCCGATGCCCCTCGTGCTGACGGCGTGCAAGACCTACCTCTACCACGTGCCGCGAATGACGCGCCGGCTCCTCGAACACGGTCTGGATCCGGACCTGCCCGACTGGCTGCGGCGGACCCCGTTGCACGACCTGTGCCGCGGCAACCGGGCCGTGTCCGACCACGCCGGGATGGTGCGCTTGTTCCTCGAATTCGGCGCCGACATCAACGCGATCGACGAGGAAGACCGGTCAACGCCCCTGGGTATCGCCGCGCGCGAAGGCAACGCGGAACTGGTGAGGCTGCTGCTGGAGCGCGGCGCCGATCCCAACGCGGCCGGCGCCGCATGGGCCGCGCCACTGGCATGGGCGAGACGCCGCGGGCACGAAGATGTCGCAAAGATGCTTCAGGATCGAGGCGCCCGGTAGACAGAATCCTCGTCGCGAACGGGAGTATTTGACAGATGGCACGCGAAACGGAAACACATCCTCGATTTCTGGCGCTCCTGCGAGGGGTGAACGTGGGCGGTAAAAATATCGTTCCCAAAGACGCGCTCCGTGAGTGCTTCGAGGATCTGGAATTCACCAGCGTCCGTACCTATATCCAGAGCGGCAACATTCTCTTTCGGTCCGTCCGGACGGACGTTACGGTGCTGACGGATGAGATCGAACGCGCCCTTTCTGAACGATTCTCGTACCATGCCCGCGCCGTCGTCCTGTCCCGGAGCGCATTCCGGCTGGCGGTTGACGCCGCCCCGGAGAAATGGGGAGAAGACGATGCGTACATGCACCATGCGCTCTTCACGCTGGCCGAAACCACGCCGAAACACGTTCTCTCCAGATTCCGTGCGCCGAAACCGGAGTTCGAGACGGTCACCGCCGGGCCCGGCGTGATCTACTGGTCGATATCCCGGTCCCGCCCGACCCGCTCCACGTGGGTAAGGCTGCCGGCCTCACAGGAATACCAGAAGCTCACCGCCCGAAATCACAATACGGTATTCAGGCTGAAACAACTGTTCGAGGAGATATAGTGTTCTGTTCCGGAAATTAGTTGCCAGAATTCGGTCGTCGGAAGGCAGCAAGAACAGCTATTGGCTTTCGGCAGTCAGCTTAAATCAAAAACGAAAGACAAACAGCAAAAAGCAAATGGCGGAACCACCACGAATCCGTCAGATTGATCTCCCTGAAATTCCTTTCGCCCGTTCGGTTATGGGGATGGGGCTTTTCCGCGCTAGTCCGTTCAGCACGGAAATCCGGAGATGCCTGCGCGGGTTGCAAGGCTGCGGCTCACGTTCTTACCACGGAAGGGATTCGCGGAAAAGCAGCCCCGCCTGCCTGTGCGTGTCCGCACGCAGACAGGCGGCGTTTGAGCGGCGCCCTTCTTTTTCGCCCCTTTTCTTGGGGCGAAGCAAGAAAAAGGGCAATGGAATAGGGGACGTTAAGGGGTTGGGGGAGATTTAAAAGTGATTGTTGGTGAAAAATTGAAGCCCGTGTCCGCCTCGAACGCAGATCCAATCAGCCGAAACAGATGAGCGCATTGACGTTAGCGCAAGGCAACGCCGCGAGACGGGATGAATCGGCCTGCCTGTGCGTGCTATCTCACGCACGCAGACAGGCGGATGGGACAGGACACTGAGAGAATGAGGGGCGACGAGGAACTCGTCAGCCGGATAAGGACGATCCTTGCCGACGAGGACGGATTCTCGGAGAAACGGATGTTCGGCGGGGTCTGCTTCATGATCCACGGCAACATGTGCGTGGGCACGTGGAAGGGGTCCCTCGTCATCCGACTCAACAGGGCGCACCATGAGCAGACGCTTGCCGAGCCGCACACAAGACCGTTCGACGTCACGGGCCGCGTCATGCGGGGATGGGCGCTGGTTGAGCCACCCGCAATCGAACTGGACGATGACCTGATGGAATGGGTGTACGAGCGGTCGACTACGTCGGATCGCTACCGCCCAAATGAGGGTGGGACGTCCATTGGAACCGCGCCAGGGTTGTAACCCTACTTTATTGGCGAGAAGGAGGTTGGGATGAGGACGTCGGAGATTACCTCGTCTACGATGGGACCGTTGGCTTCGGTCCGTTCCCGCGCCTCGATCCATTCGGGGTCTGCGCGGAAGGCATCCCACGCGGTTTTCATAGCCTCATCGCTTTCAAACTCGCAAATGTAGATCAGGTCATTTGCATCTCTTCGCGTCCAGAATCCGACAACTGTAATGCCGTGCCTGTCGAAGAGACCGAACGTAACGGTTTCAAACCGGTTGAGGATGTCCGGCATCCGGCCATCGGGGACTCTGTAGGTGCGGTGTTCGTAAATCATCGGAACGCTCCCTGGTGTGTAGGACCCTGAATCGATCCTGTATGGAATGGAATTCGCTACGGCCTGCCATGGTAACAAGAATTCAGCCGGATGGAAAGAGTCGCCCCGCCCGGCCGGCGCGCATATGAAGGACGCGTATAACGGAACGTTGAGCATGCGTGCTTCTTCCGTCTGAGATCGATTGATGCCAGGACGACGTTGCAACTGGACATTGACCGATTGTCAACCTGTCCGGGAGGATTCCGGAAACGTGAGAACAGACAAACGCGGTGGCATCTGCTTCCGGGTAGACGACAACAAACCGATTCAGCAATGGATTGAGTTCGCGGAGGTCTTCAACCGGTACGGGTTCAAGTTTTGCGCTGCATTGTGTCCGGGGAGAATGGCCGGCGACGAAGCCTATACGGCACTGGTTCGGTCATTGCAGGGTCGGGGCCACGAAATCATGGACCACACGCCCCTTCACAGCGTGGACAAGCTTCCGCTCCCTCACGGCGCCGATGCGGATGCCTGGCGCACGATGCCGGGCGTCGACCACGTGGATGCAACGCGTGTCTATCTGACCCATGACGCGATAGATACGAAATTGCTTCCGGAATATCGTGCGGATATTTCGGGCAATGTGATGACCGGACGGACGCCTCAGGTTCTGAACGACCCCAACCAGACGAGATTTATCGCCGTCTACCTTCCCGCTACAGGCCGTGTGTTTCGGTTCAGGCAGATCGAACATTCGGGCGACGTCACGTTGGCGTTGCGCAGTTTCTGGGACGAAGACAACGTTGATCTGGGTGAACTGCGGGACGTGGTCTGCCACAAGCTGAGCAAAGCCGACGTCCGGATGACGTTGGCCGCT
>JAGWBX010000089.1 GCA_021295655.1 Candidatus Latescibacterota bacterium
GGCGCATGTTGTCGCGAACCCCGCCGGGTGACGAAACGGGCAGGATTACCGGATCTGTGTATTTGGATAGCGGTGGATCGATTGTGCGCTTTCCGTCGACATAGAGTATCTTGTCACGGATTTCCACCTCCTGTCCGGGCCCCGCCACCACACGCTTGATAAAGTCCCTGTCCGGATTTATCGGATACTCGAAAATAACGATATCCCCCGGTTCGGGATTCCTGAAACCGGGAAGCCGCAGGTCCGTAAAGGGAATCCTGGCGCCGTAGATGATCTTGTTTGCCAGCAGAAAGTCGCCTGCCAGCAGCGTATTCTCCATTGAGCCCGTGGGAATGCTGAAAGCCTGGACAACAAAGGTCCGCAGAAAATGCGCCAGGGCGACGGCTACCAGTATGGCTTCGAGGTATTCTCTGGCCACGGACTTTTTCCCTCTGCGGGATCGTCCCTTCCGTGCCTTTCGGGTCGGGGCCATTTTGCCGGCCCTCGTGCGTCGTGCGGATTTTGCCATCTGTCTGGTCTTACGGGTAAGGGGCGACGGACACCAGATTCCCGGGGTTTAACCTCAATGTGAAAAAAACAGCAACTCGGCAACACGACGAAAACCCCTGAAACGGAACGTAACGGTCGTCAAAAAGGACGTTTTTTCAGTCCACGTCCAGTGACCTGGTGTATCCTTATCTACCTGCATATATTCGGTTTTACGTCCGGGAAAAAAAACGAATCAAGGTTAAACTTCCATACTCAGGACGGCGAGGAACGCCTCCTGTGGAATCTCGATGTTCCCCACCTGCTTCATCCTTCGTTTCCCTTCCCTCTGTCTTTCCAGAAGCTTCCGCTTTCTGGTCACGTCTCCACCGTAACATTTCGCGGTGACGTTTTTACGGAAGGGACGTACGGACGTTCTGGAGATGATTTTCCTGCCGATAGCGGCCTGGATGACAACCTCGAACATCTGTCGTGGAATGAGTTCCTTGAGTTTGGAGCAGATCGCCCGTCCCCATTCGTAGGCCTTATCGCGATGGACCACGGCGGACAATGCGTCGACCGGATCTTCGTTGATGAGCAGGTCGAGCTTGACCAGGTTGGCGGCCCGGTGTTCCTTGTATTCGTAGTCGAACGAGGCGTATCCTCGACTGACGGATTTCAGGCGGTCGTAAAAGTCGAGCACGATTTCGGAAAGGGGGAGTTCGTAACGCAGCAGCGCGCGCGTGGGATCCACGAACTCGGTGGTAATATAGATTCCCCGGCGGTCCTGCGCTACCCGCATGGCCGCGCCGATGTACTCGGATGGAACCAGGATCTGCGCGTTGAGAACGGGTTCCGCGATTTCCTCGATCTGGACCGCGGGAGGCATCTCGGCGGGGTTATGGACGACGTCGACGTCCCCGTTGGTAAGCAGGACTTCGTACTCCACGTTGGGTACCGTGGTGATGATGTCCATGTCGAATTCCCGTGCGAGGCGCTCCTGAACGATTTCCATGTGAAGCAGGCCCAGGAAGCCGCAGCGGAAGCCGAACCCCAGGGCCGTGGACGTTTCCGGTTCGAAACGGAGCGACGCGTCGTTCAGGCGCAGTTTCTCCAGGGCGGTCCGAAGCTCGGTGTAGTCCTCCGCGTTGACCGGATAGACGCCGGAAAAGACCATGGGCTTGACATCCAGGTACCCGGGCAACGGTTTTCCGGCGGGACGGTTGCACCCGGTAACGGTGTCACCCATATGGAGTTCTTCCAGGTCCTTGACGCCGGCGATGAGATAACCGACTTCCCCGGCCTGAAGCGTGTCCGTCCTGACGCGCTTGAGTTTCAATACGCCGATTTCCTCAGCTTCGAACTGTTGTCCGGTGGAGAAGAACCGGATGGGCATGCCGGTGTGCAGGCTGCCCTGGAAAACGCGTATGGAGGCGATAGCGCCGCGGTACCGGTCGAAGATCGAGTCGAAAATCAGGGCCTGGAGCGCAGCGTCGGGATCGCCCTTCGGCGGTGGAATCCGTTCGATGATCGCCTGCAGCACACCCTCCACGCCAATGCCCTCCTTGGCGCTTATCTTGTGAATTTCGGACTCTTCGACACCCAGGAGGTCGTGGATCTGCAGGACCACGCGGTCCACGTCCACGTTGGGCAGATCGATCTTGTTGATGACAGGGATGATCTCGAGGTCCTGTTCCAGCGCGAGCAGCACGTTGCTGATCGTCTGCGCCTCCACGCCCTGCGCGGCGTCAACCAGAAGGAGCGCGCCTTCGCAGGCGGCCAGGCTTCGGGAAACCTCGTATGAAAAGTCCACGTGCCCTGGCGTGTCGATGAGGTTGAGGATATATCTCCGACCGTTGGGACACTGGTATTCCATCCGGACGGCGTGCGACTTGATGGTAATGCCGCGTTCCCTCTCCAGGTCCATATCGTCCAGGACCTGGTCCATCATCTCATTTCGAGAGAGAGTCGAGGTCGTTTCCAGGAGGCGGTCCGCCAAGGTCGACTTGCCGTGGTCGATATGGGCGATGATGCAGAAGTTTCTGATATTGCGGGTATTCATGCGCGGGACACTCTGTGACTGATGCCTCGTGCCGGTATTCGGCGGCCGGACACCGGTATGTTTTCGGGACAGAACATTAATTGCAACTTCAAAAAATTCAACCGTCTACACACACTAGTATATAGAAAGTTAGAATATACTCTGTTCGGCGATTGAAGTCAACCGCGGAACCGGAACAGCACCGGAACGGGTACCGCCGATGTATGGCGGAGGGCGGCGGCGGTTTCCGGCACTCAAAGGGGTTGACATGCCGGGAAATCCGTCGGTATATTTTAATTCATCCATTCGGTTTGGAGGACGGTCCAGGAGTTGGGAGATCCGAAACGATGCGAAGGCTTCGGATAGCAGTGATCGGTGTGGGCGTGGATCCGGGTTCCCGCGCGCGTCAGTATCTCAGTACAATCGTCCGGTTGACGGACCATTACGAACTCATCGGGATCTGCGACCACGACGAACGCGCCCTGGCCGAAGCGTCAGCCGACGCTTCAACCGCCAGTTTCAGGGATATCGGCTCTCTCTTCGCCTCGGCAGACCCCGAAGTGGTGCTGAGTATGACGCCCAAGGACTCCCACGGCGTGATCGCGATGACGGCCGCGAGGTACGGCGCGCATGTCATCACGGAGATTCCCGTAGGGCTCACACGACGTTACGCGAGGGCCGTTGCGCGAACATGCGAAGAACACGGCGTGCTATGGGAAGTGGCGGAGCAGGTGTGGCTGTGGCCGCGGGAGCGATTGAAGAAGATGATCATCGAGGCCGGTCTGCTGGGCGAGTTGACGCATTCGCGTTTATGGTACCTGACGGGACAATATCACGGGTTCAACGGCGTCCGCACGTTGCTGGGCAGAGAGGCGAAGCGCGTGCTGGGCTATTGCGGAGAAGCACCGGCGTTGCCGTACGAGGCCTACGGCGGGGAGCGGGAGACCACGGTGATGTGGGACCACGCGGTGGTCGAATTCGAGGGCGGTATCGTCTGCCTCTTCGAAAAACCGCCGCGCGTCTTCCCTTCCGCGGCACAAGGTTTCCCCACCGGGTGGCACGTGGAAGGGACACGGGGATACCTGGACCAGAGTCAACTCGTGGTGTACGGCGAGAAAGCTTCGCAGGCCTACGCGCTTCAGGAACGTTACGAGGAAGTTGGCGGGCATCAGGTTCTGGACGTCGCGCGCGTGGATACGGATCCGCCGGTCGTGTGGGAGAATCCTTACCGGAAGTGGCGGATCGGGGCGGCCGACGACGTGGCCAAAGCGAGCATTCTCGTCAGCTTTCACGATGCGATAACCGGCGGCGGCCGGCCGCAGTACGGGCATGAAAACGCGTTGAAAGACTGGGAGATCTGCCTGGCGGTGCGGGAGAGCGCGGATCGCGGGAATGCCTGGGTCGACCTTCCCCTGGGCGAACCGACGGAACTCGAACGGAAAATCGAGGCGGAATTCGTACGGCGCTACGGGCACGACCCCATTGAAGAGACCGAAAAACTATTGGACGCGAACTTTACCCGGTCGGCCACCCTTTGGCCCTTCGCGCACTGGCTGTGAGACACCGAAGGGATGACTGGAGGTTTGTCCAGTCACCTGATGTCGACAGCCAGCCATGTACTCCGAACGAATAGCGGCGTGGATGACAGCGGAGGCAATGCGATGGGTTTGACAATTGTTGATGGGGCGAAGAGATTGATCGAGCGCGTTGTAACGGTCGCACACTCCGACGACTCCGTTGAGGGCGCTGCGGATGGCGATGCCTGGGACCGGGCTCAGGCGGCGGATATTGGTGGGGGTCTTCGCTGCTGCAGGATCAAAATGCTGTCTGAAGACGAGTCGAGAAAGGCGATTGACGCTCTAAAGAAGAAGTGGAACATGCCTTGAGCAGGCGACGGCTCAGAGATCTTGATGGTGGGTGAAGTTTACAGCGGACGACGGATCTTTTTCGAGGGCGGCGAGATATAGGTCCAGATCTACGGTAAGTAGTGGCGTTTCCCCGCTGACAACCTCCAACAATACGGAGTCCGTCAGGCCAAGGCGTTTGAACTCAGTGCGGTGCGAGGCGTTGGTGCTTGCAACAACGATTTCCTCGCTTTTGTCAATGATGAATCGGAGCCGGTCGAAGAAGCGGGATCGCTCGGGGTCCCGATGTTGGGCCAGCAGATTTGAAGCCTCAGTTAGCGTGTTCGGCGTTACGTATACCTTGGCCACCGCGTCGATGGCGTCAATCAAACGCTCGAAATCTTTGATGCTGAATCTCTGCAGCCGACGATGCTTTCGGATCAGTTCTCGGTCGACGCTGCCCACAACGAACAGTACAAGAAGACTCGCGTCAATGAACAATCCGGTCGTTGCCATCAGCTCATTCCGCAGCCGCTAAGACACGATCCTTGACAGAAATGACGGCGCCGCTCTCATCATTAATTCGGACTACTTTATATGAGCGTGCCGGACGTCCCTCACCCAGTGCCTGGGTCAAAACATTCTTGTGGTCCCACGGACGCGAAAAGCCGATGGTAATTTTCCATTCGTTTGTCACCTCATCAAAATCGACCTCCTCAAGACCAACGTGCGTGATTCCTTCACCGTCGAAGAGATCGATCAGATATTCTTTCGCGGCATGCGCCGCTTCTCTTACGTCCATATTCGTGCCGTCCATTGAGGGTCTCCGTCGGTATAGCCCAAAGTGAATTGCAGCATCACGGAACCATCGCCCAATATACCCAAAACTCCATCCATGGGCAACTTGGCCGCTCTGTTGCGCAGGTCAACAGCCAACAAACCTTAAGCATCTGAAGAGGACCTTGATGTGAAGATCGATTCCGCTGAGATCAGGTATGTCGAACTGCCGCTGATATCGCCCTGGCGGACGGCTTACGGCGAGGATGCGTCGATACATTCCGTGATGGTCAAATTATGCGGCGGCGGGGAGGAAGCCTGGGGCGAGGCGGCGCCGTTCTACGCGCCCACCTATTCGCCTGAATCGGCGCGGTCCGTATACGAGACCGCACGTGAGTTTTTCCTGCCGCGGATTGTGGGCCATACGCTGGACACCGCCGGGGAAGTGGTGGAGCGGTTGTCGATCTACAAAGGGAATCCGTTCTCCAGGGCCGCGGTGGAAACGGCGTGGTGGGCACTCGATAGCAGGCTGAAAGGCGTCCCGCTTTGGCGCGCGTTGGGGGCGGACGAGCCGGTGGTGCGGTGCGGCGCCGACTTCGGGGTCCAGGATACGATCGACGAGCTTCTCGCGCTGATACAGGGCGCCGTGGACGCGGGCTTTCCGCGTATCAAGCTGAAGGTGAAACACGGATGGGATATCGGGATGCTGGAGGCGGTGAGGTCGGCCTTTCCCAATCCCGTGATTCACGTGGACTGCAACTCCGGCTACGACTTGAAAGCGGATCTTGATACGCTCGTGGCTTTCGACCGGTTCAACCTGGCCATGATCGAACAGCCTCTGGACCATACGGACCTTATCGAGCACGCGGAGTTGCAGCGCCGGATCGGAACGCCGGTGTGTCTGGACGAATCGGTCACGGGCCCCCGCGACTTCGAGCTTGCGTTGAAGATCGACGCCTGCCGCGTGATCAACGTAAAGCCGGGACGCGTGGGCGGGCTGTACAACGCGGTGCGGATTCACGATATGGCGCGGGATGCGGGGATGCCGGCGTGGGTTGGCGGCATGCTGGAAAGCGGGGTGGGTGCGGGAATCTGCGCCGCGCTGGGAACGCTGCCCGGATTCACCTATCCGGCGGACGTGTTTCCTTCTTCCAGATTCTACGCCGAGGATATTACGGATCGATGGATTGAGCAGGACGAAAAATGCAATGTGGTTCTGGACGAAACGCCCGGCGTGGGATTCGATCCGGTGCAGGAACGTCTGGATGCGGTGACGACGTTTGGAGAGGTGATTGAATAAGGAGTCGCGTAGACCGCGCTCAGAATCACAGGGTGGCTGATCGTCGATCCCGTCAGATACCTTCAATGATCCTCGTCGCCGGCTGGAAAGGCGGCGGATTTTTTTATGCGAAAAGCTGCGCCAGCAGGTCGTCTGAGAGGGTCTCCATGGCTGGCGCCGTGCCCACGCCTCCAAGAGAGGAGTTGGCCGCCCAGGTTTCGTATCCGCCCTCCTCGGTAAGGGCCTTATCGGTACAGATATAGCCGATGTAACCGTTGGCGAGGCTTACGACAAAGACGGGATTGGCGGACGTCCGGGACTTGACGTTCAGGCCCGATTCAACGAAAACCTCACCGGGCAGGGCCACGATGGCGGCGTCGCCGAGCCTGAAGGCCTGCACCTGGGCCTGCATTACGGAGGGCAGCTTCGCCAGGCGCTGGCATTCCATGGCGTAGATATCCACGATCGACCGCGGGATGGGCTGGCCCACAACCCAGCTGAAAGGACCTTCGTCGTACTCCGGCGGGTCGTCGGGAGAGGCGAGGATTTTTTCCGCCATTTCCATGTCTTCGGGCGTGATGGTTCTTGGGGAAAACTCGAAAGTCCCCGTAACCGCCCTGAGGTCGAGGGAATCCTGCATGTCCATCAGCTGGATCTCGGTGAGCATATGGCCGGCCAGGACGTTGGCCATTTTCTTTGCGTGAGCGTGGCCCCGGTCCTTCCACCTGCGTCGCCCGCTGAAGTCAATATTGTTGATCTGGCCTGACGCTGCGTTCCACAGGAGCGGGACGCATTCGTCGCCCAGATAACGGCGCATCAGCCTGAAAAAATGCCCGAAGTAATCCGCCGAGATGCCACCGCCGGCGCCGATATAGTGCAGGGAGTAGCTCGCAACAGCCGACAACGGGTCGCCGTTCAGGTCTTCCACGTAGAACATCGCGAGTTCGGGGTCCGTGGGGCCCGTGGGTTCGATCAGGTTCGGGTCGGCCACCCCAGGGTTCATCCGCACCGTCCCATCCTTCATCCGCCAGCGGCGGTTGAACGCGATACGGTCTTCCTGTACGCTTGCGAAGCCGATTCGGGCGGGGCGCAGGCGGCGGCACGCGAGTTCGGCGGCGTCAGCGATCTTGAGGTGGAGCGATTCGATATAGTCCGAATCGCCGTCCGTACCGAGCAGATCGGCGATGCCGCCCCCGCTGTGCGTGTGTGTGGCGTTGACCATCGTGTTTGTGATGGGGATGCCGCACCGCTGCGCGACGCGCTGTCTGGCGCGGTCGGCGATATTCCGCGGCATCGCGATGAGATCGCAGGTGATCAGCGCCACGCGGTCCTGGCCGTTGTCAAGGACAAGGGCTTTGGCCAGGAGTTCGTCGTGCACGTCTTGGTATGGTAACGCCGAGCCAGGGGGTGATGTTGGCCGTGGCGGCGCCTGCCTGCAGAGTTCCCATAAGTAATCTCCTTACCCGTCGAGCCTACTCGATTCTCAAGAACTCGCCGCCTCTGCGCGCGGATGCTTCCGCCATGATGCATGCTTTGGCCACAGCCAGCACGTCAGTGGTGGAGATGAAATTCTCTTCGCCATTGGAGAACGCGTTCACCATGGTTTCCACAAAGCTGCTGTTGCGTTCGGGCGGGAACTCGGGCTCGTAGGCGCCCTTGCCGTCGGCCACGATGAGCAGGCTGTCCGCCGCGTATGCGCGCAGGTGGGCCGATCCCTTCGTGCCCATGATGATGAAGCGCGTGTCGCCGAATGAGGGGGCGTCCTCGGGAGTCAGCCAATCCGCGGTCAGCAGCGCGCAGGCTCCGGTGCTCAACTGGAACGAAGCCTGAATATGGTCCATTTCCAGCTTTTGCGGGCCCTTCATGTGTTTCTTGCTGGCGCCGAGGGCGTGCACGCCCTCGCATTCCGCGCCCGTGAGCCATCGGACCTGGTCCACGCCGTGGCACGCGACGTCGCTGAAAGTGCCCGTGTAGATCCCAGGATCGAAATACCAATCGGGAGCCCAGTCGCCCAGTTTGTGGGGATGGGTGGAGATGAGGCTGACGATCTCGCCGAGTTCTCCTGCCAGAACGGCTTCCCTCAGCGCGATAAAGGGCGGGTAGCTGCGGGACGTATAGAACATCGTCAAGCGGATGTTGTTCTCCGTGACCGCGTTCCGGATGCGGGTCCAGTCGTCCAGGGAACGGCACAGCGGCTTGTCCAGGAAAACGTGCGCGCCTGCCGCGGCGCAGGTCTCGATCATGTCCACCTTCTCGTGGTGGCCCACGCCTTCCATGACCACGTCGGCGCGGGTTGCGTCCAGCATGTCCGCCAGTGTGGGATAGCGGGGAAGGTCGGCGTCACGTGCGTACTGTTCGTACAGGGCGTCGTCGGGTTCCACGATGCCCACCAGTTCCGCGTCAGGCGCGTTGACGGCGGACCGGAACATGCCACCGATGTGACCGTAGTGGACGCCCATGACTGCGATTTTCATTACAGGCCTCTCCCCGGGCGCTCACCCGGAATACCGATTGACGCTTTCGTGATCCAGTTCTATGCCCAGTCCCGGCGCGGTGGGTATGGTCAGCAGTCCGTTCTCGTCGAGTTGGAAGGGCTCGGTCAGGATGTCTTCGATGTACGGCGACGGCGTGATGTATTCCACCCAGCGGGCCGTGGGATGGGCGGCGGCAAGATGGAGGTCGGCGGCGAGGCCAACGGCGGTGTTCCAACCGTGGGTCACCAGCAGCACGTTGTGATTGCAGGCGTGCCAGAGGATGCGTCGGGTCTCCGAAAGGCCGCCGACTTTTGTGGCGTCCGGCTGAACGATATCAAAGGCGCCGCGCGCAATCCAGGAAAGGAAGCTCTGCCGCCGTGTCAGGACTTCACCGCCTGCAATGGGAACCGGAGCGTTTTGACGGAGGGTGATAAACCCTTCCAGATCGTCGGGGGGCAGGGCCTCCTCGAACCAGACGACGTCGTAGTCGGCCAGCATCCGGGCGGTTTCCAGCGCCCACTTGTACCCGTGCGGCCAGAACTGATCGCTCCCGCCGGCATCGACCATCAACTCAACGTCCGGCCCCACGGTTTCTCGGGCGAGTCTGACGAGAACCTCGTCGGTGCGCCTGTCCACGCGGCCGAACGGTCCCCAGCCCAGCTTGAGCGCGCGGAATCCCCGGGAAACAGCCGACTCCAGAGTCTGTTTGAATGCGGCGGCGTCGGCCTCGAACAGGAGAGAGCCGTAGGGCTTGATCCTGTTGCGGTAGTATCCGCCCAGAAGGCGCCCCACGGGTTGTCCGCTGGCCTTGCCCAGAAGGTCCCACAGCGCAATGTCGATGCCGGAAATGGCGTGCGTGACCGAACCGCCCCGCCCCTGCCAGAAGGTCGATTGATGAAGTTTTTCGGAGACGCGTTCCGGTTCGATGGCTGACTCGCCGATAAAATGGGGTTTCAGAAGGTCCAGAGCGGCGTCGACCAGGGCCTGACTGGTGGCGACGCTTCCCAGGCCGGTCAGGCCGCTGTCCGTATGTACTTCCAGAAGCGTGTGCAGATTCTCCGATGGCGGTGTTTCGGCCGTCCAGCCGGATTTCGGCGTTGAACCCCTCAGGGCGATCGTCTCGATGCGGGTAATTTTCATTCGGTCGAATCCACGTTGAATGAAGACGGCCGGGTCGGCCCGGACGTTCGGGACGTGAGAGAGTGAACCGGAAAGACGTCGGCAACACGATGAATCCGCCGCCGGTTCCGATACGGGTTGTAGCTCCAGCGCCAATATATGGATTCGGTGTCTTCGCTTCAACAGGAAAGCGAGGCTGACTGACGAATTTCGATCTGCCAAAATGGCAGGTCGAGGGTTTGGGCACGGTCCATTGGAGATGAAGGCCTGCTCGTGGTTGGCGAAAAAATTAGTAACATTATATAAATCAATATGATATCGACATGCCACACTTTCGGGCACAATTGTTGCATGTCTTCTGCGGCGGAGATGAATTCACGAAATTCAGGCGAGACCTTTCCCCCCGGCCCCTCAGAAGCGGTGAGACGTAAGACGGGAGAGGGGAGAGATTACCTGCCCCGTGCGGATTCATTTCTTGCCGGTGGCACAAAGGAAGAACCAATCGGGCGAGGACGTCTTCTTCCGTCTCCCCTCTACCCTCTCCCCGCTTTACATAAAGGGCAAGGGAATAGGGGACGTATGGGGGTGGAGAAGATTCTATCTCACCGGTAGCGAAACGCTGTCAATTCGGCGCATCGTGATTCCCTACCAACACAAGGAGCGAACCGGATGTCAGACGAGAAAACGTCAGAAAGCATTGAAGTGATCGACCGGACGCATGTCCCGGGTGAGGTGCCCGTGTTGAGAAGCAGAGACGTGGTGATTTTTCCCTTTATGATGTCGCCGTTGTTTATCGAAAGCGAACAGGCGATCCGTGCGGTGGATACGGCCGTGAACGGGGGTCATCGGGTCGTGGCGTTATTCGGGCAGAAACCGGGTCCGGAACATGGGAATACGAAACCTGAGAACGTCGACGACGAGGAAGACGCTGAGATTCAGGCCGAAGACCTTTACCAGGTGGGCACCGCGGTCCAGGTGGTTCGCATGCAGCGAACGCCGGACAACAAGCTGCAGGTCCTCGTCAACGGAATCGCGCGCGTGGGACTCGAGGCGCTGGTTCAGACCAGACCCTATCCTCTGGCGAAGGTCAGGGTCCTGGAGGGTTGGGCGGAAAAGACGAATGAGCTGGAAGCGCTCTCACAGAACGTTCTGGGTCTGTTCAAGAGAGCCATGGAACTGGTGCCCAACGTGCCCAAAGAGATGATGGCGGCCCTGGATTCTCTGAGCGAACAGGAACAGAAGGCGGATTTCATCGCGTCTCAGTTCAACCTGAGGTTCGAGGAACGCCAGGAGGTGTTGTCCGAACTCAACCTCCGTCTCAGGTTCGAACTGATTCACAAGTTTCTGACTCGCGAGGTGGAAATCCTGGAATTGCGGCAGAAAATCCAGAGCGATGCCGCCGGATCCATGGACGAGGCGCAGCGCGAATACTTTCTCCGGCAGCAACTCAAGGCGATTCGGGAGGAACTGGGAGAGGGCGAAGACGACGTTGAAGAAATCGAGGAGTTGTCCGAAAAGATCGAAACCGCGGGCATGCCGGACGAGGCGCGAAAGGCCGCTGATCGGGAGCTTTCGCGGATGGAGAAGATGCCGGGCGAGTCCGCCGAATATACCGTGTCGCGGACGTATCTCGACTGGCTGGTTGAATTGCCCTGGAGCAAAGCGAGCGAAGACCGTATGGACGTGGACCGGGCGCAGAAGATTCTGGATGAAGACCACTTCGGGATCGAAAAGCCGAAGGACCGGATCCTGGAATACCTGGCGGTGCGCGGACTGAAAAACGATATGCGGGGCCCCATTCTGTGCCTGGTGGGTCCTCCGGGCACGGGAAAGACGTCGCTGGGCCGTTCCGTGGCGCGTGCGCTGGACCGCACATTTGTTCGGATATCGCTTGGGGGCGTGCGGGACGAATCGGAGGTCCGGGGCCACAGGCGCACCTACGTCGGCGCGCTTCCCGGCCGGATTATCCAGGGATTGCGCAGGGCGGGCACCAACAACCCGGTTTTCATGCTGGACGAGATCGACAAGCTGGGCGCTGATTTCCGGGGCGACCCGTCGGCGGCACTGCTGGAGGTGTTGGACCCCGAGCAGAATTGCCGGTTCGAGGACCACTACCTGGATGTTCCGTTCGATCTTTCGCAGGTCATGTTCATTGCCACCGCCAACACGCTGCATACGGTGCCACCCGCGCTGCTGGACCGGATGGAAGTCCTTGAACTGCCGGGTTACACCGAGCAGGAGAAGCTGCAAATCGCCCGCAGCTACCTCGTGCCCAGGCAGCTCGAGGAGCACGGATTGACGTCCGGGCGGCTGGAGATTGACAACGAGGCGTTAACAGGATTGATCCGGTATTATACCCTCGAGGCGGGATTGAGGAACCTGGAGCGGGCGGTGGGGACGCTGTGCCGAAAAGTGGCGCGCCGGTTCGCTCAAGGCAGGAAGCGAAAGGTGACGGTGAAGACAGGGCATTTGCAGGAATACCTGGGGCCGCGGCAGTTTCAGCACGAAATCGCCGAGGACAACGATGAAGTGGGCGTTGCGGCCGGCCTTGCGGTGACGTCCGCGGGAGGCGACGTGATGTTCGTGGAGGCCACCCTGATGCCCGGCGGCGGGAATCTGAATCTGACCGGACAGGTTGGCGACGTGATGCAGGAGTCCGTGCAGGCGGCGATGACGTACGTGCGCTCCCGGTGGGAGAGTCTGGGATTGCCCGAAAAGTTCAACGAGGAAAAGGACGTGCACGTTCACGCGCCGGCGGGAGCGGTGCCCAAGGACGGCCCGTCCGCCGGAATCACGATGGCCGCCGTGCTGGCGTCGGTATTTACCGGCCGGCCCGTTCGGAAGGACGTGGCGATGACCGGGGAGATCACGCTGCGCGGCAAGGTGCTGCCGGTCGGCGGCGTTCGGGACAAGATACTGGCCGCCCACCGCGCGGGCGTCCGGACGGTGATCCTGCCCCAAAAAAACCGCAAAGATCTGGAGGAAGTCCCGGATACCGTTCGCAAGGACGTGAAGCTGGTGTTTGCCGACCACATGGACAAGGTGCTGGATACCGCTCTGGTTAAAAGGCGAAAGGCATCGACCAAGCGCCGCTCGTCCGCCGCGGGAAGCAGGCCGTCCGTCCGCTCGGGCGCCCGACCGCGACCCACCGTGGCGGCGGACCGGGGAGCGTGATGGGCAGAATATACAACGGGAAGTCAAGAGAAAACAGAAGGGTCGAAGCGCGACATAGCGGCTTTGACCCTTGTTTTTTTCGTATAATCTCGATGATGCGTTGCGAACTGGATCTCTTGTTATTTCGATAGGATTGAAGGAATTTCCGATGCGAAACCTGAACGATCATCGGTTTATGGTTCGAACGATACGACCTTGCGGGTCAACCACGTAGATCGGTTCATTCATTAGCCCGGCGCCGCAATCAAGCTAAGGCTCCGCCACGGCCATCAGCCGGCAGGCATATTGAACGACTTACCGCCGCACCTGCCTGACCAGCCCTGGGCAAACCGATAGTCCGGGAGGTCGTCGTGAATAACCGCCATTTACCGTTTGGCCGCGTACTGGAGTATGTCCTTCTGTTTATCAGTGAATGAGTCCAGAAAAACGAGTTCGACGTCGAAATCGCCTTTTGGCAACGACTCGTAGGGATTACCCCGAAGATCCAGATCCCTCAGGTTGGTCAAGCCGGAAAGGGGCGAGATATCAGTGATGCTGTTGGCCGCAAGATTCAGGGCCATAAGGTTGGTCAATCCGGAAAGCGCCGAGATGTCCTCCACGTTGTTGAGGGCAAGATCCAGGAATGTCAGGTTGGTCAAACCCGAAAGAGCGGAGATATCCTCGATCAGGTTGTCCCAAAGCCACAATCTCGTCAGCCCGGTCAGTTCCGCCAGCGGCGAGATGTTCGCAATTCTGTTGTGGGAAAGCCCCAACGACGCCAAATTCGTCAAGCCGGACAGAAGCGATAGATCCTCATCCTGAACGTGAACGAATTCTCCTGATCGTGACAACCGGATTTCTACTCAGACCCATTCAATCTGGTGGAACCCGGATGCCGGGTTACATCACTGCAACCGCCTCGGTTACGGACGTCGACCTCGTTATCGGGTATATTGTGCCCACCAATGGTACGCAATGAGAAGCCGGCGTTCAACACCGTTTGATTGGCGACACGTCAACCGCCAACTCATCCCGTCTCGCTACGTTCCCCTCGCTCGCCGACCCTACGCAGGTTGCCTGCACTCTGGCGCCTTGCGGGCCTGGCGACTCGGCGGTCGAATTTACGCAACTTATTTCCGGGACAGAACACTGACCACCGGTCATGGTTGTTCCGCTTCCAGAACTTCCGGGTCCAGTTGATACCAGAACACCTCACCGGATTCAACGAGATCCCGTATCCGATCATCTCGGCGCAAGCCCACAACAGCTGAAAGTGCCTGCTTACCGGTAAACCTGGTCAGCAACTTGGCATTTCGGAGGGCGCGGCTGGTGTCCCGTCCGTTGGCGGTGAAGGAGATTTCAACGGCAATGTAGCAAGGAGCGCCATTCTGGTCGGTGGCCTCTATAATCAGATCGGCACGGCGGAAGCTTCTCAACTCATTTGTTGAAACGTTAGACGTGTCGGCGCCGTTAATCAGCTCCCACAGATCAAACGCGGTTAGGTCTTTGACCCACCGAAAGCCCATCTCGCTGGCTATGAAGGGTGTCTCCCGAAGCGCGGCACTCCGTGCGTGGGCGCCTTTGAGTATGCCAACGTCATCCAGGATAGACGCCACGCTATTTTCGAGCGCGTCAAAGCGCCGGTTCGTGGCCTCGACGAACCTATGCACCTCTGAGACAAACTGCGTGAACTTTTCAGGCAGTTCAATCAGTTCCTTCGTCAATAACCGGGCACGCAGAGCATCGCCCCATTCGGGATTGTCGTCCAGGATGCGAATGAGGTCTTCTATCGTATGAATCGTGGTGTTCACAGGGTTTCCTCAATTCATCGCCCAATCAGCGGGACGGGAAAGTAACGCACCTGTATTCGTTGTAAGTCAAATCAATATACGGGGAATTGGGCACACAGGGCAATAAAGCGGCTGCAAATTTGTAATTGATGGTCATTCAAAAAGGCAAACACAGATGGAAAGGATTCCTCATGAAGCAAAACACACGGACGCGCCCGGCGGACTTCGGCTCACCGTAAGTTCGAAGACGGGGCCTGCAACGGAACGGGGCGT
>JAGWBX010000032.1:0-20674 GCA_021295655.1 Candidatus Latescibacterota bacterium
ATTTAAACGGGCCGGGGTGAAGACCCTGGCTCGCAATAGGAGCTATTGTACGATGCGGCGTTTTCAAGACTTCAATCACGGACTCCGACGGGGGAGCAATCTTGACAATGTAGCCGACGTCATGGGGGTGTCAGCGCGAAAAAGCACAAGACATGAAGCCACCGATGACGTAAGGATCGTGTGGGAGGTGGCTGGTTTGTTCTACATGATGGACAATCGTATTCGGATACCCGGAGGAAAACCAAAACCTCCGCCGCGCAACAAACAGCACAGCCAACGTAGAGCTCAAGCCCGCCAAGATCAAGATGACGCCAAGCCCGCCAAGATCAAGATGACGCCAATGTCGGCTGCGGAGCAATGGTTCTTGTAATTGCAGTAATAGCACTATTGTATTGGTTGTTTACCTAAACCCATACGCTGCTGAAACGTGACGAGGCTGGCCGATTGAATGGATTCGTATGCATTTGTACGGTGAGTTTCGGTTATCTGAATGTGTTCCACCGTAAGTACATTGCAACGAACCTTGAGAATTGCGCTAATTTTACAATGCAAAATCCCGCGATCGACCGCCAGGAAGGCTTCCGCCCCGGCGGTCGTAGTCTTTGCCGCGGGGTGCTCGTGCCGGTACAGGTGAAGGGTTCGTTCACAGTCGCCTGGAATTACGCAGTGGAGATGAAACGTACCGATTGGCCCAAACTGGCCTCCGATTGCTGGACGGGGTGAAAAAGCCGATGCTCTCGCGAGATCCAGATCGTTAACTGCAGATAGGCTTAATTTTCGTAAGGTTTGCATCCAATTCCGAGCAGGGGCGTTTGGCGCGTGTTGACCCAAAACCGGTCCGTCCATTCAAGTCGTTGCGACGCCTTGAAACTTACAGTTTGCGCGAGCGGACAATGGCACGCATTTTGCAAAGATTTTCAACCGCTGAAAAAGCCGAAGTGAGACGAATTCAGAACGGTTCTTGATGACGAAATGGCGTTAATTTGACATGTAACTATTAAATGGTTACTTTGATCCTAGTGCCACCTCACGCAGAGTTGCGTCATTTGTCGGTCATACAGGAGAAATAAAAAACCATCGAGGTCTATTGTGCAGGCAGTCGTGAAAACGCCCTGTATTGAGATTGTCATCAAGGGGGACATCCCGGACAGGCTGATGACCGTACTGAATGAGGAATACGGCGAAGAGGTTCAGTTGTCCGAAGACAACAGCGACGATCTCGTCGACGTATTCGAGACAGACTGGTACCGAAGCGTCAAATCCGGAATGGCGCCCGGAGACAATCTGAGGACCTACCGGGAGAATCACGGGTTGACGCAGGCGAGGCTGGGTGAGTTGCTCGGCGGTGTTCCTCGCCAGCATGTCTCGAATATGGAAAGGGAAGTCCGTTCAATCAGCGTGAAAACCGCGCGAAAGCTGGCGGATATTTTTCAAGTGTCACCCGGGAAGTTTGTCTGAAGCGTGAAATGGGGGACATAGCGCGGAAGGTACACGAATGTTGGTATTCGCGTCCCGGAATCCTCAGGATACGGATGGTATTGAGGCCGTACACGACCCCTAAGCAGATTCATAAGGCCCATGACTCGTCACCGGGGCTTCTGCATTGCACAAGGGTAGATGAATGACACAAGTCACCGGCACGCTCATCGAACGCATGGTACGAGCCATCGTCGACGAAGTCGATCCGGAGCAGGTGATCCTCTTCGGCTCCCGCGGACGTGGCGACGAACGCCAGGATTCGGACGTGGATCTCGTCGTCGTTGAAGCCGAGCCCTTCGGCCCGGAGCGAAGTCGGCACAATGAGATGGTCAGACTCTACCACGCCGTGGCCGGCTTTCCGGTTGCAGCCGACGTCCTTGTCTATTCTCGTGACGACGTGGACTACTGGCGCGACTCCCTGAATCATGTGCTGGCGCGGGCGCTGAGGGAAGGTAAGGTACTCTATGAGCGACGTTAAGTGTGCCACGATGCTAATTCGCGCAGCGGAGCGCGATATCGCGGCGCTTTGGTTTATGCGGGATTCGGGGGAGATTTGCCATGAGGTATTTGGTTTTCACGTGCAACAGGCCGCCGAGAAAATGCTTAAGGCGCACCTTGCGCTTTTGGGTGTGGAGTACCCACTCACACACAATATCGAAGCACTCCTTGACCTTCTCGCCGAGCGTGGCATTACTCCTGAACCCTTCGGGAAACTAATCGACTACACGCCCTACGCCGTCGAGTTTCGCTATCAGGGTGTCGGCCCGGATGCCGAACCGATCGACCGAGAAGGCGCTCTGAGGCTCGTTGAAATAGTGCTGGAACAGGTCACGCGGGAGTTGGCACGAGACGAACGCGAATGAGGTAGTTCGATGAGCCGGCTCTGATTCTTTCTGTGCGACTTCACGAACATTAAACGCGCTGGTGTGGCTACGTTCATCGCGCGTAATCATTGCATCGAACGGTTGTCGGTATTCTTCCATCCATTTGGAGTCTGATGATAGACATGCCTCATCTCCGCTTCGTACATGCCGCTGATCTACACCTGGACAGCCCTTTTATCGGGATAAAAGCAGTCGCACCCGAAAACGTGGCCAGCACGCTACAGGATGCGACGTTCAGCGCCTACGAGAACATCGTCAACCTGTGCATCGAAGAACGTGTAGACGCGTTGCTGGTCGCTGGGGACGTTTACGACGCTGCCGACCGGAGCCTGCGCGCGCAGCTCAAGTTCGTCGATGGCCTGAAACGGCTGGACGAGGCCGGCATACGGTCTTTCGTGTGCCACGGCAACCACGATCCGCTCAACGGATGGGAAGCTCAGCTGGAATACCCCAAAGGATGTACGCGCTTCGGCGAGGAGGCGCAGGCCGTACCGGTTCTTGAAGACGATCCCGAACGCGCGGTCGTTTACGGAATCAGTTATCCGATGAGTGAAGTCTCAGATAACCTCGCACTTCGTCTCGGCCCGGCAGATTCCAGCACGTTCTCGATTGGTCTGGTGCATGCCAATGTAGACAGCGACACGAAACACCTGAACTACGCGCCCTGCTCGCTCGACGATCTTGAACGGTCTGGTATAGACTACTGGGCGCTCGGACACGTGCATACCAGGCAGGTACTCAGAGAACGGACCCCTACCGTGGTCTATCCGGGCAACCCCCAGGGCAGGCATCCGAACGAGCCCGGCCCACGCGGCGTGTATCTCGTCGAAGTGGACGATGGGGGTGACGTCCGGTTGGACTTCAGGTCCGTCGATAATGTGCGGTGGGAACGGACACGGCTGGACATCTCAATAATGGAGAATGAACAGGACCTGATTGACGCGCTGCACAATAGCATGGATGACGCATTGAACGGCGCAGTCGTTCGTTCGATCGTATTGAGGATTGCATTGAGTGGACGAGGCGTAATTCACGGTTCGTTGCGGCAGTCGAACTTTATCGAGGGTCTGATTGAAGATGTAAACCGCGAGTGGGCGAGACGTTCTCCCTTCGCGTGGTGTGAGCGCATCGAGGACGATACCGCGACGCCATTCAATCGGGATGAACGCATTAACGGATCCGACTTCTTGGCCGAGGTGCTAAGGACCGCGGATCGTGCGAAGGCGAACTCCGACTTGCTGGCTCGTCTTCAAATTGGCCTTTCAGATCTCTACCAGCACCGCCTCTATCGCCAACACCTTTCTGACCACGTCCCCAGTGGCGACGACCTTTCCAGGATGATTGATGAGGCTGAGGCAATCCTCGTAAACCTGCTCGGCGAAGACGAAGAACCATGAGAATCCGCGAGTTACGCATTGATGGCTTTGGGCAGTTCGCCAAAAGGCAGTTCGGGGCATTGAAACAACCTGTGACTGTCTTCTTTGGTCCGAACGAGGCGGGCAAAAGCACACTTTTGGAGTTTGTCCGAAGGGTGCTGTTCGGATTTCCACGCAAGAGCGGGAAGGTGAACGCTTATCCCGCATTGGCCGGAGGGAATTATGGAGGCCACGTCGCCATCGAATGTACGGACGGTCGTGTGTACGACGTGCGTAGAACGACGGGAAAGAGTTACAGCGGAGACGTTGGCCTGACTTCCGCAACAGGCGACACGCTCCCCGAAACTGAACTGGCGTCGTTGTTAGGGCACAACTCGAGGGACGTTTTCGAGAGGGTCTTCGCGTTCACCCTCAACGATCTCTACAGCGACGACTTGCTGAGCGACGCGAACGTCAACAGCCAGATCTACAGCGCGGGCATGGGCGTTACGTCACTTCCGGACGCCGAGAAGTTCATCGAGTCTTCCCGCACAGGTATCTTTCTCAAGGGCGGGAGCACCCAGAAGATCTACGAGATCTACAATTCAATCGAGAAGGTCGACGACAGACTGCGGGAGGTTGCCGACAACGCGACAAGGTTCGGCGAACTGACCGAGCGGCTTCAGGGGGTCGAAGGCGAACTTGGAGATCTGGCTGCCCAGCAGCTCGTGAATCAATCCCGGTATAACCGTCAGATAACGCTTCAGAATGCCTGGGACGATTGGAATGACTTAATAACAGCGACAAAACGACGTAACGAACTGACTGAAATCGGCAAGTTTCCTCGTAACGGTGTTGGCGAGTTGGAAAAGTTGGAAAACCTCGCAGTAAACGCGCGTGAAGAGTTCGAACGGTCTGAGCGACACATGAAGGACATTCAGGCCAGAGCAGATCGCCAAATAGACCATGAAGCTATACTCGAACAGTCATCCCAGGTTCGCGATATTGAGCGTCGCCGTAGTGCTTTCGATCAATCAGTTAAGGACATACCGGAGCGCCAGGCCGAACTCGCGGCTATGCGCGTCGATCTGGACAACACGCTTGCGGATCTAGGTAAAGAGTGGGACGTTCACCGGCTTAATGGATTCGACCTATCCATCGTTGTCCGCGAAAAAATCGCGAGTTTCGGACATAGTCTTGGTGAAGCACGGGAGGTGATGAACAGGGCGAAAGGAGCCGTCGCAACGGACCAGACCGCGCTGGAGGAAGCAGGTCTGGAATTCGAACACGCCAAAAAAGAGTTCGACAACGCGCCTCGCGCCCGCCTTGAGAGAGAAGAGATTCGCCAGAAACGCAGGCGAGTAGTTGCCGCCAGGGACACTCTGACTGAGTTTTCCCGCAGTGAAGAGCGAGCCAGGGACCTGCGTGATCAGCTTGAAGATGATTCGGGCGTCACCGCCTCACCGGTTGGCCGTGATTGGAGCAAGTTCACTCCTTCCGTCATCGGCGGGGCTGCATTAATCGTTCTCGGTTTGTTCTTTGCCATCACCGACGACGATTGGGGTTCAGCTGTCGGTATAGGCTCCGTCGTGCTCGGCGTTATCCTGGTTGGCGCCTCCATCTACGTGTTCGCTCTTGGCAGGCCTTTGAATCTTCCCATTGATGCGTCCATGGCAGTGCGGATACGACGCCAACATGAAGAAGCCGAAGAACGCTCCACCCAATTCCGAAAGGACCTCTCCGAACATGCATCTTTGTTTGGTATCGACTCGATAGACTTGCACTCACTGGAAGCGATAGAAGATTCATTAAACGTCGAAGAGTCCCGTCTGAACGAGTTGGATCAATTGGAAAAATCGCTGGATGAGATCAAGAGCCGCGTGGTACGCCGAGAGGCGCGCTATGATGATTCAAAACAGGAACTGAACGAAGCCGAATGCAGATTCCGTACCATTGAAGACGAATGGCGAACCTGGTTGAGAGAACGTGGCCTGTTGGAGACGTTTTCGCCTGAGAATATCGAAGTCTTAAGGGGCCTCGTAGATCTTGGACGTACTCATTATACCAAAGTTACTCAGATGAAAGACCGAATTGCTGCAATCCTAACTGATATCCGGCAGTTTATCGAACTCGTCCATCCGCTGGCGACCGCGCACGGATTCGAGATTGATCGGAACGACTGGGCGGGGGTGGCTGACACGGCAGATGAACTCATTGAGTTGCACGCGAGTGTGCAGGACGAGTCACGTAAGCGCGACGACGCCCTCGACGAGTTGAGGGCTTTTAGGGAAGAATTCGCGGGTCGCAAAGACCGCCTGGCGGAAATCGGTTTCAAGATTGAAAAACTGCTCGCGGCGGCCGGAACCCACAGTCGGGAAGAATTTCTGCGAATGGCAGATGTATTTGACGAACGGGAAGAGTTGGAGGAACGAAATGCGAAAGCGCTTGAAGGATTGCAACGGCTCAGCGGTCCGGGCGAACCGCTGGAAATGCTGAAATCGGACCTTGGCAGCACGAACCCGCAGGCCATCACCGACGAGATGGCAAGGCTGGAAGAAGAACGGACTGCTGCCAACGACCAGCGTGAAAGGTTGTCGACTGAACGAGGATCCATTCAGACGGACCTGGATGGACTGATCGGCGAAGAGGAATCGTCGCGGCTTCGGATGGAGCGGAACGTGCTCCTGGAGCAGATTCAGGACCACGCCAGGGAATGGACCCGGCTAACGCTCGCCCGGAACCTGCTCGACGAAGCGCGGCGAAAGTTTGAGCAGGAACGCCAGCCTGGAGTCGTGCGTCATGCTCAGAAATTCTTTACCGCGATCACCGGTGGACGGTACCGGCAGGTTTACGCGCCCCTTGGTGAACAGACGATTACGGTGACGGACGCCGACGGGCGGACGAAGCAGCCGTCGGAACTGAGCCGGGGTACGCGGGAGCAGCTATTCCTGTCGCTCCGTTTCGGGCTGATCCGTGAACTGGGGGAGCGGACGGAACCGCTCCCCGTCGTCGTGGACGAAGTCCTGGTCAACTTTGATCCCGATCGCGCCCTTCGAGCCGCCGTTGCCTTCACGGAGCTGTCCAAGACCAACCAGGTCCTGGTCTTTACCTGCCATCCGACGGTTGTCGAACTGTTCAGGAACGCGGCTTCTGAGACGAGGATGGAGAAGCCTGAGGTAGTACAGATCAGATGAGGTGCTTGATTTCAGTCCCAATAGGGAAAGTGGCTTGACATAGGGGATCAGTAGACCTACTTTTTTTGTATTCGACGGAGACGTTCCCCTTCAAAAGGAGTTAGAAGATGCCCTCAGTTTTGGATATGTCGTGTATGTCGCAGGTTGCATCTATCTGGGCGCAAGGCGAAACGCTTCCCATTAGCGGGAAAGAGCGGCAGATACGAGTCCTGACGCGGCGGATAGCCAGTTTTAGAGAACTATCTTCCCGGACCAGGGAAGCTCTGAGCCGGCTTGATTCTCTGACCGTCGAAGCCATCGGAGAACTGAGGCGCGGATTGGATTCTTTGGAGAAAACCCCGGAAGAATATCTGGCTCAGTGCAATGGCGATGCGAAAAATGCAATCGAAGGGATGAATAGTGGAGAATCCACGGCAAAGGAGATTATAGATGAGATTTCCCCGTTGTTAGAGTTACTCGAGGAACTCGATAAGCCACTATTCGATTCAACCAAGGGAGTCAGGGACAATCTTCTGTCACTTGCAGCATTGATTCGAGAAATTCGGTGGAATATCATAATCCTCCATAGAAAAAACGAGCCTGCAACCGGAGGCATGTATTCAGTGGATGAAGCGATCGACAAACTCAGAGGTTGAATGTGCGTGGGGGTTAATTTCCACCGATAGAACAAATTGAGTACCACAACAATAGCGTCGAGAAATCTGCCGGAAGACTACCCGCAAATGCAAGGAAAAATCTCGGGAGATTTTACAGGGAACTTCAGAAACAAGCTATTCTGCCCGGGCGGAGGCTTAAGAAGATAGACGATGTATGAACCGCTCGCATTGGAAAAAAACATCGGATAGGGTTTGTGGTCGAAGGAAACAATGCTCGAATTCTATACATTGAATCCCATGATGAATCTGACAGATATTTGGATAGGGTTCGATCCGGATGATTCCCATAAACCAGGTTGCTCCCGGGATACCGCCCACTCGTGAAGGATTGAGACAGGCGGTTTTTTGATGTACGAGAAGGGCGCTGTGTGATTGCCCCCAATTACGCAAAAGACGGGTTCATTCCGATAAAAGCGCAAAGCGTGTATCCCGTATTTTCTCGTCTCCTACCCTTCATACCATCCCGCCTGTAGCGCCCACATCCGGGCGTACTCTCCTTTTTGGTCGACCAGTTCATCGTGGGTACCTGTTTCAACCAACCGTCCTTCTTTCAAGACGAGGATCCGGTCGCACATCCTCGCCGATCCCAGGCGATGGGATACCATGATCGTGGTGCGTCCGCCGGCCATGGCGAGAAAGCGGCGAAAAACGTCTGCCTCTGCCATTGGATCCAGGGAGGCGGTCGGCTCATCGAGGACGACGAGGTCGGCGTCGCGCATGAATCCCCTGGAGATCGCAACGCGCTGCCACTCCCCGCCTGACAGCTCCGTGGCGCCTTCGAATTCCCTGCCAAGAGGCGTTTCATATCCCTCCGGGAGCCGGCCGGCAACGGCGTCGGCCCCGCCCCGTTGTGCTGCCCGCTCGATTTCACCCGGCTCTCGCATCCGCTTCCAGTGTCCGAAACCGATGTTTTCACCCAGGGTGAAGGCGAAGCGTGTGTAGTCCTGGAACACCGCCGTGCAACGGTTCCACACTTCGTCCCGGTTGGTCAGGTTTGCCGGGAGGTTACCGTAATTCAGATCGCCGGCGGTTGGACGGAACAGCCCCAGCAGGACCTTGACGAGCGTCGTCTTGCCCGAGCCGTTCTCGCCGACAAGGGCGACCCGCTCGCCGGGTCGAATGGTCATGGTGACATCGTTGATCGCGTGACGTTCTGTCTGTGGATACCTGAACGACAGGGCTTTGGTTGTGATCGCTTTGCCTTTGAGCGTGGCGATGTTGGCGCCGCCGGGCGGTTCCTCAGGGCCGAGGTCCAGGTAGATAAACAGGTCGGCGATGTTCAACAGCTGGATTGCAAGAAAGCTCATGCGGTTTACGAGGTGGTCAGCACCGGTTCGTACCTGACGCAGGGCGACCAGCATTGCGGCGAACTGACCGGCGGACAGCCCGCCCGCGAGGACGGCCCACGCCGACCAGCCCACGGCACCGGCAAATGCCGCAAGGCTGACGGCAGACAGGCAGCCACCGGTGGCGTGATGCCTGCGTCTCTGGCGGTACAGGGAATCTGCGGCCTGCCAATAGAGGTGATCCCACCACGCGGCCAGGATGGTCCCCAGCCGAAACACCCGTACCTCCTTGGCGTCTTCCCTTGCCGTCAGGATACTTTCCAGGTATCCGCGCAGCCGCTGCGCCTGAGTCTGTCGACGTTGCAGGTAGAACTCGTGTACGTTATGGTACAGGCTGGCAAGCGGGGGCGGTAGCGAGACGAGCAGGATTGCCACCAGCAGGTATGGATCCCAGTAACCGACGACGATGCCAACGGAAATTACGGTCAGCCCTCCGGTCAGGATCCGGTAGATCGCACCAAGCAGGTTCAGGAAAAAGCCGGGCGTCGCTGCCACCTGTGCCCGGCGCAGCAGGTCGTGGAAATCGGCCCGCTCAAAGACATCCAGACGGAGAGACCGGGACTTCATCTGAAGCTGCTCGAGAAGTCGGTCTTCCATCTCCTGCTTAAGCCGTTCGAGCAGGATGGTCCGCGACCACGTGCGCAGGCCGATTTCGGCGAGGGTAACCGACGCCCAACCCGCGAGCCACGGCAGCATCGAATTGACGGGAACCAGTCCCTGGTAAACTCCGACGCCGTTATCGAACAATTCCCGTACGAACCAGACCGCCGCGGCCGGCAGCAGGCCAGACGCGAACTCCAGAACCAGGGACGTAACGGCCCGCCACGGATCGGTGCGGATCATCCAGCCCAGGAACCGGATGAGTGTCCTGGGGCCGCGAGGGCGCACCAGTATGGGATCGAGTTCTATTGGTACCACGAAGCCTGTTCCTCCCACATGCCGGCGTAAACGCCTCCGCAGGCCAGGAGATCGTCGTGATGACCCTCCTCCACGATACGGCCCCGCTGTAGTACGAGGATGCGATCGGCCATACGCGCGGAGCCGAGCCGGTGGCTGATCAGCAGGGCGGTTCGCCCTCGGCGGAGTTCGGCGAACTGCCGGTATAGCGCCGCCTCCGCCACCGCATCGAGCGCCGCGGCCGGCTCGTCGAGGATGAGCAATTCCGGATCACGGGTGAAAGCCCGTGCGATGGCGATGCGCTGCCATTCACCGCCGGACAGCCCCTGCCCGCCGTCGAGGACGTGCCCGACAGGGGTGTCGTAGCCATTGGGAAGCCGTCCGGCGATCTCGTCGGCGCCGGCGCGCCGGGCAGCCTCCGCGACCACCGACGTGTCGGGCTGCATTCCTGCGGGCCACAGTTCGGTGGCTGGCCCGTCACCCAAAGTGCCCAGAGTGCCGATGCCGATGGATTGCCCCAGGGTGAGTTCGAACCGGCAGTAGTCCTGGAACGCGGCGCTTACGGCGCCTCCCAGGCTGTCCGGGTCAATATCGGCATAGTCCAGTCCGTCGGCGGTCACGCGCCCCAAGGTGGGGGCGTAGAGACCAAGCAGGATCTTTGCCAGGGTAGACTTTCCGGCGCCGTTGTCGCCGACGAGGGCTACGCGTTCGCCCGGGACCAGGCGAAGGGTGACGCCGTTCAGCACGGTCGGGGCCTGTTCGCCGGAAGCGGACGCCGGGTAAGTGAAATGGACGGTGTCCACGACGAGACCCTCCCGCATGGGTCGGGGAAAGGGGAAAGCATTCGATGTACTGTCCGTCCTGCGGGATGCTTTCCTTCCCGGCACCTCACCATCGTGCTGATCGAAAAACTCCCGAACATAGCCGACCTCGGCGGAACGAGTCTGCAGTTCCCTTGAGCTGAAGCCAAGGCTGCCACCTGCACGCAGCATGTCGCCGACACCCTGAAAGAGCGCAACGAACCGTCCGGGCGTGAGGATCCGGTCCCCAAGCAGGTACGCCAGGATTACCGTGACGCTTACCGACACGACCACCTGCAGCCCCGTTGCCGGAATGCTCACGATCACCTGGCGTTTCCGCTGAGCCAGCAGTCGTTCCCGGAGTACGTGGCGCATCCTCCGCCAGCGCCCGGTCAACGGCGCGAATAGGCCGAAGAGACGCATTTCCTTCTGTTCCGGCCGACCTGTCAGGATGCGGTTCACGTATCCGGCGCGCCGCTCCTCCGGTGTCTCGCCATAGGTGAACGTCATAAACATCCGGCTCTGTCGGATCTCCAGGCGGACAAGCGGCGCCAGCGCTCCCAGCATGGCCAGGGAAATCCATAAGGAGACCGGCGCGAACATCGCAGCTACCGAGACGGCCGTGATCACGGCCTGGGAGAAGTGCAGAGCGCAGAAAAACAGCCTTCCGAGCTTGCGTCCCGGATCCCGCGCACGTTCGATGCGGTCGTACGTTTCGCTGACGTCGAAGAACAGCAGGGGAAGCTGTGACGACCGTTCCAGAAGGCGGCGGCCCAGAACGTGAGAAAGGTTCTGCTCCAGACGCAGGTGGAAGACATCGCGTACATGCCACAGGACATCGTTGGTCGCCAGCTGAATCAGGCCGAATGCAATCAGCCACGGCAGGATATCATCAAAGCCGGCCGTGCCGCTGCCGGCCGCATCGACCACGGCGTCGACGAGATGTCTGGTCACGTGAATGAGCAGCGCCGGTTGGATTCCAAGCAGAATATGTGTGGCAATCAGGCAGAGCGCAGCCGGTCTGGCGTGAGCCCGGATGTGGCTCCAGGTCCAGCGCAGGTTGGCGAAAATCGTGCCGGCGTTCTCGCGGCGGGTCCAGTATTCCAGGTCGGATCGCGGCAGCATCAGAGGTTCCCTTAAGGCGTTCGTCTATCGTGCAATGGGTTCCGGCATGCGGAACAAAAGATAAGACATCCATCCCACGCTATCAATGGCAAAAATACACTTAAGTGGATGTTTATAAATATTTTATATACTTGACTTTTGGGTCGCTTTCTGTTATATTATATACGTCGGAAATCAAAGAGGGAGTTGAAGGTTCACACCTTCAACTCCCTCTTTTTCGTCGTTATTGTTGCGCCTTCGTGACCGCCCGGGGAACAGGGACGGCGCGGGTTAGCGCTCAACGGAAAGTCTACGCAACACCACAGCCCGGTGCCGGTGGGGCGGTTGTCGACGAGCCATTAATAGCTAATCCATCAATTCGCCCCTCTTTACGACCGTTCTCCCAGATATCGCTCAGCGTAAATGTCCAGCAATCTTCGAATCATGCTCTGGTAGGGTACGCCGTTCTGCCGCGCGCTTGACTTGAAGAAATCGACACTCCTCTTGTTAAGATTGAGGGTCACCCGCACGGTTTCCTCCCTCAGGACAAGCCGGTCGGGAGACGGCAGAAAGTCCGGAATCACCTCGGCCTGTTCGATTGCTTCCGCAAGTTCAGCAGATGCTTTTTCATATTTCATCTTGCTCATAACGCTTTCTTCCTTCCCGCCAATAACCGGCGCCAAAAATGCGTTGGCTGCTATCGGTGGTGGAATCCGTGGTTAATATCCAGCCGGACGCCTATAGCCAGTGCGTTTTTGAGTTCAGGATCAGCGCCCGGATTGAGGATGTATTGCAGGTCCGGCTGGACCTGCAATATGTCGCTGATCTGAAGAACATACGTGAATTCGATTGCGGTCTCATGGCTTTCCGCGCCGGCAGCAGCGCGAAAATCCGCGCTGCACCGCGCCATGGCAATGGCAATCCCAACCTGGTCGTCCTGCCTGTGCGGGACGAATCCGGACATCACCATCCCCGCGCCGAAGTACCTATCGAAGGGATTGAGCGCGCCGTTGGCGGTTCCCAAGCGAATGAAAGCCGATGTGCTCCGTCCGCCGGCGGTGTCCGTGTAGGTCGCGCCTTCGGCAAATCCATACCATCCGGCATTCCCGCCCCGGCGCAACGGATTGCCCGTGGCGTCGGTCTCGCGAATCGCTTCGAAGTCAGCGCTATAGGAAAATGCGCCGAGACCCATCCGCCAGGCGCCGAAGAACTCTCGTGTGTACTCGAAGGCATGTAAGACGCCCTCGCGGCTGCTCAACTTGACTGCGGTGGCCGAGGGATGGGCGGGATCGCCGGGTACCGCATCGAGCAACGCATATCGAACCAGATTGTTACCGGAATTCCACTCGAGTCGCGCGGTCAGCGACGTCGCCGGAAAAATCGACGGACCGTTTTCTCCGGTCTGGGAATAGGTGGGTATGATTCCGTGAGAACTGTTCAGGAATAACGCCGCCGAATCAACGGCGTCGAATTCGCTGTTGAGATCGTAGAGTCCGAACTTCAGGTTCAGCCGTTCCGTAAAGAGATGTTGGTACCAGAACTCGTAAAGTCGGAACGCCTGCTCCACGTCGATGTTGGAGACACCCTGCGCGTCGCCGGGGTATCGATCCGAAAACGTCGACGCGTTGTTCCAGAGCAGATACGCGAACAACGCCCCGCCCCCACTTCCAAATATCCGTCCAAGGTCGAACTCGATCGTCGCATCGACGTTCTGCAGATAGGCCGAGCCGTTCCGGATGCCGCCGGAGCCGTTTCGAAGCAAATCCGCGACGTACCCGACTTCGGCGGAGACCGCTTTGCCGCCTGCCTCCGTATCAGCGCGTACGGCGACGGGAACCGAGCCGATCAGCAGCATGCAGATAACCGGACGCAGCAATCCGGCTTTCAATCCAAAATGGATCGTACCGGGTCCACACCACGACGCGGCAATGAACAAACGCGGAACAGCAAATTTCAATGTGCGCCTGTTCCGGTGCTTCTGAAGCGCGGCGGATGAATTCGGAGTCATGATCTCAGAGATCGTCCTCATTGAACCACTCAGCTGAACTTCCCGGCGGAAGCCGCGTGTACCGGTCCTCAACCAGGTGTCTGAAGGCCCGTTTTGCGAATTTTGCCTTAAAACGTGAGTTCGAAGTCGCGCGCGCTGTAACCCGCAAATATGCCGTACCCGTTCTCAATGTTGCTGTGAATTCTCACCGGTTCGGCAAAGGGGTTGTCGTCGGTGCTTTTGTGGAGCAGCGCGCTTCGGAGGTGCATGTAATAGGTTTCGCTCACATATCGGACTTCGACCCAGATTCGACGCTCGAGGCTCGCCTCTACCGTGTAGTTTGTGGAAGATATTTCAATTTCGTGGGAGTCACCGTCGAAGAGAACGTCCTTGAAAAACGGCTCGGAACCCACAAACGGCTCGACGCCTTCGAGAACAGGATCTTCGATCCGATTGTCGGCGATGATGGATGGATCTCTCGTTGAAAAGCGCAGGTCGCGCCTTCCAGATCGATCCGGAGCAATGACCCGAATCTGATATCGGATTTCCTCGCCGGGTGGATCCTGAATCTGAAGGGTGATCCGGAAATCCGTGATCGTCGACACGCCGGGTCCCCCGGGAGCAGGATCGGAGGTCTCCACGCGATACGATTCGATGGAAGTCGGTACGGGTGGGGGCGCGCTGTCAGTCGCATGGACGGTCTCGAAGCCCGGCGCTGATACCCGCAGCGAGTAGGACTTGCCCGATTGCAGGGGTTTTTCGCTTGCATACACCCTTTCTCGCTGGAGAAAGAGCAGCCGGTCGATGATCCGGCTATCTGAAAGCAGTTCCACGCTGGCGCCGGTAACCAGCCGTTCGGGTCCGGGAGCGGGGTCCTGGATGCCTACGGACCGACTGACGGAAGCCGCCCAACCGCCGTCCGGCGTAAAGAATGCCTTGATCACCAGTCGAGGCGTGTGTTCGGGCAATTCCGGGTTGATGATCAGTTCGCACGCGGTGAATGCGATTGCGAAGATCGTAATTGTGATGCATTTCTTCTTCATTGAGGCGCGCCGGTGTTCAGAATTTGAACCGGTAACTGATCCACGGCAGAACCGGAAACAGGGTCACCTGTTTGGCCTGGTACTCCCTGGAATTCGTCTGGGGGTCATGGTAATCGTCGAAATAGATGAAATAGGGGTTCTTTCGATTATATGCGTTGTAGGCGCCCACGCGGAATCCGTGCCTCGACCAGTCGAAGTTGAACCCCAGGTCAATACGATGGTAGGCGGACATTCGGAAGCCGTTGCGTTGTTCGTAGATTCTGGTCTCAAAGGGCAGCACGCGAGGAGTCCAGAGTTCATGACCGCCAATTGATCCCCTTACGTACTCGTCATAGTATCTTGCGACGGGTATGGTAATCGCATTGCCGGTTCCGTACACCCAGTTTAACGAGAAATTCGCGATTCTCGTCAGTTGATGCGCGAAGACCAGCGCAATGTCGTGCCGGCGGTCGTAGCGAAAGGGAAAAGCGCGCCCCTCGTTCAATTGGGGGAAACGCCGCCGGGTCCAGGAAAGCGTGTACCCGATCCAGCCCGTGGTGCGTCCACGTTTCTTTTGCAGAAACAATTCAATTCCGTAAGACCAGCCACGCCCCGTTTCCACCTTGTCCTGCCAGTCCTGCTGCTCGCCGAACCCCGCCAGAAAGGTCGCGCCTTCCCGGTACTCGATCAGGTTGGCCATCGTCTTGTGATAGGCCTCCACGCTGAATTCGTACTGTCCCTTTTTCAATGTGCCCGCCAGGCCGAGGCCGTACTGGCGAGACCCCTCGGGACGCGCGCGTTCGGTGGCAGGAAGCCACAGGTCGGTCGGGAGCCCTATGGTGCTGTTGGAAAGCAGATGAATATACTGGCGCATCCGGGCGTAGGACGCTTTAAGGGCCCACCGTGGATTCAACAGAAAACGCGTTGAAACCCGGGGTTGCAGGGATCCGAAGCGCGAGTTGCCCACAGAGAAGCCGGAGGCGTGCAGTCCCACGTTGGCGCTCAGCCGCTTGGACAGGCGGACGTCGTCCTCCACGTACATTCCGAACTCTACGGCGTCCGTCGCCCGGGCGGCGCCAAGTGTTGTATCCTCCGGGGCGCCGCCTGCGGGGTTGAATCTGTACTGTGCCGCTCCGGGGCTGTACGTGTGGTAGGTGCCGTTGCCGCCAAAGCGGATATAGTGGGCCGGATTGGGAATGTAGTCGAGATCCAGCTTAAGGCCGAAGTCCCGGATGCCCGAGTGGTAGCGCAGGCTGAGCGTCTCGGTCTCGTGGACGTCCCCGTCACTTGTGGCGGAGCGATCGTCGACATTCGAAGTAAGCTTATAGCGGCTGAAGATCGTGGTGAGGTTGCCGAACAGCCGGTTGCTGAAGAGGATGTTCCAGCGCAGCGTCGAAGTGAGATTGCCCCAGCCGAAATTCGCCGACGTCGTCTCTTCACTGCGATAGGCGCCGGAGGTGTACTCGTCCTGGATGTCACTCCAGAAACGGTCGTCCCCGCCGTAAAGGCTCAGGAAAACACGGTTTCGGGGCGAAAGGACGTGGTTCAACTTGGCATTGATATCGTAGAAATAATAGCCCCCCCGCTCCCCGGGGTCCAGAAAGGGGCGGATCAGCAGATCGATATACGTCCGCCGTGCCGAAACGATGAATGACGTCCGGTCCTTGCGTATCGGACCCTGGAGGGTCACCTGGGAAGCCACAAGACCGATGGAGCCCTCTACCTCGAACGCCTGCATGTTGCCGTCCTTCATGGCTACCTCCAGGACGGAAGAGAGGCGCCCGCCGAAACGTGCAGGAAATCCTGCCTTTGTGAGTTGTACGTTCTTGACGGCGCTGGTGTTGAAGACAGAGAAAAGGCCGAAGAGGTGGGAGGCGTTGTACACCGGGGCGTCGTCGAGCAGGATGAGATTCTGATCCGGACCGCCGCCCCGCACGTAAAGGCCGCTCATCCCCTCGGCGCCGGACTGGACGCCCGGAAGAAGCTGCATGGTTTTCATCAGATCGACTTCACCCAGGAGGACGGGCGCCTTCTCAATCTGGCTGACCGGGACATCGACAACACCCATCCGTGTCTGCTCCTGGATCGGATCCACTTGATCGGCTTCAACTTCTCTAGCTTGCATTTCCAGGGGAAGAGGCCTAAGGGCGAAATCCACGCGAAGGTCGCGGTCCGGGCGGATTGCCAGTGTGTCGCTGCGAAACCCTATGTAGGAAACCACAATCCGAAGCGAATCCGCCGGCAGGGTCAGGCTGAAAAAACCATAGCGATTTGTCGTGGCACCCTGACGCAGCGCGGGTTCGTACAATGACGCGCCGATCAGCTTCTCGCCGTTCGAGGCATCCGTGACGTACCCGCTGATCGTGTGTTCCGCCCGGGGTTGCGTGTAGGCGTCAGGGGCTATGCCAGGTAAGAGTATTGCCAAAATGACGTGAAGTGACGGATAAAACGCCCTGCCCGACAAAATAGCGGCAGGTATCGCGGAAGAGAATCGCAAGATCAAGTCAATCCTGAGGAAAATTCGGACATTCGCGTGGTCATTGCAGTCAATCAGGATTAACCCCAATTGGAAAAATCAGCAGCGCGGTGACGCGACGAAAACCCCTGAAGCGGGGCGTAACCGTCGTCCAAAAGGACATTTTTTCAGTTCACGTCGTAATCAGCAGTTAAATCACATTCCCCACTTGCATATATGTGTTTTTACTTCCCCGAAGAATTTCGCATCAAGGTTAAACCGTAAGCCTCGGCAGCGGTAACGACCTGCGAGAGCGCTTCCCCAGGACTTCGGTCAATCACACACAAGTCCTGGCCGCGGGGCGGGCGCCAGGATCACTGGCGGCGTCCGTGACGGCGTTCAGTTTGTGTTTATCTTGAGCCGAGGATCAATTGGAAACCACGATTTTCAGTGGATCGATAGGTCGAAAAGCCGCGCCGGTCGAGGGAGAGGATATCGAGACATTTCATGTGTTCGGCCAACAGCACGAGGGTGGCGTCTGCATAGTCCATCGGTGTGTCCGCGTATTTTTCCATAAGCGTGGCGCACTTGCGCAGGGCCGCGGGCTGAGCGAAGTCGAACACGCGAATGCGGGCGGACGTGACGAATTCCGCAAGCAATCGAGGTCCGGACGGGCTGCCGGCGCGCAGGTGCCGGAATACGGCATCGCTGTTCCAGTTGCAAACGCTCAGACCGTCGATCACCAGCGCATCGTCGTAAATCTGCCTCGGATCAAATGCCATTGAAACAGCCCCTTATTCGAAGCGGTTACCAATCCTGAACGGATCGCCCAGCGGGTTCTCCCGTTCTTCGAGCGCGTCGGCGATTACGGGTCCGATGGCGCCGCCGAATTTGAATCCATGGCCGCATCCGCATCCGGCAATCAGCACGCGTTCGTATCCCCGTGCCCAATCGATGACGAACTCCTCGTCCGCCTTGTCGGCCATGTTGGTGTACAGGCAGGCCCGTCCGCCAACCAGCGGCGCCGCGCTCAGACCCGGTATGCGTTGGGCAACGAACTCCCGGGCCCACGCCAGAAACTCGTCAGTCGGTTCCCGGGAGACGTCCACTTCGGTGTCTTCCCATTTGCTGTCTTCCGCCACCTTCACGAAACCCTCGTGCAGATAGGGGAACCCGTACCACAGGTTGCCCGGGGAAAGGATCGACCAGACCGGAAAACGCTCACGCGTGTACGGCGCGGGGTCCTCCGGCGCGAAAAAGGCCATCTGTTGCCGGGTAATTCGTACGGCTTTCTCCATGGCCGGCAGGAGTTCGGCCACCCATGGCCCGGCCGCCACAACGACACGGTCGCAGTCCTGCCATCCCGCTATCGTGCGGACTCTGGCGCCCGCGGGCGTTTCTTCAACCGCGGTGACCCGGGCATCTTCGCGGATCGTCACTCCCGCTTCATCCGCCAGCTTCGTCAGGTCCTCCAGCGCCTGGCCGCTGCGCAGGTACCCCGCCCAGGGGTCGAAGATGAGTCTGTCCTCGTCGCTCACGGTGAACTGCGGAAACCGTTCGCGGACCTGGCCGGCCGTAAGTTCGTAGACGTCCTTTCCCATCCGGTTCAGGGTTTCCCATCCCGCGTGGGCTTCGTGGTCCGCTTCCAGGTCGCGCGCCACGATCAGCTTTCCGTGCTGAAAGTAAATCGACCGGCTCGTACGGTTGTGCCACTCCCGCCACTGGGCCGCGGCCCGGGTGACGAGTTCCACGTACGTCTGGTTCGGGTAGTTCGTGCGCCGGATCACCTTGGATACATCCGTGCTGGACGCCTCCGGGTTGGGGATCCTGCCACGTTCGAAAAGCGTGACGTCGTGTCCCCGGTTTCGCAGTTCCAGCGCTGCGGCCATGCCGAAGATCCCCGCGCCAACGATAGCGATATTCATAGATGCACTCAAAGGTGTAGGGTGGAGTATTTCGTGCGCCCGTCGCGATGCGATGCGGCCGATCAATCACACGTCTATCCCCGAATGCCGCAGCAAATCCGGAATCATGTCGGTAAACTCATCCGTTCCACGGTCGCCCCCGTCGCGGAACCGGACGATGAGGTCCCTGACCAGCGGACCGACCTCCAGGGGCACCCCGAGTTCCTGTCCAAGTTCAACTCCCAGACACATATCCTTCACCGCCAGATCCGTGGTTGAGCCCATTCGACCGTTGTTGAGAAACAACGAGAGGGTGCGTTCAAACACCCTGCTTTGCCCCATACTCGCCTTAACCGCATCCAGCAACAGGTGCAGATCGATCCCGGCCCTGGCGCCTATCGCCACGCCTTCGCACACACCGATGAAGTTGACAAACATCATCAGGTTGTTGATCAGCTTGATCACATTCCCGGAACCGGCAGGACCCCCGTGGACGATTTTGTTGCCGATCGTCTCCAAGACCGGCCGCACACGCTCCAGGTCAGCTGCTTCACCACCCACAAATAGAGTGAGCGCGGCATCCTGCGCGCCGTAGATGCCACCGCTGACCGGCGCGTCGAGCACGCGGAGACCTCTTTCCGCTCCGAGGGCGAAAATGCGGCGCATGGCGGACGGTGCGATCGTGCTGGTGTCGACGTAGGTCGATCCCCCGGCCAGACCGGCAAACACCCCGTTGTCACCCAACGCGACCTGCTCGACCGCCTCGGTGCCCGGCAGGGAGGAAAACACCACTTCGGATCGAACCGCCACCGCCTTCGGGTCTTCAGCCCAGGTTGCGCCCATTGCCTCGAGGTCGCGGCCGGTCTGACGCCGGGTATCGTGGATGGTCAGGGGATGCCCCGCCTCCAGGATATTGGCCGCCATCGGCTGGCCCATATTACCCAGACCAATGAACCCGACTCTCATGTGGATCCCTGTCGCTCTTCGTTACGGGTGTCAAATTCAGCCGGCATGGTGATTTCGATCACTTCCCAGTCATCCGAGTACTCGAGGACTTCATGCCGGATACCGGGAGGCTGGTACCACGCGTCACCCGCTTCGACCCGAATCTCGCCGATATCCTCGAAGTAGAGGTGCGCCCATCCCTTGATCAGATAGACCATCTGAAAATCCAGATCGTGCGAGTGATAGCCCAGCGGTCCGGTGCATGGCTGATGGGCGCGAATGACGTGGGCAAGGATTTCCCCCTCCGTGGCGTCCTTGATACCCAGATCCCGGTACGTAAAATAGGGACGCAACCCCTCCTGCGTCCAGCGGGCGTCTTTGGCGTGTGCGACGAATGATTTTACCTTTTTCCTGGACATAGCACAACTCCTGTGTTACAGGGAATGCCAACGGTTGATGGCGGGACAGACCCACCGGCGGACCGGCCGAGCGGCTGCCTGGTTATTGTGCGCCAAACCCGTCCGGCGCGCAAGTTATTTCAACGAGTGTTCTGTCCCGGAAACTGCGGCATTCGATGAGGTCGTCGCAATACACGGCACGGATTTCAGTCAGGCCGAGGCGCCGGAATAGTGGCGGAGCCCCCACC
>JAGWBX010000032.1:20718-50069 GCA_021295655.1 Candidatus Latescibacterota bacterium
GAGCCGGCCCGTAAGGGCCCGGGCCGGCACCGTGATTGCAAACGCGACCGGAACGATGAACGTAAGGACGAAACGGAGCCAGTCGGGATAGATGCCGATGGGCCAGCGCCCGGCCTGGACCATCGCATCGAAGATATTGAGGATGTTCTCGACCTTAATGTACCAGAATGAGATGGTGGACAGGATCAGGAAAAAGCTGTAGATCGTGGCCGCGCCGCACAGGAGGACCAGGCCGAACGTGAGTGTGTCAACGGCGCCGACGTCCATGCCCCTCTTGAAGAGGGCGTACGACAGCACGACTCCGCCCAGCACGAAGTCGGTCGCCTTCCAGATCCGGAACTGGCTGATGCTGATCAGAAACTGCGCATCCTCCGGCTTCGTGAGGGTGTAATCGAGCGTCCCCCGCCGGACGTCCGTCATCAACTGCGCCATACTGGGCTGGATGACGATGGAGATTGCTCCGCCGATAATCACGAAGACGCCGATCAGGGCGAGCAGATCGTAGGATCTCCAGTCGCCCAGGGTTTCCGTGTGCAGAAAGACCACGTAGACCCCGAGCAGCGCCTGTGCAAGGCTCACCATGGACTGGAAGATCTGAACGTAGAAGTTGACGCGATAGGCGAGTTCGTTCAGAATGCCAATCTTGAGGAACGTCCATATCACGATCAATTTGTGCAAAACAGAATACCCCGCAGGTAATGCGTTCTCAAGATCCCACGGCGGAATACTTTCTGACGCCCCGCCGCCAGACGAGTTTGACAATGGCGAATCCGACGACGACCCAGAGAAGCTGCATCAGGAATCCACGTTCGATCTGCGCCGTATCGAGTCTGCCAAGCAACAGCTCGACGGGAAAGGCGACGGACCATTTGAACGGGAGTGCGTCAGCGATCGCCCGGGCCCATCCGGGCAACAGGTCCAGCGGCGCGATTCTGCCCGACAGGAACAGGCCGAAGAAGTAATACATCTGATTGATCGCCTCGTTCCGGGTTGTCCAGAACGCGACAAGCGAGAGCGCCCACTCAACGAAGAATCTGAGGATGTACGCCAGTACCAGCGAGAACACGAACAGGAGGACGTCGGAAACGTCGAAGTCGAACGCGGGATTGAACAGGAGGCAGAGCACGGCCGCGGACGGGATCAGCACGCAGAGGGTCAGGGTCTTGTAACCGATGTTGTCGGCAATGTCACTATGGATGGGGTGGATCGGCTTCAGGAGCATCGCCGACAGCTCGCCGTGCTGGACGCGATAGCCCATTTCGTGCATGATCCAGGTAAACGTCCACATATTGACGACCATCAGGACGATGTAATACGCGGCGAATTCGCCCGTGTCGTAACCTGCCACGTCGCCGCCGCGGGCTAACGCCACGGTTGACCAGACGACACAATAGATCATCGGTTCGAGAAGCCCACCGATCATCCAGATCGCCATGGCGACGCGATATTGAAACTGAAGCGCCAGGGCGGTCTTCAGATATGCCCAGTAAATCGCAAGCATCTTCGTCCATTGCGCCCGAATATTCCGGCGCCGATCGGATACGGGCAAATGAGAGAGGGAGAGCGCAGGTCCGGTGGCGGGCATGCCTTCACCGGGCATCAGGTCCGGCGAGGTCGTCCGGCGTTTCAACCGAAAAGACCTGCTCGATGACCTCCTCGATGGGCGGGTCTTCAACGGTCAGGTCGAGCACGGGTAAATCACCCAGTATCCTTGCGGTCACCCGCGGTGTGGCCTCCTTGGGTACGCGCAGGGAGTACCGCAGACCGTCGGCCTCCACCACGTCTCCGTACGGAGAGAGGTCGGCGTTTTCGGTCTCGAGTTCGACGTCGATGGTCTTGTGCGGGGAGAATCGGGTGACGAGTTCGGAAAGCGCGCCGTCGAAGAGAATCCGGCCGTGGTGGATGACGACAACACGCTTGCAAAGCGCTTCGACGTCGGCCATGTAGTGGCTGGTAAGCAGCACCGTCGCGCCGTGCGCGCGGTTGTAATCTTCAACGAAGCTCCGTATGCGGCGCTGCATGGTAACGTCGAGTCCGATTGTGGGTTCGTCCAGGAAAAGTACCTTCGGACGATGCAGCAGGGCGGCCGCGATCTCGCACTTCATCCGCTCTCCGAGGGACAGATTTCTGACCGGTTTCGGCAAAAGCGGCTCCAGCTCCAGCAGACTCGTCAATTCATCGAGGGTCTCACTGTAGTCCCGTCGTGAAATCCGATAGACCGCCCGGTTGCGTTCCAGGGAGTCAATCATCGGGATGTCCCAGATCAGCTGGTTTCGCTGCCCCATCACGAGCGTAATCTGGCTCAGGAAAACCTTTTCGCGCCGGTGAGGAATATGACCCAGGACTTCTGCCGACCCGTCCGTGGGATAAAGCAGTCCGGAGAGCATCTTGAGTGTCGTGGTCTTCCCCGCCCCGTTGGGACCGAGAAAGCCGACGACCTCACCCGGTTCGACGCTGAAGGAGATCGCTTCGACGGCCCTGACCAATCGCGTTTGCCGTTTGACAAGGCTTTTTGCCGCGGCGCGCAGACCGGCCTCGCGTTCGGGAACGGCGTAGTGCTTGGAGAGATCGCTAACCGTAATGGCGTGCATGTGATCGTGAAAGCCGGCTCGGGGTTTTCTCGACGATGGACAACGAGCCGCCGGTCTGAAGGATTCGGCGGCCCTTGAGAGAAAGAAGAAGAAAAACCATAGGGGACGGGTCCCGGCACGAACGCTCAGGTTCGGATCAGGTCCTGAATGACCCGCCAGTCCGATTCTGTAATGTCGTTGTAGTGCCAGTAGATGAGGGTCGTCAGGCCGCCGTGTTCAACGGTGTGCAGCAGGTGTTCGAGTTCGCGACTGTCCATGCGGACACCACCGTGGTGCAGCCCCATCCAGGGTCGGATGCGGGAAACGTCGCCCACACGCTCTCGCATCTTGAAGATTTCGCTGAGGGCCACCTGCTCGAAGAACTCAGCGGGCAATGGAGCGTCCAGGTCCGCGAGGCATCTGACGCCGGGAACCCACAGGGCGAAGAGTTCGCGCACGCGGTCGAGCGCTTCCGGTTCGTTCATGCCGGGGTTCCACGCGCACAGGGTTTCCGCCCAGCGATACAGCGTGCCTTTAAGGCCATCGATTCCGTGTTGCCAGAAATAGAGTTTCGGGCACTGGAAGTCGACGATTTCCGACAGGCGTCCGAAATTGTAGCCGGTAAGCGGCGCAAAGGCGGGCAGGCGGGGGCCGCAGGCCACCTTGCGCGCCGGCTCCAGGGATCTGGCGGTATCGGCAAATGCGCCGACGTAGTGCTCGATGCTGTCGGTCTTGAAACGGAACCAGTCGAATAGGCCGGGGTTTGCGATCAGCGCGTCGAGGCCGTCGATCAGCCCACGTTCCCGGCGGCCCGGCGGCAGATTCCCCAGATTCCCAAGACGATCCTTCAGCCGCGCCTGCGCCTGCCACAGGACATCGAAATCGTACCCCCATTCTGCGGCTCGCGTACGGCAGCAGTCGCAGTCGCACCGGAACAGATTGCTCCGATAGTCGGGTGCGATTTCGTACCCCCACTCCGGTCCGTCCAGGATGAATCCGTCCACCCCGGGGAAACTCCGCACGACGTCTCGCGTCCGCGCGGGTCCGTACCTGAGTTTCTCCGGATCGTTGATGCAGCCCGGGGCGGATTGAAGCCAATCGTGCAGATACACGCCGAAGTTCCGTTCTTTCGCCCGCTCAACGGCGCGTTGAAGGGTTTCAAACCTGGGCACGTCTTCGGGCGACATCTCCGGCGGACGGGTCTCACATTCGCTATAGAGTTCAGGCGTGGGCGGATACGCCGGCGATGCCCCGAATCTAAGGTCACCGAGCACGATCTTGTCGATGCCCACGCTTTCCAGGCGGTCCAGGATGCGGTCGGCGCCTTCTTCTTCGAAGGCGTCGATCCCGCCGATAAACATCCATATGTCGAGTGACATGGACGGTCCTCACAAAAGGAGGGCGGGTATGAAACCCCGCCCTCAAGGCTCGGGATGTCTGCAAATTCAGCCAATTTCCAGCATTCGGTCCACCGCGCGTCTGGCGCGGATGCGGATATCTTCGGGCACTTCGATCACCTGCTCGTTGTTTTTCAGGGCGTTCAGCGTGTCTTCCAGTGTAATCTCGTTCATATGCGGGCAGCGGATGCTGCATAGCCTTACCATTTCCTTGTCCGGGTTATCGGCCATGATATTGTCGCCCATGCTGCATTCCGTAAGCAGGAGATAGCTCGATGCGTCAGTCTCCTGCACAAACGCGCTCATCTTCGAAGTGCTGCTGGAGAAATCGGATGCGGCCACGACTTCGGGGCTGCACTCCGGATGGGCGAGAACGAGCACTCCCGGAAACTGCTCCCGCACGTTGACGACGTCGTCGACCGTGAATTTTTCGTGTACTTCGCACCGGCCGTGCCAACCGATCAGCTCGTAATCAAGCTCCGCCCGGGGCAGGTCGGGTTCTTCCTTCGTGGGGAAGATGATTCGCTTGCCGGTCTCCTGGGCTACGTTGGCCGCCAGGTATTCGTCGGGAAGAAAGATGACCGTGTCGCTGCCGAGCCATTCCACGACGCTTGCGGCGTTGCTGGACGTGCAGCAGACGTCGCATTCCGCTTTCACGTCCGCGTAGGTATTGATATACGTGACGACCGGCACGCCCGGATATTCCCGCCGCAGCCCTCGAACGTCTTCGGCGGTGATGCTTGCCGCCAGCGAACAGCCTGCAACCCTGGCGGGCAGGAGTACGGTCTTGTCCGGGTTCAGGATCTTCGCGGTTTCCGCCATGAATCGCACGCCGCAGAAGACGATCGGGTCGCAATCGGTTTCAGCGGCCTTGCGGCTGAGTTCGAGCGAATCGCCCACCACGTCCGGCACGGTATGGAACAGCGCCGGTTCCATGTAGTTGTGGCCCAGGATAATGGCGCCCCGCTCCAGCTTAAGGCGGTTGATTTCGTAAACCAGTTCGGCCTTATACAGCAGCTCGATTTCCGGTACGATTCCGCTGAGTTTGCGCTCCATGTGTTCGTACGTTTCCTGGAGCGTATCCGCCAGAATTGCCATCGAGAAAGCCTCCGCGCCCTACCAGCCCATTGAAAAAGTCCATCCGGGCTGCCTGCCTGTACGGTGCACGCAGACAGGCGTCCGGCCCCTGTGGCCGTATAACTGCGTTGCGCTCCCTCCCCGAATCCCCCGATTCGACGCGGTCGCGCGCCTTGTCTACGGCCACAATGACTCAGCCTCGCCTGCAGAGCGACTTTATCAACGGACTGCTACGGCATGCGTACAGGTTAGCGCTAAAGATAAACAAACTTGCCTGGATCGGCAAGAGCAGAGGACCCATGAATTTTTGTTTCTTTCCGGATTCAATAACGGGTTTTCCAGGACACGAAGTGCGGACCGGGGCACATTCCCACCGTTCTGGCGCGTAGCCGGGAGTTAACCCCAATTAAAAAAAACAGCAACGCGGCGACGCGACGAAAATCCCTGAAACGGGGCGTAGCGGCCGTCCAAAAGGACGTTTTTCAGTTCACGTCCAGTGACCTGGTGTATCCCGGTAATCCGAAGTCAATTCGCCTTTATCTGCATCGATATATTCGGTTTTGCTTCCTCAAAGCCTGACGAATCGAGGTTAAAGGGTCGGATCCGGCATGAATCAGCGGTCGAATGGTTAGGAAATTTGGGGACAGAGCACTATTGCGTCAGGTCTTCCCGGCGCGAGCGCCTAAGGAGTGCCGCTTCCGCCGTCTGCCTGTCAGCATCCGTCCTGAGCGGCGTTACGGTGACCCCTGGCGCCGGCCTGGGTGAAAGGATTCGGCTGGCGCCGGCGCGCTGCAGTTCACGGATAACCGGTTCGGGCTCCGGCGCCAGCGCAATAATCGTGCCGCCTGCTCCTGCGCCGGCGAGTTTGGCGCCCAGGGCCCCGGCATTCAACGCGGCCTGAATGAGGCGCTCGTTCTCCGGGCCGGAACCGCCAAGGTCCCGCTGGATCTCGTGATTCTCAAGCATCAGTTCGCCCAGGGTTCGCCAGTCTGCTTCCAGAAGCGCTCGCTTTCCCATTCGAGCCACGTGGGCAATGCGCAGATAGCTGCGGACGACTTCCCGGTCGCCTTCCAGCCAGCGTTCCCGGATCGGCTGGTGCACGCGGGCGGAGTTGCGTTTTATCCCCGTGTGGGCGAGGACGAAGGGATATTCGTCGATGAATGGCGCGAGGGATTCGACGGTGGCGTAGGGTTCGTCGGCCAGCGCGCGGTAGAACTGCTTTTCCCGGAAATCCAGAAAGTTCAGCCCACCGATTGTGCACATGTAGGCGTCCTGGTAGCCGCACAGTACCAGGTAGTGCAGCTCGATGTGGCGTGCCATTTCCGCACGGTAGTATATGTGGACGGACCGGCCCATGTAGGCCAGAACGGCATTGAGAATGGATACGATCAGGGCGGACGAACTTGACAGTCCCGCCCGGAACGGGACGTCGCACGCCCAGCGCAGGGAGAACAGCGCGTTTTTCAGGTTGAGGTAGTCGACAACGGCCATCGCAACGTCGAAATATCCGCCGTCCGGCTTCAATGCATCCGCGGGTTGGATCACACGGCGGCAACCCGCAACCTCGAAGCTCAGAACGTCGGCGGGTTCGATGAGAACGACGGCGCGTTCCTGTGTTGAACAGGAGATGACGCTGCCTCCGTACATATCAGTTGGATTGCCGATAATGCCCGCTCTGCCGGGTGCCGTACTCAGGTATGCCCCCGGCATACTCAGAATTCCCTCAACTGTTTCTGGATATGCTGTCGGATGAGATAACCGTGCCGCTGGTCCGAGATGGCGAAGTCGATGAAGGCCTTGTAGTAGGATACGGGGTCGCCGATGCCATAACGGCGTTCCTCTTTTTTCAGGCGGACGCACCGTACTTTCCGGCCCATCTTGATTAGCGTGGCGATCGCGTCCGTCAGCTCAAGTTTTCCGCTTTGTCCCGGCAGGGTGTGGCGGATTGCGTCGAAGATCTCGGGATGAAACACATATCGTGCGGCGACTGCAAGGCGACTGGGCGCGTCGGCTGCGGACGGCTTTTCCACGATGCTCTCGATCTCGAAGTCCGTGCCGGCCCGGCCTCTGGGCTTGACAATGCCGTAGTTGGGCACATCCGAGGGATCCACCTCCACAACGGCGATGGTACATCGGGAATCGTGCTGGAAGTGGGACCGGATCATCCTCCGGATCAGGCCCGCGTGGCTCCCGGACTTGACAATGGTATCTCCAAGCGCCACAACGAACGGGTCGTTTCCCGCGAAGTCCTCGGCGCCGCCAATGGCGTCTCCTATTCCGGGAGGCGAGTGCCGCCCGTGGGGGATGAGTTGGCGTGTAAAGAAGAATCTTGCTGACTCGCGTTCGAAGTCCACTGTGTCCATCAGTTCCCGGTTTTCGCTATCCGAAAGCCGATGCAACAGCTCATGGTCCCGATCGAAGTGATCTTCGACAGACCGTTTGTCGCGTCCCGTTATAAACAGGAACCTTGTCAGCCCCTGGTCGACCATTTCTTCCACGACGTACTGGACCACGGGCTTGCACGCAACCGGGAGCATCTCCTTGGGTTGCGACTTGGTGGCAGGCAGCAGCCCGGTGCCCATACCGGCTAACGGGATCACGACCTTTTCGATTTCCATAGGTTGGAACTCCCCGGGTTATTGGAACACAAAAATCAGGGCATGCCTGCTGCGGCACACCCTGTATTCGATGTGACGGTCATGGTTCGTACCGCGGCCGTCGATTCCGTCCGCACCGGCGTGTCAACGAGATCGAGTTCGTTCGGCTCGCGTCAACCGGCGCGGTAACCGGACAGGTTCGTGGCCGGCAGGGGCCTGGGGAAACATTGCACAGGGCCCGCCCGGGTCGGCTCATGAGGCCTGGACGCTTGCTTACAACACGGCCTCGAGTTTTTCAACCAGTTGTTTCTTCGGCACCGCACCAACAATCTGGTCGGCCAATTCGCCATTTTTGAAGATGAGCAATGTCGGGATACTGCGGATACCGTAGTCGGCGGCGATTTTCTGCTCTGAGTCCACGTCGACTTTGCCGACCTTTGCCCGGCCCTCGTATTCGACGGCGAGCTCGTCCACGATTGGCGCAACCATGCGGCAGGGCCCGCACCACACGGCCCAGAAGTCCACGAGTACCGGAAGGGAGGACTCGACCACTTCAGCGTGAAAGCTGTCGTCGGTTATGGTTATTGGATTTCCCAACGCGCACACCGCCTTTCGTTAATGGGTTCGATTCACCATTGGCGTTCTTGCTTTGCATTGTCAGCCGCCTCACCGACGTTCCCCCAATACGAACCGTCGGATCCCGGCCCGTCATGAATTGTCAAATCTACCAAGTTTCGGGGGTTGTGTCAAGAATCAGAAAAACCGGCGGAGACCCGCGTGAAGGGGTGGCCCGGCGCCGGTTCAGACGGCCGGCCCGGAACACATGCGGCAGATGAGTTGCGTGAGCGTGGCCGCGGGTGCGCGAGAACGGGACTTCAGGCGGTTGTCCGCGTTCAGGAGCGCTTCGTAAGCGTGCCACAGGTTCTGTTCGTCGAAACGGGCGGCCTGATCGAGATAGCCGGCAACAAAGAATGGTGGAACCTTCAGCTTTCTTGCCAGTTCGGACCGCGGCAATTCATGATTCCTGAGCCACCGGGCCTTGCGAAGAAGGCCAATATGCCGGATCAGCATCGCGACAATTGCCACGGGACTGTCACCGCGGTCCAGGAGGCGATGCAAAACGGTCAGGGCTTCGCCGGTTTTCCGTTGCCCCACGGCATTGGCGAGTTCGAACACCGTTGCATTTCGGGAGGCGCCGGCCACCTGGACCACGTCGTCGCACGTGATCGTATCACGTTTATCCGTATAGATGGCCAGCTTTTCGAGTTCGCTGACGAGTTCGCCCGGATTCGGCCCTACGCCAAGGTGAAGCATGTGTGCGGCATCGGGTTCAATCCGTTTATTCAGGGCAGTCGCCCGCCTGCGAATCCACTGCGGGAGTTCCTTCTCATAGGGCGGCTTGAATTCCACCGAAACGGCGTTCTTCCTCAAAGCTGCAGACAGTTTCTTGCGGCCGTCCAGTTTGTCCGCGGTAAAGACAAGGACAGTGGTCTCAACCGGGTTGTCGATGAGTGGCAGGAGCGTCCGCGCGTCGGTGTCCCGCAACCGTTCCAGGCGCTTGACCACGACAACCCGCCGCGCCGCCATCATCGGAAAGGTGGTTGCCCGGCTGACGGCGTCCGCCGCGTCCATGTCCTCGCCGTGGAAGACGTCCAGGTTGAACGCTTTTGACGCGGGATCGACGGCAGCGTCGACAAGGGCTTTCAGACTTTCTTCCCTGGCGACGTTCTCAGACCCGTGCAGCAGATACAGCGGTGTGAATTCACGCCGTTTGATCTGCGCGGTCAGCCTGTCGTGCATGTTGGCGGATCTGGACCTGGATTTGGCCACGGTCGAGGACCACGAGAAAAACGCGGAAGCGCCAAGAGACGTGCCCGGCGCATCCGCCTGCCTGCATCAGCCGTCAAGGTCGCGGAATTCGGCATCCGTGACCCGATCCTTGTTGATGTGCCAGGGTGGCTTCCTGCCGGTAGGGCGCGAACCGTCTCTTGTTGGAAAGACCCATCGAATCGAAGCGCGCAGAAGGTCCCGAAGCACACGGAATACAAGAACCAGCATCAGGCCGAAAAGGAAAATGCGCAGCAACATGGTGTACTCCCGCTAGAAAATTTGAACGCCGGACGCAGGATCGGTGACGACTTCACCAACGACGTAGCCGTCCTCACCATTTCGATTCAATTGCGCGACCGCCTGTTCAGCCTGGCTGGCCGGGACAACAAGCACCAGGCCCAGGCCCATATTGAACACGCGAAACATCTCGTCGGTATGAATGTTGTCGCCCACCCTCTGGAGCAGATCGAACACAGGCGGTTCGGGCCAGGCGCCCCGGAAGATCCGTGCGCCAAGCCCGTCCGGAAGGGTGCGCGGCAGGTTGTCCACGATTCCTCCTCCGGTGATGTGGGCCATCCCACGTAACGACACGGCTTCCATAAGATCCAGCGCAGAAGAAACGTAACTCCTGTGGGGGGCCAGCAGGGTCTCGCCGATTGTGCCGCCGAGTACATCCAGGTGTGTGTGGACGTCCCATCCTGCGGCTTCAAACAAAAGTCTGCGCGCCAGCGAATAACCGTTGGTGTGGAGACCGGATGACGGCAGGCCGATGAGCTTGTCGCCCTGTTTCACCCGGGAGCCATCCAGAATGTCTTCCCGGTTGACAATGCCGACGATCGTCCCCGCCAGGTCGTATTCGCCCTCGGCGTAAAAATCGGGCATCTCCGCCATTTCGCCCCCCAGCAGTGCGCAACCGCAGGCTTTACATCCATTTGCGATTCCCGCGACGACGGCCTCGGCCACTGCGGGATCGTGTTTTCCCATGGCGAGGTAGTCCATGAAGAAGAGCGGACGCGCGCCCTGTACGAGGATGTCATTGGCGCAGTGGGCGACAAGGTCGGCTCCCACCGTATTGTGGATACCGGTCAGAAATGCAATTTTCAGCTTGGTGCCGACACCATCCGTTCCGGCTACGAGGACGGGGTCCCGGTAATCGTCCCATCGAGGCGCAAAGAGGCCGCCGAAACCACCGATGTCGGCAAGCACTTCCGGACCGAAGGTGGATCGTACCGTTGCGGCGATAGCCTTTTTTGTTCGACCGGCGGTTTCAATGTTCACGCCGGCTGCCGCATATGCGTCTGACTTTTCCGGCATCGGGTTTCCTTCGGGGCGCGGCATCCGGCGACGGACGCGGCAACGATCTGTTCCGCGACGCGTACGGCCTGGACCGCCGCGCCAACGTCATGCACACGAACGATGTGAGCTCCCGCGGCCGCGGAGAAACCCACGGCGGCCAGCGTGCCGTGCAGCCGTGCCTCCGGCGGAAGATCCAGTGCCGCACCGATGAATTTCTTGCGCGAAGGGCCCACCATCAGAGGGCAGTCCAGGTTATGAAATTCCTCGAGCCGGGCGAGAATCTCAAAATTGTGGGCATATCGTTTACCGAATCCCAGGCCCGGGTCGATCAGAATGCGGCCGGGATCGATGCCCGCTTCGATGGCCGCGGTCCTGCGTTCGTCGAGAAAATCGAGGATTTCGCGCATCAGGTTGTGATAAACCGGCTTGATCTGCATCGTCCGGGGCGTACCCTTCATATGCATGAGAACGACCGCGGCGCCTGATTTCGCGATCGTTGCGCCCATGAGCGGGTCGAATCGCATGGCGCTGATGTCGTTTACGATGGTTGCGCCCTGCTGAATGGCGCTTTGCGCGACAGCGGCTTTGGTGGTGTCTATGGAAATGATCAGATTCGTTCTGGCCGCGATTTCGTCAATTACCGGTGCCGTGCGGCGAATTTCCTCTTCCGCAGAAACGGGTTGGGCGCCAGCCCCGTACGGTCCGGCGGGGCGTGTGGATTCACCGCCCACGTCGATGATGTCCGCGCCTTCTTCAGCCATCAGAAGTGCGCGTTCGATGGCATGCTGCGGCTCAAGATAACGTCCGCCGTCGGCAAACGAATCGGGTGTCACGTTGAGAATCCCCATGATGAGGGTCCGTGAGCCCAGCTGAAGCTTGTTCCCTCGACAGTCGAGCCGATGGGCGGGGGGTCTCATGTATCGCATACGAACACTGGAAATGCAAAAGGGATGGCAAAATGACACGGCGTTTTACCATCCCTCAATAAGAACCGGGTACCGCGTTTAATCGTCGTCGTCAGACGATTCCCTTGATTCGGCCGCAGTTTCCTCCGTGGAGGGTGCGTCCGGTTCCTCAACGTCTCCGTCTGCATCCTGTTTGGTTCTTCCGTTCTGGGACTCGGGAGGTTCAGGCGGTTTCTGCAGCTTCTCGCCAGCCAGAATGCGGTCGAGCTGTGAGTCGTCCAGCACCTCGAATTCCAGGAGCGCGTCGGCCAGAACGTGGACCTGTGCGATATTGTCCCGGAGCAGGGTCTCCGCCCGTTCCTCCGCGGTAAGGACGAAGTTGCGGATTTCGTCGTCAATCACCTGAGCGACTTTTTCGCTGAAGTCCCGGCGCTGGGCTATCTCGCGGCCAAGGAAGACCTCGTCCTGCCGGTTGCCGTACGAAACGGGCCCCAGTTTCTCGCTCATGCCCCAGTCGCAGACCATCCGGCGCGCCAGGTCGGTGGCCATCTTGTAGTCCTGCTGGCCGCCGCTTGAGACTTCCCCGAAGACGATTTTCTCCGCCACTCTCCCACCCAGCGCGTACGTGAGAACAGCGTCGCTGTAACTCCTGGAATAGTTGTGGCGTTCGTCGATGGGCAGATAGGTCGTCAGGCCAAGCGACTGGCCGCGGGGAATAATGGTCACCTTGTGCACCGGGTCGGACTCGGGGACGAGTTTGGCCACCAGCGCGTGACCGATTTCGTGGTATGCCGTGCGTTTCTTTTCAGAGTCGGAGATGACCAGGCTTCGCCTTTCCACACCCATGATCACCTTGTCCTTGGCATTCTCGAAATCCTCCATGACCACTGAGGTCCGGTCGTACCTGGAGGCGAGCAACGCGGCCTCGTTGACCAGGTTTTCGAGGTCGGCCTGGGAAAAGCCGGGTGTGGCCCGTGCGAGTACGGTCAGGTCGACGTCCTTATCCAGCGGGGTATTACGGATATGAACCTTCAGCACACCCTCCCGGCCCTTGACGTCGGGTCTGTCGACAACCACCTGACGGTCGAAGCGACCGGGTCGCAGAAGCGCCGGATCGAGGACGTCGGGCCGGTTGGTGGCTGCGATGAGGATAACCCCCTCCTTGGAGTCGAATCCGTCCATCTCCACCAGCAACTGGTTGAGCGTCTGCTCCCGCTCGTCGTGGCCTCCGCCGATCCCGGCGCCGCGGTGCCGGCCCACAGCGTCGATTTCGTCGATGAAAATGATGCACGGCGCATTGGCCTTTCCCTGTTCGAACAGGTCACGTACGCGCGACGCGCCGACACCTACGAACATCTCGACGAAGTCGGATCCGCTCATACTGTAGAACGGTACGCCGGCCTCGCCGGCCACGGCTTTGGCCATGTAGGTCTTGCCGGTACCCGGCGGCCCCACCAGGAGGACACCCTTCGGGATTCGGCCGCCGAGCCGCTGGAACTTGCGCGGGTCCTTGAGGTACTCGATAATCTCCTGCAGTTCCTGCTTGGCCTCGTCCGATCCGGCAACGTCCTTAAAGGTGACCTTCGGGCGGTCTTCCGAAACCAGCTTCGCCCTGCTCTTGCCGAAGCTGAACGCGCCTTTCGGGCCTCCCTGCATCTGACGGAAGATAAACAGCCACAGGCCGACAAAGAGAAGCCACGGCAGGAAATTAAAGAAGACTTTCAACCAGTCGAAGGGCTTTTCCTGGAAGCGAAAGTCGATTTCGTATTTCTCCCAGTCGGCTATTGCGTCTTCGCCGATAACGCCCAGGTTGACGACGAAGGTCCGATACGCCTGCTGCCCGCCCCGACTGGTGGTATATTCCGGCTCGAGCAACGTGCCATGAAAGTCGCTGTCTATAATGACAGCGCTTTCGATCTTTCCCTGCTTCATCAGGGTCCGGTATTCCTTGTAACTGATCACGACGTCACCGGAGCCGGTACTGCTTCCGAAGAACCGGGTGGCAAAGAGCGCGACCAGCACAAAAAAGACCCAGAATGCAAGCGTTTTGGAGCGTCGCCGCCACTCGCTTCCGTCGTTTTCGGGATTGGAGCCGGGCTCCCGGGTGTGCCGCTGCCGCGGCGGGTTCCGCGGCGCCTGGGGCGCTTCCCGGTCGCCGTCGGATTCAGGCTTCAACTCCGGAGCGGGCGGTCGTTGCTCCTTTTGTCCGGCCTCCGGAGTCTCTTCCCGTTCTTTATGTTCTGCCATAAATACCGCCTTGGCGATAATGCTCACGAGGAGGGGATTAACCCACCCCAGCCACCCCTGAGGGTGACCTCCAGCACCGTTCTCGCCCGATGCGTAACGGCCGTGGACTGGGCCGAACGTAAACCGACCACCCAGAGGATGGCCTGTCCACCCAGAAGCAGCGGAATTTCATCACGCAGCGGTCTGGGAATCTTGAGGTTGATAAACAGGTCGCTGACTTTCTGTGTTCCACTCAGGCCGTACGGTTGGAAACGATCCGCACGGCGCCGATTTCTGAGCGTCAGGCGGCCGCAAATCTCATCCAGATCGAAACAGGCACAAAAAGGATCGGACGACGAGTCGTGCTTCCGCACCTCGCTTGCAGGCCGGATCTTCGTCTCAACAAACGCGTCGATTTCGGGGATTCCAGTGACGCCCGGAACAGCCACCTCGGTCTCGAACGCCGGCGTTGGCCGACTCAGAATCAGCCAGGGACTCGACCGATGAAAGGAGATGTCGGCAGCCACCTGAATGGAGCCGGCAGGTGTCAGGCGCAGGCCTTCCATGCGGCCGACGCTCTGCTCATCGAGGTCCCGGGCGCAGCCTCGAAGCTGAAAAAATGCCGTTCTGAGCAACCTGCGCTGAAGTGCTATATGATAACCGAAAACGGCGTCTTCATCAAGGATTATTTTTCGTTTGCCCTCGTAAAGCAGGGCCTTTCGGTATGCCGACTCCGCCTGCTGACCGAGCAGTTGATCCTCACCCTGGATGAGCTCCGCCGACCGTGCAAGGGCGGCCTCGATCGATGGGTTGTAATCGGATGCGATCGTTGGCAGAAGAAGATGCCGGATCCGGTTCCTGAGGAAGCGGGTGTCCCCGTTGGAATCGTCGTGTCGCACGTGCAGGTTCCGGTGTTCGACGTAGGCCTGAATCTGCTGTCGCGAAAACGCCAGAAGGGGGCGGACCCAGATGCCGTCGCGGATCGGTCTGATCGCGCCGAGCCCGGTCGGGCCGGCGCCGCGAATCAGCCGCATCAATACGGTTTCGGCCTGATCGCTGCGGGTATGGCCCAACGCAATCCGGGAAGCGCCGGTGTCTCGCATTACCTCTCTGAGGAAGCCGAAGCGGGCGTCACGTGCGGCCGCTTCCGGAGAGCCTGCTGCGGAAACGGTCGCCCTATCGGAGAAACATGGCAGATCCCGGGCCGCAGCGAGATCCATCACGAATTGATGGTCCGCGTCGGATGCAGGACCTCGCAGCTGATGGTTGAGGTGGGCGACGAAGAGGCGGAGGTCCAGAGATTTACGTAGCCGTGACAGCAGATCCAGCAGTGAGACCGAATCCGGCCCTCCGGATACGCCGATCACAATCCCGTCGCCGGGACGGAACATGTCGTACCGGTCGATGTACGAATTAACCGCCGGAAGCAGGTCAGGGGTATCGGAATTGCGGCTGTCGCGGGATCCCATTGGTCAATTGTCTGTGGCTTGAATTTGATAAATGGATGCATGCGCCTCGCCGGGCATGAGGCACACCCAACGCGGACGCTTGCCGATTTCCCGGGAGGATTCCGATCGGGGAGGTTGATTGCCGCAGGATGCTGAATGATTGCCGCGTTGCAATTCCCTTCTGTCGCGGCGTACGCTTGTCAGGCCTTGTGGTGTTTTAAGGCCATCTCGGACATTGGACGCCGCGGAAATCGAATCGGTTTCTGAAAAACCGTATTCGCGCAATCGAATCACGGGTTCGTCTGTGTGCAATGCAGCGGGCACGAAAGATAGATTCTTCGTAACATCGCAGCAAGAAAAGAAAAAACGCGCTGAAACCAGCGCGTTTTTTCGTGTGGATACCCCGCGGTTAATCAGGGTACGCTTTTGCCGAAGTTTTTGGCGAACTCCAGAAAGTCCGGGAAGTCGACGAGGCCGCTCCCGTCCAGGTCGAACGTGGCGTTGTCGGTGCTGAAGGCCTGGGCGAAGGCGATGAAGTCGCTGAATCCGATTTCCCCGTCATTGTCAAAGTCGGCCCGGGGATTGACGGGGACAACGATGGCGGTTCCGGAAATTGCGACCGAGACGCTGCTGTTTTCCGGGTCGTCGCTGGAAATCGTAATGGTGCCGGAGAATGGACCGCCCTCCGACGGCGTGAAGGTGATATCGACGGTTGCACTGTCGCCCGGTGCGACCATCAGCTCCGTCAGGCTGAACGTGACGCCCTCGAGGTCGGACGCCAGATTCGTAATGCTGAGGTCTTCTCCACCTGTATTCTTCAGCACGAGGGTAACGGTCCGGGTTTCGCCGGCCGGAACGTCATCCCCGAAGTCGAGCGATGGCGTGGGGAGGCTGATTGCAGGCGGCGCGACGGTCAGCAATTCCCGGATGCGCTCCGCCGCGGCGCCGAGACCCGAAGCGCCGCGCCCGATGTGACGGATAATCCCTTCCCGGTCCGCGACCAGCAACGTGTGGGTCCCGTGAGAACCCCTGATATTGCCAGCCTGCAGCAGGAGGGGAAACGTGATCGTAGACACTGACTGAAAACCTCTGAGTTGAGCCGGACTGCCATTGTAGATGTCAAGTCCCAGGACCGCAAAGCCGTCATCATCCTGGAACGCCTTCCCGATCTGCTGTTCTATGGACGGACCCGCCGCCCGGCAGGTGGGTCAGTTATGGCCCAGGTAATATAGAGCCAGAACACTGCCCTCATAATTCGCGGAGGCATAGGTCTTCCCGTCCAGCCCGGTAAGTGAGAACGTCGGTACCGCGTCACCGACGTCCTGAGCTTTCGCGGGTACGGCCCCGAGGAGTCCCAGGGCCATTAGAAATGAAGCGCAGGTAGAAATTCGGCTCATCGCGTTCATCCTTATCATAAGGTGATGTGTGTGGTCAGCGTCAGAAATAGGTTTTCAGACGCATTTCAAGGCCATTGAACGGCAACACCAGATAGCATGTCCCCGATGTACACGCGGCGCCGCCCCGCCTCCGGCCGGCGAATACGAAGGCTTCGTATCGATCGAGAAAGGCGACGTTGAGATTGATCGACAGCCAGGAACGCGTCCCGGTCTCGACCCGGTCCGGTGTGGCGCCGTCGTCCACTTCAAACGGATCGTTGGTGCGATCCAGTATGAGGGCGGCGCCCACGCCCGAGGGATGCTGGAAGGAAACCTGGGTAAAGACGTCCCGGAACGCCGGCTCGGTTCGAGGCATCCTGGCCGCGCGACGGACCTGAAAATCCAGGCCCGCGACAGATCCGCCGGGTGTGATGGATTCGATACCCGCGCCGGCGATTCTGTGCTCCCTGATCCCCTTCAGTTCGTTTTTTCCCCAATCGACGAACAGGTTGGTGGAAATCGCGTGGCCCCCGTCATCGGACGGAAGGTCGACGTCCACGCCGAAATACCGCTCGTTGAAGGTCGTTGTGAAGCCCGGCGCCAGTTCGTTCTCACCCTTGCTTACATTTGCCGTCAGCGTGCCCAGACCGAATATCGAATAGGTGGCTTCCGCCTGATAGCCCTTTTCGGCATCGGCAATCAGGGCATGGGTGGCCCGGTTGAGCAGGACGGCCGAGTGTTCGCGGACCAGGGATGGTGGATCGTTGAAACTGAAGGCGAATTTCTCGTAGTCCTTGTATTCCAGGCTCAAGCCCAGGTTGGAAATGCCGGCGTTGGCCGAAATATATAGAGCGCTGCCGTCCACGTGCACGTCATTCAGCCCTGCGAATTCGGCGTAGACGGTCGCATAAGCTTCCGGAAGGCCTGATGCTTCAATTGCGGGCGTCACGTCGAATTCCAGAAAACCCGACCACGTCCGCGTGGAGTCAATACTGCCGGCGTGATGGATGACGGCCGTGACACCGGTCTTGATCCGGCTGGTCGGCCGAAGCGAGACCTCGCCTCCAAGAAGCCAGCTGTCACGCCGCGGTAAATCCCGAAGCGGATTGCCCGCCCGCACCGCGGGCGGAATGTCACTGAATACGGGTCGCCCCATCAGGGCCTTTGCCTCGGCCCGGGGCCCCGCCCAGGTGGCCATGCCACCTTCGAGGTCTCGAGACGGCGAATAGCGACGCCGGTATTGCCCGCTTTCCAGGATAACGCCCGGCAGATCGAAGGCCCTGAGCGTAATGCCTCGACCCAGGATGGCGTAGTAGTTTCCCGCGGCCAACTCGACGGGTCCCTGCGACCAGCGCAGGTGTTTCTGGGAAACATGCACGACCTGGTATTCAACCTGCGACAGCGGCGAGCCGGGAGCGGTATTGCGCCATGCATTGAAGATTTCCGCCCGAAGTCCGGCCTGCAGACCGTGCCGCGTGTAATCGACGTCGAACTGCTCATAAAGTGACGAAACCGCCAGCGAGTCGGAGTCCGGTACGCGTCCGCGCTGGATTTCGGTCAGGCTGGATGCAGTCACCTGCGCGATGACGGGTTTCGGCGTCGCCAGCAGAAGGAGCATAATCAGGCTATTGATCAGCGCTCGCATCGGCGTTCGCCCCGTCGTTGCCGGGTTCGGGAAATAGCGCCTCGACTGCCGTCAGCAACACTTCGGCGTTTTTCGAATTGTATCCGACCTGGCGCAGCGCGATTTCCCCGTCCGGGGTGATCAGCAGCGTCGTCGGCAGAACGTTCACCTGCATTCGCCGCATCACAGCGCTGTCAGAGTCCAGGACGATCGGAAAGTTGACCTTTCGCGCCCGCAGAAAGGGTTTAACCCGGTTCTGGCCACGCGGCCCGTCAACGTTTATGCCAAGTACTGTAAGCCCGGATTTGCCGTATTTCTCGTGAATCTTCTGGAGCTTGGGCATCGCCTTGACACACGGCTTGCAGTAGGTCGCCCAGAAATCCAGGAGCACCGGTCCGTTTGTCAGCAGGTTTTTGAGGTTGACGCGTTCGCCCTGCAGGTTCCGGAGGTTGAAGTCGGGGGCCGGGGCGGCGTTCAGAGTTGCTGCGCCCATGGTTATCGTGGCCGCAATTGCCAGCGATTGAAAGGTCGTTTTCATCCGTGTAACTTCTCCTCTTTTCCCGGCAGCCCGTTGAAAACGTTCATCCAGGCTGCGGCCGGATTCGGCCAACATATTTCCGGCACAAGACACAGTGCGATTGGGGCGTATCGCCCTTTAATTGAAAAACGCCTGTCGTATCCACTTGGTTCCAGACCGGGCGTCGTGAGCGAAAGCTACACCGGCCTGATTGCGAACCAATTAACGATAACCGAAAATTTCCGCTTCATCAAGGGCTTTCTTGCATTGTATCACAAACGCTCTCAACGTGTCAAAGCGGTTTGGAGTCTGCAGAAGGGTTCGGAGACACCGAGACCTCATTCCCGACGTTCCATTTCCGCTTGCAGCGCATCTTCAGTCAATTTATATTGAAGTAAAGGTTGTTCCTGCCGGCAAAATCAGTCGCGCCAGACGAGTGCATCGAGTGACAGGGGTCGCGACAATCCCCTTGTGATGGTCTCAGCAGCGTGACCGATTGCGAGGCCGTCCGTTTTGCGGACGGTCCTTGAATGTTATTGGAAGGGCCGCCATGGTACACATCGGCATCATCGGAATCGGGTTTATGGGGATGACCCACTATCGCGGCGCCCGCAACGTGAAGGGCGGGAAGGTAACGGCCATCTGCACGCGGGACGAAAGGAAACTGAGGGGGGACTGGAGGGGTATCCACGGCAATTTCGGGGAGCCCGGCGGTATCGAGGATCTGTCCGGTATGCGCACGTACCGGAAGATTGACGATCTACTGGCCGATCCTGAAATCGATCTCGTCAACGTCTGCCTGCCTTCGTCCATGCACAAAGACGTGACGATAGCGTCGCTGCGGGCGGGAAAGCATGTATTGCTCGAGAAGCCCATCGCACTGAATCCGAATGACGCTGACCGGATGGTTCAGGAGGCGGAAACTGCCGGACGCTCGCTGATGGTGGCGCAGGTGCTTCCTTTCTTTCCCGAATTCGCCTATGCCCGGAAGGTCGTCGAGGAGGGCGAGTACGGAGCCCTTCTGGGTGCGCATTTCAAGCGTATCATCTCGCAGCCCGACTGGTCCTCGGAATTCAGCGACGTCGAACGGAGCGGCGGACCGGGCGTGGACCTGCACATCCACGATACACACTATATTCTGTTGCTGTGCGGCGTGCCCGATCAGGTATCGTCCACGGGTCGTCTGGTCAACGAACGTTACGCCGAATATCTATGCACGAGTTACCGGTACCTGGACCGGCCCGGCCTGAGCATCACCTGCGCGTCCGGTGCGATCTCACAGCCCGGCCGGGCGTTTGCCCACGGCTTCGAGATCTACCTTGAAAGGGCGACGTTGATTTACGAGTTCGCGACTCTGGGAGACGAACCCGTTTTGTCCATGCCGCTCACACTCCTGACCGAAGACGGAAAAGTCCGGAAACCCAGACTCGGTTCCGGGGACCCGGTGGTGGCGTTTACACGGGAGATTCAGGCCGCCGTGGATGAAGTGGCGAAAGGGGTTCCGGCCGAGGCGTTGTCCGGGGTTCGGGCGGCGGACGCGCTCAGGCTTTGCTTCAAGGAAGTCCAGTCCGTGCGTCTCGGCCGTGCGGTGCGGGTAAGATGAAAAACAGACGAGGGTAGGGAGGAAGACGCGGAACCGGGTTGCGATTACGGAAACCGTCAATCCGTGAGCGGATATCGCTCGGCCATATCGTTTACCGCTTTCAGCCGACCACTTACCACTAACCACTGTCTCAGGCTAATTGCGGAACGCGAAATCGACAGGTTTGCCCTGCGCGAATTCCGCTTCGACATTGCTCAGACCGAAAAGGGTCGCGGAGAGGTCTCGCGGAGAGAGGGGTTCGGCCACACGCAGGCCCGCGGGCATATCGGGCCCCACGAGGAGTGCACGCCCGGCAGCGGCGTCCAGTACCGCCAGTGTCGTGCGATTGCGGTAACGGTGGTGTTCCTGTACGATTTTCCAAAGTTGTTCGATCGTCCCGCGGCTGTGGGGACCGTCGGTGAGTTGGAGAAGCATCAGGTCAGGCTGCGCCCTTGGCAGGCACGCGATAGCCAGAGACGCCAGAAAGCTGTTCGTCAGTTCCAGATTCCTGTCGGACGATACGAGTGTCCTGACGACAAGGCGCGACAGGGCTTTGTTTTTGACGGTCTTCGTAATTTTGAGTTTTTTCGGGTCCAGCGTTGGATACACCACGTTTTCGATGAACGCCTGCGATCTGCCCTCCGAACGGGCTTCGTCAAGTGCCTGCCGGACGGTTTCCGCCGCTCCGGCTAAGGACGAGGCCCGCACGGCCAGTGGTCCGAATTTCCTGTATTTCTTGTGAGAGCTCCGCTCCGGCGGGGCGCTGTCGTCAATAAAGAGCGCCAGCGTGCGGGTGCGAGTCTTGTCCTTAATGGCGCGATTGTGGTATTCGAACAGGGTCGGGTGTGCGAGCTTGCCGCCCTTCAGCGCGTCGTCCCGCCCCGTCAACAGGGCTGCCAGCCATCGTTTTGACGGATTGATGGCGGGCGCGGTCTGCAACAGGGTCCCCCGGGAGAGCAGGCTATCGTTGAACGTTGAATCGGATGTTCCGTTTTGACCTGGCATGATTGCGATCGCCAGAAGCGCGGGGGGGAAGTCCATACCCATATAGACGAACCGATTGAACGCGGTTTCGATTCTTGCCTTTTGCTCGGGCATGAGTTGTATTTCGGGACTTCGACGCCTCCGCTGCGCCGTGTCGCCGCGTTGGCCCGTTCCCCCGCGCCGGCCAGGACCCTGGCGCCGGCCGATTCCCTGCCGGTCTCCAGCGTCGCGACGTTGCCGTGGGCCCATTCGCCGGGCGAAGATGCCTGCGATCGCCTCGCCGAAGGCCTCCCGCAGATCCCCATCCGACACTTCGCCTGCCCTGACGAAAAAGAGTCTGAATCGCTCCTTCTCCCGCGGGAAGAAATCATCCCACGCAGTCAATGAGTTCAAGATATGGGACCTGATGGGGAGCGGCAGCCGGTTGAACGTCTCCTCGTTCCCCTTCACCAGGTCGTAGGCGCCCCCGGGGAGATCGGAGTACTGGTCGTTTCGAATTGGACTGAGATCCACGTCGCCTCCACCGCCGCGTCTCCTTCCGCCTCCCCTCCCTTGTGCAAGCGCGTCCTCACAGGCAAGCAACAGGACAAGAAGCGTTGCCGCAACCGATACGATCCCTTGCGAAGACTTCCGATAAACTGGCATAATTCGACTCTCCGAGCGAATGGCATTGACTGTCGAACCGCTGGATCAGTGTTCTGCTTCGCGGCCGAATGGCTGGAAATCTTCGGGACAGGACACTGAGGTCGATCAGAGGTGTGTTCGAAGCCACTGAATGAGTTCCGCGCGGGCGGCCGGGTTGTTCAGGAGCGCCAGACCGTTGGCCGCGCCCTGATAGCCGCTGACCCGGACGGGTTCCAGGGTTCCCCGTGCCAGCCTTTCAGACGACGTAAACGTATATCCATCGCCGTGCGAGGCCATAAACAGGATCGACCGGGGCTTGAAGTCCGAGACGCTGGCGCCCAGCAGGACGTCCTGTCGGAGTCGCGTGACGAGCGAGATTACGACAGACGTCTTTACGTCCGGATTCGTGCCCGAACTGACGTACGCGACGTTGGCGCCCAGCGCCGCGCCCACGAGTCCGATGCGCGCGGCATCGACGTCAGAGCGGTTCTTCAGCCAGCCGATGGCGCCCTCGACGTCGAGCGGCATGCTATTGAAGTCTTCAATCTGAAACCTGCTTCTCGGAGAGTAAACGTCATTGTGAAACGTACTCTGGCCATGTCCACGAACGTCGTAGGCCAGCACGTGGTATCCCGCGTCCGTCAGGTCCGGCACGAAAGGTATCCAGATGCCGAGATTCTGGTCGTACGGGTGGATGAGGACAACAGTCGGCCGGCGCCCGCTCTGGCGGTTGGAGGTGAACCAGGCCGCGAAGATGCTGAAGCCATCCGGTGTCTTGAACGAAACCGTCTCGCCCGTAACCAGTTCCGCAGGAGTCGAGACCTCGTTGTCCGTGGGCTGTCTGCCGCATTGTATTGCAAACAGCGCGACTGTCAGGACGGCCAGATATGCGCGTGGCGCCATGCGCAGTGTTCCCTGATGATCAATGGAATAATGCGTTTCCTTTACGGATAAATTAACGACATCGTGTGCACAAAAACAAGCGCGTAATGATTGCCGCTCGACGGCACTGCGGCACCCCCGGAAGCTCGGTCGCGCGCTTCGGAGGGAACCCGCGGCGCCGGCCGCCCCGGGCACGGCGCCACCCTGAGCCCCTGTCTCGGCGCCGCCGTTCGGCGGCCGATTCCGGGAAGATCGCCGGAGAAACGGATCGGAAGGGATCACGATGGATTTACGGGCCTGTTCCACGAATCAATGAAGTATCCGCGAAGTGGGCATTTACCCTTGCGGTTACGAGGATTAGACAATAACTTAGAGCAATTCGTTCCTGACAGGGTTTGCCCCGGTGCGTCATCACGCCGCCGGGATTTTCCGACTGCAATGGTTGAAGGAGATCCAGGATGCATGGAATCAGCTTCATCTGGAAGGTGACGATCGTGCTGGTCGCTGCAATGGCGGTCACTGTTGGAAGCGCCGTCGCGCGAAAGGCGTCCACCAGGCGCAACAGTGTGGGCATGGAGTTCGTCAGGGTTCCGGCGGGGGAGTTTCGCATGGGGTCCACGAGCGACGACGCCGGGGAGAATGAGAAGCCGGTGACGGCCGTGAGCATCAGCGGGGCGTTCTACATGGGAAAGCACGAAGTAACGCAGAAGCAATGGGAGAAGGTGATGGGGACCAATCCGTCGGACTTCAAGGACTGCCCGGACTGTCCGGTCGAGCAGGTTTCGTGGAACGACGCACAGGCGTTTGTCCGGACGCTGAATGCAATGGAGGACTCGAAGCGGTACCGGCTGCCAACGGAGGCCGAGTGGGAATACGCCGCGCGGGGCGGGTCGGACGGCGACCGGTACAGCGCGGATCTGAATGCGATCGCGTGGTACGACAAGAACTGTAACGAACGCCCGCACAAGGTGGGAAAGAAGGCGCCGAACGGCTACGGTCTGCATGACATGCTGGGAAACGTCTACGAATGGGTTCAGGACTGGAAGGGCCCGTACCCAGGCGGTGAAGTGACGGATCCCAAAGGGCCCGCCCGGGGTAAGTTCCGACTGATACGGGGCGGAAGCTGGGAGACGGGACCAAAGAGTTGCCGGGCCACGCACCGCCTCGACGCGACACCCGGCTTCCGGATCCATGCGCTTGGTCTTCGTGTGCTCATGGAGGTCAGGTAGCCTGAGAGCGGCTTCATCACGCAGGACGGGTCGAGGTACGCGTGCAGGCGAAGGAGAAACTAATTGACGGAACGGGAATGGCACGTAAAGGGATGCTGGTTCAATTGCGGTTATTCGACGGAAACTGTGTCGCAGTCTCCTACAAGTCATGACTGCGGATCGAAACAGACGAGTCTTGAAATACAACACAAACGGTCGTAACCGAAAGAAGGACCTTAGAATGTGCACTGACTCCAAATGTGTAGCAGTCCTGTTAATCGCGGGCTCGTTAGCAATTTTCCTTAGTGACGGAACATGTTTTGCGAAGCAACGAATGGTAGAAAATACATCGGCGGTTTCGACACTCCACGAACTGGATCAGGCCAGCGTCACCCGTACATCAGTCGATTTTGCAGGGGAAGTGGGATTGGTATTGGAGAGGAAGATCGAGATGAAGATCGACGAAGAGACACCGGGTATAGGCAATGTTGGATGGATGGCAATCACGCGAGACTCAACTGTACTCTTGACCGATAAGGTCGGGGGTGGCGCTCACGAATTCAACTTAGTTAGCGGGGATTACATTCGCTCATTTGGTCGCATTGGGAGCGGGCCGGGGGAGTACAGGTCAGCTGACAATGTAGTTCTGGATCGTAATGAACATGTATATATCACAGATCGCGTTAGCGCCCACATTCTTAGGTATGATCGTCACGGACAGTATCTTGATAGGACGAGATTTCCTGGCGGGTGTCAGGTACTTACTAGCCGGGGAGATGAACTATACTCTGTGCGGGTGAATAGAAGAAGTATTGTTGAACTGGAACTGCGCAATGCGAAAACTTGGAAGGTGCTTCATCGTACCCCGCTCTCGTCGCAGAAGCAGGGATTCATCTCTAGCTACCTGCGCTCTCTGGTTATGATATGCTACAATTCGACTTGGCAGCGGCTGTATTATCTTGGGCCCAATGACTATCGGGTCAAGGAAATCGATGCTGGAACGAACGCCGTTATTCGCGAATTTGGTAAGGAACCTAAGGGTTATAGGCCTCTGCCTGAGAAATACCAGGGCATTCACTCGAGGACTGATGAGGAAAGGCGGCGTTTGGTACTAGAAATGACATGCCTCAGAAGTATGACTCTGATTCAAGATCGCTATTTGTTAGTCTCACACCTAACTCTAGCATTGGCAAACATATCCTGGGTTGTATACGATTTGGGATCTGAGGACGGCATAAAAGCCTACGCATTTAATGATGCGGCATCGCGACATTTGGCGTCATTTGGGTATAACAATACCCCGGTTGCCTCCAAGGGCAAACATCTGTATCTTTGGAGAGCGCCATCTCCAGAAGTTGCCGAAAGGTCCAATGGTGTCCTAGAGATTCTCATTCTGACTCTTGGCGCTAAATGAAACCGGAGTTCGTGTATTTCCACCGAGCCAAAGGTTGAGCAAGCGGTTCAGGGAGTCTGACACCTTATCAGAAACGAGGGAAAGAAGAGCGACTCAGCACGAAGCGGAACAGAGGTGGCAGCGCGCTGACTTTTTCCGACCGAAGAGTCTATTTGCAAACATGTTTAAAATCCGGTGGATTTCTCCTTGCTCTTCCAATTGTCTATGACTATATTAACCGCCGAACAATACAGTTGCAATCATCACTGTTATATATGGTGAATGTCTGCATTCCGAACATCCCATATAGCCGGAGTACCAATTATATGATAGTCAATTTCTGTGATTTGACACTTGTAAAGAACCAAAAGAGTGGCGCGCGAATATTTCAATGGAAGATTAATAAAAACAACAGTTTAGCCCCCCCCCCGACAAAGATTCGAAGGAGTTAGTAGGGAATCTAATAGAATATCTGAAATTAATGACAGCAGAACTGCAAGTATCCGGCAGTTCCTCTTTTAGTGTTATCCAAACAGCCCACTCGCATTGCGGGGGGTTTTTTTTTGCTTCTCAATAAGGGCTTGATGAATTCCTGTCCTAGTCGCGCTATGTCTAACCCCAATTCGAAAAAACAGCAACCCGGCAATGCGACGAAAACCCCTGGAACGGTGCGTAATGGTCGTCAAAAAGGACATGCTTTCAGTTCACGTCCAGTGACCTGGTGTATCCTGGTAATCAGAAGTTAAATCGCCTTTGTCTACTTGCATATATTCGGTTTTACTTCTCCGAAGAATTACGATTCAAGGCTAATGCTGCTTTGGACAAGTGCGCCTCGTGCCGCCGTTGAAACTAGACCAAACTAAAGATCGTGAATTAGGATGCAACTCATTTGGCGACAATGGATAGCGGGGTGCAGAAAGTTGGAGAAGTTTCTCAGTTTTCAGTGCGTGCATTGCTGGCCAGCTCTGGTTTAATGGGGATCTTGTTGTCGTGAACACTAACTGTTTGCGCCGAGATTACAATTCATGAGACATCGTCTAAGTTAGCAAGTGGGATACCCTAACGAAATAATGGCTGATCATTGCTGTACAAGATAATTCGGAAAAGGCGATTTTATTTTGGACGCGCAATTACCTGTTTTTCAGGAAAGTCGATTCGCAGTGCTAATCCAGGTTGCCTTCTTTGGGTCAATACTGTCCAGGAACAAAGTGACTTTTCCAGCGGCTATAATTGTGCTGGTCCGGTCCCATTGAGCCCGTGAAACAGGCAGTTTGTGAAACTCAGGCAACCTTGGGCGAGGCGCTGCTTTAACGGAAGCGAACCAGATGCCGTCCAAGACGGAAACCGATTTTGGACAGGTGTGAATGGCTGATGAGAATTAAAAGACACATATACTTGACCGTTTTTTTGCTTGCATTTTTCACTGTGGTCAATGGTGCCAACGCTAAGGCAGAGTCAAGCGTATGGGATTTCTTTCAACTAATCTATAAAACTATTCACTTGAGTGAGTCTGATGAATCGCGAATTCCCGTGATGCCAGTCGAGTTTGACGGTGAGCTCGGGCTAGAACTGCAACGTAGGGTAAGAATCCCTTTTTCCAAAGACACACCCGGTATCGGGGAAGTCGGTTCAATTCGAATCTCGCCTGAGGAGACTCTCCTGCTCACCGACAGGATCGGCGCACGGGCACATGAGTTCAGTCTAACAGACGGTCATTACATCCGGTCATTTGGGCGCAATGGTACCGGACCAGGGGAGTACAGATCTGTTGACTATATTGCCATGGATACGAGTCGGAATATCTATCTTATGGATCAAGTTGGCGCAAAAGTTCTACGCTATGACCGCATTGGAGGATTTATTGACAAAACCAGACTCGTCCAAGGGTGTCGGATCCTAACTGGTCGTAATGGTGAGTTGTACTTTGTCAGGGTTAATAGGTCGAAAATAGTTGAATTGGAACGTCGGGACTCAGCTACGTGGGCCGTTATGGAACGGACACCATTGTCAACGGAAAGGCAGGGATTCATTTCGTTTCGTATGGGCAATCTCGTTAGAGTGTGCTACAATGCTTCATCCCATCGGCTCTATTACCTTGGTCCAAACGACTACATGGTCAAAGAAATCGATGGCGAATCCATCGATGTAATTAAAAGCTTTGGACTGAAACCCGATGGGTTTCGTCGCTTGCCCAAACGGTACCATGGCATTGGCAATGGAACACGGCAGGACCTGCGCAATGCATTGTCAGAGATAAGTCACTTGAGAAACATGACCTTGGTTCAAGGGAGGTATCTACTGATTTCGTACAAAATCGCGCTGCCAATCGAGGTATCATGGGTAGTCTACGATCTAGATGCCGAGGACACAATCAAAGCCTACGCATTGAATCAAGACGCAAAAAAAATCACCACGTCATTCGGGTACAATGTAATACCGATAACAAACAACGGCGATCGTATCTATATGTGGAGAGGTCCGTCGGAGAATACAACCGAGGAGTACAATGGGACGCTTGAGATCTATAAACTTCGTATCGGTAAACCATGACGTAGGTGCTACTTATACGTCATACGCGACAAAAGCCAGAACTGGGGTGCTCGTCTCGTCAGAATCTTTAACCAAAAGGAGCGTATCCATGCGGATGTTGAATAAGCCAATTCGAGAACGTCGAACTGGCTCAGTGAGTGCGTATGTATCCGAAGGCGGCCAGGGTTCTAGATGGAATTATAGTCACACCCATATTTTCACTACGCCGTCTCTCATTTGCTTCAATACCGTAGAAAGGTGCGAAGCGGCCGATGGGATAATGATGTGCGATCCTATCGGCGCATATAAGATCAATCCGGGGATCTGTGTGCCACGACCACCACCACCACCACCACCACCACCTGCTGTCTAAAGGTTCACTTTAGCGCAATTGGTCTTAATTCGGACGGCGAGTACCCTATTCTGGCGGAAACCAGCGGGTGGATTAACTTAACCCGACATCCACCCGCTGGAGTCCATTCGTTTGGGATGAAATGTGAAATGTCGAGACGCATAGTTAGATTCCTAGCCATAACGAATTTGGTCTTCCTTCTCGTCATTACTGTATTCGTAGCATGGATCGGCGACATATACCTGTTCGACTTGCCGAACTACCAAGCGTATGTGGTCAATACCTATAAGGACAATCAATTTGTCGGACATCACTTTCCAATTGTACCAATTCATACAGTGGATGGAGATACCATAGACACCAGTTTTTACGGGTCAAGGGCGGGCATAGTGCTACTGTTTGACCCATACTCTTGTCAACCATGTTTGGAATTCGTATTAAGGTGCCTGAGACACATAAATGAAAATTTCTCGGCAAGCGACCGGGTATCAATCTTTGCTATCTCAAAACATGCGCTCTCCTATGTATCTCAATATCGTCGCGCGTTCAATCTTGAATTTCGCCTTGGTGTGCCAATAGAAGGGCATAACATGGATTACCTCTTTGAACGTACACCCGTAATCTTTCTGGTTGACGAACACAACAGGATAATTCAATGCCATCATCCTGTTTATAAGAGAGAACAATTTACCGCCTTGTTCTTGGAGGAATTGATATTTAGTCGCCTTCCAGCACTTAACGTGAATCCAACGGGATTTGCTGATTCACCGTTGAGGCAACTACAGGATCTGTCCCTACTTGAGGTTATTGAGGGTAGAATTCCTTACGATGATCCATTTTGAACGACACCGAGCCAGTGTCTTGTCCCATGAATTAGTTCAAAAAGTCTAGTAATCTTGTCAAGGATCGATTCTGCGGTGGCGGTCCAGACGAA
>JAGWBX010000033.1:0-1470 GCA_021295655.1 Candidatus Latescibacterota bacterium
ACGCCCGGGCCCTGCTGGGGCTGGCCGACGACAGGCTGCAGGCGAATCTCTGCAGGAAGATCATATCGGACGGCCTCTCGGTCAGGCAGGTTGAAAACATTGTCAAGGCCGGTAGAGAAGGACGCCGTGAGCCCCCCGGACCCCTGCCGCAGAACAAGGATCCTCAGGTCCTGTCGCTCGAGGAAGACCTGCAGCGCCGGTTCGGCACAGGTGTGAATATCAGCCGTCGCGGAAAGAAGGGAAAAATCGAGATCGAGTTCTACACAGACGACGACCTGGAGCGCATACTGGACCTCCTCCGGGAAACGTCTTATTGACGGTAGACCGCCCACCACCTTCGAATCCGGTCTGGGGGACGGCGCGCCGTGCCCCTACTGGTTGCAACCATTCGCGGGGCGAAACCGGGCGCCACACGAGGAGCCGGCGGCAGCATGCTTGGGAATTTCCTGGAAAAATTCAAACGGGGCCTCTCAAAGACCCGGGAGGGGCTGACCGGAAAAATCAGCGAGGTCCTGCGGCGCAAACCCGAACTGGATGAAGAGGCCCTTGAGGAGATCGAAGAAATCCTGATCCGGGCCGACGTGGGCGTCAATGCGACATTGCGGATCATCGACCGTCTTCGTGAGCGCCTGCAGGAAGGGCCGGCGCCCGAACGGACGGAAGACTGGGTGCGCGCGCTGCTCGAGGACGAACTGCTGGAGATACTCCGCGCCGTCCGGTCTCCCAACCTCAAGCCTTCCCGCACCGGACCTCACGTCATCCTGGTCGCCGGTGTCAACGGATCGGGAAAGACGACGACAATCGGCAAACTGGCCTGCCGGTACGGCGCACGGGGCAAACGGGTGCTCCTGGCTGCCTGCGACACGTTCAGGGCCGCCGCGATCGACCAGCTTTCAATCTGGTCCGAGCGTTCCGGCGCCGACATCGTTCGTCACCGGCCCGGCGCGGACGCCGCGTCGGTGGCGTTCGACGCCCTTGCCGCCGCCCGTTCACGAGATGTGGACGTTGTCCTTATCGACACCGCCGGTCGCCTGCACACGAGTATCAATCTGATGGAGGAACTCAAGAAAATCCGGCGCGTCCTGGGAAAGTGCCTGCCTGACGCGCCACACGAGACATTGCTGGTCCTGGACGCAACCACCGGACAGAATGCCGTTGCGCAGGCCAGGCAGTTTCACGCGGACATCGGGATTACCGGCCTTGTTCTGGCCAAACTGGACGGCACCGCCAGGGGCGGCATTGTCATTGCCATCGCCGACGAACTCGGCCTCCCCGTCAGTATGGTCGGCATGGGTGAAGGCCGGGACGATCTGAGCGATTTTGAACCGGAAGCCTTTGTCGCGGCGCTGTTTAAAGGGGATTAAAGCGGACGAGCAGCTATCAGCTATCAGCCGTCAGCTGAAAGCGAAAGGCAGAGTCAAAAGCAACCTCCCCGCCCAGCCACGCAGACCTCTCCCCCCGGCTGCTCGC
>JAGWBX010000033.1:1577-48845 GCA_021295655.1 Candidatus Latescibacterota bacterium
CTGTGAGGTTTCGTTTCGTGCCGGAGGCAAGAAGGAATAAGATAGCGGGCAGGGATTTCTTCTACCGGCTTCCCTCTACTTTCTTACCGCCATTGGAATAGTCGCCCCTGGGCGCGGGGCCTGCCATATGCATAGCGCGAACACCCACATGGGATGCACCGAATCCATTGCCCTGCCAGCCACGGAAGAACAACGATCCTCGGTGCTGTACGGGGCCACGCGCTGTGATTTGGGAGTGCTCGCCTGGGACACTCGCGTTCGACGAACGAATGCCTACTCTTTAGAGCGAGCAATCGACGGACAGGTAAGGACGGATCATATCAGATCATTGTCTTGATATGATCGGGAAATCGAATGTTCATTTCTGCTCGCTAGTGTTCTGTCCCAGAAATAAGTTGCCTAAATTTGGCCGTCGAGTCGCCCGGCTCGCAAGGCACCTCGGCGAGCGAAGGCAACGTAGCGAGACGGGATGAATCGGCGGAAGAATGGTGAGGTATTTTTGGGACAGGACACTAGAGTTATGACTCACATTTATCTCGACAACCAGGCCACCACGCCCGTCGACCCGAGGGTGCTGGATGCCATGCTGCCCTATTTCAAGCAGGATTTCGGCAACGCGGCCAGCCGTACCCACAGCTACGGGTGGGCCGCCGAATCCGCGGTGGACCGGGGCAGGGAACAGATCGCTGAACTGATCCATGGGGACGCGAGGGAGATCATCTTTACCAGCGGCGCGACGGAGTCGGACAACCTGGCCATTAAGGGCGTGGCCGCCGTGCGCCGGGACAGAGGCGGACACCTCATCACCCAGGCCACCGAACACCACGCCGTCCTCGATTCGTGCAAAGCGCTCAAACGGCGGGGTTTCGACGTGACAGTCCTTTCCGTAGACCGTTATGGACAGGTCGAGCCGGGAGCCGTATCGGAAGCGATTCGGGAAGACACGCTGCTCGTTTCCATTATGGCGGCCAACAACGAAATTGGCACCCTCCAGCCGCTGGCCGAAATCGGCGCGATCTGCAGAGAACGCAACGTCCTCTTCCATTGCGACGCCGCTCAGGCCGTGGGCAAGCTGCCCGTTGATGTGCAGGCGTTCGGCATCGATCTGCTCTCGATCTCCGCACACAAACTGTACGGACCCAAGGGCGTCGGCGCACTCTACGTTCGCAGCCGGCCGCGCGTCCGCCTCGTGGCGGAAATCGACGGCGGCGGTCACGAACGAGGCATGCGCTCGGGCACGCTCAACGTACCCGGCATCGTGGGTCTGGGGGCGGCGTGCGAACTTGCGCACGCCGGGATGGCCGCTGAAGGCGCCCGGATCCGGCGGTTGCGCGAGCGGTTGAAAACCCGCCTGTTCGACGGCATGGACGATATCCATCTCAACGGACATCCGGAGAAGCGCCTGGACGGAAACCTGAACGTCAGCTTCGAAGGCGTGGACGGCGAGAGCCTGATGGTGGGCCTCGGTGAAATCGCGCTTTCGTCCGGCTCCGCATGCACGTCGGCCTCGCTGGAACCGTCTTACGTACTGCGTGCGCTGGGGGTGCCGAACCGCCTTGCCGAAAGCAGTATCCGTTTCGGAATTGGCAGATTCAACACCGAAGCCGAAATCGACACGGCGGCCGGTCGCGTCATCGAGGAAGTTGGACGCCTGCGCGACATATCGCCATACGCCAGCCCGAAGCGGAAGCGCAGCTAAACCGCCCGGTTTTCAGATACCGATAAACCCGTAACCCTCAGGGAACGAACCCATGCAAATGCCACCCGGCATGCCGAAACCACGCCCCATCCCCGACGTCGAGCATATCGTGGCCGTTTCCAGCGGCAAGGGAGGCGTGGGAAAAACCACCGTCAGCGTGAACCTTGCCGTAGCCCTGGCGCGCCAGGGGCAGGCCGTCGGCCTGCTCGACGCCGACATCTACGGGCCTAACGTCCCGATGATGCTGGGCGCCTCGGAGCAACCCCGGGCCGTTGGCGGCAAGATCATTCCGCTCGAAAAACACGGCGTGAAACTGATGTCTCTCGGACTCATCGCCGGAGAGGATACACCCGTGATCTGGCGGGGCCCCATCGTGGGAAAGATGATCCAGCAGTTCATGTCGGACGTCGCATGGGGCGCGCTGGATTTTCTCGTTGTCGATCTTCCGCCAGGAACCGGAGACGCGCAACTCACGCTTGCCCAGACGGTTCCGCTCAGCGGCGCGGTGATTGTCACCACGCCGCAGGACGTGGCCCTGGAAGACGTGACGCGAGGCGTCGAAATGTTCCGCAAGGTGGACGTCCCCATCCTGGGCGCCGTGGAAAATATGAGCGCCTTCACCTGTCCCTGCTGCGGCGAATCCGCGGCGATCTTCGGCACGGGCGGCGGCGACCGGATCGCCCAGGCCTTCAACGTCCCGCTCCTCGGCCAACTGCCCATACTGCCGGCCATTCGCAAGGGAGGTGACGCCGGCGATCCGATTGCGGCAGGGGAATCCGGCGAGACCCAGACCTTCCTCGAAATCGCACGCAAGATCATGGACCAGATTGACGCGCACGAGCAGCCCGGACCGAAAATTACGATTTCGTGAGGAGCCGGAAGTGGAAGACGATCCGAATCTCTCCCCCCGGCTCCTCGGAAGCGGTGAGAAAGCCGGCCAGGCGGGCGAACAGAAAGCGGGGAGACGGGAGCCGGTAGAACAAATCCTTGCGCGATAGGTTCCTCCTCCTTGCCTCCGGTCTGAGAAGAGACCTCACAAGGCGGGCAATCTCTTCCTTCTTCCTTCTTCCTTCTACCCGCCTTCGCGAACGTCGCCGCCGGGCGCGGGGCCTGCCATTACAATGCGCATTTACTTTTGCCTTCCAGGTCGGAATTGGATACATTATCAGTACATGATGCCAACCACTCTGCACCGGGGGGATATGATGAGTACGGCATTCGAAACGCTGATGGAAAACGTGAGGAGCGAGGTCCGGGGCATCTCGCCGGAAGAAGCGCGGGAGCGGACAGGCGGCGTGCTGCTGCTGGACGTCCGTGAGCGGGAGGACTACGCCGGGGGTTACATCGAGGGCGCCGAGAACTTCTCCAGGGGATTCCTCGAACTGCGAATCGAAACCCTGACGAACGACCGCTCAACCGCCATCATCGTCTACGGCGACGAAAACCAGGGCCCGCTGGCCGCGAGAGACCTGCGGCGTATGGGATACGAAAACGTCGACTACATCGAGGGCGGTTTCGACGCCTGGGTGGAAGCGGGTTACCCGGTTCAACAGGACAGGGCGCTCAGCAAAGCCGAGGTTCAGCGGTACTCCAGGCATCTGCTGGTACCCGAAGTGGGCGAAAAGGGCCAGGGAAAGCTGCTGGATGCCAAAGTACTGATGGTCGGCGCCGGCGGACTCGGATGCCCCGCGGCCTACTATCTCGCGGCGGCCGGTGTCGGCACCCTGGGAATCGTGGACGCGGACGTTGTGGACGTCACGAATCTTCAACGCCAGATCCTGCACGGTACATCCGACCTGGGCAGGCCGAAGGCCATTTCTGCAAGGGAAACCCTGCAGGACCTGAATCCGGGATGCAAGGTGGTCCCGTACGTCGAGTACCTGAGTTCCGATAACGTGATGGACATCATCGCGGACTACGACATCGTGGTAAACGGATGCGACAACTTTCCCACGCGTTACATGGTAAACGACGCCTGCGTTTTCGCGCGCAAGCCCATCGTAGACGGCAGTATCTTCCGCTTCGAGGGTCAGGTGACCATCTATCCCTGCGATCTGGAGGGACCCTGCTACCGGTGCCTCTATCCCGAGCCTCCGCCCGCGGAACTGGCGCCGTCCTGCGCCGACGCCGGGGTCCTGGGAGTACTTCCGGGAACCGTGGGGTTAATCCAGGCAACCGAAGTGGTCAAGCTGGTTCTCGGCCAGGGTGAACCGCTTATCGGCAGGCTGCTCATGTACGATGCGCTGGCCATGAGTTTCCGGACGTTCAAAATCCGTCGCGACCCCGGCTGCCCGGTCTGCGGCGACAACCCGGAGATTACGGAACTCATCGACTACGTTGCCTTTTGCAGCGGCGTGACGCAACAGGAAGCCGCGGACGATTGACCCCGCCAATGCGGCAAATAAAAAAAGAAACGCGCCCTGATCGGGGCGCGTTTCTTTTTTATGCCGACCTCCGCTCTCCGTTACGGGGAATGGAGACGATGTTAGTACATCCCGCCGCCCGGAGGCGCTGGCGGAGGCTTTTCTTCTTCCGGTATGTCCGCCACCACGGCTTCGGTGGTCAGGAGCAACCCGGCAATACTGGCCGCGTTCTCCAGAGCCGTGCGCGCCACCTTGGTCGGGTCCAACAGACCTGCGGCGATCATATCTTCGTATTCCTCGGTATCGGCGTTAAAGCCAAAACCACCCTCGCCGGCGCTTACTTTCTGTACGACGATCGCGCCCTCAACACCCGCGTTGTCGGCAATCTGCCTGAGCGGCTCTTCCAGGGCCCTGCGCACGATTTCCACGCCGATTTTCTCGTCGCCCCGCGCATCTTTCCGGGCCCGATCCAGAGCATCGATCGCACGGACAAAAGCCACGCCGCCGCCGGGGACGATGCCTTCTTCCACGGCAGCCCGCGTCGCGTGCAGCGCGTCTTCCACACGAGCCTTCTTCTCCTTCATTTCGGTTTCCGTTGCCGCGCCTACGTTCACCACGGCCACGCCGCCGGCCAGCTTGGCCAGTCGTTCCTGCAGCTTCTCCCGGTCGTAGTCCGATGTCGTCTCATCGATCTGACGCCGGATCTGTCCAACGCGCCCCCTGATGTCGCCGGACTCGCCGCCGCCTTCTACGATGGTCGTGTTGTCCTTGTCAATCGTGACTCGCTTGGCCTGCCCCAGATCCGCCGTGGTTGCGTTTTCCAGCTTGAACCCCGCGTCCTCGGACAGCACGCGGCCGCCCGTCAGGATGGCGATATCTTCCAGCATGGCCGTGCGGCGGTCGCCGAAGCCCGGCGCCTTGACCCCTGCAACCTTCAGCGTGCCCCGGATCTTGTTGACAACCAGCGTGGCGAGGGCTTCGCCTTCGATATCTTCGGCGATAATCAGCAGCGGCTTGCCGGTTTGAGCCGTTTTTTCAAGAACAGGCAGCAGATCGCGCATCGCCGAGATCTTCTTGTCGTGAATCAGCAGATACGCCTCTTCCAGCGTCGCCTCCATATTGTCCGGATCCGTTACGAAATGAGGCGACAGATACCCGCGGTCGAACTGCATGCCTTCCACGACTTCCAGGCCTGTTTCGATGGATTTCGCCTCTTCAACGGTAATGACGCCGTCCTTGCCTACCTTATCCATGGCTTCGGCGATCAGGTCCCCGACTGCCGTGTCGCTGTTGGCGGAAACCGTTGCGACCTGTGCGATTTCGGTGTGCCCGGCAACCGGCTTGCTGATATCCTGGATTGCCTTTACGACCGCGGCCACCGCCTTGTCGATGCCTCGCTTCAGATCCATGGGATTGGCGCCGGCGGTCACGTTCTTGAGCCCTTCACGGTAAATCGCCTGGGCCAGCACGGTTGCCGTTGTGGTACCGTCGCCCGCCACGTCGGACGTCTTGGAGGCGACTTCCTTCACCATCTGAGCGCCCATGTTTTCATAGGGATCTTCCAGTTCCACCTCTTTTGCCACGGTAACGCCGTCCTTGGTGACCGTGGGCGACCCGAATTTCTTGTCCAGCACGACGTTCCTGCCCTTCGGGCCCAGCGTTACCTTGACCGCCTCGGCCAACTGGTCCACGCCGCGCTTCAGCGCATCTCTGGCCGCAACATCGAATTCAAGCTGCTTCGGCATTTCGTCCTCCTTGACGTATCTTTAAAATGAACCGCCTCAGTCTTCAATAATCGCCAGGATATCGCTCTCAGACATGATGAGATGATCCTCGTCGTCCAGCCTTACCTCGGTGCCGGAATATTTGCCGTAGAGTACCACGTCGCCGGATGACACGGACGGCGAAATCCTTGTGCCGGAATCGTCCAGTTTGCCATCTCCGACGGCCACGACTTCACCGCGCTGAGGCTTTTCTTTCGCTGTGTCAGGAATAATGATGCCACCCTTCACCTGCTCCTCTTCTTCCTGGGGCCTGACCAGCACACGATCTCCCAGCGGCTTCACCTTGACTGCCATGTCTCTAACCTCCTTAAAAACAGGACCGGCGTTGAATTGATCGATTTTATTCGCCTTATCTCATTGTTAGCACTCTGACTTATTGAGTGCTAACAATCGACAAATATATCAAACTGGTGTATTTTTGGCAAGGAAAATCTGTAAAAAAAACACCGGGTCTTGCCAGGAAGACCCGGCGTGTAATCTCCGGCGGAATCAGGGCAAAAAGCCCGTTGAAAAAGTCCATGCAGGCTGCCTGCCTGTGCGGTGCACGCAGACAGGCATCCGGCCCGTTTGTCCGAAATACTGCGTTACGCTCACTGCCGGTTGTACAGCGCCTGGAACGCCTCCAGCAGTTCTCGCGATTTCTTCACATGTGCGGGATCGGCGGTCTGCTTGCATTTCATCGCCGAAACGATCATCTGATGAAGCAGCGCCAGCTTCCTGGAATAAGTCTTGCCGGCTGCCGGATCGTCATTCGCAGGCGCTTTGATGCGTTGTGCAAGGAAGTACTGCGCAACAATCTCACGAATCTGATCCGCGTGCGTTTCCTTGTTATTCACCCACCGCACAAGCTGGTTCGCGTTTTTACCCGCTTCGGCCGAAAGCAGGTTGATCTGGTTCATGGATTTCTCAATGGTCTTTAGGTTTTCCGCGATGGCCGAGAACCGGGCCTCGTCGCCATAGATCCCGCATGGGATTTCACAGTGCGCAAACGCGGACCCGTGCAAGGCCGACAAAAACAGCGGAAGAAGAACGAATGGAACCAGACGTTTCATAACGAAGCTCCTTTGGTGACGTTAAATTTGGTTCAGGGCGCGAAACACGATGAATCAGAGCGACCTGCTGCGTTACCTCCTTGTCTTGAGGCGGACAATTCCGATTTTTCCGCCTTTTATTTTTGATTTTCTGCTTACTAACTTATATATTTAACGCGAACTCGGGCGGTTGCCAAAAAATAAGGTACTCGCCCCCCTGCATCAAGAAAATAGCGGCGCCGTCTTCCAGGAAGGTGTTTCAAAATTACGGCGCTATTGCAGCCGCGCGAAGACCGCAGAGAATTTTAAGACCGCTTCTTAAGGAGTGGATGGATATCTACATTGAACGGTATGGATTAACGCGATGTCCATAACCCGCGACCGGGTTCTGGATTTTATCCGAAGTGAAACGGGGCGCCCGCTCAAGCCTCGCGAACTGAGCCGGGCATTGAGTGTGCCCGAAAACGACTATCGGCGATTCCGACGCCTGCTCGTTCAGCTCGAACGGGAAGGCGCCATCGTCAGGACGCGCAACAACCGCTTTGGCGCCCCCGACAGGCTCAATCTCGCAACGGGTCTTCTCAGCGTCAATCCCGATGGATTCGGATTTGTCTGCCGCGAAGAGGAAAACGACGTCTTTGTCGGTCCCGGCGGCTTGCGCGGGGCGTTGCACGGCGACCGCGTCGTGGTCCGGATATCCCGCAGGCGCGGCGGCAAACCCGAAGGCGAAATCAGCCGTGTGCTGGAACGCGGCGCCAGATCCATCCTCGGAATCTACCGCGCGGGAGCCCATTTCGCCTTTGTGGAACCGGACGATCCCCGATTTCCACGGGATCTCCACGTCTCTCCCGAAAATGCCGGAGGCGCCAGCGACGGCCAACTGGTCGTTGCCCGGCTCCGGCCCTGGCTCCCGGGACATGCCGACGCCGAAGGCGAGGTCGTCGACGTCCTGGGCCTACCCGGGGATCCGGGCATCGACACCCTTTCCATTGTGAAAGAGTACGACCTGCCCATCGAATTTCCCCCGCATGTACTTGAAGCCGCAGAGGCGTTTACAGACCGGATTCCCGAGGCAGAAACCCTTAACCGGTTGGACCTGCGTCACCTCTTCTGCGTTACCATCGATCCGGAAGACGCCCGGGACCACGACGACGCGGTTTCTCTGGAAGATAGACCGGGAGGCGGATACCGGCTGGGCGTACACATTGCCGACGTGGACCACTACGTAAAGGAAGGCAGCCCGCTGGACCATGAGGCCATGGCGAGAGGGACCAGTGTCTACCTCATGGGCCGGGTCATTCCCATGCTTCCGGAGCGCCTATCCGGAAACCTGTGCTCCCTTCTTCCCGACAGGGACCGGCTGGCCGTCAGCGTGCTGATCGACCTGGATGCGAACGGACGGCCGATGAAGTCCCGGATCGCACCGTCCATGGTCAGAAGCAGGGCAAGGCTGTCATACCTGCAGGCCCAGAAGTTTCTCAATGGAGGCGGGTCGGCCGATCCTGCGCCGCACGCAGACGTCTTGCGGAAGATGGACGTTCTGCGAAGGTGCATCACCGGCCGGCGGATGAAGCGGGGCGCGATCGATTTCAATATAGCCGAACCACGTATCGTCGTGGATTGCGAGGGTAATGTAACCGAAATCTCCAGGAGCGAACGCCTCGACAGCCACCGGATTATCGAGGAATTCATGCTTCTGGCCAACGAAACCGTCGGCCGCTATCTGCGAGACAGGAATCTTCCAGTTCTGTACCGCATTCATGAAAGGCCGGACGCGCAGAAGCTATTGGAATTCGCAGACACGGCCGCCGCCTTCGGGTTCGGCTTTCCGCGGCGGAACCGGATCACGTCTTCCGATATCCAGAAATTCCTGGCCGCAGTCGAAGGAAAGCGTTTCGGGCAGGTGCTGAACGCGAGGCTGTTGCAGTCCATGAAGAAAGCCGTCTATTCGCCGGACAACGTCGGCCATTTCGGCCTCGCCTGCGACACCTATACCCACTTTACCTCCCCCATTCGGCGATACCCCGACCTGATGGTCCACCGGCTCCTGAAAGAAGCAGGCGGCCTGACCGAAGAACGAAAGAACGGGCTCCGGGAACGGCTTCCGGCGCTCGGCGACGTCGTAACCGGCCGGGAAACCGTGGCTCAGGAGGCAGAAAGGGCGTCCGTCAAAGTCAAGCAGATCCGCTTTCTGGAAGATCGCGTCGGCGACGACTTCAATGCCGTTATCGTTGGCGTCCGGCCCATCGGATTCTTCGCGGAGCTCAACGACGTCCTGATTGACGGACTGGTCAGGGTCAGTACGATAGAAGACGACTACTATGTGTATCACGAGAACGAAGGCGCGCTTATCGGACAACGCACCGGCAGACGGTTCCGGCTGGGCGACCCGGTGGTGGTCCGGTTGGTACGGGCGGACAGGAGATTCCGCCGGCTCGATTTTTTGTTGAAGGAAGGCGGTTCAAGGACCGAACGGGGGCGTAACCGCAGAAGCAAAAACGGCAGACGCAGACGGCGCAGGGGCTGACCGACAGGAGGGCCGATGGAACAGGGTGTAAAACACTTTTGCGGCATCTTCGGCATTTATGGGGACGGCGATTCGGCGAAACTTACCACGCTGGGCCTGCACGCCCTGCAGCACCGGGGTGAGGAAAGCAGTGGCATCGTTTCCGGTAACGGTGAGTACCTGTTCCGCCATACCGAAATGGGGCAGGTTGCCGACGTGTTCGCCGACGAGACCGTCATGAATCGGCTGCCGGGCCACCTGGCCATCGGGCACAATCGATATTCCACAACCGGATCCGACACCCTCTCCAACGCACAGCCCTTTCTGGCGGAGTGCCGGGACGCGTTTGTCGCCGTCGCGCACAACGGCAATCTCACCAATACAGCCGAACTCCGAAACGGGATGCAGGACGACGGCGCCATCTTCCAGACGACGACCGACAGCGAACTGATCCTGCACCTTGTCGCCAGATCCAGAGAAGAGAAGATGGCCGATCGAATTATGGACGCTTTACGGCGAATCGAGGGTGCTTATTCGCTGGTCCTGGCAACGGAAAACCAGTTGTTCGCGGCACGCGATCCCTACGGATTCCGTCCATTGTGCCTGGGACAGCTGGGCGATGCGTGGGTTGTCGCCTCCGAATCCTGCGCGCTCGACATCATCTCGGCACGCTATATTCGCGACATCGAACCCGGCGAACTCATTATGATAGATTCGCACGGTCTCCGCGCCTTTACGACCTCGGAAGCCGATCGCCACGCGTTCTGCATTTTCGAATATATCTATTTCTCACGGCCCGACAGCATCATCTTCGGCGACAACGTGGACAAGACCCGGCGGCGCCTGGGCAGGCAGCTCGCCATAGAACAACCTGCCGCCGCAGACATCGTGATATCCGTGCCGGACTCCAGCAATACCGCGGCGCTGGGATACGCCAATCAGTCCGGCATCAAGCACGAAATCGGCCTGATACGGAACCACTACGTCGGACGCACGTTTATCACTCCCGGACAGGACAGTCGATCGTCCAAGGTCCGGCTCAAATTCAACCCGGTCAGGGGGGTCCTGAACGGGAAGCGGGTGGTTGTCGTGGAAGATTCGATTGTCCGGGGCACCACCCTCAAACACCTGGTTCGCATGTTGCGCGAAGCGGGCGCCCGGCAGGTTCACGTGCGTGTGAGCTGCCCTCCCATTGTGGGTCCGTGCTTTTACGGAATTGACTTTCAGACCGAAAAGGAACTGATCGCCAGCGCCAAAACCGTGGAGCAGATCCGCGAACATCTCGGCGTGGACAGCCTGGGTTATCTCTCGCTCGACGGCATGCTCGGCGTGGCCCCAAACTCCTCGCTCCAGTATTGCACGGCCTGTTTTACGCAAGACTATCCGATCCCCATCGAACACGAGGCCGGCAAGCTGATCCTCGAAAGACGGGCGGGCAACCTTTTCTGATCCGGATCGTGAAACTGTCAGTAACCCCTTCCGTGCGGTCGCTCTTCCTGTTCGACGTCCATTGTTCCGGATTCAACGCGTAGAATATGAAAACACGCACACTCCTCATTCTCTTCGGTTTCACGTGCTTTGCGGGTGGCGCCGCGCCACTACAGGCGGTCGACCCTCCACGGGCCGAACCTCGCGGGACGGATTCCCGTGCGCTGGGTCATTTCATCGACGCCAAAAGGTACAAACTTGCCGGACAAATTGAAGAAGCTGTAGCGTCGCTGAGAGCGGCCATTGCCATCGATTCCACCGCTGCCACGCTGTACAATTCCCTTGCGCACAACCTGATCTCGTTGAACCGCATAGCCGAAGCAGGCGAAGCGGCGCGAAAAGCCGTACGGCTGGAACCCCGGGCCCCGGCGCATCGATGGCTGCTGTTCGACACCCTGGCCAAAGGACAACGGGATTCCACGCTGGCAACGGCCCAACTCGAGGCCATCACGCGCCTGAAACCCGCGGATTTCCGGGCATATGCCCATCTTCTCCAGATCTACACGGCCAGACGGCAGCGTCAGGAGGTTTTACGTACACTGGATCGGGCCGCTGCTGTACCCACGTCGAACATCCGGTTCGATCTGTTGATCGCCGACGGGTATCAGAGGCTGAATCTGCCCCTCAGGGCGGCCGGCATCTACCGCAGAATTCTACATCGCGATCCTGAACAGGTCCAGATCTGGAATCGCCTTGGCGACCTGACGTTCGCCGAAGGCGACACGCTGAAGGCCGCATCGATATATCGTTCCGGTCTGGCGCATTTTCGACACCGCTTGAACAAAACCACGATCACGCTCTGGAAGAAGCTGATTTCAATATACGATCGTCACAACCATCTGGAAGCCCTGATTTCGGAAACGCCACTGGATACGCTCTTTCTGGACCGGCTGTCAATCCACCTCCCGCAAAGCATTCCACGTTCGGACGCCGAGAGCGGCCTGGACACACTACGTTTTCAGCACACGGAAGCCCTTCTGGACCGTCTTATGGAGGAACTGCCAGATCGACACGACCTGCTCGGCCGGAAGGGGTCGCTGCTGTTATCCATGGACCGCCCGGACGAGGCACGAGAATCCTTCCTCAGGGCGATATCCGTCAAATCCGATCCGATGTACCGCCTGGGCGTTGCCCATACCTATCTGAACCAACGGGATTGGGACCCGGCCATCGGGATTCTCAATGGACTCTTCGGCGAAACCCCGGCCGATTCCGATCTTTACGCCCGGATCGTGTTCGATCTCGGACGGACGTACCGCCTGAGCAATCGCCCCAAACAGGCCAGACAGGTCTACAACCTGGCCGTTAACGCCCGGCCGGATGACCTCCGTTTTCGACTGGAGTTTGGGCGTACCTATCTGGCAGAGAAAAACTGGGAAGCCGCAATTCCCGAACTCGAAAGTCTTCTGAGCCGCCTCGAAGACGACACGGAACTCCTGGAGGACGTACTTTTCGACTTGGGCCACAGTTACGAGCGGTCGGGGCGGTTCGAAAACGCCGTTGCCGTTTTCCAGCGCCTTCTTGCCAGGGCGCCCGACAACCACCAGGCACTCAACTATCTGGGTTACATGTTCGCGGAAAAAGGCGTTCGCCTGGGGGAAGCGGAGCATTATATCCAACGTGCGCTGAAGGTCGACCCGAAAAACGGCGCGTACCTGGACAGCATGGGATGGGTCTATTTCCAGCAACAGCGATACAGCGACGCAATGCGGTTTCTCAAGCTTGCATTGAAAGCCGAAGAAAGCAGGCTGAACAAGATCGAAACGGCGTTCCGCACACCCGACCAGCTTGAGAATCTGTCGATCATTCTGGACCACGTCGGCGATGCCGCGCGGGCCCTGGGCAACATCCACGAAGCCCTCGAACACTGGCGGCGCGCGGCCGATCTGAATCCCGGCAACGATTCCATCCGGCGCAAACTGCAATCGTTCCGCCCCAACAACGCAAGCGGACCCTGAAATGGCACGCCAGCAGCGGTCCGGAACGCGATCCGTCACGCCTAAACCTGCCCTTTGTCTGCTTCTCCTCGCGCTTTCCGGCTGTGCCGCATCCCTCTCCCGCCTCCCGGAAGTCGCACCCCTGTCGACCCCCGCCGACCTGCTGCGCATCGTCTCCACGAGGGTCGACAGCCTTCACGACCTTGAGGTCCGTGCCGGAATCAATATGCGCGTAGACGGCGTCAAACAGAACGGCGTTGTCGTACTCTTCTACCGGTTTCCGGACGCTTTGAAAATAGAGATGAAGGTGTTATTCAGCAGCGTCCTTTCCGCACTTGCCCGCGGCGACTCGCTTTCGGTATACCTGGCCAGGACCAACCACTATCTGGAGGGACCTTCGGCGGACGTGCTGCGCACCGTCACCGGGGTGGATCTCACGCCGTACGGCGCCCGTGAGGCGATATTGGGCCTCGTCGATCTCTCTCCACTGAGTCTGCCGCGAATCGGCGAGTATGTGACCCGCCGCGACACGCTTTTCGTAGAGATTATCGAACCCCTGTGGACGCGCCGCCTTCGTTTCGATTCCCGCACGGCCGTTCTGCTCGAAGAGCGCGTCTACACGCCACGCGGATCGCTGGTATCCCGCCGAATCCTCTCCGAATACCAGCTTCAGAACGGCATTGCCCTTCCGCGCCGTATGGAAATCATCCAGGGCAGCGACCGGATCCGGATTCAGGTCATCAGCCGGAAGGTCAATTCCGGGGTGCCGGATCACCGGTTTCGACTTAAAGTGCCCGCAGACGTCATTCACCTCGAATGACGCGGAGCGAGGGGTGGTCCTCCTGCTTCGGCCGTCTCACGCGACTCCCCTGCTTCACTCGATCACCCGGAATAACACGCGTCTCTCGTCTCCCTGACCCGCACGGTTCAGGTCCTTCAGTTCTACAGACAGGGCGTGTACTCCCAACCGGACCCTGTCCAGTTCGATTTGAAGATAGGTGAAATCATCCGCCCGGTCCCCCTCATACCGGACGGTGACCGCGGTTTCTCGCGTATCCCTGTCCAACTTGCGGACCATCCTTGAAACCCGGTCTCGCTCGGCAGGAATGTACCTCACCTGATATTCGACGGGCCCGTCCTCCCGGACCGCTCCAATCCGTAAACGCACGTTCCCGGGCGGTTCCGCCAGCGCCACAGCCTCGAATCTCCCGGGAACCACCTCGGTTGCTTCCGGCTGCCCGATCCGATAGGTTATCTCGTATTTTGTCCTTCCGAAATCATCCCGCGTCAGATTGTAGACCTCGAAATAGATGTACACGGATTCCGCATGATAGAAGGTGTGCAAAGGATTCAACGCTACCTTCAGATCCTCACGCCGTTTCGGAAACGGATCGTCCATCTCAATGCCGGTTGCCATGAGCAGATCGCTCATCGCCACCGAGGAATCTTCAGCTGCAAAGGCGAACGTGTTCCTGAACGTCCCGATGGACCGGGTCCCGCGGTCCTGCACCTCGGCGATGAGATGATAATCCCCCGGTTCGACCATCAGCGTCGACTTTGACAGAAGGTACCGCGCTCTGAGACTATCCTCTCCCACGTCCGCAAGCCATCGGGTCGCATACACCGCCCGCGAGACCGCATTCCAGGCGCCGTCAAACACGAAAAGCCCGTCCCGCAGGTCGACCGCGCCGGTGTCGGACGTCCTCAACTTCTCCTTCGCAATCGCATAGGCCACCTCGAGGCGTATCTTGCCGTCATCTCGAAACGCGGCCGCCTGGTACGGCATGCTGTACTTCAGGTCGCGATAGGGATCGACGAATCGCTGCGGCGTGCGTTTGAGGACCCACTCTCCCGAAGGAAAATGGAGAGAACTGACGTCAAAGTGCCACCCGTCCAAGCCGTTCCAGTTCCTGAATCGAAATGAAAAGCCTTCATACGCCCACAGTTCGGTGTGCGTCTGAGCGGTCCCTCCCTGCTGGCCCACCTCGGGTCGCGTCACCTTCCGGCTGAGCGGGTCTCCGTATTTGATGTAGACCCGACCCATTTCCGTGCGCCACCCCGCAATCCCCCTCCGGGGCTTGCCAAACCGCAGATTGGCATAGGCCACACGGCGGTAGTGCTCCATTCTCCGTTCGTTCCATTCCGTCAGCAGCAGCGGGTCCTGTCCGCGCCAGAACTGCTCCCGCCCGGAAGTGCCCGCCCACGCACCCCCGACCTCCTGAGTCTGAGAATCCGCTTTCGCTGCCCGCACCCGTTTCTCGTCTCCGGCGACGGTCTCCAGCGACTCGATGATCGACCGTTCCTCAGCGTCCATCCTCTCAAGAGCCCGGACGTAAAAATCCCATGCCTTTTCCGGATATCCGCCGGTGTGGTAGCCCAACCCGGCGAACAGCAACGCGTCCTTGTCCGCGGGAAATTCCTTCAGCAGTGAGTTGGCAACGCTGACCAGCGCTCTTCCCGCGGCCTCTGGAGCGGCTTTCATATCCTCCATATAGACCAGGCCCAACTGGTAATAGGCGTCCTTAAAGCACGGATCGTGCTGAATGCTTTGCCCGAGATTCCGGATTGCCAGCTCACGGAATTCCCTGGCGAAATGACGCCACTCCAGCAACAAACGATGGCTGCTGCCCTCCGTGTCGATCATGTTCCAATACTTCATAAAGTCCTTTACATAGTATACTCCAAGCCCGAAGGCCGCACGCGCGTTTCGGGGATTACGCTCCAGGACCGCTTCATATTGTCGTTTTGCGTTAAACAGAAACCCCTGCGCCCACAGGAGATCGCCCAGCAACACCCGATGTTCCCCATTTTCCGGATCCAGGTGGATTGCGCGCCGCAGGAATTTCTCGGCGTCGCTCCTGGCAAGAGGCGTGTTTTTCGACATATGCAGCCTGGCGATTTCCACATGTGCCAGGACGTGGTTTTCATCCAGCGCCAGCACGTCATTCAACGCGCGCAGACTCTCCCCGGACGAGACCCGTCCCAGCCGCTCGACCGCAATCCGGAAGGCCGCATCTGCCGATTCTCGTGCAGGTACAGATGCGAATCCGTCACTGAACCAGACGAATGCGCCAACGACAAGGAACCCCGTTCCGAGTCTGATCTTCACGTCCAATCCTCAAGTACGAAAAAAGCCCGAACTCCCCGCACGAGACCGTCCGCTATGCAGTTTCATACATCCGGGCAGGCAGTTTCGCGGGGACGTCCGAGTCTCGCGCCTAGAATCCACGCTTGAAGATTTCGACCACCCACACCTGGCCCCGCTCCCGCGCCACGCCGATTCCGATATGCGTCAGTCGCGGGTCCAGGACATTCCGCCTGTGCTCGGCGCTCAACATCAGGTGCCAGTGCGCTTCCTCCAGCGAGGGGGCGGTCGCCAGGTTTTCCAGTGCGACCTCAAATGGGATATTCAGTCGTTCCAGACGGCTCGTCAGTTTTCCGTACATGGGCGACCGGTGCGAAACGGCGCCGTACGCAAGCATGTCCTTCAGGTGGGACGCCGCCGCGTAGGCCAGGTCGTCGTCCCACTTCAATCTCATACGGCCCTTCCTGCTTCGCGCCTGATTCACAAGGTCCACCAGCCGCCGGCCCGCAGCCGCATCGCCAGGATACAATGCGACCTGGATCACAGGCTTCACCAGCGGCGCCGGATCACCCACGTTCAACATGCGGTCTTCCAGCATAACCGCATCGCCGTTTTCCAGTTTCCCCTGGATCTGCAGACGATAGTGTCCAGGTTCGCGAATCAGCAGGAACCCGGTAAACCGTCCCCTCTGGTGCTTTGTCGTCATATCCAGAACGTCACCATCCGGCAGCAGGAAAACCGCCATTGACAGCGATTTCACCAGGTCTCCCACCGTCCCATGGATGGACGCTTCCATGCCGGGAGAGATTCGTTCCGGTACGCGCTCGAGGTCGATCAGGTCGCGCCGGATCGTACCGCGGTACCGAAAAGGCTCCGCGAATTGCTTTGTGACGGTACTGTCAGGGCCTACCTCAACGCGGTTGCCCTCCCGGTCCGAAATAACGTATCGATCCGGTGTCAGGAACTCCATCCGCACGCCCGATGTATCGGTCTGCACAATCCTGCCGTCCGGGAATTCCTCGATCACCGTCCCGTCCCCAAGCCTTGCGACGCGTACGCCGTCGGGACGGCGCAGCGTTTCCGAACCGTCCGAATACACGGTGCGGCGCGACCTGTCCGCGAATACCTCCAGCGTAACGCCCGATGGATGTTTCTGTATCTTTCGTCCGTCAGGAAACTGTTCAATCGTCGTGCCGTCGTTCATCCGCGTAAACTGACGGCCGTCTTTGAAGACCCTTATTCGATGCCCTTCAGGGGTTGTTGCCAGGACACTTCCATCCGGATAACGCGTCTCTCGTGACCCACCGGGCGCCTCGATCTCCACACTTCCGCCAGGATACCGCACATGCCGGGTCCCGTCGGAGAATACCGTCCGCTCGATACCGTTGGGATGCACCGTGCGCACGGTTCCGCTGGCAAACCGGTGCTGCCGCCGACCATCCGGATATATCGTCATCCGGTTCCCGGACGCATGCCGCCATTCCTGGCGCCGGTCCTGGTACACCCTGTGCCGGTTGCCCGCGGCGTCTTCGGTCACCATCCGGCCATCCGGATACGTTGTCCTTACGCTTCCCAGCGCGTCTTCAATTCGGACCGAACCGTCCGGAAACCGCGTTTCCCGTGTTTTATTGGGAAACTGCATCACAATTCGCCCGTTCGCATACCGCCACCGCTGCCTCCCGTCCGGAAACGTCGTCCATATCCGGCCGTCACCGTAATGCCGTTTCCGCACGCCACTACCGGGATACGACGCATTCTTCGGACTGAGCCAGATGCCGGCCTGAACCCGGAAATGACCGTCCGGCGGCAGGTACGTGCGTTCTCCCGCCCTGAACGCGGACGTCCTGAACATATAGCGGTGCAGCGCAGCCGCGTCTTCAAGCGCCTCGCGGTCGGCGACTGGAATTCGGATCGCAGCCGGAAGCGCGCGGCACCGATCAGGATGCATGATCACATACAGGTATTGAAACGAACCCGCCGCGTTCCCTGAATGCTGCTGGATCACCTCCCCGTCCCCGAAGAACACCGTCGCCACCACACCCCGCAGCGTCGTCCCGAGCGCCGCTTTGCCACGCTCCATCCGGTAGATATGACCCTTCCATTCCAGCCGCAGGTCCCTGACCGTCATCACCGAATCGAACCGGACCCGGTACGTTTTCAACGGGACGGATATCAGGTCGCCCGGCAATGGGGCCGGGGCGTCATCGACCGCCCATTTCAGGACGTTGCCGTGCGCTCCCACTACCACGCTGTCTCCCACGTTACGGACCAGAGCCACGCGCCCCGTATCCGCTTCAGCCAGGTACCCGCCCGCCTTCGCCACGTAAGTCTCCAGCGCCCAATCCGCACGGTAGGGGACGTATCCCGGCCGGCCAACCGCGCCGGACACGGTCACGGTATCCCCTGGCGAACACGAGGCGAGGTTCAGCAGGAGCAGGATGACAACGCAATTCAGCAATCCGGAATTCATTGGAATCCCCCGGTATCAGACGAAGGCTGTCAGGTGTCAGCGTACAGCAGGAGGCAGCCGGTTAACGACAAAAATCAACTCACACAGAGACACAAAGGCACAGAGGAAAAAACAGCGATCAGCGTAGCGAGGCTGGACTCACAACGCATGCAGCCGTCCTGCCGGATCATCCTCGCGAACGCCCGCTTGCGGAGAGGGGGTATTTCCGCGCTGATTCGTCAAGCTATGTCGCCTCGGGAATGCCCAGGCGGTCTCCGGGCAATGTACGTGATCAAAGCCAACTTCAACATCCAGATCTCCCCAAATTCCCTGCCTACGGCGTGTTCCTTTTGAAGCGACCAAAAGGGTCGCAGACCTCTCCCCCGTCCCCCAGGAAGTGGTGAGACGAAGTCCCTTCCCGATAGGTTCCACCAAATTGCCTCCGGCCTGAGTTGAAACATTATATGGCAGCCAATCTCTACCCTCCAACGTCTTACGTCTACCCACTTTGGGGGTAGGTCCCGGTTCGCCGGAAGATTTTTCGAAAGAGGTTGCGGAATTGGGCGAACGGGGTTAACCTTGATTCGTAATTCTTCGGGGAAGTGTAACCGAATGTGTGCAAGCAGACAAAGGCGATTTAACTTCTGACGATCAGGATACACCAGGTCACCGGACGTGAACTGAAAATACGTCCTTCTTGACGACGGTTACGCCCCGTTTCAGGGGTTTTCGTCGCTCGCCGGGTTGCGGTTTTTTTCGATTTGGGGTTAATGGTGTGGTGGGCGATCTACCGGAACCGACCGTCGCCTCGTACGAGAGTTGGTGGTTTGCATTGCCGCGGCTTCGCCCGCGAAACCGGCCCGGTCGCTCATTTCTTCACATTACTCACCAAGTTGAGCTGTCTCTCAACCTGACCCGGGGGACCAGCCTTGTCCGATAGCCGGGGCCGCAGCCACACCCCATTTCATTTCGGCTTTGTGCTGGCGTCGCTGGCCGTTGCGCTGACGGTGGGATTCGGCTATGCCGCCATCCTGGCCGTGCTGATCGGCTTCCAGTTGCCCATGGGCAACTGGTGGGTCGCCATGCTCCAGGCCCATGGCCACGCCCAACTCCTGGGCTGGATCGGCCTCTTCATCATCGGCGTTAGCCTCTATTTCCTGCCTCGTCTGGCCGGTACGCCCCTGCGCCATCCCCGGCTTCCCGCGTGGATCCTTTCCCTTCTTACAACCGGTATTTTCCTTCGCGCGGTCTCACAGCCGCTGCTGGCCGCGGGACTTGAGGACCCGGTTCATACCGGCCTGCGATGGACACTGGGATTCTCCGCGATATTGGAAATCGCGGGCGTCTTCTGTTATATCTTCCTGCTGGTCATTACCTTACTCGGTGCCGCACCGAACCGTGCAGCGCTGCAGACCGTTCGCATCTTCCTGGCAATCGCAATTGTCGGTTGGGGATTGTATTCACTGCTGGCTGGCGCGCTCGCGTTTCATGCGGGCTTCGGCAACAACCGGCTTCTTCACATCGCCTGGAACCGATTCGGCATTGGGTTATTCACCGGATTCGTCATCCTTCCAACGGCGATGGCGTTTTCCGTCCGTACGTTTCCGCTTTACCTGCGCCTGCCCGCCGTCCGCTGGCCCGTCGCACGTTACGGGCAGGTCTATCTCCTGGCGCTCATTCTGATCCACGTGCCCGTATTGGCACAACTCACGGGGACGTCCTTCGCGTCTTCCCTTGCGCATCTGTCGCCCATTGGAAAAGTCCTCCGGGGGGGCGTCCTCCTCCTCTTCATCTGGAAACTGGACATTCTCTTTCGGTGGTACCCTCCCTGGACCGTGAATCGCATCGGCGAACCCGGGCCCGAACGGCGCCCAACACGGCCGGGCCTGCCGGACTACGGCGAGTTCGGCCGGTTCGAGCTGTTGCTTTACGCCGCATTCGTTTTCCTGGCGCTGGCCGCCGCAGTTGAACTGCTGGACGGCGCTCTTGTCCTCTTCCGCGTTGCGTCACCCTTTGATCCCGACGCATTGCGCCACACGCATCTTGCGGGGTTTATCACCCTCCTTCTGCTGGGCATGGCGCCTCGAATGGTGCCCGGTTTCCTGCACAAACGCAAAGTGGCCTTTCCCGGACTGGTCGTTGCGACCTTCTACCTGGCAACGGCCGCGGCGATCTGCCGAATCGCTCCGCTGCTCCTGGCAGGGATTCTGGACCGTGTTCCCTACGGTCTGCCGGTCTCGATGACGGCATTCGGCCTATCCGGTGTACTCGGGTGGACGTCGGCGGCGGTCCTGGCTTGCAACCTGTGGATGACCTGGCGCGGCCGTGCCGCCAGTGCCAACGCGCCCTGATCGGCACAGAAACAGAAACGCTCCCTGCGGCGGCAACCGTTCAGGGAACGTTTCGATATAATCGCCGGGTTCAGTCCCGTACCGGGGTGGGGACGCGCGGCCTGCGCTGCCTTTCCTTGACCCGCTTGAGCTGCCGGACCATCTTGTCGATCGCGCCGCCAAGCGCGGGATGCACGACATCCTGTTCGTCGGTGGCTTTCAGGATGTGGTTGTGCACGTGGACCACAATCTCGACCCTGTACATCCGGTTCTCCCGCTCCAGCGTTATTCGCGTGTCCAGTATCGGTTCATAGAACTGACTCAGTTTTTCTGTTTCCTTTTCGATATATTCACGCAAACGACGGGACACTTCGAAGTGTTTTCCCCTGATTTCAGTTTTCATTGCCACCTCCTTGCAGATGGTTGCACCGTCAACCGCCGACTTCACCTCGGGTACCGATATTTCCCGCCACGCCACCTCGCTTCTCCAACCAGATCTCCGTTGCGACCGCGCACGGTCCAACGAGGAACAACGCATAGAACGGGGCATAAACCTGCTCAAACAGTCGCAAAACCGCCTCCACCGCAGCCACGGAAAACGCCACAAAGATCTGTCCCCGCCTTGATTTCACGGTTGTCTTTGGATCCGTAATCATAAAAAAAATAAACAGTTGGTACATCGGGCCGGTAATGGGTGCGACGCCGGCCAGATACGCCTGCCCCGTGACAAGACTTCGTACATATCCCAGCGCCAGGAAACTGACCACGTACGTCAGGCAGATATGCAGCCGGTTTACCCGCCAGACCGCCATCCAGCCAAATACCCAGATCACCAGCATGACCCAGACGGCGTTACCCCACTGAATGCTCAGTCCCGCCGCCATTTCCGGCGCGAGGAAGAACACTGCGCTCACGCCGAGGTTGGAGGGATTCCAGAGATGCCGCCCGCGCCAGCGGATCACATATTTGGACAGAATCGAAACCGCGCTGCAAAGCGCATATGGCCAGACCCAGAGCGAGCGGATCAGAATCCCCACGCTGATTCCGGTGATGTATCCACTCACGAAATTCGGTTTTCGGCTCCCGTGCAGCCAACCCAGCAGGGCCTCCGCACCAACCGCAACCGCGATGGCCAATGCCGTTTTTGACAGACCCTCGAGAATGCCATACGTAATCTGGCTGCCGATCAATATGCAGGTGATGAGCGCCGGCGGCAGGAACCGGTGACCGTCGGCGGACCACCACAAACGTATTGAAGTCCGGCGTGCAGCCAGGTCCGTGTCCGTTGTCAACGCAACACCTCCGTTCGACGCGCCCACCCGCGAAGGCCCACGATTCCAAGTAAGTACAAAAATCCCTCGCGGGCAACTCAAAAAGCGGGGCGAGCGAACCGGGCCGCTTTCGTCTTTCGCACCAACGTCGATTCGCCTATCTTTCGGCCATCGCCCCAGGCCGGACTGTCCGGTACCAGGGACGGTGTCGATGGGGTTGCCACGTATACATTTATACGCGTGCGCGAGCGATCCGGTTTCCTCATGCTGACGCGGGAACGAAAGGAATACGGAAAAAGCAGATTCAACGTCCACGTGCGGATGCAAGAACCGACCTGAAAGGATTCGCAAATGCCGAAAGTCCTGTTGCTGGGCGGATTCCAACCCGGCCAATCCCTCTGGAGCATTCAGCAGGGGTTCCAGAGCATCGGTTATGACGTCCTCTATCAACCCACCAGGGGGTGTATCGAGGCGAATCTCGAAGCGGATATCGCGCTGGCAAAGGAGGAGGCCGACATCATCCCTCCTCACCACACGTGGGACCTGAAATACCGGGATATCGGCGCGTTCCGGGAAGGTCTGTTCAGAATCATTATCGAACACGAACCGGAACTGCTTATCTGGTGGTTCAGCAAGGACGACCGGCCGCCCGGGCTTATCGGGGAACTGCGAGAGCGATTTCCCTGGTGCAAAACCGTAACCCACACCCAGGACGATCCGTGGGACCTGCTCCGAAGCCCTCAATATACACGGGAATTTGAATATGCCGCAACGTGTTGCAGGGAAAGCGTGGATGTCTACGCAAAACGCGGTATAAAGGCCATCGTACTCTATCCGCCGCCTGCAATGGAACTGCATCGTTTCGCCAGACCCTCGCCGCACGAGGAATGTGACCTCTCAGTCACCATCATGTCGCTATACACAAAAGAAGGCGGCAGCCCGGAAGAGTACCTGGAATCCGAAGACCTGGTCAAACGGATCACCCACACCATCCCCTTCCCCGGGCAGCGCGCGCTGAGACAGGACGTGGTCGCCGCACTCAGAGACCTGGGAAGGGTTCACGTATACGGGGGACTGGGCTTCGGCACGTTTCAGAACCTGCCCAGATATTCCTACCGCGGCTTTCGGAGTTACATGGAGCATCCGGGCGTGAACAGGGCCTCCAGGATCAATGTAAACCACCACAACTCGCCCGACGCCCACGGCTATCTGAATCAACGGGACACCGCAATCACCGGCAGCGGTGGATTCATGCTGACCGATTACGTGGAAGGCATCGAGGAAATCTTCGACGTCGGCACGGAGATAGACACGTGGACCGACCTGGAGGAACTCCGGCAGAAAGCGCGATGGTGGCTGGAACACGAAACCCGGAGGAAAAACGCCGCGGCGCGCGCGCAGGACCGAATCCTCAAAGCGTATGGCAACGCCGCGTACGCCCGGAAACTCTCGGAATTTGTCAGAACGTAAAGATCGCCGTCAAATGCCTTTCGGCGGACCCGGAATGGAAAACGCCCGCGGACGTGAAGGTCCGGGGCGTTTGTCGTTTTGCGGGCAGCCGGACTAACCCGGCACGGATTCGCCCAGAATACGCAATGCGTTCCGATAGGTAATCTTGTCATACGCGTCTTTGGGCAACGCCAGGCTCTGGAAGAAATCCATCAGCGCCGTGTCGAAATAGTCCCGGCCCCACAGCAGCTTATCCTGAAACTCGATGAGGAATTTCGTCCCGGCCGCAGGGTCCCGCTTGAGCGCGTTCAGCGCGGAACCCGCGGAGAGGTCTGCCCACAGATTGTCGTACCCGCGCATCAGATCCCACAATTTACCCCCCGGAAGTACCGGCGCATTCGGATACGATTGTTTGTCGAAGAGATCGTCCCCCGAGATGTGCGCCCAGAACCCCGGCGCGTGACCGATAAAGGTCGTTTCCGGACAGGCCGCGATCGCCCGCTCGAACGCCCCGATACTCCCGCCGTACCAGTAGTTCGGTCTGGGGTAGTTCCCCCGACCGTGGTTGATGGGGTAGTCGAGATGAATCGTTATGGGAAGCTTCATTTCGGCACATGCGTTATAGAGCTGAATCGCATCAGGGTCGTCGAACAGGACGCGCACCTTCATCTCGCTGGCAACCTGGATGCCGTGAATTTCATGCGCCGCACGAAGGCGGTCGGCTGCGTCGGGCCTTTTGGGGTGCGGAAAATAGCCCAGGACGAAGCGGTCGCGCGCCTCCCTTCCCACCTGCAGCACGTCTTCGAGCGGAATGCCCACCCCACCGGGAGGCAGCACTTTGTGATACGACGGATCGTATTCGTCTTCCGGCACCTCCCAGGTAAACAACCACATCCTGTCAATGCCCTGCTCATCCATGTTATTGAGAATTCGCTTTGCATCGTAGCCGTGCCAGTTGGGATGGTTGTGGGCGTCGATCAGCATCTTGTCATACCTCCTCAGGTTAGATCTCACACGAAGACACAGGGGAATTCAGTCGGGTATGGCCTTCAACTCCGGATAATACCGCACCCGGGTCATCCGGCAAGGAAACACAATCGTTAAATTCCAGTCTGCCGAGTCTCCTTTCAGTACGAACAAACGACTTGACAAATCTACCGATCACGATAATATGGAACGCGCAATCAGGAGACCGGGCCGTCTGCACACGCGGCCGCCGCGTTGCATCGCGTTCACGAGTGAAAGGAATGGAATGGCCAGGCAATCCAACGGACGACGGGTGAACCTCGCCCTGGTGGGCTGCGGCGGCATTGCCGGAGCGCATCTCAGGGGTTACGCCGAACTCATGGAGAAAAACGAACGGCGCTTCCGCATCGTCGCCACCGTAGACGACGTCCCGGAACGTGCCACAGCCATGGCAGAACGGATTGAAGGCCACACCGGTCAGCGTGTAAACGCTTACCGGACCGTGGAGGAATTGCTCAACGGCGAGAAGCATCTGGACGGTGCCGACATCTGCGGGCCACACGGGCTGCACCACGTGCTTGCCTGCGAGCTTCTTTCCGGCGGCGTGAACATCATCTGCGAAAAACCCATCGGTATCACCGTGAAGGCCACCAAAAAAATAATCGCCGCGGCGAAGAAACACAAACGTATTGCCGCAACGGCCGAACAGTGCCGCCGCAGCGTCGGGCAGCGCGCGATCCATTGGGCGTTCAACGCGGGAGGCCTGATGGGAACACCGCGCTTCTGGCTGGCCGCAAGCGCGTCGTGGCAGGACCCGAAGAACATCCAGGACTGGCACTGGCGGGTCGACCGCCGGCTGGGCGGCTGCGGCATGGTCATGGACAGCGGCGCCCACTGGGTGGACACAATGCGCTACTGGTTCGGTGAAGTCCACAGTGTGTACGCGCGTGTGGAACAAATTGAAAAACGCCCCCACCGAAAGGGGGGAAGGATCATCAACGACACGCGGGAAGATTTCTGGACCAGCATTTTTAACTTCAAGAGCGGTGTTATCGGAACCTGGTCGTGGACCAACAGCGCGCCGGGCAAGGGCTTTCTGCAACTCAGCCTGACCGGCAGCAAGGGCACCATCGTGGAATACGATATCTTCCATCCGGCGGCAGGCGCGCACCGCGGCGAGTGCCAACTCCTGGGCGGCGTCAGCTACAGCATGGAACGGGTTGTGGAGATGTTCAGGAAGAGCCTGAGCAATGAGGAGAACGAACGCCTGTTTCCCTACGGCATCACCGGCGGAATGCCGCTGGAACTCTGGGACTTTATTGACGCCGTAAGCACCGGACGCAACGTGGAAATTGACGCGGAGGAAGGTCTGCGCAGCAAGGCGGTAAGCGAAGCACTGTACGAATCGGGCAAATCAGGCGAGGTCGTCAAGGTCAACGACGTGCTCAGCGGGAAAGTGAACGCCTACCAGCGCGATATCGACGATTACTGGAAGCTGTGACCCGTTTAACCTTGATTCGAAATGCTTCCGGGAAGTAAAACCGAATATATGCAAGCGGATAAAGGTGATTTAACCTCTGATTACCGGGATACACCAGGTCACTGGACGTGAACTGAAAAAACGTCCTTTTTGACGACCGTTGCGCCCCGTTTCAGGGGGTTTCGTGCCGCCGCCGAGTTTCTTTTTTTGATTGGGGTTAAAGACGGCGAACGGAGGCGCATCGACAAGCTCGGCACAAGCAGAACAGGAAGCACAGGCACCGTAGCGAGACGGGACGGATCGGCGAGAGAGCGGTGCGCACGTTAAGGGGACACCGCTAGGATCTCTGCAGTGCCGCCCGCTCGGACGAAAACGTCCTCAGCAAATGATCGGTATCCTGTTGAAAACGCTCCAGCGGCTCCCGGATCTGGTGTTGGAACTCCTCGCACGTGGCCTGGTAGTATTCCTGGGCGGCGCCCCGAAGCACCGTGGCGTGATGCTGCATTGTCCGTTGGTCGTCCTGAAAGTGCTCGAAACGGTGGTGGACCGCCCTCATCAGACGCCCGGCGTACGTGTCCATGTTTTTCCGGTAGGCCGCGCGATATCCGTTCGTGAAATGCTTCAGATGTTCAAGCGCCTCGTCAAGAAACGTCTTCACCTCGTCTACCTGCAACGCGCGCTGCGTGGTGAGTATCAGGTGATGCCCTTGTACGGCCAGCCGCACCGCATCCGACAAGCTGGCGGGATGCTTGAGGAGTACCTTTAGCATGAACTTCCAATATTGCCAGCGGTAGTTCCTGTTCCGGACGCCCTGCCGCCAGATCGACCTGAAAAACGCCTTGATTTCGAGCAACCGTATGGGTGAATCTGCAATCGGATGACGACCGCGGTTATTGAAAAACGTAAGGCATCGTTCAAAGAAAATCTCAGGGCTGTTCAGCGTTTCCACCGTCCACCGGTGCCGTTCCAGCAAGGTATCCGGGTCGATTAGAGGCACGTAACTCAACTCACGGCTGAAAACCCCCGAATCTCCAGTGTATTTCGCACCTTCCACCAGACGCCCCTGCCGGCTGAATCTTTTGTAATCGGGCGTATCACGCAGTACACCCAGGATCCCGACCATCGCCACGGGAATGCCCGCCTCCCTGATGAACGCAATGGTCCGCTCCGCGATATCGTCCGGGTCGGTATCCAGCCCGATGATGAATCCGGCCTGGACTTCGAACCCGGTTTCCTGGAGAATCTTGACTTTGTCCATCAGAGGCGTATCGCCCTGCAGATTCTTCTGAGCGCCCATGAACTTCAGGCTTTCCTCTACGGGAGACTCTATCCCGGCGAACACCTTGTCGAACCCGGCGCGATACATGGCCTCCAGCAACTCCGGATCGTCGCTCACCCGGATGCTGGCCTGGGTGTGGAACTGAAACGGATAACCGCGCTCCTCCTGCCACGGTACGACTTCGTCCTCGAGCGCGTGCCTTATTTCATCCCTGTTGCCCACGAAATTGTCGTCCACAGCCATCACGGCGCCCCGCCAGCCGGAATCATAAAGCGCGTCCAGTTCCTGGATCATTCTGCTCTTGCTCTTGAGCCGGGTTATTTTCCCATATAGCGAAGGGATATTACAGAACGTACAGCTTTCGGGGCAGCCGCGCGTGACCTGGATTACCATATTGCTATAGTCGTCGAAATCGATCAGGGACCAGTTCGGCAACGGCGTTTCGGCCAGATCCTGAAATTTCCCGCGACGGTCCACGTATTCCCGTTCAACCTTTACCGTACGGGAGGCGAGACGATCCACAATGTCCATAAAACCGTTTTCCGCCTCGCCCAGATAGAAGACGGCGTCCCCCTCGATTTCTTCGAAATATTGCGTGGGAAGCGGGCCACCGTTCAATACCGGTACGCCCTTCCGGTTGCACCGCGCGATCACGTCCTCCAGCGACTGCCAGTGAATGATCATTGAGGACGTAATCACAATATCTGCCCACTCAATATCTTCGTCGATCAGTGGACGCGCGTTCATGTCCACCATTCGCAGCTGGTAGGCTTCGGACATCATGCCGGCAATGGTCAACAGCCCCAGTGGTGGAAATGCGACCTTCTTGTCAATTACTTTCAGGGCTTCGTCGAAACTCCAGAAAGTAACCGGATTCTGAGGACTGACCAGCAGCGCATTCGGCATCTAGCAACCCTTTCCAGTTTTACATAAAAAGACCGTCCCCGCGGGAACGGCCGTCCAACCCTTTGCAGATCGTCTGCCCACCCTGACAGGCTGAAACATTGAGACGCCCGATCAGTGCAGGCATCGAACGCATGTCATAACTAAATATAACGTCTTTTTCTATTTCACGCCACAGTAAAAATGAACTGCGTCGCAGGACATCAACAGCCAGGCAACCGGAACTCGCCCGTGTACGCCGGCATTGTCCGGTTTGACAACCAGAATACGCTTGACAAGGCAACCTGAACGGATTTAACATATTCGCAATCAGATAGACGCAATTCACACATAACGGGGAAAACCTTTGTCCCTGAGCGAAGAGGATCTCTGGTACTTCAACCACACAGGCTATTACCTCGTTCCGGAACTGCTGCCGGGCGACCTGGTCGAACGCCTGAATGCCGTCACCGACGAGCAGATCAGCGGTATGATCGAGCCAGTGGTCTGGGAAAAATCCGGTACCCGTGAGCCGAATGACATCCGTCGGCTTTCGAAAATTCTCTCGCGCGACCGAGCGTACCTGGAGGCTGCCGTCCATCCGGTCGTTCTGAATCCACTGACATCCATCCTGGGACCCAATGTCGAATTGCTCACGAACAAACACAATCACATCATGGTCAGGCCCCCCGGTTCAGAGCACGTTTACTGGCACAGCGGAGAAGAGCCATTCCATCCCACGCTGATCACCGCCCTCGTCTACCTTGAGGAATCCACGCTGGAAAACGGCTGCATCCGCATCGTACCGGGCAGTCACCGGCGTCCGTTCCAGCGCGGGCGGCGTCCGGGAGGCGCATTTGAAGAGAGCGATCTCTTCTATAAGTCCCTGCCGGTACCGATGCCACGGGGAGGCGTGCTGCTCTTCAACGACTGCTGTTTCCACGGCGCGGGCGTCAACGGCGCCGGCACGTCACGGAGAAGCATGACCCTGGCCTACCAGGCGCACGATCCTCACGACGTCATGAAGGACGACCCGGAGAAAATTCTCGCCGCCGGAGAACGCATCTACATCGGACACCCCCACCCCTTCCCTCAACCCGATTAACCAGACATCGACTCATGTCCCTCTCGCCTGAACAGGTACACCTGTTTCGCCACAACGGCTTCCTGAAACTTCCGGATCGTCTCTCCGAAGAAACCATCGACAGACTCCAGCGGGCCGTGCTTGCGGACATCCGGGCGGAGGTCGAACCCGTGGTGAGAAACACGGACGGGCGGGTGGTCAGAATCTCGAATCTGGTGGACAGAGATCCGGTCTTCCTTGAGACGGCTTCCAGTTCCAACGTGCTGGACCCGCTGGAGAGCTTGATGGGGCCGTATATTGATCTGGTCATGACATGCAACGCTGAATACGTCGGTGGAGACCGGACCGGACGGTTTCCACCGGGACGTCAGGCAATGGTCCCGGACGATCTTTACGGTCATCTTCTACCTGGAAGAGACGACGGCCGAAAACGGCGCGACGCTTCTCGTCCCCGGCTCTCACCATTTTCCCGGCATCGAAGGACGCCTTTACGTGCACGACCGGACCCGGTCTCTGCTGGACCAGGCGCTGGTTGCGCCCATGCCGGCGGGTGGAATGCTGGTGATCGACAGCCTGCTCATACACGGTATCGGCGAGAACCGCACAGACCGCACGCGCATGAGCATGACCATCGGATACCACAGCGTGGACGAACTCTCAGACGTACCGAACCCCAAACGAATTCTGGTTCGCGGCAGACCCGTCTACGAAGGAAACGACAACCGAAACGGCTGATTCAAGAATCTGATTCAGGATTCCCGGCGGTATTCGGGCGGCTGCAAAAGCGTCGGTCGACGTTGGACGGACTTACCCGTGGATCCGCCGACCCAACAGGTCTGAGGAGCAAGGGAGACAACCATGGACGGCATCCATGACATGGGCGGGATGCACGGATTCGGCCCGATCGTTCGCGAAGAAAACGAACCGATATTTCATCACCGGTGGGAACGGCGCGTACTGGGCATTGCCGTAGGCACACCCGTACCCGTCCCCGGTGGTTCACGCAACAATATCGAGAACCTGGATCCCGCATTCTACCTGTCTTCCACCTATTACGAAAAGTGGCTGCATTCCAGGATCAAGGGCCTGATCGATGCCGGAGCGCTGACCGCCGGTGAGTTGGAAACGCGAATGGCGCTGTTCCGGGAGAGGCCTGACGCCGAAACTCCGGTCCACCCCAACCCGGACGGCGTCCGGGCGGAACTGGCGGGTCGGCAATCCGTTTCGCCCACGCCGCCTCACGCGGATATCCGGCCGCAATTTCACAAGGGCGACCGGGTACGGGCACGGAACATCCATCCCGATGGGCACACGCGGCTTCCCCGGTACGTCCGGGGAAAAACAGGTACGATCGCGCGCTTTTACGGAATCCACAACCTTCAGGACGCCGAGTTGCCCGGAGGATGCGTGCGACGCGAGCAACCGCTGTATGCCGTACGCTTCGAATCGGGGGATTTGTGGGGAGAGTCGGCCGAAGCCCAAAACGCTGTTTATCTGGACATGTGGGAAGGCTATCTGGCGCCCGCGCGGTCACATTCGATATAGCAGCCCGTTGAAAAAGCCCATCCGGGCTGCGGCCGGCCCTTTCGGCCGAAATACTGCGTTGCACTCCCTCGCCGAACTTCGGCCACAATGGCTCGGCCTCGCCTGCAGAGCGACTTTATCAACGGACTGATAGAGGAGACCCGCTGTCATGAGCAGGCAAGGAGATTCCGTCAGGAGCGAGTCCGACGCGGCGCTGCGCACGCGAGCGCTGGAATCGCTCCTGGTTGAAAAAGGGTTGCTGGCAAACGACACGATAGACAAGGTCGTGGAAAAGTACGAGAAAGACGTGGGACCGCTCAACGGCGCCAGGGTGGTTGCCCGCGCCTGGTCGGACCCCGATTACAAACGCAGGCTGCTGGAGAACGGTACCGCGGCGATCGCCGAACTGGGTTTCGGCGGCAAGGAGGGCGCCGGGATCGTTGTCCTCGAAAACACGTCGGTTGTCCACAACGTTGTCGTCTGCACCCTTTGTTCCTGTTATCCGTGGCCCGTACTTGGCCTGCCTCCCGGCTGGTACAAATCCTTCGCGTACCGTTCACGACTCGTCCGGGAACCACGGGCCGTACTCAGGGAATTCGACCTGCATCTGCCCGAAACCGTCGAAATCCGCGTCTGGGACAGCAATTCGGATCTCCGATATATGGTCTTGCCGGAACGGCCCGACGGCACGGAAAACTTCACGGAAGAGCAACTTGTCCCGCTGGTCACGCGCGACGCGATGATCGGCGTGTCGAGGATCGATTCCCCATCCGCGTGAGGCGGATATGACTTGTAGCATCGACCGGAAAATTGCGGACGCGGAATCATCTGTCGCACTTCCCCGTCAGAATGGCGAACTCGTATTCGAGGCCCCATGGGAAGCCCGCGCTTTCGGTCTGGCCGTGGCGCTCTGCGAGAAGGGCGTCTACGAATGGCGCGAATTCAGCGCGGCGCTGGCTGCCACAATCGCCGCCGCCGAAAAAGAAAACGACCCATCGGGTTACTACGCACGATGGGTGGCTTCCCTTGAAGAACTGGCTATCGAAAAGGGCCTTGTCGGCCGCGGGCAACTGACGGCAAGGACCCTGCAGTTCGCTTCGGATCTGCACGACGACCACGATCACGGCGCGACGTAAGCCGGCGGGCCCCGGCAAATATTGCCGGGGCGCAGTTCCTGCCGTGAAGCACGTTGGGTATGACCGTACGTTCCTTAAGTCATCCGCCCACGTCGATCGGTCGACCCTTCCGTGCGGACGTATAGATGGCCTCCAGCAAGGCCACCGTACGGCGTCCTTCCCGTCCATCCACCCGCAACGCCGTTTTTCCATCCACCGCGCCGACCACCTCCTGGACGATATTCCTGTGCGGGTTCTCCACCGCCGCGAGGCGCTCTTCCAGTCCCTCGCCGAAAACCCGCATTTTTCCGGAAAGCACGTCGTCAATCAGCACCCCGCCGTCCGTGCCGTGAACTTCGGCGCTGAAATAGACACTCGTTGGAAACGTTGTGGTGCCAACAATCGTGCCTTTCGCGCCGCTCTCGAAATTCACGATTGCCAACCCGATATCCTCAGTTTCGATCTCGTGGTTCATGATGGCCGTTTCGCCGTAGACGGAAACCGCGTCGCCCATGAACCAGCACAACACGTCCAGCAGATGCGCCCCCTGATTGGCCAGGGATCCGCCGCCGTCCATCTTCCACGTTCCGCGCCAGCCGCCGCTTGCCTCGAAGTAGGACTGGGCTCTGAACCACTTGAACCGCACCTCGCCCAGAATGGGTTTTCCGAGCCAGCCCTGCCGAAGCGCTTCGGCCACGCGACAGTTGTTGTCGACGTACCGGCTATTGTAATCCACACCGCAGAGTACGCCGGCCTCGTCGCACGCCGCGATCAACCGGTCGCACGCTTCGGTAGACACATCCATCGGCTTTGTGGTGATCACGTGTTTGCCCGCCCGTGCGGCCCGGATGCCCAGGTCGGCGTGCGTGCCGCTGGGCGTCATCACCATCACGACGTCTACGTCCGCCCGACCCAGCGCCGCGTCCAGGTCCGTTGTCCCCTCCACACCCAGTTCGGAACTCACCTGCCCGAGCCGGGATTCATCCAGATCCACAACCATCTTCAATTCAGCGCCGTCGGTTTCCTGTATCATCCTGGACCGATTGCGTCCCATACCAAGGCCAACTACGGCAAATCCAAGCATACAGATCCCTCCATGCGGTTATCCTCAAGCACTCACGCTCCGGGCGCCCACAGCAAACACAAGGTCCGCTCGATACTGCCACGGTGCGGGTCCGGCCTCAATTCCCTATCTCTCGCCCTACCTCACGGGTTCAGCCGAACAACTCCCGGATACGGTCCAGCGACTCACGGGAAAGCGTCTTCCCGGCGGCCTTGACAATCCCCTCGAGTTGCGCGGGCGTCTTCGCGCCTGGTATGACCGTGGATACCGCGGGATTCGAAAGCACAAACCGCAGCGCGGCGTCGACCATCGAATCCGCCTCATCCAGCAGAAAATCCAGCTTCCCCACCTGTGCCGCCGTCTCTCTCACCCTGTCCGGCGTGTACCTGAGACTTCGCAGGTCGTCCGCGGGAAACGCGGTATTCTCGTTGTACTTTCCCGTCAGCCAGCCCGAAGCCAGCGGTACGCGTGCGATCATCCCCACCCCCTTTTCCCTGGCCGCCGGGAACAGGGCGTCACCCTCCTTCTGCTGAAGCATGTTGTACACCAGCTGAATCGCCTCGGCGCCACCCTCCATGGCGCGCAGCCCTTCCTCCACGACCACGTCGGAGGTTTCGACCGGACTGATCGACACGCCCCACGCACGAATCTTCCCCGAACCCTTCAGGTCCGTCATCAGCCCGAACAGGGCGTCCGTCATTTCGTCAATAGGAGGGCCGTGCAGCAGGTAAAGATCGACGTAATCGCGCTCCAGACGGGTTAGACTCGCATCCAGCGCACCGAGGATATACGGTTCGGAAAAGTCCTGGCCCGGCGCCGCGAGACTCATCCCGACCTTGGTGCAGATCACGGCATCGTTCTTGTTATCGTACAACCCGAGACCCGCAAGCACCTCGCTCTTCCCCCGGCCGTACGCATCCGCCGTATCGTAGAATGTCACACCCTGCGCCCAGGATGCACGGACGGTTTCGATCGACGCCATCACGTCCACGCCGGACCAACCCGTTGGACTGCCGCCTCTGAACGACGCCCCGCCGATGGGCCAGCAACCCAACCCCACCTCGGAGACCTGAATTCCCGTTCTTCCAAGTTCCCGGAATTTCATCCTGCCCTCCATATTCGATTCGAAAGTGGTCTCCCGCACATCCGTCCGGATGCCCGCCCGGACAGAGTCCTGTTCGCCAGTCGTCCATTGCCGACCGCACTGCGCCGCGATATGTTCCGCATGTCAATCCGCCAATGCGACCGCCTCACGCTCACGCCGCAGCATTCCCTCGGGATCCACCCACTGGCTCACAAGCAGGGAAATCAGCGCCAGAACCGCGCCGCTGAAAAAGATCACCTGATAGCCGAAGTAGCGCCAGACCAGCCCGCCAACCAGAGGCGCCGCCACCGCGGCGAAATGGTTCATGGTAACGCCCATGGACAGCGTGGGTTTCAGATCCTCCTGAGGCGCGATTTTGTGCAGGTACGTGGTCAGCGCGATACCTCCGAAGAAAATAAGGTTATCGACACAATAGAGCACGTACAGCGTGGGACGGTGCTGTATCGCGCCATACCCGAAAAAGACGAATGCCAGCCCGATGTAGCTCCAGCTCAGCACGGCCCGTTCGCCATGCCTGTCTACCAGCCGGCCCATCAGCGGGGCGGTTAACGTAATCAGCGTCTGATTGATCAGTACGAGCGCCATCGTCGTTTCCACAGGCATCCCGTGGACTTTCACCAGCGCGTAGATGGCAAACGTGATAAACATCTGCTTCCGGCAGCCCTGCAGAAAATTCAACGCATAGTACAGGCCGTAGCGGCGGTGGAAAACGAAACTCTTCTCCTTCACCTCCGGGCGTTTCCTGCCGGCAAAGAAGATCGCCAGCCCGCCCAGCGCGGTGATCGCGCCGGCAGCCGCGAACAGCCAGTTGTAACGCACGACGTGGAAAACCAGATTGCAGGCCCCAATGGTCAGCAGCCAGGCGAAGGCGTGCACGCTTCGCAACTGGCCCAGCCATTTCCCCTTCCTGCCCTCCGGAGAAAACCGCAGCGCCATGGACTGCTCCATGGGGATCCAGCAATGGAACCCCATGCCCCACAGCGCCGAATATGCCGCGAGGGAGAATACGGTATGCACCTCCGCGTACGCGGCAAGCCCGGCGCCCATCACCACCAGGGAAACGCCGGCGACGATCGGCGGCGCCAGCCGCATCATCAGCGCGATGAAAAACGCGTTCAGGAATCCCGACGTTTCCCGTAGGGCTTCCACGTACCCGAGTTCGTGCGGCTCGATGCCGAGGCGCTCCACGGCGAAGTTGTTGTACAACGTAAGTTGAACGCCGAAAAACACGCCCACGGAGAACGTCGCCGCGCCCAGGAGTCTGAAATCCCGGTTCCATTCGGAAAACGGATTGCTGATCCGGATCAATCCTGTGTCCTGTCCCAGAAATCCCTCACCATTCGACTGCCTGTCTGCGTGCGTGAGATAGCACGCACAGGCAGGCCGATTCATCCCGCCTGCCTGCGCCAAGCAACGCGCGGCAGGGATCGCCGACCCTACTCGGGTCGCCTGCGCTCCGGCGCCTTGCGGGCCGGGCGACTCGGCGGTCGAATCCGGGCAACTTATCTCCGGGACAGGACACTGGCTCCGTTCGGGGAATTGTCGTTCGCGCGTCCGGCGCGATGAACGCCAGTGCCATGGAGCGCGGGCGAGGCCAAGGGCGCGCGGAAGGGGGGAAGCTCAATCCATCTGCACAATCACGCGGCTGCCGGCAACCCGAACGGGATAGACTCTCACCCGGTATCGCTCCGGTTCGATAAGTGCGCGGCCGGTTGCCAGTTCGAATTGCCACCCATGCCAGGGGCACGTCAGGACTTCGCCCAGACGTCCAAAGGAGATCTCCTCGCCGGGACGACACGGCAGGGCTGTACCGTCCACCTTTCCGGCAGACAACGGGGCGCCCTGGTGAGGACAGATGTCGCGCAACGCGAAAAACCGCAGGCCGCGCCGCACCACCATCAGCGCCCGTCCTCCGGCAATGACCCGGCGCGGCCGGCCGGGCTCGAAGTCGCTAATCGACCCGATGTCAACTGTCTTTAAGGCCATAGAAGGCCGCCGCGTTGTCGGCAAAAATGCGCTGCCTCAGGGCGCCGTTGATGACTCGAGGCAGGGCCCGGTCGGGTGCGTCGAAGTCCCAGTGCGGGTAGTCCGTGGCGAACATGAGAAAGTCTTCGCGTCCGATCATGTCCAGAATGGAGAGCAGGTGCCGGAGATTGGACGGCTCCTCCATGGGCTGTGTTGTCGCGCGGAAGTGGTCCAGGATGTATTCGCTGGGCAGCTTTGTAAGCCAGGGCACCTCTGTGCGCAGACCGCGGTAATTCTTGTCAAGCCGCCACATAAGTGCGGGCAGCCAGGCGAATCCCCCTTCAACGAGCGCGACTTTGGCCGAAGGCAGTTCCTCGAAGACGCCTTCACACACGAGGCTGATTACCTGGGCCTCGAAGGCCTGCGACATTCCGGTGTGGTCCTCGATGTAATAGGATGGCCATCCGCTGGCCGTAATGGGATTGCCGCCGCCGCCAAAGTGAATGCCCACGGGCAGGTCCGCCGCCGCCGCGGCCCGAAAGATGGGCCGGAATTCGCGCCGGCCGTAAGGCGCATAGGAGCGCACGAGCAGCAAGACCTGCACAAAACGCCTGTCGGCGGCCGCGCGTTCGATCTCGGCGGCGGCCGCGGCCGCATCCTGAATGTTGACGACAATTGAGCCGCGCCACCGGCTGTCGGCATCCAGCCAGGCCTCACGGGTCCACTCGTTGACGGCCCGCTGCAGCGCGTTTGCGAGGTCGATATTGCGCACGGCTGACACCGCGACGAGCGGGTTGAGGACCGCGAAGTCAATATCCCATGTGTCGAGCAACTGTTCCCGGGCAAACCCGGCGTCCGCTCCGGGCTTCTTGCCGCTTGGCGGCCACGCGTCGCGCCGTGCCGCCTGCGCATAGAGCTTCGGATAGAGTGAAACCGACGGTATCGCAAACCCCGACTGCTTCACGTACGCCTGCCACCGGCTCGACAGGTAGGGCATGAGTTCGTCGATGGAATCGGGATAATTGTGGACGTCCGCGTCAATCAGGGTCACATCGGATCTCAGGCCGTTTTTCGCCGACACGTCTGACTCTGCCTTTGACTCGACCATGGAACGCTCCTTTCAGACCGTGTCCTGTCACGATAATGCCTTACCATTCTCCCGCCTGTCTGCGTGCGTGAGATAGCACGCACAGGCAGGCCGATACATCCCGTCTCTCCGCGTTGCTTGTGCTGCTTGTGCTGAGCTTGTCGAAGCAAGCCTGTCGAAGTGCCCTCGGTGGCCGACCGTGCGCAGGCCGCTGATCGCCAAATCTTGTGTCCCCTGGGAGCGAGGGCATCTCGCTCTCGACGCGTCGTGGTTGTTGCCCGCATTTCGGGTGTTTCAGGGTTCCCTTTGTGTCTTTGTGTCTCCGTGTGAGCTGGTTTTCGTTTCCAGCTGACGGCTGATCGCTCAGACACTGGTGTGGCCCTTTACCTTCTTCCTTCTTCCTTCTCCCTTCTACCTTCTACCTTCTACCTTCTTCCTTCTTCCTTCTACCGTTTCACGTCTTCCCGCCTTTTTTCGGCGTCAGTTCCCCAGGGGCTCCCACACGGCGCCAAAGATATCTCTCAATCGTGCCATATCGCCGTTGGGAAGCGGCGGGCCCAGAATGGCCTTCACGTTCGCCTCCAGGTGATCGATGTTCGCCGTGCCCGTCAGGACCGTGCCCATCGCCGGATGTGACGCCACATATTTGTAGGCGGCCGCCGGAAGCGAAGTCACATGCCCCTTCACGAGCCAGCCCAGCGGATCGTGATCCGGCACGGAATCCCGTTCAATCAGGCCCTTCCCCTTTGCATAGGCGATACGCTCGGCCAGCACCTCCGGCCTGCTCAGCGCCCGGCGTACCGCCACCATGCAGATCACACCCACGTTCCTTTCGTGGCACATCGGCAGGACGCGATGCTCCGCCGTGGGGCTGATCATATTATACCCGATCATAGCGGTGTCAAAGTGGTCGTCGGCAAGCGCCATTGGAAACATCTCGTGTCGGAAATCCTGGGAATAGGTCTCCGAAACGCCGAGAAAGCGGAATTTACCCTGTTCCTGAAGCCGCACCATTACAGGCAAAAAAATCTCGATCGTTCGTGCATAGTCTTCCGGTTTCACGCCGTGGAACTGCATAATGTCAATGACGTCCACCCGCAGCCGTTCAAGGCTCCGCTCCACCGTGGCGACCACGTCTTCGGGCGTGGCGGTCCATTCGTCACGCGCCACCTGTACCTTCGTGGCCAGCACGTAGTCCGCCCGCGGCACGTCCGCCAATGCCCTGCCGAGAATGGCCTCGCTTTCCCCGTACCCCGATGCGGTATCGAAAAAATTGACGCCCAGCGCCAGCGCCCTGCGCACCATCCGGCTGACGTCGGCCTCCGGCACGCCGGAGCCCTGTCCGAACTGGCTCGGACCCCCCGTGCCAATGCCCAGAACGGAAACACGAAGGCCGGTTCGACCGAGCGTACGGTATTTCATACACGTTCCCCTCGAATGCGTGCTGTTGCGTATTTCCAGGTCCTCCTGGAGATCAAGGCCGGGATCGACCCGGTGAATTGCCGCCGGCAAACCCGGTTCTCTGCTGACGCGTTGAAGCTGTGCCGAAGCGACAAATCCGCCGGAGAACACTGACTATTTATCAAATATGGGGCCAACCGTCAAGCGCTTCGGCAAGGGGCGCGCGAATGAAGTTCGGCACATCCGGTTTCCGCGCCGTCACCGGCATCGACTTCGCGCAGGACGGCGCCGTCCGGCGCGGGAATCACCCGTTCTCGCCGGGCCGACCGGTGATCCACCGTGCGCCTGACACATTTCATTCCGGCGGTCGAAATTACGCTTGCGAATTCACCTCGCTATTGAAATACTGTTGGGCGCGAAGATCAGCACCACGTCGATGCCCACGGATGCGCAGACGCCCGCTCCCTGGAGAGGCACTCAGCGTCCGCGCCGGGTGTCACACACGACAAGGAGTTCAGGTGAATCTCTACACCCCGGAACAGATTCAACTTGCCCGACAACGCGTTTCGGAGAATCCCGACGCAAAGAAAATCGCAGGGCGTGTTTTTGCCGACGCGGACCCATGGCTGGACCGCGATCAGGACTTTATCCGCACGCTTATGCCCGGCCCTGAAGTGCCGCGCAGCTGGACCATCAACTTCGTCAGCGGCTGTCCGGTCCACGGCAGCGGTCCAAACGGGTACGGCGGATACGCACAGGGCGGATGGAAACACGATCCGTTCAAGGACAAATGGCGCGTGACCTGCGCCGTAGGCGGCGAATCCTATCCCAGCAATGACTTTGAGGCATTCTATGAGAGCGGCATGGAGGACCGGAGCCTGCTTACCGGCCCGTACGCGGACGACGGCTGGGGTTGGCAAGGCGCTGACGGGCCGTTTCGCCACTGGTTCATCGCCTATTGTTGTTGTAGTATCTGGAACGCGGTGATGGCCGGCCTTACCTCCCTTGGACAGGCCTATCTGCTCAGCGGCGACGGCCGATACGCGCACAAAGCGCTCGTCATACTGGACCGTCTGGCCGAAGTCTATCCGCACATGGATTACAGCAGGCAATCCATGTACGCCCTGGAATTCTCTCCAGGCTATACCGGGAAAATGAACGATCTCATTTCCGAGTCCGGGACCGTACGGCGGCTCTGCCACGCGCTGGACGCCGTACGCGACGCCATCCCGGACGACCCTGCCTTCGGTTCAGATGCCGACGGATTCCGGCGGAAGCTCGAAACAGGCATCATCGGCGCGAGCCTCGAAGGAATCTATCGGGGCCACGTCCGGAGCAACTACGGCGGGCACCAGGAAGCCCTGCTGATCGCCGCGCTCGCCTCGGGAGACCGGAATGAAATTGACAAAGCCGTAGACTGGACGTTGAACAACACGGGGGAAGCCACGGAACTGAAGGAGATGCTCACCTGTTTCGACGGGTACATCTTTCGCGACAAGGCTGCCCACGCGGAAGGGATCAACTTTGCCCTGGACAACCTGATCTTCCGGGAAGGCATGGGGTGGGAGAGTTCCCCCAGCTACAACAGCAGCTGGGTTGCGCATCTCACGGTGATCGCCCGACTTCTGGAAGGACAGGGCATACGGATCTGGGACAGGCCCAGGTTCCGGCGCATGTACCGCTGGGCCGAGGAAATGACGTGCCTGGACCACTTCACCCCGTGCATCGGCGACGCCGGGACCACAACCGGGGGCCACGTATCCCTTGGCAGCGATACCTTGCGGACGGCGTACAGGGCCACCGGGGATGCCTTCATCGGCGAGCTTCTTCAGGAGAGAGAGAACGGATTCAACGGCTTCGAGTCGCTGCTCGAGGAACCGGTTGATCCATTGGCACACGCGGACGGCGCCGCCGAACGGAAGGAAATGGCCGCGGAAAGCCGGCTGATGGGCGGCTTCGGCCTGGCCCTGCTGCGGTCGGGAAGAGGCCGCGAACGTACCGCCGTGGCGCTTTATTACGGTCGGGCGGCCACCGAGCACGCGCATTTCGACCGTCTCAACATCGAACTCTTCGCGTACGGCCGAAAACTCATCCCGGACCTCGGTTACGGCGAACACGCCGCAGAGGGAGACCGTCCCGCAGTATGGACGAAGAACACCCTGGCCCACGCCACGGTCGTTGTGGACGGCCGGCGGCAGGATACGCAGGGGCCCGGCAGGCTGGAGCAGTTCGTGAGTGCACGAGGCCTGACCTGGGTGCAGGTGGACGCCCCGGAAACCTATCGCCATACGTCGGAATACCGGCGAACGCTCGCGCTCATCGACATCGCAAAGGACGCCCGCTACGTCCTCGACTGCTTCCGCGTGGCGGGCGGAACGCAGCACGACTACAGCCTGCACGGGTTCGATGGTGAATTTTCCGCCAATGAGATCACGCTTACCCCTCCAGAGAAGCAGGGTACCCTTGCCGGCCGGGATGTGCCCTTCGGCGCCATTTACGACGACGCCGGTCTTACCGACCCGCTAACGAAGGGCCGCTCGTATTACACGTACCGGGGTGGCGGTTACTCCTATCTGTACGATACACGGCGCGGGAATCCAACCGCTGTCTGGTCCTCAACCTGGCGCGACGTGAAAGACGGCACCGGCCTGAATACAACGTTCCTTCCCTCGGACGAAGCCATTGTGGCACACGGAGATCCCCCAAGAAAGCCGGGCAACCCGAAACAACTCAACTATGTACTTCTGCGTAACGGGGGCGACGGCGTCACCAGCCGGTTTGTGGCCGTACATGAACCCTTTAAGGGGTGCAGGAAGATTCACGCCATAGAGCAACTGGATGCCGGAGACGATATCCTCGCGCTCAAGGTTAAACATCAATACGGTGAAGACACGATACGCCATGCCCCCGGACCTTCCGGTGGCAGCCTGGGAATCGTCCGAAACGATGCGGACGGGACTCTGATCTACCTGCACCTGTCCGGCCCGGGCAGCGTCAAAGCCGACGGACGTACGCTCTCCATACCCAGGACCCTTCAAGGGCATATCGCAGAAATCGATCCCGAGTCTTCCTCGATTGTCGTGGAACGGGATCGTGCGAGCCAGGCCTTTCGCACGGCGGGCCTGAAGGGTGAAGTCGCCCGCATCGGGAACGCCCGACGCTGCACTGCCTATAATATAACCGCCGTGGAAGGCAGGGGAGGGCGGTATCGCATCCGTTTCGGCGACGACAGTTTCCGAATCGGCCGTTTCGTCATTACGGGTGTCAACCCGGATGGAACCGGCTTGTCGACGAAGACCAACCTGTACATGGCGGCCCAGGGTTATTACCGGGGCGCGTGGCTTACGGACAAAGACCACACCCTCTGGCTGCCCGTTGAAGACGTGGACCTCGCGCCTCACCGGCCAGGCGTCCGCCGCGACGCAGGCATCCGGCTGGTGGGCAGGCGAGATTCAGGATTGGGGAAATGGCTTACCTCTACGACGTCGGACCGGGAGACGCCGTATCGGTTACGCCAACGGCCACGGCCACCAGGCAAAGCGACGGGCGATTTCGTATCCGGGCGAATTGCAGGGCGGTCCTGGACTGAATACCCGCTTACATATACAGCGAAGGGCGACCCGGAACCGGGCCGCCCTTCGCTGTATATCGGTTCGGTCGCCCGTTATCCCGCGTTCCGCAGCGCCGTGAAAAACCGCACGTCCGACCTGGCCAGATCGATAACCGTGTTCACCGGTTCCCCGCTGTACTCGCTATGGAAGCTCAGGGGACCGTTAAAGTTGACCGCGCTGAACGCCCGTAACAGAGCGGGCCAGTCTCCAAATCCCTCGCCAAGCCGGATGTCCTGCCGTTCTGCACAAGCGGCTGGCGGACCAGGTCCTTCAGCGCCACCACAGACAGATGCGACCGGACGATATTCAGCGCCAGTTCAATCGGCTCCCCGCAGATGGAAAGATGCCCCGGATCGGCGAACACGCCGATATGCCGGGGATCGAAGCCCTTGACCACGTTCATGGCCGCGCAGGAGTTAAGGCCCATCGAGAGCCCGGAGTGGTTGTGCACCACGGTCTGAACCCCGTGTTTCCCGGACAGGCGCTGGAATCCTTCGAGATGCCCGCGCACCACGTCCAGCTCCTCCCAGTAATCCATTCCCGCGGTCCAGTGCCAGTACCCCAGTTTGATATGACGGACGCCGGCTTCGCCGCATGCCGCGTACAGACGGTCCGCGTAATCCATCTCCGGTTCGACGAAGTCACCCGGCGTGGTGACCAGGGGGATGGACAACCCTTCATCGGCGAACAGCCTGGCAGCGTCCGGCAGCGCCGTTTCAACGTTTCCGGGGTGTACGGGGTAGCCCGGGCGCACGCAGAGGTCGGCGCCTTGCACGCCAACCGATTTCAACGCGGCAATAATGCCGGGTACATCCAGGCCCTCCAGATGTTTCGTAAACATGATGTATTTCATCTCAATCCTCTCCATCGGTAAACGCGTGGCCTTGAGCGGCCGCGCCGTACCGCAAGTTGGCATTTTGCGCTACATGATCTTGCGCCGCCGCAGATGGACGCACCAGGGCCATCCGGCCCTGCATCTGCAAATGATTCAACAATATCCGGAACGAGGGCATCCTTCACTCGCTCCCGGGGGACCTCTCGCCCCGGCCCCCTCTCCTGAAGGAAAGGGGGAGAATAGCGTTGAATCGAGACTATATCTGCGACTGATAAATCAGATCCACCAGCTCCATGGTCTTTACCGCATCTTCGAAACAGGTCTCCGGCTGTTCCCCGTCTCTCACACAGTCGATAAAGTGGCGGTTGATGTCGTAGGCGCCGTAGGCGCGCCATGTGTCGTCGCTGCCGCCGAGGCGGAAGGGATCGAGCACTTCCACGGGTTCGTCCTTGTTGTCCGCGAACACCCGCCCGCCTTCTTCCGGATCCCCGAATACCGAAATACCCGGTGAATGAATTTCCACGGAAAAGATGCGCCGCCCCGTCATCCAGTTGGTGAGCAGCACGCCGGTTGCCCCGGAACTGAACTTCACCAGCGCCAGGTATATGTTGGTATGTGTTGCGCCCTCCCGGCGGACGTCGCTGGCCACGGACGCCACTTCGCCGCCGCAAAGATAACGCAGCGTGTCTACCGCGTGAATGGCGTCGGACGTGAGGATATCGATCGCCCCCCTGTAATACGGAGCGCCGCCCACGGCATTCTTGTAAAACGTGGCCACGGCGCTGTGAACGGCCCCGCGTTTTTCGCAGCGTTCCTTCCCGTGCCGGATGACGGGCGCGAAGCGCCTCTGGAACGTCACGCCGGTGAGCACCTTATGCTTCTGCGCAATCAGCGCCATCTGGCGGGTCTGTTCGGTTGTCATCGCCGGGGGTTTTTCGATAAACAGATGGCAACCCGCCTCCATCACCGTTGCCGCGATATCGTACAGGTGGTGGGGCGGCATGATGGCGTATACGGCATCCGGTTTTTCCTTCTCGATCATCTGCCTGTAATCCGAATACTGCCCCGGAATGCCAAACCGCTCGGCCGCATCGGCCATCCGCTGTTCGCTCAGTTCCGAAACGGCAACCATCTCTACGCCCTTCAATGCCTTGAGCGACGGGTAATGCGCGCTGGTTGCGCGACCTCCGGCGCCGATCATGGCCACGCGAATGGGGTTCTCTTGCCCGGTCTCTTCTGTCTCTGCTTCTTTCCGGCGCTTCGCCATACTCGCCTCCAGTGTGGCCCGGCAGGATCCGGACACCGATCGATTAACGATAAACCGCCTGGATCAACGCCCGCATATACCCCACGGCGAACGCGCGTCCGGCCCAGAACGTTGAATCCGTGTTCGGAAAACCGGGCGTATGGTCCATCATGAACGGTCCCTCGAAACCCACTTCCTTATACGTCTGCATCGCCTCGTACATGTCCTGGTCTCCCTCGTCCACGAAGACCTCCTGAAAACTCCTGGGTCCGCCCCGGATGTTCCTGAAATGCACGTAGACGATCTTGTCGCGGCCCCCGATGTCCCGGATGGCGTCGCACACGTTCACGCCCATTTCAGCCACGCAGCCCTGGCAGAACAACATGGCGTTGCTGCGGCTGGGGACCATATCGAAGATGTGATGATATTGTTCGAGGGTGGACACAATCCTGGCGGCGCCGGCCAGGGGTTCCGGAATGGGGGGATCGTCCGGATGCAACGCCATGCGCACGCCGTTCTCTTCCGCCACCGGGATGACGCGCTCGAGGAAATATTGAATATTCTCCAGGATCTTCTCCTCGGAGATGGCCTTGTCGGGATAGTACGGCGGATCCTCCATCATTTTCTCGTAATCGAACGTACTGTATCTGGCGCCCCCTCTGCCCGGGGGTACGGACTCGGTACGGAAATTCCCGGCCGGCTTGAAATTGTACCCCAGCGTGGGTACGCCCACCTCGCCCATACTTCGCAGGAGCCGGCACCAGGCGTCGATCTTTTCGTCGCGGTCGTCAAGCGCGAGCGAAATTTCGTCCCACCCGGTTGCCGCCAGGTTTGTCAACTTCAGCCCGTGGGATTCTGCCAATGTCTTCACGTCCCGCCAGAGTTCCGTGCGGTCCCTGCCCTGCCGCACGTCCGCAGGAATGCCGTTGACCGTCAGATAGTCCACGCCGATTGCCTTGAAGAAACTCAGCGTATCGTCGTTGATCTGGTCCCACGGAAGCTGTTCCTGTATGTACATTTCCGATTCTCCTTCAGTTTACGAAACTGAAAACAGTCATCCATAGACCGTCTGTATCAGTGCGCGAATATACCCCACGGCATACGCGTGCCCGGCCCTGGAATTCTCGTCGCCGGGGATACCCGGCGTGTGATCCATCATGAAGGGCCCATTGAACCCGACCCATTGCCCGGCGCATATCCACGTCGCCTTCGTCCAGAAACACCTCCTGGAAGCTGGGCAGGGCCCCGCGCACGTTCCTGAAATGCACGAAGACGATCTTGTTGCGCAGTCCCATTTCACGGATGGTCTCGTAGACGCCCACGCCCATTTCGGTCACGCAGCCCTGGCAGAACAACATCCCGTTGCCGTCGCCCGGCGCCGCGTCGAAGATTCGCCTATACTGGTCCAGCGTGGACACGATCTGTGCAACGCCGCCAAGCGGCTCCGGGATGGGCGGATCGTCCGGGTGGAGTGCCATCCTCACACCCGCCTCGGCCGCCACCGGTACGGCGCCCTCCAGAAAATGCTTCATATTCGCCCAGATCTCCGCCTCGTCCACCGGCGGATCGTGCGGATCGGGCCTGTTCTTCGAGAATGCCTCGTAATCGAACGTGCTGTATCTGGACCCGCCCCGGCCCGGGGGCGTTGAGGCCGTGCGGAAGTTGCCCATGGGTTTGAAGTTGTAGCCCAGCGCGGGTATGCCCGCCTCGCCCAGACAGCGTAACATCCGGCACCACGCCTCGAGCTTTTCATCGCGATCCGGAAGGCCGAATGCCAGCTCATCCCACCCCGCCATAAAGACGCTGAACAACGCCATTCCGTGGGCTTCCACCTTCTTCCTGGCCGCTTCGAAGAAGGGGCGGCTGTCCCGGCCGTCGCGCAGATCCATCGAGGGATCCAGCCGGTGCATGGCGCGAATGTCCAGGCAGATCATGTCCGCGCCGATCGCACGCGAAAAGCGCAGCGTGTCATCGTTGAATTCAGCCCAGGAGACGTGATCCTGAATTGTCATGTCCGTGTTCCCCGGTCCAGAAGCGGCGCAATGCCGAATATCCCCGGATCCGCCGCGTCGACTTCGCCCATACACATTTTCGCCACGATCTCTCCGATCGCGGCCGAAAATTTGAATCCGTGCCCCGAGCAGGGCGAGGCAATAATGACCTGCTCATGGTCGGGATGGGCGTCTGCAATCCATTTCGAATCCGGAAGATTGGTATACATGCACACGTGGCTTTCGACAACGGGCCCTGCCGCATCGGGAATGAATCGCGCCACCAGCGGGCGGATCTCAGCTTCGTCGTCGGGCGAGGTGTTTCGGTCCAGAGAATCCGGGTTGACCCCGGCGCGCCCGCAATGCAACGCCGCCTTAAAGCCCCGTCCGAAGTCCGGCTGACAGTAGAACGAAACCCCGTTCTCGCACACCCAGGTATTGTTCGGGCAGCGGCCGGCCATAAACGTCTCCGGGTTCCGCAACGGGCGAAAGAAAAACAGCGTCATCCGCTCGATTTCAACCGGAAGCGCCAGATCCCCCACGAACCGGGAAACCCAGGCGCCCGCACAGACCACCAGCCTTCCCGCCGAGATTTCGCCCGACCGGGACTTTACCCGCACGGCGGATCCATCGGCAGTCCAGTCCAGTACTGGACAGTTGAAGTTCAGCTCCGCCCCGGCGACATGCGCCAGCTTCAGATGCGCGTTGATACACGCCTCGGGAAATACGGCGCCCGCCCTTGGCTCGAAGATGCCCTCCCAGCCGTCTTCGACCCGGAACATGGGATAACGCCGCCGCACGTCTTCCGCCGAGACCCGCTCGACGGGGATATTGAACGCACGAGCGCTTTCCAGGACGCCGAGGCGTTCGGCCCCGCCCGGCGGCCGCATGGAGAGGTGGCCGTACGTCCTGACCAGTTCCGCGCCGCTTTCCTCTTCCAGCGTTTCCCACAGCGCGTAAGCGCGTCTGATCAGATTCACGTACCCGGGCCCGCTGGCGTAGGCCTCGCGGATCACCCGGGCGTGTCCGTGCGACGATCCGCGGGTGTGCGGCGGATGGAACCGGTCGAAACCCGCCACCCGCCGACCGCGCTTCGCCAGATGGTACACGGCCGCGCTGCCCATCGCGCCCAGCCCCGCCACAACCACGTCGAACGTCGACCCGGCGTTTGCCATAAAGGGATAATGGCCCCGGCCCTGTACATTGTCAAGCGCAGAATGAGAGGAACCGGGACAAGAACCC
>JAGWBX010000090.1 GCA_021295655.1 Candidatus Latescibacterota bacterium
GACATGCTTTCAGTTCACGTCCAGTGACCTGGTGTATCCTGGTAATCAGCAGTTAAATCACCTTTATCCACTTGCATAAATGCGGTTTTACTTCCCGGAAGAATTTCGCACCAAGGTCAGCCGTGCGATTCTGGTCTGGGTTGGGTGGGAAGCTGACAGCTGAAAGCCGACGGCTGACAGCTTTTTATTCCCTGTCCCACGGAAAAACGAACGTGGGTTGATTCGCATATCGCTTCGTAGTAATCACGAGCCGGCTGCCGCTTCCGGGCGCCAGTCGTACCGTGAAGATCGGACTGTCCATTGAATGGGTCTCGCCGTCGATCTGAACCGCGGTTACCTGGTGCTCGCCATAGGCTCCCGCCTGGACGATTACGGTCCGATGGTCCACCGGATTCACGTTCACCAGCGACACCGTGACCGTTTCGTCATCCAATCCCTCCACGAGCGCCGCCACGTCCTCGGGAATCCCCGCGCGGCGCCGCGCGGGGTCGTAATACCGCAGGCGGCAATGCAATGGCTCGCCGTACCGGGGGGTCAATCCGCCCAGCATCAACTGTGTCAGGCAGCTGTTGATGGCAGGATTGTACTTCAGCGTATCGTCCGACATCCGGGTATCGGGCGTGCTGGTGTCCCGACGCATACCGCTGACCTTTTCGCGGATGGACGCGAATTCCCTGCGCAGAGCGGATTCGGCAAAGCCTCGGTTTTCGCCGTCCAGAAACTTCAGCCATGGGTTATCCGGCACGTATTTCAGGTCCTTGCGATCCATCGACCAGTAATAGACGTCCATGGCGCCCTGGCTGTAGGGTTTTTCCTCGTACGCATACCAGCCGTTGTCGCCATACATATGCGGGTACAGTGTTTTTCCATTGACGTCCCTTGAATTCGCATTCACCGTGTCGAGCATCCTGCGCCATACGTCCACGTATTTCTGTTCGCCCGTCAGCAACAGCGCGTTGCCGAAGCCCGCGACACCCCGGTACGTTGCGTTCCGGTTCGACAACGCACCCGTCTGCGGCACCACCACCGTGAATCCCCATCCGTAGCACCCGCCGTACCATTTGCCATCGCATTCGCCGCCAATGGCGCCGTCCAATCCGATATTGCTGGGGAGTATGCCGTTGTTCGCGGCCGCCCGTTCAGCCCAGGCATCCACGTACTCCACCAGCCAGTCCCGGTACTTCTTCTCGCCAGCCACCATATAGGCGTTCAGACCCAGCGTGGTGGCCGCCAGGTTGATGGGGTGGTCTCCAACCACGTCGGTATAGTCCTCAAAATGCGCAAGCATCTCCTCAAAATTGCGCTCGCCGTGCGCCGGGTCGAACCGTCCCTCCACCTCAATCGGGTCTCCGGCCCAGTCCAGCGCCGTCGCCTTCCGGAGCAGGGGTCCGCGGCTTCCGGTAAACAGGCTGCGGATAATCTTGTGCTCCGGGTCGTAGTTCTTCGCCTGCGGATCCTCATCCATGTAGAATCCCGCGTACCGGCGGGCCCGATGCTGAAAGCGGTTATCGTACGGGTCCGACAATCCCTGCAGATTGAAGACGGCCAGGCTTTCGCCGTGGTGAAACCAATCCAGGCTGACCGGAAACTCTTTATAGATCATCCCGTCCCGGGCCAGCGGCACCTCCACGGTTTTCGCCTCGGTATATTGCAGCAGGTGTCCTTCCCACCCCAGCTTGTACATGTCAAGAATACAATCCGGCGCGCCGACCGCGTGCAGAATAGGCCAGCCCGTCAGGTTTTCGATCGCGTCGTCAGGGCCGTCGTTACCTCCCCATCGGGGTACGCACTGGAGATAGCCCCGCGAGTCGAAGTAACGATTGAAGAACTCCTCGCACGCACGCGTCTGCGACCGGATTAACGCTCGTTCGAGCAACGCCCATTCCGGGGGCGGCATGGGCGTCTCGATAGAAACAGTCAGCGCGTTGGGATTTGCATTTGACATTGGAATTCCTTTCGATCAATAGACCGCCTGATCAGTCAAAATACTTCCGAAACACACCGAATATCGCAACACCTGATGTCAATTATTCCCCATCCCTTAACGTCCCCTCTTCCTTTGCCCTTTTCGGAAAGCGGGGAGAGGGTAGAGGGGAGAAGACGTCCTCGCCGAATTGGTTCTTCCTTTATGCCACCGGCAAGAAATGAAACCACACGGGCACTCACATCATCTCCCGTCTCCCGTCCACCGTCTCTCCGCCTCTTGTGGTTGCCCGCTATTCGATTGCTTCCCTTTGTGTCTTTGTGTCTCCGCGTGAGCTGATTCTCGTTTCAAGCTGACTGCTGAAAGCTGATAGCTGATCGCTGCTTCTCAACAATTCGCCGTAAAATAGCCAATCAAAACATCGGATACAACGCAAAAGGGCGTGGCCTACAGGGTGTGCGCCGGAAAGAAAAACCTTGACGCGCAATTGCTGCTTGTCTATTTTTGGTCCGCCATGAATACACTGAACAACATTCCTGTCACGCCGCGGGAACCGAGCGATGTTCCAACCGGATCCCGGTGTGCCCACACCGCCCATCGCCATACCCATCATGCGGGTACGGCGACTCGTCGCACATTCTGCTCGGCGGTGGATTAGTCCTGAATTTCAAGTGTTGTCAATGAACGCCCGCTGTCGAGAGACAGTGGGCTTTTTTAATGGATGCCGGTGAAGGACAGATTCGTAGATGCCGATAATGACGCAGGTTTCGCTCATCCTTGAAAGGTATCTGAAAAATGGCACACAATGACGACGCTTACGGACGCATGATGTGGGACTGCCATCGGGGCATACCCGCACAGGAAATCGTGGAACGCGACGACGGGTTTATTTCCGCCGGCAAATCAAGTGACTATTTCAAGCCCTTTCACGAATGGCCGCCTCACCAGCAGGAATCGATGGACTATGTGTCAGGGCGCGTACTCGATATCGGCTGTGGGCCCGGACGTCACGCCATCCACCTGCAGCAAAAGGGATTCGACGTCCTGGGGATCGATGCCTCGACCCTGGCCGTCAAGGTCGCCCGGGAGCGCGGCCTCAGGAAAGCCAGCGTTCTGAACGTCACGCAGATATCCTTCCGGCTCGGCGAGTTCGACACCCTGTTGATGATGGGCAACAATTTCGGTCTGTTCGGCAACTTGAAACGCGCCCGGTGGTTGCTGAGGAAAATGCGCAATATGATGTCGTCGAATGGCAGAATCATCGCCGAATCCCGGGATCCCCATGCAACCACGAGCAAGGCGCATCTGGACTATCACGAATCCAACCGGAGGCGCGGCAAGTTCTCCTGCCAGCTCAGATTCCGGATCCGGTACGAACGATATATCGACGCCTGGTTCGAATACCTGATGGTGTCCCGCAAAGAGATGGCATTCATCCTCGAAGATACCGGATGGCGGATTTCCAGATTCATCCCGGAGACGGGAGCCGTCTACGTCGCCATTATCGATAAAGCATGAATGACAACCAATCTCCAGCAGGAAGGAAATCGCCATGGCTAATGATAACCTCCTTGAAGAGGGAACAGAGATCCGGCTCGATTTCGAGAAGCTGTCCAGGGTTGCAGAAACCGGCCACGCCGTTATTCCCGCGGCCGTACAGGACGTGGACAGCAAAGCCGTTCTCCTGATCGGCTATGCCAATCAACAGGCGCTCGATCACGCGCTCGAACACCGCGTGGCGACATTCTGGAGCACGTCACGCAACGAACTGTGGATCAAAGGCGCGACGTCGGGGGATATGCTCGAATTAATCGACGTGCGCGTCAACTGCGAGCAGAACTCGCTGCTCTATATGGTGCGCCTGAGAGGCGAGGGATCGTGCCACACGAAAGCCAACGATCGGGCGCGCTACGGCTGCTATTACCGCAGCATAGCCAACGGAAAGCTTGAATTCACGGATCCTGAAACCATCCCGGAGTAACCCATGAACTTCACGCTCGGTCTGCCCAACGGCAGCATGCAGGCTCCGCTGTGCGACTTGCTCTCACGAATCGGTCTGGACGTTCGTCCCCGGGGACGCAACGGTCAGGTCTCCGTGGACGGACTCGACCTTTTCAGGCAGGCCGTCTATATGCGTCCTCAGGATATCCCAACGGCCCTGCTGAAGAAGCAAATCGACTGCGGCATCTGCGGGTTGGACTGCGTGGTTGAATCCGAACTGGCGCAAACCGGCGATTTCGACGCTCGGATCCAGCGCCTCCAGGAGTTGCGCTTAAGCCGTGATACCCGCGACCCGGCCCGCGTCGTTCTGTTCGGTCGTCCCGACAGCCCGCCACTGTCGCAAAATGCGACAGTTTCAATCAGTTCGGAATATCCGGCGATCACACGCGACCGATATCCGAGTGCGGACATCGACTTCTCGCACGGCAGCACGGAAATCAAGGTGGCGATGAAGCTCTTCGACTACGGCGTGGGCGTCACGATTACGGGCGTCAGTCTGCGCGAAAACGGTCTCGAGATCGTCGATGAGTTCATGGTTTCACCCATCGTCGTTGTTGCGCGCAGCCGAATTCCCGAGTTCATCGCCCTGGGAGACCTGATGGCCGGCGCGCTGGAGGCCGAGAACTATCAGCTTGTCAAATTGAACGTCGACAACTGTCAGAGAAGCGCCGTCATGGATGCGCTGCCGGCCCGGCGCGCGCCCACCCTCAGTCCTCTGTCGGATTGCGCCAGCGCGATCGAAACCGTGGTGCCGAGGTCACAGACGGCAGGACTCCTGATACGCCTCAGAACCCTTGGCGCGACGGATATTGTGGTTCAGGATATCAACGCGATTGTGGGATAACGCCGGCCGGTCGAACCGGCTGAACAGGGTGACGCGGAAAGAGCGGGAGGGACAACAGGAAGGCGTGGCCAGAAAAAGCGGAGATGAAGGGAAGGGACACGTGGGGAGTCGTAGGAATAGAGACTACGCGGGCGCGAAGATGTCGCCGCTCCAAAGCGCTTCGAGAAAATCCCGCCATGGCAGGATCAGTATCCCGTCCGCGGTCCGGCGCGGTGACGCGTCCCGTGAAACAACGAGATATCGGGCCATATTGAACTCTTCCTTGAATGCACGAATACCCTTCAGGTGTCTATCCTGGATCCTGGACGTCGACTTGACCTCCAGGGCGACGTCACCGAAGATAAAATCGACCTCGAAACCGGACGTTGTGCGCCAGTACGATACCGGGTAAAATACGCCTGAATAGCTGGAATACGCTGACACTTCCATGTATATGAAATGTTCAAACGCGCGTCCAAATAACTCCGAACCCGGCTGGATCTGCCCTCGTCCGGTCAGTTGCGCCACGACACCGACGTCGAAGAAGTAGAACCGAGGCGCGCCGACGACGCGGCGCTTTGCACGCCTTGGAAACGTGGGCACGAAGCTCCCGATCAACGTGTTCTCCAGGATCTGGAAATACCCCTTCACAGTGGGCGCGCTCACGCCGCATTCCGCGGCGATCGTGTTGTAGTTGATCAACTCGCCGTTCGATAACGCGGCGACTTCGAGAAATCGGCTGAACGCCGGGATGTTTCGCGTCAGCGCTTCGGCTGCGATTTCTTCCCGAAGGTAGTCGCCAACATAGGCCTGAATCAACCGGCGAGGTCGTGCGCTCAGGTAATGCCGGGGCAACAGACCGGCGTTCAGCGCCTTTTCGAGGGAAAAATCCGGGATCTCGGCAGAAACCAACCGGTGCAACAGATAACCGACCGCGCGCCCCCCGAGCAGATTGCCCCCGCCACGTTTCAACTTCCTCGCGCTCGAACCACATAAAAGAAAACGCAACCCCTTATTTTCCGCGAGCCAGTGCACTTCATTCAGAAGTTCCGGAATCCTCTGAACTTCGTCTATCACAATGGGATCGACCTGCGATTCGCCATCCAATCCTGCAGCGAGACATTCCTCGCGAATCAGTTCGGGGCGATCGATCAGTGCGCGATACACGTCAGCCAGCAGGAGGTCGTAACGCCTTGCCCGGGGATACAACGTGCGGATGAGCGTACTCTTTCCGGTCTGTCGCGGACCCCATAGAAAGCACGTTTGTTGCATGGTCAGATCTAAATTTAATATTCGATTATACATGTATATCTAAAATATACATTTTGATATTCAACGTCAATTCGAATATCCGAAACCGTGCCTTACGCGGCCCCGCCGTTGCAAAGGGCGTGTTTTTTTCACGTAACCGTCGCGTAATCCGACGTTTCTGAACAGGGTGTCGATAACACAGAGCAATCAAGGTTATACCTTGGTCGCCGTCCACGCAGCCGATCTGAACAGCGACGGCGCTATCGGCTTCGACGACTTTGTGTTCTTCGCCAGCAGTTTCGGCGAGGAGGCCAAACGCGCGCCGGTGTTTAGCGCCACCCTACCGGTGACACGCACGGTGGAAGAGAATACGCCTTCGGGACAACCCATCGGGGATCCCGTCGCCGCCACGGACGCCGACGGCGACTCGCTGGCGTACCGCCTGCCCGGCGTGGCCACGGGGCGCGCGACCATCACGGCCACGGCCACCAACGCGTCATGCAGACCGAACTGATGACGCCCGGATTGTCCAGTTCCGCTCCGCTAAGCGCGATCACCATCCAGGCGATGGCCGATCTGGGCTACTCCGTGGACGTCACCCAGGCCGACACCTACACCCTGCCTGCCACTTCAAAGATTGCGATAGGACCTGAGGGGACGATTCCGCTCAACTGTGTGATCGAACACCCGGAGGCCGGAACCGATCAGTCCGAGCCCATCATCCTGAATCTGCGCAGGGTCACGGAGAGTCAATCCCGGGAATGAACATCGGTCATGATTCGTTATTCTTCGCCGCTTTACGCTACCGCCGACACTTTGTTCACGACGATTCGAGGCAAAAGCTTGCGCCTCTGGATATTCCCAATCCAGAGGCGCGATGTTTCGATCCTGCTGAATCGTCCATGATTCCGGCGGTCGTGAATCTCCCGGCCGAAACCGGTCAGCTTCGCTACGTGGCCCTATAAAACAGCCTGGCCGAAATCGGTTCCCCGGTAAGTCCACGCTCCGACGAGGCCGCGGGCCGGCTCCGTGGGTTTGTCTTCGCCACACGACATCGCGAAACCGAAAAGGACTGCCAGGCCGAAAGCCGGCAGCCGGCTCATCAGTGTATCCCCCATCTGTGTCGTATCCCCAGCTTCGCGGTGGCAACAGACAGGCGCAAGGATATTCCCGCCAGTTATCTGGCCCTATAGAAGAGTCTCAGCGAGTCGCCGTCGCCAAAAAGGATATCGAGAAGCGCCAGTGTATCCGTGTCCCCTCCGCCTGCCTGACGATGTTCAGGTACCGCTCCTTGTTCAGGATGAGCGTCAGGTTTGGGGCGTCCACAAAGTACTGGCATTGAATCGTAAACCCGTCTTCGCCGGCCATCGTGAGGATGTCGCCCTGAACCGACCAGACGCCCGAATTGCCCGAATTGTCTTCGTAGGTCCGGTCTTCATTGAATCGCACGATTTCCAGGCCGGTCTCCCGGAA
>JAGWBX010000034.1:0-28499 GCA_021295655.1 Candidatus Latescibacterota bacterium
TTCGACTACTTTCCCCTCTACAGATCACTTTCTACTTCCAAAATAAACTGCTTCGTTCGGTTTCATGAATTAGTCAGGATAAGTGTATCAGGTTGCAAAGGTGAAAAGAGCTTTGAACCAGACCCTGTGTTTGGGTTGGTTGGTCACTGGGTGCACAGCAATAGTGGTAATTTCCAATTCATCGCGGCTGAAAGGTTGATCGGTTATCTGGTAGATGAAAATATCGACAGTCTAACGGCACAGGCAAGATTACACACTGTGCGCGCAATAACTGATTCTTTCTTGGTATTTGAACGTATCCACATTGCCCAAATTAGGGCTGATGGAACTTACGCGGATTCCGAAAGTGGGATCGGGCAATGGTCAGTAGAGGGTGACATACTTAATTTAGTTGATGCAAGAGGACGTCGCGTGGAGTACCAATATCATATGAGCAATATTAATTATCTCGAGATTTCTTTGGACAAGCGGCAATTCATCGCTATTGTGAAACAACTCACTTCCTTGAATGAGGAGATGTTAGATGTGATTGATCGTATATTTGATGGCGGGTATGAAGTATGGTATTCACTCAGACGGTTGGGTATTCAAACCGATTAATTCTTAGTTGTCGAGCCTGTAGGCCAAAATGCCGAGATTGAAAGCGTTTTATAAAGAGGAAGAGTGAAAGATATCCTCCGTACAGGAGAATTTAACGACCTTGTTACTCACTCATAGGGGAACTCCAATCTAAAGGAATGTGGCTACATGACTCGTTTGCGTTCGACCCGAACCAAACGGACCTTGATCGCCCCTGGGCATCGTCAGATTGAAGATTCGATCGTGTACAGAACAGATTCTTATACTTAGACTTCTACGCAAGTTGCGTGCATGTTTAATCATGCTGCTTGCAAACGGTAAGGCGTTGAAATCCCCCCACCGCATCAGCCGTCGCCGGCCCTTCGACAAGCTCAGGGGACGGGCTCGGCTTCTGCGACTCCCCCTCAAGGGGGGAGTGATTGAACCTTCAAACGGGCTCGCCCGATAATTGCCACCTGTTTGGTTGCGGCTGAGCATAGCGAAGCCGCGCTGGGAAAACCTTCCATGGACCTCGAAAAGTTTCACGACGACGTGGTCATCTCGGAACAGCTTCTAGTCGAATCCGATCGCGGCGAGCACGTCGACCTTCCGGTGGATGCGGGGGACTGGCGGCGGGTAAACGAGATTCGCGCCGACGTGTATCTCCCGCCCGACTCGGACGGCCAGATCAGGTGCCGGTTGACGTCGGGCCACCGCACGGAGGGCATGAGCGAGGACGACGGCTATCAGTTCAACGCCATCGTCTCCCCGCGCGGCGGGAACATCTGGGAAGGGTGGCGGGGATTCCGGTTGCCTGCCGAATGTTTCTATACGCAGGGGATTCCTTCGGGATGGAAGGAGACGCGATCAGCAATGATCGACGGGCCCGCGGGCAGCCGGTTTCGCAACATTCGCGTTGTGGAAAGGGAGGTAACGCCCGGTCCGCGGATGACGGATGAAGACTTCATCGCGGCGCTGAACCCGGACCACCCCGGCCTGGAATTCCTGAAGGGCGCGCCGAACGGATCCACTCTGACTGAAGTTGCACGGTATTTCCGATCCAGCGGGTTCGACCGGGAACTGGTCCCGAGCGAACAGGCACCCAATGGCGACCCCGATCAGGCCGACCGGGTCCGGGACGGCCGGGTCCTGGGGCAGGACTGGTCCGAGGCCATCGACTGGGAGGCCAATCCCACCGGGTACATTGAATGGACGCTGGCCATCCACTATCTCCTGTTCCTCAGGCCCGCGATCGACGCATTCCTGGAAACCGGGAAGGCCGAATATGCGCTGGCCATCGAGCGGTACATCGCGGACTGGATGCGGCACTGCCCGGTGCCGTACGGCGTTCGCGCCGGGGGGTACCCATGGGGTCATTCGCTGGTGGTGGCCATCCGTCCCTTCAGTACGCTCGTGGACGTGTTCCGCGTCCTGTGCGCCTGTCCGGAAACCGACGACACCACGATCATTGACATGCTCAAGTCCATCTACGAGCACCAGGCCTATCTGCACAGTTTCGAATCCTATCCGCCCTCGAACAAAACCATCGCCGAGGCCCGGACCATCGCCGCGCTGGGCTGCGCGTTCCCCGAATTCAATGGCGCCGCGCACTGGCGGGAAGAGGGCTATCGCCGGCTATTGGAGGACATGCGCGTCCAGGTGATGCCCGACGGGGCTTCCTACGAACTGACTCCGGGTTACCAGATGAGCATTGCCACGTGGTTCCTGGAGTCATTCCAGGTTGCGCAAAAGTTCAATCATCCGCTCGACCCCGAACTGGAGGCCGGCATTCGTTCGATGTTCGACTGGTGCGTGGCCATCACCCGCCCGGATTTCACCCATCCCTCCGTCTCCGATGCTGGCAGCATGGACTCGAAATATGGAGAGTCCCTTGAACGTCCGGGCCGTATTCTCGACAATCCGGCCGCGGCGTGGGTGGGTACCGAAGGCCGTGAGGGCGCGCATCCTGACTATGAATCCGTTGCTCTTCGCGACTCAGGCTACTTCATGATGCGAAGCGGCTGGGACCGGGACGCCAGGTATCTCTTCTTCGAGGGAGGACCCTACGGCCGCTGGCACCAGCATGAAGACAAACTCAACTTCGAAGTCTATGCGCATGGCACACCCTTCATTGTGGACCCCGGCATCACCTCGTACTACACCAACCCCTGGACCCGGTTCTATACGACCACGCAAGCCCACAATACTGTCCTTGTGGACGGTCGGCCGCAGGCGCGGGGCCGGAACCAGACGATCGATCAATGGGTCGAATCCGCCCGCAAGAAGACGGTATGGCATTCGGATGACCATTCAGACGTCGCCGTGGCGAGCTACGACGCGCCCTACGCGGACCTGGACGCGGCCGTCCGTCACCGCCGTGCGGTGATTTTCGTCAAACCCGACTATTTCATGGTCTTCGATGAACTGACAGGCGAAGGTACCCATACGTACGAGGCGTTCTTCCACTTCATGCCGTTCCGACTGCTCATAGATGCCGACACCGGCGCCGTCCGCACGGGGCGCATGAATGCACCCAACCTTGAATTGATTCCCCTGACCCGGATGACGCCCCGGTTGATCTGCGGCCGGAACGACCCGGTCCAGGGCTGGCTGGCGGTCAGCGGGCAGGACGTGCCGGCGCCAGTGGCCGTATACAAGAGACGGGCACGGCTCCCGTTCCGGACGGGGTACGTGATATACCCCTTCGGCGCGGACCGCGTCACCGCCGGCATCACCACGAAAACCGCCCGGCGCGCGAACGTGTGGACGGTCAGCATCGACCATGCCGACGGCAGGCGGAACCGCTTGAGAATGGACTGGGAGAACGAGAGAGGACCGGAACTGTTACGGTGACCTTCGTCACGTCAACGCAATCAGAAAGCCAAAAAGGACGAGCCCCCTGCGGGAACCCGTCCTTTACCCTTTCGATCACAGACCACACTCTCGAGTGTGGATGCGCGCCCTGTTTGCAGATAGCCTCACTTTCTCAGCTACCGCGTTTCAGATCAGGAGGCGCCACCCGCCTCGTCAAGATGCGCCTTTCGCGCCTCCTCGACCCGCTCGGGTGGTATGGGCCTGGAAAGCCCCACGTAAAACGCCAGGTACCACATCACGAAAATTCCGAAACCAAGCATCAGCAACTGCCAGACCCACAAGGAAGGCAGGCCGAACGGACCCCACGTCGCGGGCTGGTTCGGATCGCCGAACAGCGAATTTCCCACCACGGCAAAAGGACCGAAGCCCACCAGGAACCAGACCACGGTCAGCAGCCATGCCAGGGGTACATGCCTGCGTCGACCTTCGGAGATTCCCGAAACCGCCTGAACGAAGCGGTGGTGGCTTTCTTTCTTCGCGCGGTCCGCGCCGGTCTCCGGCCACAGATAGGAAACCAGTACGGCGACCAGCAGATTGAAGAAAATTCCCCAACCGGCGCTGTGAATCGTCAGCGGGTACGCTCCCCAGGGCCCGACTCCGATCGTCGATGCAATACGCTCCGGAACGAACAACTTTACAAATCCCATAATCGCGGGCAGTATCTCCGCAACCGTGCGGTCCGTGAGCGTGACGGCCAGAAGTCCGGCCACCAACCCCCACACAACACCCCGCCGCGTGAAAAACCGGAAGTAACACAGCCCCATCAGCGCCGGATACATCTGAAAACCGTACGCCACGGCCAAACCGCCCAGCATCACGATGGCCTGCGTGGATTTGGCTGCCACGATCAGCGCCGCGAGCGTTACCACGATTACAAAAATGCGGCCGTAAAGCTTCTGCTTACTGTCGGATGCGCCGGGCGAAACGTAACGCCGATAGAGGTCCCGGGTCACCATCCCGCTGAACGTGGACATATAGGCCGCCCCGGTGCTCTGCATGGCCCCCAAAGCGCAGACTGCAAGCAGTCCCACCAGCCACGGATAGTTATCGGCCAGCAGGTCGATCAGCTGCGGCACGAGTTCCGGACGACTCACTTTATCGAAGACACCGTTGGCCAGCAGCACGTTGCCGCCCAGACCCTGGAAAATTGTAAAGGTAAACAGGATTATTCCAATAATCACGGAGGACGCCACCACCTGCTGCCAGCGGAAGGGTTCGCTGGTCCGATTGGAAAAAGCCCACATGGAGAACGCGGGGGAAGACTGAATTCCCATCAGCGCGAACATATAGGTCATACACATCATGCCGGTCCAGACGCCGCCGACGGCCTTCGACCCTTCGGATACCATCTGAATTGAGCCGGGCAGCGCCACGTAGTGGGAATGTCCCGCCGGCGTGAGCCCCTTTCCGGAAGCCAGGTCCTGCCGGACGAGGTTCCCGATTCCCTCCGTAAACGCGGTCCATCCGCCGGCAAAGTGGACGGCCACGAAACCCAGCGCGACGATTCCGAACGCCAGAAGAATGCACTGCGCGCAGTCCACGTAGGCCACCGACCGGAGGCCTCCGGCGGCGACGTAGATCATCACGATTGCGGACAGCGCGAACATCCCCACTTCCACGCTCAGCAGATTGTCGGAGAGCACGTTGAACAGGAACCCCGAGGCCCGCAATTGAACGCCCAGATAGGGCACGCTGAATAGAAATGCCACCAGAACGGTCAGCAGCCGGATGGTATCGCCGCCGTAGTAACGGGAATACATCTCGCCGGGGGTGATATGCTGAAACGCCTTGCCGATCAGCCACTGGCGCCTCAAAAAGAGCACCCCCGTAAGCGGGATCGTCAACGCATAGAACGAAGCGAACGCATAGGGAAGGCCGGCCTCCAGAATCAGACCCGGATGGCCCACAAAGGTCCAGCCCGAAAAACTGGTGGCCGTGGCGGCAAGCACAAAAACCCAGATCCCGATACTGCGACCGGCCACGAAATAGTCCCCGGACGTGCGCGACCGCAGGGCCCCCCGGAACCCCCAGAAGAGACAATAGGCCCAGTAAAGACCCACAAAGATCAACAACCAGATCAGTTTGGCTTCCAAAACGTCGGTCCCTCCGATGGGAATGATGAAATACGGACAGCCGGCCCGGCAAGGTATGAATAGAGGACTTGAGCCGCAACGATTAAATGACCGAATGCAACTCGCTGAAGCCGACTCCGAGGGCCGTTGGCGGGGCTGGAAATCCCATTTTTGATTTGACATGATGCGCATATTTTCGTATGGAGAGTTGCAGAACCGCGCACGGTACGCCCCCGGTCGGTAAAATCACGAAACGCAGTCTAACGTCCAATTCCGGTGCGGCGCTTTCTGAAGCCCGGGGTCGGATGATCCCGCCTCATCGATATGTCCATTTCGCGAAAAGTGCTGACGCCGGCGATTGCCGGTCTACTCATCTCGGCCTGCACCCTGGCGCCGCGCTCGACGCCTACCGTTTCCGAACCGGTTGCGGAGCTCACTGATGGGTCCGCCGGAGGTGACGTTGCCGGTTCTATCGAGCGGCGCGAATGGTGGAAGACGTTTGCCGACCCGGCCCTCAACCGGGTTATCGAGGGCGTGCTGGCTTCCAACTTCGACCTGGCCGGCGCGGTGGCACGGGTCGACCAGGCCAGGGCGCGCGCACGCATCGCCAGGGCGCCGCTGTTTCCAACCCTTCAGCCATCGGCCGGCGTCAACGAATTCGACGCGCCCACCAATGCGGGAATCGGCGCACAACTGGACGAATTGGGGCTGGGTTCGGGAGCGGGCAGCACGTCCGGAATCGTCCTCCCCGATCGACTCGGCCTTACGACGTACACCGCTGCCGTGGAATTCGCCTACGAGGTGGACTTCTGGGGACGCAACCGGAACGACGGTCTTGCCGCGGGAGCCGAACGCCTGGCGTCGGAGTCGGATTATCTGACGGCCCGTATGGGCGTGCTGGCCGAAACCGTCCAGACCTATCTCGAGATTGTCAACCTGCGTCATCAGAGGCGATTGGCCGGTGAAATCGCAGAGATACACGGGCAACGAGAGTCGCTGGCCGCGTCCCGTTACGACCGCGGGTTGACCGATGCGAGCGGCCTCCACCGGGCGCGGCAGGAAGCGCGCAACGCCCAGGCGGAACTGCCGCAGATCGAAGCGCTGCTGGCCGACGCGGAAGGGCGGCTCCGGGTACTTCTGGGAGACCATCGGACGGACCTCGCACAGATGCTACCCGATTCCCTGACACAGGAGGAAGCCCTGAAACCTGTTCCTCCTGGCATTCCAACCCGTCTCCTGGTGCAGCGTCCTGACATCATTGCGGCAAAGCAGCGGATGGAAGCGGCCCGTTACCAGGTTGGCGCCCGACGCGCGGACCTGGCGCCAAGACTGTCCCTGTATGGTTCCATCGGACTGCAGAGCACGGAATCGAGCGAGTGGTTCAACCCGGAACAATGGTTCCGTAACCTGAGCATGAACCTGCTCGGTCCCGTATTCCAGGGTGCGCGGCTGCGCGGCAACGTTGCACTTGCCCAGGCGAGATTGAAAGCAGCGGTCGCGGCCTACGGAAGATCCGTGGTTACCGCCGCCAATGAGATTGAAGCCGCCCTTGCGGGGCTGGCCGCCAGCCGCCGGCGCCATTCGCTGTTGGCCTCACTGTCGAAAACGGCGCTTGCCGAAACAGAGTTGCAGGAGCAACGGTATGTTTCGGGTGTGGTTGACTACGAGGCTTATTTGACGGCGGCACAGGCCGGGTTGGCCGCGGAATCCTTGCTTGCCGCGGCAAAGCGCGACCTGGGTTACGCCCGCCTTGCGCTGCATCGCGCGCTGGGTGGCGCGTGGACCGCTGACGACCTTCGGGCCCGCCGCCGGCAGCAGCCGAACCAGCGAATCCTCTCCCGACCTCCAACGGAGTAGATACCCATGTCCCGCAAATCCAGTGCTTTTGCTGCCGGCGCAATTGTCGTGGTCTCAGTGGCTCTGGCTGCGCTTTTGATTTCACTGGCGCCCGAACCCATCCGGACCGAACAGCCTCCCCAGGTGCCTTTCGTGCAGACGGGTCCGGTTTCAGCCGGGTCCGGGCCCATACCGGTTTTCGGGTCCGGTACGGTGAGGCCAAGCGCGGAGGTGGCTGTCGTCTCCCAGGTGGGTGGCAGGGTTGTCTGGGTGGATCCGGGATTCAATAGTGGAGGACGTGTCAGGGCGGGACAGACGGTTTTCCGCATCGAAGAGGTCCATTACCAGTTTCGGGTGCAGGAGGCGGAGGCCAATGTCGCGGCCAGCAGGGTTGCTTTTCTCAGGGAGCAGGAGCAGGCATCCATCGCACGCTCGCAGTACGAACGCTACGCCACGCCGCGAGGGGATGAATCCCCGCCGTCCGATGCGAATCCTCTCGCGCTAAGGGAACCTCAGCTGAATGCGGCACGCGCCGCGCTGAGCCGCGACGAGGCAAGGCTTGCGGATGCCAGACTCGCCCTTTCAAGGACACGGATAACCGCGCCTTTCAATGGCCTTGTCCGCGATGAGTCCGTCGACGTGGGACAGGTCGTGAGCCCCGGCCAGCCAGTGGGCCGGCTGTTCGCTTCGGACGCGGTGGAAGTGGTCGTGCCTCTGTCCGATTCCGATGCCGCCATGATCCCGGGACTCTGGAACCTGAAGGCAGGAGACGGTAAACGTGAAGTGCCGGCCAGGGTGATCGCCCGTTACGGCGAGGCCCGGTATGCATGGCAGGGTTACGTGGACCGGGCCGAGGCAACCCTCGACGAGCAGACGCGCACCATCGATGTCATCGTACGCGTACCGGATCCGTTTACGGCAGGCGACCCGTCGGAAGGGAACGTCAGTCCCGGCGGCAACCCTCCGCTTCTCGTGGGCGAATTCGTCGAGGTGGAAATAGAGGGGCTGGTTTTAGAAAGCTATTTCAAGGTGCCACGGGCATCGCTGAAACCCGGCAATGAGGTCTGGATGGTGAAAGCCGGCGCTGTGAAGCTCGTTCCGGTTCGCGTATTGCAGCGTGCCGACGATGAAGTGTTCGTGACGGGTTCAATGGAACACGGTCTGGCGGTGATCACGGGCGGAATTCAGTTCGCCACGGAGGGAATGCCCGTCCAGACGGAAACTGACGGGTCGCCATGAGTCCGAACGGCAACAATCACGGCGAACGGCCGGGGCCGATTGCCTATATGGCCGACAACGGTATCGCGGCCAATCTGTTGATGTGGGCCATCATCGCGTTCGGGCTGGTGTCGCTGACCGGCCTGGAACGGGAGGCGTGGCCCACGGTCCCCTTCTACCATATTGAAGTCTCAATGGTCTATCCCGGCGCTACGCCGGAGGAGGTGGAGGAGTCGATCGTTGTCAAGATCGAGGACCGGGTCAGCGGACTGGACGACGTAAAGGCCGTAAAATCCGTGGCCGCCCCGGGCATCGCGTCCGTCAGGATTCAAATGGATTCCGGAACGGACATGGCCCGGGCCCTGGACGATATCGAGTCTGCGGTCAATCGCATACAGACATTCCCGGGCGGCGCCGAACGTCCCCTGTTCTGGGAAATGACCAACCGCCAGAGCATGATGCGGCTCATTGTCTACGGCGATGTATCGGAGCGCTCTCTGAAGGAACTGGCGTATCAGATCGAGGACGAACTCAAGACGCTTGCCTCCGTGTCCCAGGTGGAGGTCAGCGGCGTCAGGAATTACGAAATCTCTATCGAAGTTCCGCTCCATCGGCTGAGAGCTCTCGGACTTACACTCAACGACGTCGCCAACACGATTCGTCGCAGTTCCCTGGATCTGTCTGCCGGAAGCATCAATACCCGGGAGTCCCAGGTGCGTGTCCGGACGCTCGGCCAGAACTACAACCAGCAGGATTTCGAAGAAATCGTCCTTCTCAGCAAGCGTGACGGCACGGTCCTGCGCGTTGGCGATATCGCCCGGGTACGCGACGGTTTTCAGGAAGCCGACCTGATTGTCCGGCATCAGAACCAGCCCGCCGTATTCGTGGAGGTTTACCGGGCCGAAGGCGAACACGTGATGGAGGTGGCCACGGCCGTCCGGGACCACCTGGCGAACGAGGTGACTCCGTCTCTGCCCGGCGGCGTGGGCGTCACCATTTGGAATGACGAGTCCCAGGACTTCAAGGAACGCACCGATATTCTCCTCAAGAACGGTGTACTGGGCCTTCTGCTGGTGCTGGTCTCACTCAGCCTGTTTCTCCAGATCCGGCTTGCCATGTGGGTCGCCGTCGGTCTCGCCGTTTCAGGCATCGGCGCCCTGGCGGTGATGTTGGTACTCGACGTCGCGATCAACGCGCAAAGCCTGTTCTCGTTCGTCCTCGCCATAGGAATCGTCGTGGACGACGCCATCGTCGTATCCGAACTCATCCAGAACGAACGCAAGCGGGGTACCCCGGGAGTCCAGGCTGCAATCCGCGGTGCACGCAGGATAAAAGTACCGTTGATATTCGCGGTTCTCACCACGGTAGTCGCCTTCGTCCCGCTCCTGTTCATCCCCGGCGGCATCGGTGAGTCCTGGCGGGCGCTGCCAATAATCATGATCGCTATCCTCATTGTTTCTCTTATCGAATCGCTGCTTATTCTTCCCAACCACCTCTCCCATATGCATGGTCCCGAATGGACGCCGAAAAATGCCTTCGATCGGTTCTTCGCGCGGGTCCAGGGTCGTGTCGACGTGCTGCTGAACCGGTTCGTGCAGGGCCCCCTGGACAGGGCATTGCGGTTCGCGGCGGACCAGCCATGGGTGACCATGGCGGGGGCGGTGGGATTGCTCGTGCTGTGTTTCGCTCTGGTGGGCGCGGGTATCATCCCGACGACACTGGCGGCTGACGTCGAGGGGGATTTCGCAACCGTGACTCTGGAAATGCCCGACGGGACGACCGCCTCGAAGACTTACGAAGTGGCCCGGGAACTGGAAGAGGCCGGGCACCGGGTCATCGAACGACTCTCCCGCGATCGGCCTGCGGACGCGCCTCCACTGCTTTCCGGCGTGATCGTGACGGTTGGCCAGCGGCCGCGGATCCAGGGCGGAGGGTTGAATCCGGCGCCAACCCTGAATCCGGAAGCCAATGTCGCCACCATAGAGTTCAAACTTCTGGGCGCACAGCAACGGAAGGTCTCCACCGTGGATTTCGTTCAGGCCTGGCGGGAGGAGGTGGGGGTCCTGCCGTACGTTCGCGGCATCACCTACAGCGGCGAGATCATTGACTTCGGCAACCCCGTGGAGGCCGTGCTGTCCCATCCGAATCCGGAGCGGCTCGTTCAGATCGCAGACTCCGTGGTTGATGGACTCCGCGGTGTTGGCGGCGTCCACGACATCCTGTCCGACCACACCCCGGGCATCCCGGAAATTCAACTCGAGTTGCGGCCGGAGGCACAGACGCTCGGTCTTACGCTTGAAGCGCTGGCGGGACAGGCGCGCGCCGCGTTTTTCGGTGCGGAAGCCGTCCGGGTTCAGCGCGGCCGGGAGGAAGTCCGCGCCTACGTGCGGCTGCCCGCCGAAGAGCGGAATTCCATCACGGATATCGAAGGGTACCTGATCCGGACGCCGAACGGCGCGGAGATTCCGGTAACCGGCGTTGCCGCGATGAAGTCGGGCATGTCGCCGCCGGCCATCCGGCGGAAAGACGGTCAGCGCGTGGTCACGGTCACCGCCGACGTGGACCCGGCGGTGATTTCCGGCGATGAAGCCAACAACATCCTGGCCAATTCCATCCTCGCGGACCTGACCGCCGCAGATCCGGACCTGACCTACACGTTCGGGGGCGAGCAACAACAGCAACTCGAGTCGCTTGATGCGCTGTTTCGCGGGTTTGCAATTGCGTTGATGATGATTTTCGTGCTGCTTGCCATTCCACTGCGCTCCTACACCAAGCCGTTCATTATCATGGCCGTCATTCCCTTCGGGTTGATCGGCGTGATCATGGGTCACTGGGTCCTGGGGCTGGCTCTGAGCGCCGTATCGTTCATGGGTGTCTTCGGCCTGAGCGGCGTGGTCGTGAACGATTCCCTGGTGATGATCGATTTCATCGATCAGAAACTCGAGGAAGGCACCCCGGTGCGGACTGCGATCATAGAAGGCGCAAAGGGACGCTTTCGTCCGATTATGCTCACTTCCCTGACGACTTTCCTCGGCTTCTTTCCCCTCATTTTGGAACGCGCTATTCAGGCGCAGTTCCTCGTCCCCTTCGCCGCGTCGCTCGGTTTCGGCATTGTCATCGCCACGTCAATCCTGCTGATGGTCGTGCCCGCGCTCTATGCGATCCGTCTGCATCTGGTTTCTCCGCGCGGTAATGTGAATTAGGATCTCTCCACCGCGGCCGGTCACGGCCGCGGAACAGCCGTGAGGGGATGCCGGCCCCTCACCCGGAACCGAACCTTGCCCGAATTGAGAAAAAAACTTGCCCCCCATGGCCGTTCCGTTATATTTAAGACATGAAGAGAGTTAAGGATAAGTGGCCTTAGAGCAATGAGATAACGCAGGGAGGCCAGGACTGATGGCAGTTCAGAAAGAAGACCAGTCAACCCAGACGCTGGGTCTGCACGATGAGCTCATCCTGATGCTCCTCAACGAGGAGAACGGCTATTTTCACCAGGTACCCGGCTGGGATCTGAATTGCGCCGTCGTCGGTGCGGTACTCGCGGACCTCTCCCTCCGGTCGCGAATCGACACGGACATGGCATCCCTGTTCCTTTTGGACGCGACAGAAACGGGCGACCCCGCCCTGGACCCCATGCTTAAGGAAATCGCAAGCGAACCCGTTCAACGCAACGCCCAGTACTGGATTGAGCGTTTGGCTCCTCTTGCGGAGTCAGTCATCGATTTGACGCTGGATCACCTCGTTGGCCTGGGGATCCTGGAACACCATGACGGCGATTACTGGACGGTGGCTCACACTCACAGGCACGCGGGCCTGAGCGACGGCTCCGAGGACGACACAGCAGGTCAGTTCATAAAAGCGCGCATCAGCAGGGCCATTTTTACGAACGAGATTCCCGATCCGAGAGACGTTATCATTGTTTGTCTCGTCAATACCTGCGACGTCTTCCGGTTCATATTCCAACTTGACGACGAGGCGGAGGAGCGCATCAAGGCCATCTGCAAGATGGACCTGATCGGGCGTTCCATCGCTGAAGCGGTCTCTCACAACCTCGCCGGCCCGTTGCTTCGCCGGTCCACCCTCACCAAGCACGTTCCACGTGTATCGCTGCGTCACGTTCTGTTCAATCGTCATATCCGAAGCGGCAATCTGCCTGCGCTTTTTGCAGATCTCACACAGAAGTACGGCCCGGTCTTCGAGATCCGTCCTCCGTTATCGAAACCCATGATTTTCCTCTCCGGGCCGAAGCCGAACCACTGGGTGCATCGGCATGGGCGAATGTACCTGAGAGCCCGGGACTATTTTTCCGACTTCGAAAAAATCTACGGTGCGTCCGGCGTATTGCCTTCCCTGGATGGCGCAGATCATTTCCGGCTCCGCAAGGCCTTGTCGCCTGCGTATTCGCGCGCCAGACTGGTCGCGCAACTGGACCAACTCTACCATCATGCCCGTAAGTTCATGGCGGATTGGACGGTTGGCGACGCCTATCCCGCAACGCACATGTGCCGGCGGATGATCAACGCCCAGATTTCACCTCTATCCGTGACCGTGGATACTCAGGACATTATCGACGATCTGATAAAGTACAAGGAGCGAGCGCTCAGCACCCACATTGTGAGGGTCCTGCCGAAATTTCTGCTGAATACCCCGGCAATGAAACGCCGGGCGAAAGGCGTGGACGTATTATTGAAACGAGTCCAGGGTGTCCATACTCCCGCCCAGCGGGCCGGGTGCCCGCGGAATCTTGCGGATGACCTGTTGAGCCTTAACGCGAGCGATCCGCAGGTCGTGCCGGAGTCGAATCTGCGTTTCGCACTGTCGGCGGCGCTGATTGCCAGCGTGTATCTCGGCGATGCGTTCAGCTTCGCGTTGTACGCCATGGCGTCGCAGCCCGCGCTCAGCGAGAGAATCCGCAGTGAAGCCGATGCCCTCTTTGAAAACGGCGATCCGGATGGCGAGGATTTTTCATTGTCCGCGATCGACGTCACTCACCGCTTCCTCATGGAGTGCCTGCGCATGTACCCGATTGTCCCCATGTCCATGCGAAACGTGATGAATTCGTGCGTGGTCGAGGGCTACGAAATATCGGTAGGGACACGGGTCTACATTGCCCAGGCTGCCTCCCACTACATGGAAGACGTCTTCCCGGACCCCTTCACGTTCGATATCGACCGCTATCAGTCTCCGCGAAACGAGCACCGCAGCCCGGGGTACGCGCCGTTCGGATTGGGCACGCACACGTGTCTCGGCTCCAGGTGGCTGGAATTGCAACTGGCCGTCAACGTGCTGATGGTCTCGCATTACTTTACGCTCGAAGTGTCCACAGGGAACGATTCGCTCAAGTTCAGCCCGATTCCGTCGATGAAACCGAGCAAGAAACTGAAGTTTCTCGTCGCCGAAAAAAGGCGCGAACTTGTCGTCTGACGTACCGTTGCTTCAAGATCCAGGGCGTTGGATGGGATGAAAAAAAGTCTCCCGAACAATCGGTCCGCCCGGGGAATGAATGTGTGTCTGTGAGCCTGTCGTAATACGTCTGACAGGCTCTTTTTTGTAGATTGCACGTATTACCGTCCAGGAAATCACAAGAGGGCGAACTTTCCTCCCGATCCGTCGGACTGAGCTGTCAGCTATCAGCCTTCAGTTGTGAGCCAAGAGCAAAAGGCGAATACAGTATTGGGTGACGTCAGCGCCATTATGTGGACGACCACGAAAGGCAGACCACCCTCTCTTGCGAGGAGAGGGGGAGTTGGTCGAAAAACGGCTTTGAGCCGTCGGCTTTTGGCTGACAGTGCTACAAGATAAGGGGGCATCTGTGGGAAAGAGTGACCAGCGGCGTCGGATCGCCATTATCGGCGGAGGCGTTTCGGGTCTGGGAGCCGCGTGGGCGCTGCATCACCGCCCGGACCGGTTTGATTTTCGCCTGTTCGAAGCCCAGGACCGGATTGGCGGAAATGCGATCACGGCCGATATGCCGCAGGACGACGGCAGTTCCATTCCCTTCGACATTTCCGTCACGGCCTGTATTCCCTCGGTATATCGGCACGTCATGTTGCTGATGGAAAAATTCGGCATCGAACTGATCGATACCAGGTTCAGCTACAGTGTAAAGTACCGAGGCCGTGTCTATGCCCACGATTTCGACTCGGATATCCGGGATCAACTGCAATTCGAGATCGCGAAATTCCAACGTGTCCTGAAACGTCTGCATCGATTCGGCTGGCTGACCCGCGCCCGATCGAAGCTTCTGAACGCCGTCAATCCGTTCAATTACATCAGCATGGGTACGGTTCTGAATCTGGGCGGTTTTTCCGCGGACTTCAGGTACAAGGTACTGAAGCCCATGTTTGTCAATTTCCTGATGGCGACAAACGTGTTTGACATGCCCGCGGCGCTATTCGGGAGATATCTCGAATTCTTCGATATCGAGACCGCCACGCCCATGCAGACGTGGGACCACGGAACACGACGCATCTACGAGAACCTGTCCGCCGAATTCAGGGACCGGATCTGCCTCAACCGGCCTGTCCGGAAGGTGTACCGCCAATCCTTAAACATGGTGGTCGAGGACGAGGACGGCGTAAGGGAGACGTTCGACGAGGTAATCTTCGGGTGCAACGCGAACCAGACACTGATGATCCTGGACAGACCCACCTTGCTGGAACGCTACATCCTCTCGTCCATTCGCTACGAGAGCGAACTCCACAACCATACGATTGTCCACTCAGACGCCTCGGTTCTTCCGGACAGCGAAGTGAAACCCCTGACAACGCGCACCAATTACATCGAGCAATACGGCGTACGACCGGACAACTATGAAATCACGTACATCATGCACAACCAGCAGCCGTGGGCGAAGCGGTCTGACAAGCCCTGTCTGGTGACCTACAACCCGATCAGCCGGATCGATGAACAGAAGATCATCGGAAGGTGGTGGTTCCAGCACATTGTGCACGACGTGCGCCACGTTGCTCTGCTCGTTCCCTTGTTCCGCTTCATTCAGGGCAGGAAGCGGACCTGGCACTGCGGGGCGCACACGCTGGTCAACAGCCAGGAGACGTGCTTCGTCAGCGGGCTTGCCGCCGCAACACAGATTGGCGCGGACTATCCCTTCGACGACCCAGAGGCGAGGCGGTCGTTCAACTACTATGGGAGCATCCTGTATGGTTGGGGGTTCAGGAAGGCGAGGGGCTGAAGGCGATTGGATGACCGTTGAAAAAACGGGATTATTGCGAGGAATTGCGGATATGCGCTGAAGGTCGACAATGAAGGGGCACGAATGCTTCGCTGAGCAGCAATAGTAACAGTTCTTCGTGCGAACTAACAGTTTGCACTACGGCAGGTGGGTCGGTGTCTTTGACGTTTCTGCCTTTGGCTGAATGCTAACCGCTAACAGCTACCTGGATAGAACTGCCGGCAATAGCGTCGGTAGGTACCGATAGGACCGTCGGCGCGGCACAGCCTGGGGGGAGACCGATGCCGTTTCTTTTCCCAGATCACAACGTCCTGCAGCACATCCCGTTTCTGCTGTGACAGTAGAATGTAGTTCATCAACCGCTGGCGCAGCTTCGAAGGAACGAAACCGAGGCCCGTGATGAAACGCCGGGGTTTTCGAAATTCTCTCAGTTGGCCGGCCAGAACGAGATCGATCACGTTGCCGTCAATGGGTGTCGGAAGGACCCACAATCTCGCGTGCATATCGATGGTTTTCTCGTGGATTTCAACGTAGGAGTAACCCAGTCCATAAATGTGGGTGACGGCGGAGATTTCGTACACGAGGTCTTTCATACCCAGGATACTGCGGACGCGTCTGAAGTCGAAGCAACTCTTCAGGTAGGCGCCGTCCACGGTAACCGAACCCACCGGGTTCACCTTGTCGTAGCCATGTACATAACGCAGGTGTCCCAGGTCCACGGAGTTCTCCGCCGTTTCCTGGGGATGGCTGCGGAAGCGGAGACGCCGGAATCCCAATTTGCTCCACTCGGCGCTGACGGGCGGCTCATCCGGAAGGTCCCAGTGTGACGGCCGGCCGCCGTTCCCGAACCAGGCGAAGACCAGGCCGAGGATCTCTCTGGTCTCGTATACCTTCAGCTTCGCGGCTCTGGGCGCCGGGGCGTTCGGTGTCGCGACGCATTGGCCGGTCGTATCGAATTCAAAGCCGTGAAACGGGCAGACCAGGCGGCCGTCGCATACCTTCCCGCCAACCTCCGGTCCCAGGGACGAGCCCAGGTGCGGACATATGGAGTCGGCCACGCAGACACGGCCCTCTTCGTCGCACCAGGCGACGATTTCTTCCCCCATCCAGGTCTTTTCTATCAGTTTCTCTCTTAGAAGGGATTGCCGCGTCGTTACCAGATACCATCCTTCGGGAAACGGGGGCAGACGATCAGTATTTTTCATGTCCGGTCCTTTGGTCGTGCTTATCTGTTACCAGGCCGTCAGTGAGTCCTTGAACAAAGCCGCAAGATCCTCTTTTCCGGCCGGCCTCGGCGACAGCTTGGTCACGCGATGCTGCGGCAGCGTGCCCTCCACCAGCCCCGGCACATCCGCTTCAGTAAAACCGATTGCAGAAAGTCCGTTCGGCATTTCAAGACGTTTCATCAGCGCCACGATGCGATCCGCGAGAATCCCGCCCGCCTCCGCCTCAGGGTTTCTTACGTCCGAAATATCAGCGCCAAGCAATGTCGCGGCCTTTAGATGTCGATCGGGGCGGGCCGGCCCCGTGAATCGAAAGGCCGCCGGCGCGTTCAGGAAGACCGACATCCCGTGAGGTACGATGGAATGATCGCTCACCATTCCCTCCGGCTTGTAGTCACGCACCATTCCCGATACGGGATAGGACATCCCGTGAGGCAGATGAACGCCCGCATTGCCGAACCCCATTCCCGCCATGCTCGATGCCAGGATCATATTCGACCGCGCCTCGTCATCCTCCGGGTCCGCAACCGCCCGCACGATGTTTTCCGCGACCAGTTCGATGGCCCGCACCGCCCACATATCGCTGATGGGATTGGTACCCTGGTACGCCGGCCGCAGAATCGGCCGTTCGGGCAGCGGGCGTTGGTCGTAAGGAATTGCAGTATACGACTCGAGGGCGTGGCACAGCACGTCCAGGCCCGTGGATGCGGCCACAACCGGCGGCATGGTTCGCGTATTCTCGAAATCCACGATGCCCAGCGTCGGCTTCAGGCGGCGGTGCGCGATCCCGGTTTTAACGTGTTTTTCGGAGATATCGAATATCGTAACTCCCGTGGTCTCGCTGCCCGTGCCCGCCGTCGTCGGAATCGCGATCAGCGGCTTGAGCGCGCCGGGAACCGGCTTGCCGCTCCCGATCGGCGCGTTCACGTAGGCGTAGAAATCGTCGGGGTAGGTGGAGTAGAGATTCGCGGCCTTTGCCGTATCGATCGAGGAACCCCCGCCCACGGCCACAAAGGCATCGAAATTTCCATCCAATGCAAAGTCAATCGCCTCCTGAAACGAAACGTCCGTGGGTTCAACCCGAACGTGATCGTAAAGCGCGTAGTCGACCCCTTCGCTCTTGAGGGATTCGGCCGCCGTCCGCACCGGCGGCAGGTCCACGAGATTGGGGTCCGTTAACAGCATCACCCGACGGGCGCCCAATTCGGACATGTCCATGCCCACTTCCCTCGTCGCGCCCGGTCCGAAACGCAAATTCGAAGTCCCCATCTCAAACGCAAAATCGTTCTGCATTCGTTCTCCTGTTGCATGAAAGGGCAATGATCGGACGGAAATACCGCGCCCGCACCGTTCCAATTCGATAAGGGCAGGGCTGTTATTTTAAGAAAATGCGTGGATGCAGGCAAGGATTACGGGGAAAAAGACAGGTACAGGCTTCACCTCGCCCTTCATGTCTTGATCTTTCTTCGTTCCTTTTACGCCTCGCAGGGATAACGGCTATTGTTTATCATGTGGTGTTTATCGCCGCGCACGTCGTTTGTGTGCCTTCCCACCACCCACCTTTTGAACGAAGATCCCGTGCCTCCTGACGATTCCTCACGAATTCGCAATCTCGGTATCCTCGCGCACGTCGATGCCGGCAAGACGACCGTGACTGAAAATCTCCTGTACCTGAGCGGCGCCATCCGCTCGCCGGGAAACGTCGACAAAGGGACCAGTCTCTCCGATGCGCTCGACGTGGAAAGGCGGCGAGGGATTTCGGTCCGGGCATCGGCGATGTCATTCGAGTGGGCAGGTGTGAGGATCAACCTGATCGACACGCCCGGACACGTTGATTTTTCCGCCGAAGTCGAACGTTCTCTTCGGGTACTGGACTGCGCCGTGCTCGTTCTTTCCGCAGTCGAAGGCATCCAGGCCCAGACGGAGTCGATATGGGCCGCGCTTGAGACGCTGAACATACCCGTCATCCTGTTCGTGAACAAACTGGATCGGATCGGCGCGGATACGGCGAAGGTCGTCGATAATCTGAAGCGCCGGTTTTCTCCCGACGTGATTCCGGTCAATCAGCCGGATAAGGAAGGCGAGTCGGACGCGAGCATCGCCGAGTTTGACCCGGACGGTCAAACCGCCCTGACAGAAAGCATTGCCGCGAAGGACGACGCGCTTCTGGAGCGATTCCTGAACGAGGAGCCAATTTCACGAGCAGAGATCGAGAAGGTGATTGCGGCTTGCACGGCAAAGAGAGAGCTGTTTCCCGTACTCTGCGGCGTGGCCAAGAACATGATCGGAACGGAGGAACTGCTGGGGAGGATCGTGGCGTGGTTCCCCGATGCGAATACCGACGCCTCACGTCCGCCCTCCGGTGTTGTATTCAAACTCGACCACGATCCGAAACTCGGGCGCATCGCCGGCGTTCGTCTCTATACAGGACGACTCCAAAACAGGGATGTCATCCGGAATGTTACGGCGGACCGCGACGAGAAGATTACGCAGATCAAGAAGTCCTATCTCAATCGATACGAGGACACAGGCGCCCTCTCCGCCGGCGACATCGGTTTCTTCTGCGGGATGCCGGAGGTGAAGATTGGCGACATTCTTGGCGACCCGGGCCCCGTCCCCGGGTCCTGTGAACTCGGAGACCCCCTGCTGTCGGTACAGGCTATCCCGGAAGACCTGGCGGATCACGCTCGACTGGCCGGGGCGCTGCAGCAGTTGTCGAGCGAAGACCCGCACCTCAACTTCACGTGGTACGAGGATGAACGCGAACTGCATGTGAAGATCATGGGCCCGGTTCAGGCGGAGATTCTGAAGGAAATGCTCAGTGCGCGATTTGGCATCAAGGCGCGGTTTAGTGACCCAACGGTCATTTACAAGGAGACACCCGCTTCGGTTGGCTACGGCATCGAGCGCTACACGATGCCGAAGCCATGTTGGGCCATCGTGAGGTATCGGATCGAACCGGGTGAGCGGGGAAGCGGTGTGATTTATTCGTCACAGGTCGGCGTCAACGACATCAAGGCACGATTTCAGAAGGAGATCGATAGATCGATCGAGGGCGCCCTCAGGCAGGGAATCAAGGGATGGGAAGTCACGGATCTGAAGATTATCCTGGTGGAGGGGAGCGACCACGTTTTGCACAGCCGCGCAGGCAATTTCAAACTCGCAACCAATATCGCGGTGTTGAAAGGGCTGACGGAGACCGGGTCGATTCTGCTCGAACCGATACTGGCGTTCAAAATATCGGTGGCCGAGACCTACGTTGGAAGGATCACGTCGGATATCATAAACGCGCGCGGCACCTTCGATCCGGTGGTGGCTGATGGAGGTGCGCTATCGGTTACAGGACGAGTACCCCTGGCGACTTCGATGGATTTTCCGATCCGGCTGAACTCGTTGACAGGCGGAACGGCGAAATTCTTGTTCAAGTACGGCGGATATGAGCCCTGCCCGCCGGGCGAGGGCGTCGTGCGGCCCTACAAGGGGATTTCGCCGCTGGACCGGGCGAAATACATCCTGAAAATGCGCGGGGCGGTAACGGAGGCCGTTTGAGTCTTCCGTCAGGAATCGAGCCGGCGACCGGCCGGGCGCTGTTCGCTGCTTCCCGCCATTCGAAAAACCCCTTGTCCCATCTTCCGAAATCGAATATACTCCCGTTCGCCCTTTTGTCGCCTCCAACCCGCCGCGATGCGCCCAACTCGTTTGGCGCGAGTGAGTCGCCATCATCCCACGCGCAATCGCGGCGTTCCTATTTTTGTTCATCTGATGCAGAATCCGCCCATTATTACCGTTGAGAATGCGTGCAAGACCTTTACCGGAGACCGCGGGGAGGTCCAGGCCCTGGATGGCTTCGACATGGCCGTGCGGGAAGGCCAGTTTGTTTCCATTGTCGGTCCCAGCGGCTGCGGCAAGAGCACCCTGCTCTGGGCGATGGCGGCGCTCTGGCCGCTCACCGAAGGGAGAATTACCGTAAACGGCCGCGAGGTTCTGGAACCCCGGCGGGAGATCGGCATGGTCTTCCAGACCTCCAACATGCTGCCATGGCGGAACCTGCTGCAGAATATCCGATTTCCATTTGAAATCATGCGGGAAGATCCGGAACGCTACCGGGACCGTATCGACGAACTGATTGAGATTACGGCCCTGAAGGGTTTCGAACGCCACTATCCGGGCGAACTCTCGGGCGGCATGCAGCAGCGGGCGTCCATCGTCCGCGCGCTGGCGTACGACCCCCGGGTCCTTCTGATGGACGAACCCTTCGGCGCGCTGGACGCCTTCACCCGGGACGAAATGAACCTGATGCTCCTCAACATCTGGGAACAATCCCGCAAGACCATCGTTTTTGTCACCCATCAGATCCCAGAAGCCGTGTACCTCTCCGACCGGGTCTACGTGATGACGCCCCGTCCGGGCAGGAATTCAAAGATCTATGACATCGATCTGCCCCGCCCGCGTCCGCTATCCGTGACTGCCGAACCCCATTTTTTCGAAATCGTCGCCGAAATCAAACAGACCATTTTCCAGGACGTACAGAACGATGCCGCGCCTGCCTGAGGACTACCGGCGACGCACGGGGCAGGCAATTTCACCCCTCTTCCGTCTTCCCCGGAGGAGGCGTTGGTTTTGATTCAAGCTGACGGCTTATAGCTGATAGTTGCTTTCGCTGCTTCTGGTACGCCAGATTTCGGCGATCCATTTCCGCGGCAGAACACTTCGCCAACGGTTCGACCGATGTCCACTAAAGACGAAAAACAGCCCATCAACTGGTCCGCGCTGACTTCCGTCAGTTTCGCCGGCCTGCAGGTCGCGGTAATCGCCGGTGTGGCGGTGGCCGTTGTGGTGGTTTCCGAACTCGTGGTCCGCGCATGGGACATCCCGTCCTACGTCTTTCCGCTGCCGAGCGAGATTGCATCCGCGCTGTACCGGTCTTTTCCACTCCTCTGGCCGCACCTGCTGGTTACGCTTCAGGAACTGGGCCTGGGATACGCCATCGGGGCGGTAGCCGGCATTCTCCTGGCTGCGCTGATCACACAGTTTCCGTTTGTGGAGAAAATCGTCACCCCGTATATCCTCATTCTGGTCACCACGCCCATGCTCGCCCTTGTGCCACTGCTGATCCTCAAGTTCGGCTTCGGCCAGACGCCCCGGGTTATTGCGGTGGCTCTCGCGGTGGGTCCGATGGTAATGATCAACGCCGCCACGGGCTTCCGCAGGACCGACCTGGCAAAAATCGCCCTGGCGCGCTCATACGGCGCGTCGACATTGCAGATCTTCTACAAGGTCCGTTTTCCACTCGCGCTGCCGATGATCATCGTCGGCCTTATGGTCGGCGGCATCTTCGGCCTGCTGACCGCGATCGGCGCCGAGATGGTGGGGGGCGGGTCCGGACTGGGCAATCGCCTGGTCTATTATTCCTCGCTCGCGCGCATGTCCAGTTTCTTCGCCGTGATCATCCTCATTGCCGCGATCGGGGTTGGCCTGTACGTCGCCTTTTATCTGATCGGCAAGAAATGGGCGAACTGGGAGAGTTAGCCCGGATCAACCGCCAGGAGTCAACCAGGAGGAAATGAAATGAGAATAGACACCCTCACCCGCCGCGAGTTTCTGGGGTATTCATCGGCCATGGGCGTCATGCTCTGTATCCCTGCGAATCCACTCAACGCGTCTGAAGCCGACAGAATCGTGTGGGTCTCCCCTCGCGGAAACCTGGAGGTCATGGATGACTTCAACCTCTGGGTCGCCCACGAAATGGGCTACTTCAAGGAAATGAACCTGAACGTGGTGCTGCAGCCCGGTCCCACGGAGGCGTTGGCGGTTACCAAACTGGTGGGCCAGAAACAGGCTGATATGGGGTTTCCGTCTCCCGGCGTTCTGCTTTCCAGCATCGACGCGGGGATCCCGGTGGTCCTCGTGTGGGAGATGGTGATGAAGCAGGTCTTCGACTTCGCGTTGCCGGAAGACAGCCCGATCACGAAAGTCCAGGACCTGGCAGGGAAGAAGATCGCCGTTGCCTCGGAAGGATGGCGCGTGATCATCGATCCCATCCTCGTGGAAGCCGGGCTGGATCCCAAGTCTGTGACCTATCTGCCTGGCGGCCCTCAGTGGGGGCAGATGGTCGCGCTCGGACGGGCTGACGCGGGGCTTGCCTGGAGAGGGCTGGCCGCCCAATGGAAAGCGCTGGGAATGAAGCTCAAGTTTCTGGTGGGGATGGAATTCTCCAATCATCCATCCAACGGGTATGCCATCCACCGCGATGATCTGAAGGATGAAGCCCGCGTGGACGTCTGGACGCGTTTCTGCAAGGCCAATTGCATGGCCTACGAGTTTACGCGGGCCAATCCGCGCGCGGCCGGCCAGATTACCTATGGCCGCTTTCCGGCCCTTCAGGAACAGATGGCCCCGCAGCTTGCGCTGGATTCCATGCTGGAGCTGGGCACCATCTACTTTGACGGCGACCGCATCGGCAAAGGGTACGGATACAGCGACCTGGAATCCTGGCAGGCCTATATCGACACCGTCCACAAACTCGGGCAGATCCAGAATCACTACAAAGCCGGTGACGTTGTCAGCAATGCCTTCGTCGCCGAAGCCAACAACATTGACAAGGACCGCGCCCGCGCGGAAGGGAAGGCATACGAACTGAACGATGATTTCAAGGATCTGAAAATCAATTATCCTGTGTGAGGGGCAAGAGCGGGGAGACGGGAGCCGTGAGACGGTAGATGAAACACCTGAAAGCGAGGAGCAGTGAGCCGGTAGACGGTAGATGAAACACCTTGCCATCCAATGCGGCGCCATGCAAGGAAAGATAGCGCCGGAACGCCATATTGAATCGTGTGCGCTTATGGTCATTGATGTTGACACAACGGCGTTTACACTAAACCGGTGCCTGTTTCTTTGCCGTTATCGTAACGACAAGAAAAACCATAGCGCACTCACATCCTCTCCCGTCTCCCGTCTCCCCTCTCTCCCGGTGGGAGGGGATTTGGCGGTGAGGTCTCCCCTCCGGTTTCCAATGTGATGGCATTCGCGAGGAATCTTACAGGAGACACATATTATGTCGAACGCAGGAAGCGCGACGTACCCCGGTATCCGGATCACCGGCGTGGACACCTTCCTGGTGGAAGGCAACTGCTGTTTCGTGAAGATCAGGACCAACGAGGGGATCACGGGACTGGGCGAGGGGTCGATCAGCGACAACAAGGTGGGCACCATCGCGCAGTGTATTAAAGACCTGGAAGGCCACCTCATCGGCAGGAACCCCACGGACATCGAACTTATCTGGCAGGGGCTCTATCGCTGGAACCGCTGGCACGTGGGCGTGCTCTTCAGCACCGCGCTGAGCGCTATCGATATCGCCCTGTGGGACATCCTTGGAAAGATCGCCGGCCTGCCGATTTACAAGCTCCTCGGAGGCGCCGCGCGGGACAAGGTGCGCATCTACGCCGGCGGCGGGGGTAAGGCGGGCGTGCAGCGCGCCCGGGCTATGGGATGCAGTGCCGTCAAGACGGGGCCGCCTGTGACCAAAGTCGGCGACCCCCTCACCGTGCCCATGCCCTGGGACCTGAAGCGTGCGGTTGCACAGATCGAGGAAATGCGGATGGAAGGGGGCGACGACTTTGATATCCTCATCGACGCCCACGGTCGTCTGACGCCCACCATGGCCCTGGAATATTGCAAAGCCGTTGAACCCTACCGCCCCTTCTGGGTGGAAGAACCGATCCAGGTGGAAGGATCGAACGACGCCCTCGAGTGGCTCAGCGACCGTACGACGGTGCCCCTGTGCATGGGCGAACGGAACTTCACCAAGTGGGGTTTCCAGGATATCATCGCCAAACGCCTGGTGAGCTACCTCAATCCGGACATCGTCCATTGCGGCGGCATCTCGGAGTTCAAGAAGATCGCGGCCATGGCGGAGGCGCAGTACATCCAGGTCTCACCCCACGTCACCTATAGCAGGGTGGGGGTTACCGCCGAGATCCACATGGGCCTGAACTGCCCGAACAGCGTGATCCAGGAAATGGCTTCCTATGCGGACGACCCCGCCAGGGAGAAGACCGACTGGCGGGACGACCTGTTCTACGGACACCGGTACCAGATCGAGGGTGGCTTCGTGACGTTGCCGGACACGCCCGGTCTGGGACTCGAGCTGAATGAGGAGGTCGCCCTGGCGCACCCCTACAAACCACAACTTCGGGAGGAGCTCAGGTACGAGGACGGGTCGGTGGAGGACAACTGAAGAGCGGGAAGTTGAAGCACGCTTCGACCGGCAGACGGGCGAAGACGAACGCCTTTAGCCAATCAGGTATTCATCACCACCGTTGCATGGCTTTCCGGACCGCAAACCCCCGCGCTGTTGCGCGCCTTGAGCCGCAGTTGGTTCATGCCTTCGTGCAGTCTCCACTCCAGCGTGGGGTCTGTCTGTTCGCTCCACTCGGTTCTGTCGATCTTCACCAGAAATGCGTCAAAGCAAGGCGTTTCGGTATCCACGTCCACGCGCAGGACATCCGGTTCGGCGGTTTCGCTCAGGAAGAGTTCCGTCTGGTTGAGCGGGGGATTGAAATCCTGCCAGCGCCTGGTGTGTTGGGCGTATTCGCGTTTGCGGGGGAACGCATCGCTGTAGAAACAATAGAAGAGATCGCTTCCCCAGTTGCTGGAGAGTCGCCACGGTAGCGGCCAGGGCCGGCTGGCAAAGTCGTTGCGCCGCACCATTTGCAAGTGTCCTTTGAGCATCAGGTGTTCCGGTCCTCCGCTCAGGTCGTCAATCGGAAAAGCATTGTCGCCCTGGCGATAGGCAACGCGCGCGGCGCGGAGCTTTTCGAGGTCCGGCAGGCGCCACTGGACGGGAAATTCCCAGGTCGCCGGTCCGGGCATGATTTCGGCCAGGCGTTCGCTGATTTCCACCAGATTCAGGGGAATGCCCGTGTCGGGATCGTAAATGTAGTAATCGCGCGTCGCGTCAAGAAAAATCCACTTGTCGAACTCGTTGGACCATACCTCCGCGACTTCGTGTCCGTACGTGTGCTTAGTGGAAATATTGACCCAGCGGGCCGGAAAGCCCATGGCCAGACAGGCGGCGATCAGGTTCAGGTTACAGTAGAGGCAGTGGCCGTCGCGCCGGCGTTTCCGGTCGTTGCCCGGCAGGCCGGGGCGGCCATTTGCATCCCTGTCGAGTCGAGGCAGATCGTAGTAATTCCATTGGTAGGCATCCAGGCGACCGAGCGGCACTTTGTAGGCCCAGCGCATGAGTTGCAGTTGGGCTTCGAACTCATTCGCCGCGTCTGCGACCATCTCGTCTAATTCAAAACGGTGGCGCAGTTCGTTCAAACGGGCGTAATCTTCGTGGACATAGGGCAGGGATGGGCGGATGACGCGACCGTTTCGGAATTGAAGAAGGTGGTAACATCTATTCGCGCGGCGCTTGTGCTCGCGGCGCTTTGTTTCTATGGAAATGCCTTTGAACACCGGCGTCACCAGCGGATTCCGGGTGTGCATGATGATCTTGAACTGCAGGTAGCGTCCAGCGGGAGCGCACCAGGTCGTGGCTAAATTTGCTATGGGCTCAAAAGGAGACCATGCGGCGGGTGCAGGCACTGGATTATCGCCCAGCCGCGCCTCTATTTCTACCTGGCTTCCCTCCGGCACGTCCACCTCCCATTCTATCCGGCACGCTTCTATGTCGAGCAGTCTCTCGATTCTCTTTGTATCCTTTCCTGTCGCCAGGTCGATCACCGACGAGATAAAGGTGCCCTGCGGTGCGCTGCGATCCAGACTGAGGCGGATGGCGTATTCCCCGTCGATTTCATCTTTCCAGCCCAGGTGCTCAAAATCCCAGGTCCGGCCTCCGTCCCGGCTCTTGGCACTGCGGTTTGGGTGGCAGAGCCGCGTTTCAGAGCCACGCTTGTATTCTCCATCCGCGGCCACCATAATTTCCCAACCGGTCTCCTCCGATTCGGCCCACAGGACGAACTCATTGGCGCCCTGCCGCAGGGCGCCCACCGGCACGGCCACCACGAACCAGTTGTCGAAGTGCGAGCCTCCCCAGTCGGTGGTGTAGTAGTGGCGGGCAGAGGGGTGGGCGATTTTGCTCGGGGGCCGGATCAGGCGGTGACCATTGACGGAAATGTGGAGTGCATGGTCATTGTCGTCCATTTCCCGCCCGTTGAAGACCAGCCAGGCGGCCGTGGCGCGAGGATCATCCAGGACCAGATCTTTGCGAACCATCACGCCTTCCTGCAATTTCTCAAACCATGAACGGTCTTCGGCGCCCCGGGGCTGACCGATGGCTGGCGCATCGTCTTCAACCAGGAGCATATCATTGAGAACGATGGCGTTTTTCTGCTCGCAGTATTGGAGTTGATCGAACCGGCCCCGCACTTCGAGCGCGGCGGCATCGAGCGCAAAACTGAGACTGCTATCTATCGACATATTTGCACACACTCCTCTGACTCGATCCGGGCGACTCGACGGCCGGATTCAGGCAACTCATTTCCGGGAAGGAACACTGGACCCGTGTAAACGACGAAAATATCCAATTGAGGAGGTCAGGTGATTTATGGCAGCAACTAAAAAAGAGATGCTCGTCGTTGGCACGGGTTCAATAGGCGAACGTCATACGCGTTGTATGCTTGCGACAAATCGCGCAGAAGTTTCAATATGTGAGATCAACGACAATCGGCGCGAAAAAACAGCAGCCAATTATGACATCAAAAACAGCTATGCCGATTTTACATTGGCCCTGGAATCAGGACATGACGCTATTGTAATCGCAACACCTGCGCACCTGCATATTCCCATGGCGCAACAAGCAGCAGAATCCGGTCTGCATCTATTGATCGAGAAACCACTATCTATAAGTCTGGATGGGGTTGATCGTCTCGATAGAACGATCAGGGAACGGAAGCTCGTTGCCGGAGTCGCTTATGTCTTGCGCCACATCCCTGTGCTTGCGGCAATGAAGAAAGCCCTCGACAGTGGACGCTTTGGACGCCCCTTGCATATTACTGCTACCAGCGGCCAGCACTTCCCCACCTACCGACCCGACTACAGAGAGACTTATTACGCCAGTCACGCCACGGGAGGAGGCGTTATTCAGGATGGACTAACACATCTTATCAATGCCATATGTTGGCTCGCGGGACCCGTCGAACGCCTGGTTGCCGACTGTGCGCACCAGGTTTTGGCAGGCGTTGAAGTCGAAGACACCGTCAACGTCTTAACCCGTCACGGCGACGCGCTCGCCTCCATTAGCATGAATCAATATCAAGCCCCTGACGAAGGCGTGATCACCGTGGTTTGTGAACGTGGTAGGTTACAATCTGAAATTCACGCCAATTGCATGCGCTGGATGATGGAACCTGAAACTGAGTGGCAGGAAGCGTCCTGGCCGGATTTCGAGCGCGATCATGCGTTTATAGCCCAGGCGAACTGTTTTATTGACGCTATCGACGGCAAGAGTGAAATGCCCTGTAGCCTATCCGAAGCGCGCCATACGCTCGAGTGTATCCTTGCCGTCCTGGAGGCCTCTCG
>JAGWBX010000034.1:28506-35423 GCA_021295655.1 Candidatus Latescibacterota bacterium
GGCGACAATCCACAGCGAGTCCGCGCCAAAACAGCCACACCGTTTGTCCCCACTCTTAAAAACCCCTGATAACTCCAATACATCATTTCCACGCCGTGCGCAGCAGCCGGACCCAGTTTCCATGCATGATGTCGGCAACGTCGGTCTGCGAGTACCCGCGTTTTTCGAGGATGGCGGGAATCTTCCGCAGGTCGGCGATGGTGTCCAGATCGGAGGGGCACTGCTCCTTGCCGTATCCGCCATCCAGGTCGGTGCCGATGGCGGCGTGGCGCGAACTCCCGGTCAGCTGGCCCTTGCACTTCGCGTAGGCGATATCCTGGGTGCGCACCCCGGGAAAGCGCTTGCCCATCGAAGCAAGCCGGCAGCCCATGGTGACGAAGAACAGGCCGATCCCGCCGCGCCGCAGTTCGTCGAAATTCACCACGTTCAGGCCGCGTCCCTTTTGCGCCATTCCCGCCTCGGCCTCGCGTATCCTGGCGATGGGCTGGAGCAGGTCCCGGTCCCATTCAAGCGCGTTGTAGGCAATATCCAGGTGGGCGTCCACGATCAGCATGGGGGTTCTCCCATCAATAATATTCCGGTTCCTTCTCCCCCGCCTCTCTAAATACCCCTATTTCCTTGCCTTTCTTAGAGAGGCGGTAAGACGTGATCCGGAAGGTAGACGAGTTGGTCCGCCTGCGGTTAATCCATCGCGTCCTGACCGGTCGCCTGTCGGCGAACAAACACCTTCTGGAGTTACCCTTAGGGAGCGCACGAGCTTTACCTCTCCCACCAACCTTTATTTTCTCTTCGTCCTTTTTCTTGTTCGCCCAAGAAAAAGGACCAAAAAGAAAGGCGCCGCTCGGCGCGGGGCCGGTTTTTCCACGAATCTGGCCAGCGGCGTTAACGAACGATTGTGCCCTGCGTACGCATATGACTTCACGAAACTGCAGTGGTCGGCGGATTAGCCTGGAAAAACCCCCAACACCGCCACCGTACGGTTGTGACGTCGATTCGGAAAAACCGCATTAGATAGTCGGTCTTACCGCCGGTTGCCGCCTGTGATTTTCGCTTTTGCTCCAAGCTGACAGCTGAAAACTGATCGCTGCCTTATGCTCCCCCTCTCCCCCGGTGGAGGGGGCTGGGGGGTGAGGGCCGCGCCCCTTCCAGTCCTGCTACATCACGGCGCTGACGTCAATGGGTTTGCCTTCCGGTGTTCGTCTTTGACTCAAGCTGACAGCTGTACGCTGATGGCTGACAGCTTTTTATTGACGATGCATCACTTTTCGATTCTTTCGAACAACGCCTTGACTTCCGCCTCTTTCTCCTCGCTGCGCTTGCTGATATAGCCCTCGCCGAAGTAGATGACCAGCGCGACCAGGATTTCGACCCCGGTGTATATCTCAAATCTGTCGGTGTACTGAATCGCGATGAAATAGGTGATAACACCGCCGATGAACGACAGGATTGCGCCGCGGGCCGTCGGGCGTTTCCAGATCATCCCGAACATCAACGGGATCGCGATGGGCGACAGGAGGCCGCCGAACAGTTTTACCGTCAGGGAAAACACCTTGTTCATTCCCTGACTCTGGGAGATCACAATTGCCGTCACGACAACCGCGAGACCGAAGATTGCCGTTATGGTCATTCCGGCCCTGAAAAGCGCCCTGTCGTCGATCTCGCGTTTGAAATTGCGCTGGTAGAAATCCTTCGTGAACACGGCGGCAAGCGCGTTGATATCGCTGTCGATCATGGACATGGTCGCGGCGAACATGGAGCAAACCAGCAGACCGATCAATCCGGGCGCCAGAGCCGACAGGATTTTCTGCGTAACAAGAATGTACGTCTGATCCAGGTCGAAGCCGGCGATTGGCTGGAGTGTGGCCGGATCGAAGTATTCGGGCATCAGCAGCGGCGCGGCCCACGCGGGAACGAAAATGACGATGGGATAGAACAAATAGAGGATCGCCGACAACAGCGCCGCCTTCTGGGCATCCCTCGGCTTTTCCACGGACACGAATCGCTGCGCCAGGCCCCAGGTGCCTCCGTTGTAGCTGAAAATGATCACCACCACGTAGACCAGCCAGAAGCTCACGCTGATCCCGCCAGTCGCATTGAAGAAACCGGCGCGCTCCCTGGGCAGGCTGTCCCACATCGCGGTCCAGCCGCCCACCATATCCAGCGCGATGAACAGCACGGCCAGGCTCATGACGAGTTGGACCACGAACTGCACCAGGTCCGTAAGTACGGTTGCCCACAATCCGCCGATAAATACATAGGCGATGGTAATCAGGCCCGAAACGATGATCACGGGGAGTACCGCCCAGCCGGTAACCACGTGGACCACAATCGAGATCGCGAACAACTTGATGCCGAGGTCGATAAACTTGATGAGGATGCCGGAAACCGCGATCAGGCCCCTTACGGAATTGCCATAACGCGCTTCCAGGTATTCAACGGGCGTTAGCACTTTCAACCTGGACCATCTCGGCGCCCAGACGAGACATCCGATCACCAGCGCAATAAACACCCCGAGCGAAAACAGAGTCCACATGCTGAATCCCGTGACCGCAGCACGCCCGGCAAATCCCACGAACGCCACCGCGCTGTACCCCGAGACATGGTGCGAGATCGCCGCCATCCACCACGGCAACCCGTGGCCCGCCACGAAATACTGTTCCACGTTGCCGGATTTCCGCTTGGCAAGAATGCCAATCCAGGCCATCAATACCGCGTAGACCGCGATTACTGCATAATCGATTTGTGTGAGCATAGCCCCTTCCTGTTGAAACACCGATTCAAAATACCGGTCCGATTGTCAATCCACCCTCGGTAGCTTCATTCACCAGCCGATGGCATACGACGTTGAGCGCGAATCCGCGCCGCCAGCGCGCGTACCCGTTTCGGGATCGACCGTAATCGCACACACCCGGCTGACCCCCCCGCTCCAATCGTCGTCATCGTTGACGATGTGCCCCCGGCCTCGCAGATCCTCCCGCACGCGCGGCCCTGATTCCCGTTTCCCGATCGCACCCTGCCGCGCGTTCGGCATCGATCATCCGCCGGAAGGTGTTCGCCAGGTCCTTCTGAAAAAACATCTCACCAACCTGAGGAATATGTCCACCCGGATTGAAAGCGGCAGTTGTCGACGGCGCATCCCCCAGTTCCCCGCTGGCGAAGGCGTGGAACTGATGGTCGACCGGGTGGCCGTTTTCGGCGAGGTCCAGCGCGGGCTGGATGACCTGTTCAAACGTCATGGTGCCAAACCGCGCCAGCGCCGTCAGCCATGCATCCGGCGATGCCGGCGTAATCGTCCGCAGAATACCGGGCGGCAGGTCGCCGCCGTGATGTTCCTGAAAGTAGCCGATGCCTGCAGCCCGGGGCCAGCGTCCGACTCCACTGATGGTTTCTACGGGCGCCCCCGTTCCGGGGCAATAGATGATCGGCGCCACGCCGCCGAAATGGGTGGACCCCGGTTGAAGCACGTTGATGCAGATCCCGGTGGCGACCCCGGCATCGGCAGCGTTGCCGCCGTTTTCGAGAATACGGACCCCGCCCATGGTTGCGAGATAGTGCAGCGACGAGACAACGTACCGTTTCGCGCGAACCGACGGACGATGACTTCCGGGCATTCCGATTATTCCTTCCGAAGGGCATTAACCTGCGAGATTGACCTCAATTCAAAAAAGATAACCGTTAAATCGGCCACAAAAAGCACAAACGGCACATAAGGTATCGGCGCGAAACGGCGTGTGTCGTAACGCCGAGCGAAAGAAGCCTTGCCGGCGCGACCCGCCGCGACTGCACTCCCGGCATGCTCAGAACACACCCGGGATGAGGGCACGGCGGCCGGGCGGGTAGTCCGGGAAGCGTTCCTGGTACCAGCGGTGATTGCTGCGAGCCCGGGGGACCAGATTGGCGACGGTATAGACGCAGAACGCGAGCCCGCCGGACGACCACGTCGCGATCGCCCAGCCCATCCACTCCAGGATTTCGCCGAGGTAGTTCGGACAGGAGACGTACCGGAAGGCGCCGCGGTCCGGTACGACATAACCTGTCGTTCCCTGTTTCCGCAGGCTGAGCAGGATGTTGTCGCTGTGCTGGTTCAGCAAGATGCCGCCGACAAAAATCGCCGCGCCAATCACGAAACACGGGTTGTACAACCACGAGACACCGTAATCGACGAGGTGGGAGACGAACCGGGCGTTGACGTAAGCGTTCAGCACATTGAACAGGAACCCCGATCCGGCGACAACCAACGGCATTCTTCGCACGGACCGCGTGCGGAACGGGTAGATGAGCGTCCGGTTCAGGTAATGGCTCTGCCACATCGCCAGGAAAGCCAGCGACACGAGGCTGCCCCTCGAGCTCCCTTGCAGATAGACGAACAGGAAGAAGAAGACCGCCGGACATTCCATGGCGATCCAACCCGCCTTGCTGGAGACGGTTGGCCCCCAACCGGAGCCCGGATAGTGGCGGCCGTAAGGCGCCGGCTTCAAGAGCAGACACAGGAAGGTTGCAACGGCCAGTCCGAATAGGGCCCACACCAGCAGGCGGTAGACGTCCGGCTCCGTCATATCAGCCGTCCTGCATCAGAATGAGATCGGTACGGAACCTGTATGTATCAATGTACGTTCCCCACGGCATTCGGGAGTGTCCGGACCCAATGTTCAGACTGGTCCCACAAGCGTTTCGAGACCGCTTCGTCCTGGCTGTCCGCGGTGGGTTCCGCGATCGCACACCGCTCGTAATATTTCCCGCCCTGCAATGACTTCGTGCTTGCGCACATCACGGTGGTTTGCGCACCAGCATACGGGGACAGCAGGACCAGTGAGGTCAGCGCGGAACTGATTCGATGTACGGCCTTCCCCATCCGGCCTCGAAACGCGTACGGCAGGGTCAGGTTGGTCATTACGACTCCCGGATGTACCGCCACCGCGTGCAGGTTGTATGATTCACCAAAACGCCTTTCGATTTCACAGGCCATGTGAATCATCGCCAGCTTTGACAGGCCGTACGCGTCCCAGGAGTGGCAAAGCGCCATATCGGTGAAGAGGTAATCGTTCCCGACCCGGTCGTGGAGGCCGGAGGACACGTTGACCACCCGTGCATCGGCGCTTTCGAGTCCACTGGCTTGCAGGAGTGGAAGCAGCGCCCAGGTCAGGTGAAAGGCGCCGAGATAATTGGTCCGCCAGTGTATTTCGCGGCCGTTTTCGGCAAACAGGGGCTCCTTGCGCGGCGTGAGGGTCTTCCGGTGAATGCCCGCGTTGTTGACCAGCACATGGAGTTTATCCGGGTGCTTTTCGCGATACCACGCGGCGAAGCCATTGACGCTGTCTGGATCGCAGAGATCCAGCCTGTGCGCTGTGATGTTGTTCCCACTGGCGCCAATTTTTCGAAGTTCGTCTTTCAGCGACGATTCCATCAGTGGCACATTGCGCACGCAGGTCGCCACGACCGTCGCACCCCAGCCTGCCAGGATCCTCGCGGTTTCGAACCCGATGGAATTTGGCGACGCCCCGGTTACGATCACGTGGCGGTCCGTCATATCCACCGGCGTCGCCATCGGTTGACGGGTACACAGCTGAATCAGATGACTGGCGGTCTTGGAAAAGGTTTGCGGCATGTCCCCGTTAAGGTCAAAGTGACTGTCGCGATAACGTCACCAGGGATTCAACGGCTACGGGAAGTCTGGTTTCGTTTTCACGGTCAACCTCGGCAGGTGCGGCAATCAGAAATGAGCGCGGTAGTTGATTGCCTGCAAGTGAACGTGACGTCCGACGTCTCCCGGTAACTGGAAGAGCCCGGGTTTCTGTCGAAACTCGAACAGCCGGTAGAGATGGTAGGCGTTTGCGTTTGCCTCGGAAAACCGGACCTCCCCAGTGCTGATGTAGAATAGCGTTTGCTTGCCGTAACGTGTCGTTTTGACCTCGATGAATCGATCACGTCCGCTGACTTCGTACGAGCGAATATCGTACCCGGCATGGTCGCCCACGGTTTTGGAGACCTGCTCGACGTTTCCGGCCAGGCGGTCCTTGCCTTCACGCAGCAGGCGGGCGCGCTCGAACGCCATGACCAATGCTTCTCCGGCATCTCCGAGAGATCGATTCATCGCTTCCATCTGGAGATAGTTGATCGGTGGGCCAGGTTGGCTGGAAACGACGTATTCAATCGGTCCCTCGCCTACCGAACCGGAAGCAGGCACAGGCGGATCGACACCGATACCGAGCACGTCTTCCACGGTGAAACGGTCCTGGAGTGCCGTGACATCGGCCACGACCAGGTCCTCAAGCGACGAAAGGTGCTCGCGCACCACGTCCCTCAGCAGGTTCTGGGCGTTTCCAAGGGGTTTGTATCCGTTGATGTAAGGGAACCCCAACTCGATCAGGACCGCGCTGATGTTCTGATGTTTGCGCTCTACCGCGCCTCGGGTGCGATCATCCAGAAGCGCACGGAGGGTCTCATTGTGGGCCGCCTTGATGTACGGCACCCCTCGAAGTTCAGAAGCCAGCATATCGAAATAGTCTCGAACAGTGGCTTCGACCTCCTGCCGGCTCCAACTGCTTGACATCGGCTTCACGAGTTTACTTTAGATTTCGTGGATCCGCGGTGTCATACTCACTGGTGATTTACGCCGACACACCACCGTCCATTCAGAATACGACAAATCCCATCACCAGTAATGTCACCAGAATTACAATCCCGAGACTACACAGGAAACTCCACAACAGTCGGGTCCGCTTTTCTCCTTTCCTGTATCGAAAAACGCTATACCAGAAAGTAATCGTCAACCCGACCAAAGCAATCATGCTGATCCCGAATAGCTTTAACAACTCGAAGGTATGGAATATATATCCACGCATGTTAGCGCTCCGAGCATCCAGGAGGCAAGCCCCCTCGACGTTCGCTAGATTAACTCTGCCTTTTCCAGAATCAAG
>JAGWBX010000035.1 GCA_021295655.1 Candidatus Latescibacterota bacterium
TATCGGAAGACGCCCGTGGACTCACCCGGATCAAGGGGATCGGCCAGAAACTGGCGCAGCGGCTGGTGCTTGAATTGAAGGACCGGATTGGCGCTGTCCCCGATCACGATGGTCGGGAGCAGGTATCGCCCGTTGTGGCGGGACGGGCGGAAGAAGCGGTCAAGGCGCTTGAAGGCCTTGGCGTCCCCCACGTGAAAGCCCGCAGCGTGGTCAACCATGTGATCGGCGACCAGGGTAACGAGATACCCGTGGAAGAGATTATTCGAGAAGCGCTTCGGCGACTGTAGGCTTCCGCCGCGACGTTCGGGAACACAAACGGGACCCGTCCAATAACGGAAGACGGATTGGAATGAGCGGAAGGATAAGTGACCCCCAGATGCAGGAACGGGACCGGTTTGAAGGCGATGACCAGCTGCGCCCGGGGCGATTCGCCGATATGACCGGACAGGAAAAAGTCAAGGAAAAGCTGCGAATCGCTGTCGATGCGGCAATGCACCGGGGCGACGCTATGGACCACGCGCTTCTCTATGGTCCACCGGGGCTGGGGAAGACAACGCTGGCATTCGTTGTCGCCAACGAGCTGGGCGCCGAAATCGTGCCGACCTCCGGGCCCGTACTGGAACGTGCGGCGGACCTGGCCGGTCTGCTGACCAATCTGAATGAAAAAGACGTCCTCTTTATTGATGAGATTCATCGCATGAACAGGGTCGTGGAAGAAACGCTGTATCCCGCCATGGAAGACTTCGTGCTGGACATAATGCTCGATAGCGGGCCCGGCGCGCGCTCTTACAGGGTCCCACTCGATCGGTTTACGCTCATCGGCGCAACCACCCGCTACGGCCTTCTGACCGGTCCGATGCGGAACCGTTTCGGCATTATCGAGCGGCTGGACTTTTATACCGAATCGGAATTACAGACCATCGTAGAACGCGCTGCACGTATTTTGAAAATCAGGATCCAGTCGGAGGGTGCATACGAAATCGCGCGGCGGTCGCGGGGTACGGCCCGGATCGCGGCCCGTCTGTTGAGAAGGTCGCGGGACTATGCGCAGGCGCGTGCGCAGGGAACCATTACACTGGACGTTGCAGGTCGCGCGCTGGAACTTGCCGATATAGATAACGAGGGCCTGGACGATATGGATCGTCGACTCCTGTCGATGCTCGTGGAGAAGTACGGAGGCGGACCGGTCGGTCTGAATAACCTGGCGGCGGCACTGGGCGAAGAGCCGGATACCATCGAGGACGTCTATGAGCCCTATCTGATTCAGGAAGGTTATCTGCTGCGCACCCACAGAGGGCGTCAGGCTACGCTGCTGGCCTGGCAACACCTCGGATTGACCCCGCCGGAAGGACAGCAGGGGAGCTTGCTATAACATCGCCGGGCGGCAGGGTCACGGGCCTCCCGGCGCGAGGTGAAGCGATGTACGTTTTGGGTATCGAAACCTCGACACCGGTGTGCAGCGTCGGTCTGGTTGAAGAAGACCGGGTGCTCGCGTGCTTCTCGCAAAATACGGGCCTGCGGCACGCGGAACGGACGATTGCGATGGCAGAACGGGCCGTTCAGGACGCCGGACTCGCGAATGCGGACCTGCACGGGGTGGCCGTGGGATCCGGTCCGGGCTCGTTTACGGGCCTGCGGATCGGGATGGCAGCCGCAAAGGGCCTTTGTTTCGCGTTGAATCTTCCGCTTCTGGCCATATCAACGCTGAAGGGCCTGGCGGCACGGGTCGTTTTCGAACGCATGCCGGTCTGTGCAATGCTCGATGCCCGTCGCGGAGAGGTCTACGCGGGTGTGTACAGTCTCGACGGAGGCACCCTGACGGCGCGTCTTCCGGATACCGCGCTTCCACTTGAAGAGCTCATGCTGAAACTCCCCAGGCCGGTGTTGTTTGTCGGCGAGGGCAGTTCGACATACCGGAGTCAGATCGAGGCAGACCTGGGTCGGGACGCAGGTTTCGCCCCCACATCCAACGATCCTTGCGGCGCGTCCGTAGCGCTTCTGGGTGTTGAGGCCCTGCGGGACGGAAATGCGGTCGACGTGGCGACGGCGGAACCCGAATACCATCGCCGGAGTCAGGCCGAAAGTGCCGCAAGAACAATATAGCTGCCCGGTGCCTGATTCAGCAGCCCGTTGAAAAAGCCCGTCCGGGTTACCTGCCTGTGCGTACGCACGCAGACAGGCGTCCGGCTCTCGTGGCCGATTGACTGCGTTGCGCTCCCTCGTCTGCAAAGTGACTTTATCAACGGATTGCAAAGGAGTCCGGATTCAATGCGGATCGAGTTGCAGCCGGGGATTTCCGAGTATACGCTTCGTGAAATGGGAGCGGGACACCTGGACGCGGTCGTGTCGATCGAGCGCGAGGGGTTCGCGGACCCCTGGCAGGAAAGAGATTTCGAAGACGCGTTAAACAGGCGGAACAGTTACTGCCTGGTCTACCTGAACGGCAAACGTGTTGTCGCATATGCGGTTGGCTTTTTTGTGGCCAACGAATATCATCTGGCCAACCTTGCGGTCCATCCCGCTTTTCGGCGCCGCGGACTCGGAGGTCGGTTCCTGGAGGCCATGCTGAAAGGGTTGCCGGAACGAAATGCGGACGTCGTCACCCTCGAGGTGCGGGTCTCCAATCTGTCCGCCATCGGACTCTACAGAAAAACCGGATTTCGGACGGTCGCGATTCGCCGTGGGTATTACACATCGCCCGCGGAAGATGCACTTGTCATGTTGAAGGCGCTGCACGGACGATTCTCCGAATGGGTGAACGGCAAAGGCACGGCTTTGCGTTAATCGGACGGCAGGTGAACCGGGAATGTTCAATCAGGCGGTCGTGGGGCAGAAACGAATCACGGAGCGGCTCGAGCGGATGGCGCAAAGCGCAACTCTGCCGCACGCCCTCCTGTTTACCGGACCTGAGGGTACGGGAAAGACGGCTGCGGCCCTCGAAATGGCGAGGAGTCTCTACTGCGACCAGGGTAACGAAGGATGTTGTGAGGATTGCCGGGGATGCAGGAAGACAGCGGGTCTGAATCACCCTGACATGACATTGCTGTTTCCGCTTTCACGGCAGTCGTCGCCCGAGTTGGAGCGGGAGACGCTTGTCCGGATCGCGGAAGATCCTTACGGGTACCCGCTGCCGGCCGACCATGCGACCCATTCAATCGGACAGATAAGGACCTTGCAGAAGCAATTTGCATATGGCGCGTTCGAGGGCGGATGGCGGGTGGCGGTGATCATGCATGCGGATCGGATGCGCGTGGAAGCTGCCAATGCGCTGCTGAAGACACTGGAAGAACCTCCATCCCGGTCTCTGTTGATACTCACGGCGTCCGCACAGGATGCCCTGCTTCCGACGATCGTCTCCCGCTGCCAGTGGGTGGTGTTTTCACCCGTTTCGATTGACGACGCGGCGCGGATGTTGTCGAACGGGCCCGGTATCGACGCCGAAGCGGCGATGTCCATTGCGCGAACCTGCGGCGGAAACCTCAGGCGCGCCCGCGAAATGGTCGATCATGAGGTCGACGGACTGCAAGACAGGGGGTACCGGTTTCTGGCTGCGCTACTGTGGGACGAGGATCCCAGAATCCACGCGGCGCTGGAGAAGCTGGCTGCAGACAGGGATGAAGCCCTGCAGTTGATCGGCGGTGCGGAGACGTGGCTTCGGGACGTCCTTCTTCTCCATCACGGCGATCCCGGCAGCGTGACCCACGGTGGCCGGGTAGACGATATTCGACGTCTGTCCCGCGCACTGGGTCTGGAGGGCGTGAGACGCACAGCCGAAAAGATCGAATCGCTGCGTGAGATGAATCGGCGCAACGTCAATCTGTACGTCGGCCTCGTTTCGCTTTGGCAAGAGGTCAGAAGCGTCGCGAATTAGCTGCCTTCCCGCGGGCTGGATTGAACGGGTGGTGCAAACGACAACGGCTGATTGTCCTTTATCGGGTCATGAAAGTTGAATGTATGGGGCGGTTTTACATAACAACTCCGATATACTATGTGAATGACGAACCGCACCTGGGGCATGCGTATACGACCATAATGGCGGATGTTTTCGCCAGATATCATCGGATTGCGGGCGACGACGTGCTGTTTTTGACCGGGACGGACGAGCACGGTCAGAAGGTGGCCCAGGCAGCGAGGGAGCGCGGTGTCGACCCGCAGCATCACTGCGACGAGATGGTCGAACGCTTTCGAAGTCTCTGGTCGACCCTGAATATTTCTTACGATGATTTCATCCGAACGACCGAGTCCAGGCACAGACGCGTCGTGCAGCAGATTCTCCAGCGCTTATACGAAGCCGGAGAGATCTACCCGGACGAATACGAGGGCTGGTATTGCGTACCCGACGAACGGTTCTGGACGGAGAAGGACCTGGTGAACGGGAAATGCCCGGAGTGCGGGCGTGAGGTGGCGCGGATATCGGAGAAGAACTATTTCTTCCGCATGGGGAAATACCAGGCGTGGCTGACGGACCGTATCCGGAACGATCCGCAGTTCGTGCTTCCCGCTTCGCGCAGAAACGAAATGCTCGGATTTCTGCGCCGGCCTTTGAACGATCTTTGTATCTCCCGGCCGAAAGCCCGTCTGTCCTGGGGCATTCCGTTGCCATTTGACGAATCCTACGTGTGTTACGTCTGGTTCGACGCGCTGATCAACTACATTACGGCTGCGGGTTATCTTCAGAATACCGAAGACTTTGCCAGGTGGTGGCCCGCTTCCTGTCATCTGATCGGCAAAGACATTCTGACCACGCATTGTATATACTGGCCGACGATGTTGAAGGCGATGGGCGTCGAGACTCCGGAAACGGTCATGGCCCACGGATGGTGGCTCGTCGACGAGGAAAAGATGAGCAAGTCTCTGGGAAATGCGATACGTCCCCTGGATCTCGCGGACAAATACGGTGTGGATGCCTTTCGGTATTTTCTGGTACGCGAAATGGTACTGGGAATGGACAGCAGCTTCGGGGAAACGGGCTTCGTCCACCGGTACAATTCCGAGCTGGCAAACGACCTGGGCAATCTGCTGAATCGCACGGTGGTCATGGCCGGGCGATACCTGGGTGGGCGGGTGCCCGCGGCAGACATGAACCACCCCGACCTTTCCGCGTTGAAGGCGCAGGCCGGCAAGACGCTGGACGGTGTAACCGACGCGCTCGGCAAGATGAATCCCTCGGGAATTCTGGACGCGATCTGGGACCTCGTTCGGCAGGCGAATCGCTTTGCGGAGGCGCAGGCGCCGTGGAACCTGGCCAGAGATCCCAATGGCAAGGATACTCTGAACGCGACACTCTACGGGCTTCTTGAGACGATGCGCTACCTGGCGGTACTGCTGTTTCCGGTCTTGCCGGGCAAAGCAGCGGAGATCTGGGCACAAATCGGCGCGGATGGTGACGTGAAGACGCAGAACATACACGGCCTTCACCCCTGGGGCGGGCTGCGTGCCGGGGCAAAGGTGAACGCCGGAAGTCCGATTTTTCCCAGGATCGAACTGGTAGAAGAAGACCTTTCGGAGAAAACTGACATGGATGACGGCAAAAAAGATCAGGTTCCGTTCAGGGAGTTTCAGAAGCTTGAATTTCGCGTGGCAAGGGTGGAATCGGCCGAAAGGGTCCCGGGCGCCGACCGCCTGCTCACGTTGCAGGTCAGCCTGGGCGACGAGCAGCGCCAGATCGTGGCCGGGGTGGCGGAGCACTATCTCCCGGAGTCGCTGGTTGGCCGTCAGATCGTGGTGGTGGCCAACCTGGAGCCGGCGACGATCCGGGGGGTGGCGTCGGAAGGAATGCTGCTGGCGGCATCTGCGGACGGCCGCGTCGTTCTGCTGCAACCTGACGCGGACGTTCCCGATGGAGCCGAGGTGGGCTGAGAAAATGCTTGTCGATACCCATGCCCACCTCAATTTCCCGCAATTTCTGGGAGACGAGGAAGCGACGATCCGGCGTGCCCGTAAGGCAGGGGTAGAAAGCATTGTCAACGTAGGCACGAACCTGGACGTGAGCCGGAAGGCGATTGATCTCGCTCTGCCTCACGAAGGGGTCTACGCGACGGTGGGTTTCCATCCGCACGACGTCGAACTGGCCGACCCGGGCGGTCTGCAGGCGCTGAAGCGGCTTGCATCGAACAGCAAGGTTGTGGCCGTCGGTGAGACGGGTCTGGATTTCTTTCGGAATTATGCGCCACGGCCCCTTCAGGAGCGGATTTTCCGGTTCCATATTCGTCTGGCACGGCAGACGGGCCTTCCGCTTGTTATCCACAGTCGCGGCGCGGAGGACAGGGTGATGGACATTCTCGAAGCGGAAGACGGCGTTGCGGCCGGCGGCGCGTTGCACTGCTTTGGCGGCGGTCCCGATCAGGCGAAGCGGGCGGTGGCTCTGGGGTTCCATCTGGGATTCGGCGGAACGGTGACGTACAGACGCGCCACGTCGTTGTCGGTGGCGCTGGGAATTTCGCCCGATCGGGTACTCCTGGAAACCGATTGTCCGTATCTTGCGCCGGTCCCGCACAGAGGTCGGCGAAATGAGCCGGCCTACGTAAGGCAGATTGCCGAGTTCCTGGCTGGACGCGCAAACGAGCCGTTGGAAAGTTTCGCCGCTCGAACCACGGAGAATGCCCGCAGGCTTTTCGGATTGATGTGATGACCAAGCCCAATAAGGGCCTTGCACAGCATTTCCTGACCGACGTTGGGGCCGTCCAGAGAATCGTCAGGGCCGCAGGCGTCCACGCGGATGACCTGGTGGTTGAAATCGGTCCGGGCCGCGGCGCGCTGACCGGCCGGCTGTTGGCGCAGGCGGGCAAAGTCATCGGAATCGAGCGAGATGAAGCGCTCTGTGATTTCCTGAGGTCACGGTTCGGGCGCGGGTTGCATCTGTGCAACCAGGATGTGTTGGCGGTTGATTTTTCCGATCTGATTTGCGGGGAAGGAATTGAACGTGCGATTCTGGTGGGAAACCTGCCGTACTATATTACGGGTGCGGTCATACGGCGGATCCTGGATGCGCGGCGCAGGTTTAAACGGGCTGTCCTGACCGTTCAGCGTGAGGTCGCACGGCGGATCGTCGCCACGCCGGGCAACAGAGACTATGGGGTTTTATCAATTGCCGTTCAGTTGCATTCTCATCCGAAGATCCTGTTCGATCTGGCCCCCGGTGTCTTCTACCCGGCGCCAGGGGTGTTTTCGTCCGTGGTACGGATGGATTTCCACAAGAAGACTCGCTACCGTATACAGGATGAGCGGTTTTTCTTTCGCGTGGTCCGGTCGGCTTTCGGTCAGCGGCGAAAGATGCTGAAAAATGCACTGCTGGGAATGGTGCATGGCAGGATGGAGATCCTGCAGCGCGTGGGGGCGATGGCGGATATCGACTTCAGGTTGCGGCCGGAAGCCGTTTCCATACCGGAATACGAGCGGATTTCCCGTGCGCTCAAGGCGTCATGTGAGTTCGGCGGGCAGATTCAGGGCCGATAGCCGTCGTCTGTAACGTACCATCGCGGATTGCCGATGGGAGCGATATGTTCGCGGGCGCATCTTCCGCGGCATATCCGTTCAACTATCCAGGAGGGAAGACAAATGCCTCCGATGCCGAAGGCGGACAAGATCTGGTTTAACGGTAAGTTCGTGGATTGGGACGATGCAAGGGTCCACGTGTTGTCGCACGTGGTTCACTACGGATCCAGTATTTTTGAGGGGATTCGCTGTTACAAGACACAAAGGGGACCGGCCTGTTTCCGTCTGGCGGATCACGTGAATCGACTGTACGATTCAGCCAAGATCTACCGAATGCCGATTCCTTACGAACGTGACGAAATCTTCCGGGCTATTCTGCAATCTATCCGTACGAATGGCCTTGAGGGGTGCTATGTGCGTCCCGTGATCTTTCGAGGATACGGCAGTCTGGGCGTGGATCCCTCGTCCTGTCCCGTGGAAGTTGTAATCGCAGTATGGGAATGGGGCGCCTATCTGGGCGAGGAGGCGCTGGAAAAGGGGGCCGAGGTTCGTTTTTCCTCATGGAACCGACTGGCGCCCAACACCATGCCTTCGCTGGCAAAGGTCGGCGCCAACTACATGAACTCGCAGTTGATCAAGCTGGAGGCGCTCGCCGATGGATACGTGGAGGGAATCGCTCTGGATGCGCAGGGCCACGTGAGCGAAGCAAGTGGAGAGAACATCTTCATGGTGAAGAACGGCGCGGTTTACACGCCCTCCACCGGATCGTCGATTCTGCCGGGAATTACCCGTCACACGGTCATTACGCTGGCGCGCGAACTTGGTTACGCGGTAACGCAGCGCTCCATACCCAGAGAGTCATTGTACATCGCCGACGAAGTCTTTTTTACCGGCAGCGCGGCCGAGGTGACGCCGATCGCGCGAATTGATCACATTCCAATCGGCGAGGGGACCCGCGGACCCATCACCAGGGCTCTGCAGGACGCCTATTTCGGCGCTGTGTCGGGCGAGACCGACGACCGGCACGGCTGGCTGACCTACGTCTATCAGTAAACCCCTGACGGCCCGTTGAAAAAGTCCATCCGGGACGGGACACCAATGCTCGCCTGCAGAGCGACTTTATCAACGGACTGCCAATCCGCGGTGACCGGGGTAGCTGCGAAATCACCGGATCGGAATGCATGGTATGTATGAAATAGGTGACATAAGGATCGCTGTCGTTGGCGCCGGGAATATGGGCGGCGCGCTGATTGCGGGCCTCGTGCAATCCGGCGCCCTGCCGCCGGAACAGGTGACGGCGGTGGATATCGACGATGAATTGCTGAGGTCGCACCGGCGGACACTGGGGGTCAATACAATCCGCGACGCCGCAGCAGCCGCCGCTGAACAGGACGTGGTGGTGCTGGGACTGAAACCCCAGGTCTGGGCGTCGGTTGTTGCGCCGCTGGCGACGATGCTCTCCGGGCGGCAACTGGTGATTTCCATTATGGGCGGCGTACGGACCGTGGCGATTGAGGAAGTTCTGGGTGGACGGATCCCGGTTGTGCGCGCGATGCCGAATATCCTCGCGCAGATCCGCGCGTCCGTCACGGCAATCTGCCCGGGCGAATTTGCGCAGGAATCACACATGGCCGCGGCTGAGGCCGTTCTGGAGTCTGTCGGCGCGTCCGTCCGTCTGAGTGAAGCGCAGATGGATGCCGTTACCGGGCTTTCCGGCAGCGGCCCTGCCTTTGTGTACGTCATCATCGATGCATTGGCCGACGGGGGTGTCAGGATGGGGATTCCAAAGCCCGTTGCGCTCAAACTGGCGGCGGAAACGGTTTTCGGCGGGGCAAAGATGGTGATCGAGAGCGGGCAGCACCCGGCGGTGTTGAAAGACCAGGTAACGTCCGCGGGCGGGACGACCATCGCCGGATTGCAGGCGCTGGAACTGGGCGGATTTCGCGCTGCGCTGATGAAGGCGGTGGAAGCCGCGACCCGGCGGTCCGAGGAGCTGGGAACCTAGCACAACCGCTCTGCGGTACAGAACGCCATGCGGAGTTCCGGTTGGAGGTCGTAATGATCGTGATTGTGGATTGTGGCATGGGCAATCTGCGCAGCGTCCAAAAGGGGTTTGAACGTGTCGGACACGCCGCGGCGATTACGGATCGTCCCGATGACGTGGACCGCGCCGACCGCGTGGTGTTGCCCGGTGTCGGCGCCTTCGGAGAGGCCATGGTGAATCTGAAGGCGGCGGGGATGATAGAACCGCTGATGCATTCGATTGCCAGCGGTCGACCGTTTCTCGGGATCTGCGTCGGACTCCAGCTCCTGTTTACCGAAAGCAACGAGATGGGCCGCCACCGCGGATTCGGCGTTCTGCCCGGTTCCGTGCGTCGGTTCCCGGACGGGGTGCGGGTGCCCCAGATCGGATGGAACCAGATTCGAATTCAGAGGCAGACGCCGCTTCTTGCGGACATACCCGACGGAGCATTCTTCTATTTCGTACATTCATACTATGTTGATGCTGAGGTGGAAGCCGATTGCGTGTCAACCACCGATTACGCGCTACACTACACGTCGATCGCAGGGCGGGGAGCCACCTACGGAATTCAGTTTCACCCCGAGAAGAGCCAGGATCTCGGACTGCGTATCCTGAAGAACTTCGCGGAGCGGGTATGTTAGCGAAACGCATCATTCCCTGCCTGGACGTCAAGAACGGACGGAACGTGCGCGGGGTGAAGTTCTCGGCGGACCGCGACGCCGGAGATCCCGTTGAACTGGCCCGCCGGTACGATGAGGAAGGCGCGGATGAACTCGTCTTTTACGATATTACGGCGTCGGCGGAAAAGCGGGACATCGTGGCCGATCTCGTGCGTCAGGTATCGGAACAGGTGTTTATCCCCTTCACGGTGGGAGGTGGCGTGCGGACGTTTGACGACATCTGCACGATCATCGAAGGCGGTGCCGAAAAGGCATCCATCAATTCCGCCGCGATTCGTACGCCGGAACTGATTACCCGTGGTGCGGCGCGTTTCGGCGCGCAGGCGATCGTCGGATCTATCGACGCGGTTCGACGCGGCCTTTCGCCCGGAAAACCGGAATGGGAAGTCATGATCGACGGCGGAAGGACGACCACGGGCAGAGATGCCCTGGAGTGGGCGAAGGAATTGGTCGGCAGAGGCGCGGGGGAACTGGTGTTGAACAGCATCGACGCCGACGGAACACGAGAGGGTTACGACATCGAACTGAACCGCGCTGTAGCGGAACTTGTGGACGTGCCGATCGTGGCCTCAGGGGGTTCGGGCGGACCTGAGCACATGTATCAGGTGCTTCAGGAGGGCAAGGCCAGCGCGGCTCTGGCGGCCTCTATTTTTCATTTTCGGCACTATAGCATTCCACAGGTAAAAGCGTACCTGGCCAGGCGGGGCGTCTGCGTGCGCCCGCGGGTTCGGGTGGATTTGTAATGGAATACAATACGCCAATCCGGTCGCGAGAAGTCCGGGCAGAGCATGGAACGGCGCGTGATTCTAATGCGAACCGGACCTGCCCTGAACGAAAGGAGCTGTTCGAAGGGGTTCGGCGTGTTGTGCTGAAGCTGGGCACACGCCTGGTCACGCAAGAGGACCACAGACTGAATACGAAGCTGATCGAACGCCTGGCTGCAGACGTGACGGACTTGCGCCGCGCGGGGATTCAGGTTGCAGTCGTGTCGTCCGGCGCGGTCGGGGCCGGAATGGGGCGGCTGGGTCTGGAGGAGCGGCCGCGGCGGCTGTCGGCGCTGCAGGCAACCGCGGCTGTTGGGCAGGGGCTGTTGATGAATGCCTACAAGCTCGCGTTCAGGGCCCATAACGTTCCGGTCGGTCAGGTCCTTCTGACAGCCGATGATCTGGACAACCGGCGCCGTTACGTTAATGCCAGGAATACGCTGGATTCGCTGTTTCGTTTCGGCGCCGTTCCGGTCCTGAACGAGAACGACAGCGTGGCCGTTGAGGAGCTTCAGCTTTCGGTAGGCGACAACGACCGCCTTTCAGCGCTGGTGGCGCATCTGATCGACGCGGACCTTCTCGTAATCCTGACCGACGTCGACGGGTTTTTCTCTGAAGATCCGGACCACCGCGTGGATGCGCGCCTCATCGCGCGGGTTGAGGAGATACGCCCCGAGATGATCGAAAACGCGGGGAAAGCCGGAAGGGGCGTGAGCCTGGGTGGAATGCGTTCAAAACTGGAAGCGGCGCAGAGTGTGACGCGAGGGGGCAGGTTGGCGGTAATTGCAAACGGGCACAAGATCGGATTGAGCCGGGTCCTGGCCGGTGAGCCTGCGGGCACGTTGTTTCTCGCCGCCAGGGAGAGGCTGGCCGGCCGCAAGCTCTGGATTGCCAATTCCCGTCGCAACGGCGCCGTGATCGTTGACGACGGCGCAGTGGAGGCAATTGTGAAACGAGGCAAGAGCCTCTTGCCTTCGGGCATCCTGAAAGTGGAAGGCGCCTTCGAGGCCGGAGAGTTGATTGCCGTTGAAGACCGGCGCCGGATGGAGGTCGCACGCGGTGTGGTGAAGTACGGTTCGGATGACGTACAGCGGATACTGGGCAAGTCGACCGGCGAGGTGGTTTCGATACTGGACGTGAAAACCGGAGGCGAGGTGGTTCACCGCGACGATCTGGTGGTGCTTTAATATGACGTCTTCTCCCGTCCGAACGCCGTTGGTTCGCCGGGTGTTCTTCGGCGGCCCAGTCTTGCACGGGGATTTTCGAAATGAGATTCTATAGAGTAAAGCGAGATTTCCTGAACGCGCCGCGCAGACGCATGTATCGATTCCTGTGGATGCTGCCGGCCCTGTGGTTCGTCTATCTGTTTTTCGCCGGAGACAGCGGTTATCCCCAGATTCGGGAGCGGAGCCGGCAGATTGAGGCGATGCGTGGTGAGATTGAAACCTTAAGGGCGGGAAACCGTCGGCTGGAGGCGGAGGTCGAAATGCTGAAGAACGACCTGGCGACCATCGAAAGAATCGCTCGGGAGCGGTACGGCATGGTTAAAGAGAATGAAACGGTCTATATGGTGTACCCGGGTACGCCTGATCCGGCGTCGGTAACCGGGAGATGATTTCGAAGACCGAAGGGCTGGTTCTACGCGGGTACCGGATGAGCGAGAGCAGCAAGGTGGTGGTCATCTATACCCGGAACGCCGGCAAGGTGCGGGTTGTGGCCAGGGGTGCCCGGCGACCCAGGAGTAAATTCGGCGCCAGCGTGGAACCGATTACGTGGGGAGCGTACGTTTACTACAGTCGGGAAAACAGAGAGCTGCAGACACTGAGCGAAGGTGAAATTCTGTATGCCTTTGAGGGCCTGAAACGGTTTTACCGGCGCCTGGCTTACGCAAGCGCCGTGTGTGATCTGCTGGATCGTCTCACGCCGGAAGAAGATCCGAATTCACTCCTGTGCAGCGTCACCCTGGACTCGCTGCGATGGATGGAAACGGTCGAGGAAGACGCGGTTGAATTGCCGCTCTGGTATTTTCAGCTGAAGGCGGCGGCGATGCTGGGATATCGTCCTCATCTGGGTGGATGTGTCGGATGCGGCGGGCGGATAACCGGCGATACGGCCTGCTTCGACGCAGGGCGAGGCGGTACGGTCTGCCGCCGTTGCGATCATGGCGGCATTGAAGTCAGACTGGCAACCATCCAATTCCTTGAACACCTTCAGACGGCACGTGCGGACCGGATCGATAGCAAGGGATTCCGGGAGGTCGATACCGGAGAAGCGCGTCGTGTTTTGCGCGGCTTTTTGTGGCGTCACATCGAAAACCGTGGCCAGGTCAAGTCATTGGACTTTCTGAACCGGCTGCTGGCTGCGGAAGCGCCATCGGCGCCTTACGGCAGTTGAGAAGCGAGGACTCGCCTGCGCGCCGGATGCGAAAACACAATCTGCATCAACTTTTCTGGTAAAGGGACGGGTTAGACGAATGCGAAAGCCGGCCGTGTTCAAGACAAAATACGACCCCGGGTCGGTCGAAAAGACCTGTTACGCCTTCTGGGAGAAAAAGGGCTATTTCAAGCCGGAATATCGAACCGGCGGAAAGCCGTTTTCTGTCACGATTCCCCCGCCGAACGTCACGGGAGAGCTTCACATGGGGCATGCGCTGCAGCATGCGATCCACGATGCAGTGGTGCGATGGAAACGCATGCAGGGGCATCGAACGCTCTGCCTGCCAGGCACCGACCACGCCGGCATTGCTACCCAGATGAAGGTGGAACAGCAGTTGTTCGAGGAGGAAGGAAAGGGGCGCCACGATATTGGCCGTGACGAGATGTTAAAGCGTATCGTGTCCTGGAAACAGGAATACGGAGGAACCATTCTCAACCAGCTCAGGGAAATGGGCTGCAGTTATGACTGGGACCGTGAACGGTACACGATGGAACGCGGATACGCCCGCGCGGTGCTGTCCGCTTTTGTGAAGTTTTATGAAAGGGGTTGGGTCTACCGCGGCAGGCGCATGGTAAATTGGTGCCCAAGGTGCGGTACCGTCATTTCGGACCTTGAGGTGGAGGATCGGGAAAACGAGGGGCACCTCTGGCATATTCGGTATCCCGGCATGGAAGGCGGGCCCGACGTGGTCGTTGCAACGACGCGCCCGGAGACGATGCTGGGCGATACGGGCGTGGCGGTGCATCCCGAAGACCGGCGCTGGCAGCGGGCAATCGGCAAACGCGTCATGTTGCCGCTGATGGAACGCCCGATCCCGATTGTTGCCGACGGTTATGCGGATCCGGAGATGGGCAGCGGAGCGGTAAAGGTGACCCCCGCGCACGATCCTAACGACTATGAAATCGGATTGCGGCACGGGTTGCCGGAGATCCAGGTCATCGGGTTCAGCGGAGAGATGACCGGGGAAGCCGGTACATTTGGCGGTATGGACCGGTTCGCCTGCCGAATCGCGGTGATTTCGGCCCTGAAGGAATCCGGACTTCTCGAACGAGTTGAGGATTACGAGCACATGGTGCCGCATCACGACAAGTGCGGCACCTCCATCGAGCCGCTGCCGATGGACCAGTGGTTTCTGGCTATGAAGTCCCTCGCGAACCAGGCGCTGCCCGCCCTGAAAGAACAGGAGATCAGGTACGTGCCGGATCGATTCCGGGCGTATTCCGTCGAGTGGCTTGAAAACATCCAGGACTGGTGCATCTCCCGTCAGATCTGGTGGGGACACCGGATTCCGGTTTGGACCTGCGAGGACTGTGGGGAAGTGCTGGTTCGCGTGGATACGCCCGCTGTGTGTGACGCCTGCGGCAGCCGGTCACTTGTGCAGGATCCCGATGTTCTGGACACCTGGTTCTCGTCGGCCCTCTGGCCCTTCGCCACCCTCGGATGGCCGGAACAGGCCAAAGATCTGAAGGAGTTCCATCCAACCGACCTGATGATAACGGGCAGGGACATTCTCTACCTGTGGGTGGCGCGGATGATCATGACGGCCGTCGAATTCGTGGATGAGATCCCTTTCGAAACGGTTCTGGTACATCCGACCGTCCAGACCCGTGACGGCAAGCGAATGAGCAAGTCGCTGGGAACCGGGATCGATCCCAGGGAACTGATCGAACGGTACGGCGCCGATGCGACGCGTCTGTCCCTGCTTTACCAGTGCGGCAGTTCGCAGGACATTCGTTTTGACGCCGACGTCGTGGACAACCGCTTGCAGGATTCGCCCATAACCGAGTCCTGCAGGAACTTCTGCAACAAGATCTGGAATGCGGCACGGTTCGTTCAGATGAACCTTGACGGGTACAACCTATCGAGCGCACGGCCGCCCATACGGGCCGATGACGCTGCGGACCGGTGGATTCTCAGCCAGTACAGCCGTACCGTGTGCGCAGTCACGGCGTCTCTTGAGGCATATCGGTTTGACGAAGCTTCCAGGACCCTCTACGAATTCGTATGGAACGGGTTTTGCGATTGGTATCTTGAAATCGCAAAGGTGCGGCTGAACGCGGGCGCCCCGGAAGCGGCAACGGCGACGCGGCACATACTCGTCCACGTGCTTGAGGGCTCCCTTCGTCTGCTTCATCCGATGGCGCCGTTTATCTCCGAAGCGCTGTGGCAGCAGCTTCCACATACCGGAGATGCGCTGATTGTCGCGAAGTGGCCGGAGGCGGACCCGGGTCGACTCGACGAAGCGGCGGAACGGGAGATGGCGCTCCTGCAGGCGGCCGTGGGTGCAGTACGGAATATTCGAGGCACGATGCGGGTGCCGCCGGGCAGACGCGCGGATGTCCTGCTAAAGGTGAATTCGCCCGAAGTCGGGGACGTCCTGGCACGTTTGCAGGTCTATCTTCGAACGCTTGCCACGGTTGCCGATCTCCGTATCGGCGCGGACATCGACAGGCCGCCGGCTTCTGCCAGCGCCGTGCTGAAGGACGTCGAGATCTTTGTGCCCTTACAGGGTCTCATCGATCTGGAGGTCGAGCGCCAGCGTCTGAAAAAGGAGATTGAGAAGCTGAAGACACTGCTTTGCGGACTAGACAGAAAACTCAGTAACTCGGGTTTCCTGAACAATGCGCCCCCGGAGGTCGTCGACAGGGAAAAGGGGCGCCACGAGCAGTACCTGCACGCGCTGGGCAGGTTGAACGAGAATCTCGCCGCGGTAACGTCATGACGGGCACGAACGCAAATTCCGGTGGTCTGTCTTCCAGACATCACGTGGTGATTCCACGGAACACAACAATGGCGGCTCACGGCGGGTATACGTGCGAATCGACCCGGTCAGGTGGGACTCGATGAGAATCAGAGTCAACAAGGTGTTGAGATACTACGCGCGCCGCATCCTGCTCTATTGCGGCATCTGCGTTCTGATTTACGCCGGCGTCGCGGGCGGGGTGGTACTTCGTTTCAAGGACGAACTGCCCTCCTTTGCGCAGCTGGAGGAGGTGGAGCCTGCGCGTACCACCAGCATCATTTCCGCCGACAAAGCGGTGCTGAAGCGGTTCTGGGTCGAGAATCGGGTACCGATTGCGTACAACCAGATACCGGAGGCCGCAATCCTGGCGTTGACCGCAACGGAGGATCAGCTTTTCTGGCGGCATTGGGGCGTAAGCCTTCCCGATATTTTCCGCGCCGTTTTGCGCAACGTGACGCAGGAAGGCAGTCTGAAGGGGCACGGCGCCAGCACGATTACCCAACAACTCGCCCGCAATCTGTTTCTGGACCAGAAACAGACATGGACGCGCAAGGTGAAGGAGCAGTTGACCGCCGTGCTGCTCGAGCGAACGTACACGAAACGTGAAATTATCGAGATATATTTCAACAAGGTTCTGTTCGGCAACGGCGCGTACGGCCTTCAGTCCGCGGCGGAGCGGTTCTTCGGCAAGGACGCGGCGGAGTTGACGCTGGAGGAGTGCGCGCTGCTGGTTGGTCTTCTGAGAGGGCCCTATTTCTACTCGCCAATCAACCATCCCCGCCGCGCAAGGGATCGGCGCGATCTGGTCCTTCGTCTGATGCGAAGCGCGGGTGAAATCACCGAGGCGCAGTACCGTTCCGTCACACGACAACCTATTGTCCTGAAAGACGCCAGGGATGAAGAGATCGGGGAAGCGCCCTATTTTACGGAGTACATCCGACGATATCTGGAGAAGAATTACGGGTGGAATCTCCTGTACAAGGACGGCGCTTCGGTCTATTCGACCGTGGACAGCCGAATCCAGTCCATTGCGGAGGAGACACTGCTGAACCACCTGGAAAGCGTACAGAAACGGGTGGATGCGAAACGACGGCGGAGCAAGCCGGATTCGGCTTTCTGGGCTGGTATCAGTACCATGGAAGACACGCTGAGGGCTACTGTGGTACAGGGCGCCCTGATTGCCATGGACACCCGCACGGGGCACATTCTTGCCATGGTGGGCGGTCGCGACTTCACCAAGACCAAGTTCAACCGGGCGGTTCAGGCACTGCGGCAGCCCGGATCGGCGTTCAAGCCGATCATATACGCGTCGGCAATTGCACAAAAGATCCCAGCCACGCGCCGGTACCCCGATACGGCGGTTACCGTGGAGATGTTCGACGGCAGCCTTTGGCGGCCGCAGAACTACGATCGAAAGTTTCTGGGCTGGATGACGATGCGGGAAGCACTCGCCATGTCCCGGAACGTGGTGACCACGAAGATTCTGGAAGATATCGGACCCCGTACCGCGGTGCGACAGGCCAGGGGAATAGGAATTACCAGCAGGATCCGGGCCGTGAAATCCCTCGGTATGGGTACAAGTGAAGTGAAACTGATCGACCTTGTGGCAGCCTACGGCACGTTCCCCAATGGCGGCATCCGCGTGGAGCCGGTTGCCATTCTGAAAATCACGGACAAGGACGGAAACGTCATTGAAAGCCGGGTTCAAGGCAGAGAGCAGGAGGCGCTCAGCGCGGAGGCGGCCGCCGTGGCAACGAGTATGCTCCGGTCCGTAATGGACATGTACAAGCAGACGCCCAAGGGTGTCTGGCGGGGCACCGGTACAGGCGCCCGATCGTACTACGGGTTTCGGCGGCCGGCGGCGGGAAAAACGGGCACCACGCAGAACTTCGCGGACGCGTGGTTCGTGGGCTTTACGCCTCAGATCGTGGCCGGCGTTTGGGTGGGGTTCGACGATTACAGGGTCTCTCTGGGAAGCCGGATGTCGGGCGCGGCCGTAGCGCTGCCGGTATGGGCGAAATTCATGAAGAAAGCGCACCAGACACTCGGTTTGGCCAGGGAGGACTTCGAATTGCCGCCGGGCGTGTCCCAGCTGGAGGTATGCGGCGATACGTTCGAGGTGGCATCCATGTATTGTCCGAATCGCCTGGAAGAATTGTTCGTGCCCGGATCCGAGCCGACGTCTCCCTGTCCGGACCATACGGCGGCGGTGGTCAGGCGTCCGGGACTGAAGAAACCGGACCGGGAAAACGCGAATCGGGCATATCAGTTCTGAATGAAACGCGCAGTCTGCGCCCGTTCCAGCAGTGACGTCAGGACCGGCATGCAAGAAGCCCGGCGACAATTTCGCCGGGCTTCCTTTTGTCCGGTTCGGTCTGTCTGAATTACGCGCGCGCGCGGCGGGCGGCGGCCCCTGCAGTCTCTTTCCGGCGATCCAGGGCATTCTGCCAGACCAGTACCAGCGGACTGGCCACGAACGAGGAAGAGTAGGTGCCGACGATCACACCAATCATCAGAGCAAAGGCAAAGTCGCGAATGACCTCTCCGCCCAGGAGAAGCAGGCCCAGGACAACGAGCAGCGTGGTACCGGAGGTGAGAACCGTACGATTCAGGCTTTCATTGATACTCCGGTTGATGACCTCCGCCGAACTGTCTCTCCGGTAGAGTTTTCGATTCTCACGGATGCGGTCGTAGACCACAATGGTATCGTTCAGCGAGTATCCGACGATCGTAAGCAGCGCTGCCACAATGGCGAGCGATATCTCTTTATCCATCAGGGAAAAGACGCCCAAGGTGATCAGTACGTCGTGGAAAAGCGCCACCACGGCGGCGATACCGAACTGAATCTGCTTGAAGCGCCACCAGATGTAAAAGACGATCAGAACCAGAGAGACGACGATTGCATTGACCGCGTTCTGTTTGAGTTCGCTGCCGATCTTGGGCCCAACCGCCTCCTGGCGCCGCAGCCACTGGGTTGGATCGGGAATGCTGGACGCAAATTCCGTTTTGAGCGTGCTTTTAATGGCGTCCGCGGTGACTGTTCCTTCCGCTTCTTCCTCGACGCGAATCAGAATATCGGAAGCCGGACCGAAGACCTTGATTTCGCTGTGTCTGAGGTCGCGTTGTTCACCCTTGACGTCGACGTCCTGCAGGGCGTCCCGCAGGTTGGCGACCTTCACCGGAGGATTGAAGTGCAGCTCGAGCAGCGTGCCCCCGGCGAAGTCGATGCCGAGGTTGTAACCGCCCTTCGTAATTGTGGATCCCAGGCCGATCAGGATTAGTAACGCCGACAGAACGAACGCCGGTCTGCGCAGGCTGAGGAAGGCAAACGAAGGACGACGGAACACGGTCAGCCTTCCGATGCTGATGGACGTGAGCTGCCAGCGATTGATTGCAATATTGAAGAGGGTGCGCGTGACGAACAGCGCGGTGAACATACTGCAGAGGATACCCACCATAAGCGTCAGTGCAAAGCCCCGGATGGGACCCGTACCGAACTGGTAGAGTACGACGGCGGTGATGACCGTGGTAATGTTGGCGTCGACAATGGTCAGCAGTGCCCTGCCGTACCCGTCTTCCACGGCGACGCGAACCGTCTTGCCGTTGCGCAACTCTTCGCGGATACGCTCGAAGATGAGCACGTTGGCGTCTACGGCCATTCCGATGGTCAGGATGATACCGGCGATTCCAGGCAGGGTGAGGGTGCCGCCGAACCCGGCGAGGACCGCCATCACGAACAGGAGATTCAGGAACAACGCAAAGTTGGCGACGATCCCGGAAAGACCGTAATAGAGAATCATGAATACCATAACGATTGCCAGGCCGATCAGTGCGGCCTTCCGTCCCTGCTCGATGGAATCCCGTCCGAGCGAAGGGCCGACGGTCCGGTCTTCGACAATGGGCGCATTGGCCGGAAGCGCGCCGGCCCGCAGCACAATGGCCAGGTCCTTAGCTTCCTCCAGGTCTCCACTGCCTTCGATGATGGACCGCCCGTCGCGAATTTTCGCGCGAATGGTTGGCGCCGAGTAGACCTGATCATCCAGAATGATGGCCATGCGTTCTTCGAGGTGGGCGCCCGTTACCCGCGAGAAGAGTTTGATGCCGTCGTTCGTTGTGGTGAAATTGATGATGGGCTGCCCTGCATTCTCAAAACTCTGACCCTTGGTCACCTTGGCGTCCTGAACGATTTCGCCAGTCATTTCGATACGCTTGTACAGATAGTAGAGGCGGCGGTACTTCTGACCATCGCCGAATTCCTCCACTTCGTTCCCCCACAGAAACTGGGTATCGTCCGGAATGAGCTCGCGGATTTCCTGATCTTCGAACAGGAGGGCCTTTACCGTCTGTGTTCTGTCGGCTGGAACGATCAGATCTTCGCCCATGGAGAGCACGTACCGCTTGATGGACGGTTTCTCGTCGTCGGCCTCTTCCTCGAAAAGGCCGGCAACGTCCTTACTCGTCGAGTCTTCTCCGGCCCGTGCGGCCAGGCGCGATTCGATTCTGTCGATAACGCCGAAGCGGTCGGCGACCGGAGCCAGGATTTTGAACTCAAGCCGGGCCTGCGTCTGAATGAGATTCTTGGCGCGTTCCACATCCTGAACGCCGGGAAGTTCGACCACGATACGCCACTCGCCCTCCCGGTGGATAATGGGTTCGGCCACACCGAATTGATCGACCCGGTTGGTGATGATCTCCTTGACGCGATCGACGACGTCCGCCCGCTCGTCCTCGGAAAGTCCGGTTGGATCCACTTCGAGAACCAGATGGATGCCGCCCTGGAGATCCAGCCCCAGGTTGACGGCTTCCCGTTTGACGGCTTCGAGTCTGTCCGGATCCGAAGGCGGGTCGAAATAGTATCGGTACGTGGGGAAAAGGTAATAAACGGCCAGCAGGATGGTAGCGAGGATAATCAGAACCCGGAGGTTGTCTCTTTTCATTATTTAATCTCGACTCCTGTAAACTCGACGGCTCCGGTTACGGGACGGCGTCGGGCGACAATGTTGTTCCTTCGGTGATGACGAGCTATTTTTCCCGATCGACCACGTGTCTCACAGCGAGTTCCAGCGCATTTCGCGCTTCCGACGAATTCAGTTCCGCCAGACTCCTCAGCCCGGAGGACGCGTACTCCCGCGCTTCCCGACGGGCGGCCTCTATTCCGTTGTACCGCCTGACGAAGTGGAAAACTTCCTGGAGCTCGGCATCGGATTCTATGCCGTTCCGCACCTTCGCCTGGATTTCCTCGGCATCGCCGTTGGGACAATTGGCAAGTGCGCGAATCAGCGGCAACGTCAGTTTTCTCTCGCGTACGTCGGTCCCAACCGGCTTGCCCAGAGACGCTTCGTCACCGATGAAGTCCAGGAGATCGTCGGTAATCTGGAAGGCGATTCCCACTTCCTGTCCGAACGTGGACATCCGGGAGACCTGCTCGGGTGTGCCGCCCCCCAGAATGGCGCCAACCTCGCAGGCAAGGGCCATCAGCGATGCGGTCTTTTTGTCGATCATTTTGAAGTAGCGTGCGGCTTCTGCGTCGTTTCCGCTTTCTACCTCCAGGATTTCACCTTCGATCATCCGGCTGACGGCTCGAGTAGCGGCCCGCATCAGGTCCATGGAATCGAGGCCGACCAGAAGTTGCAATGCCCTGGCCAGCAGAAAGTCTCCCATCAGTACGGCGGCCTTGTTGCCCCACTTCAGGTTGAGGACCTCCGCGCCCCGGCGCTTGTCGGCGAGGTCGATAACGTCATCGTGGATTAACGTCGCCGTGTGGATGATTTCAATGCCGGCAGCGGCATCCACCACCCGGTCGGAACACTGTCCGATGGCCTGCGCGGTCAGCAGCGAGAGGGCCGGACGGATGATTTTTCCCTTTGTCGTCAGCAAATGGCTGCCCATGGCCTGAACCAGATTGACGTCGGAGGCGAGCGTCTCCGTGAATCGTCTTTCGAAACGTTCGATCTGGGGCTGAATGGGCTGAAGAATCCGATCTAGCATTGGAATTTGGAGCGGCCGTGTCTGGGTTGCGGTTCGGACCTGTGAATACAGCAGTCTCGAGATTGGGATAAGACTTTCCAACGTAACAAAAACGGGGCTGTTTGTCAATCAATTGCTAACGACTGACGCTGCAGACAATTTTCCACTGCCTTGCGGGAATGGCATCATACCCGAGCCCGTTATATTTGGTGTAGATGCACGCCGACACATCGTTGGTCTCAATATGTAGAATGGGGTACCCCGTGTCATAGGCGCCACCCCGGACCAGCAGCGTGTTTCCGATCAGATTCCTATTGGACGGCAGCCGGTCAATCCGGTAAAAACTGCTGGTATTGTCCGTTTTTACATCCAGTATCGTTCCGCTGAGAGCCGGCGCATCCAGTTCCAGCACGTGATCGTTCAGTCTGGCCATTGTGCCGCCAAGAAGATAGGTAAACGCCGGTTGCCCGTTGGGCGCCAGGGAGAATACAGAAACCCGGCCGTTCGTTTCAAGGGCACCTCCGGTAAAGTCAAAAACAGCGGTCTGACCCTCAGGACAGACCACCACGATGTCCGTGCCCGACTCGCGGGAGACGACAACCCCGGCAGCGTTCCCCGATACGGGCGCGAGCCGTTCTACTGCCTTAACGAACGGACGGGAACGCGGGCTTACGTCGAACACGCTCAGAAAGACACTGCTGGCGGGGCGTCCGGTGCGGCGGCGGACCACGTACGGGACGGTTTCACCGGTCCGGACGTTGTCGCGCGAGCCTGTGCCCCGTTCGCCCCAACCGTTTCCGATCAGCACCTGCTCGCCGTGGATTGGCAGCGCGTGCGCGGTAAACCGCTGCCCGTCCACGTCGAAATGGATTGACCACGTATTGTCGGCCCGTGCGGCCGCCAGATCCGTCAGGTCCTGCCAATCGGCCCGGGTCGGCTGGGGGTCCAGGTTCCGCGTTGCGCATTCGGCCACCGGGCCATGGAACAGATAATCGTGAACACGGCCGCCAGTCACTCTGAAGCAATCGATCAGGTAGCTGCCTGCGCCGCCATGGTCGACAACCGCGCACAGGCGACGATACGTGTCGACGTCGTAGGCGCCGGATGAAACTTCGGCGACCTTTACCGGACCGGTACTGTCAAACAGGTGGAGGCTGCCGCCGCGGCCGTCGCGTTTCTGGTCCTGTTCGTCGACGACCACAGTGTTGTGCGCGATGGTACGGACGGTATTGTGTTTGTCCGGCCGGTCCCAGAGGTAACCGAGGTCGGTAAGGACTTCCCGGCCGTCTTTCCGGTAGACAAGATTCAGACTGTCTTCGTGGTGATGTACACCCCAATCCGACGCGCTGAGCAGCGCGGTGCTCGCGCGACCGTGTTCGCCGGTTCGAAGCAGGCCGATTCGCAGGGACGGAAAGAACCGGTCCGCAAGGATCAGCGGAGTCGACGGGTCGGCTCTCAGGTCCGGGTCGCGGTGGAACAGGGCGTACTCCCCGCCGTGATTTTCCAGATCGAAATCGCACAGTTCGGCAAGCAGGGCGACGTGGTTCGCGTTGCCGTAACGGGCGGCGATCATATCGGCAATTTCGACGGACATCCTGCAGGCGGTTACGTCGTCGGCGATGACGCCATACCCCAGATCGGGCATCGGGCTGACGACGTATCCCTCCAGTACCGCCCTGTACCGGCTGTCGCCGTAGATGTCCAGTTCCTGCGGGCCGGCTTCCGGTAAGCCGGAATCCCTCGGGAAGGAGTATCCATGCGCGGCATCCCCAAAGTGTCGGATTCCGTTGAGCGTCATGAATCCGTATCCGGGCGATTCGGAACTCATGCCGTCTTCCAGAAACCAGTTGTAGACGAAATGATTGAACCCGTCCAGGCCGAAGCGGACCAGATCCGGATCGTCGAGGCAAAGGCCGACGAGGCCCGCGGCGGAACGGTTGGTCGCGCTTTTGTTGTTGAAGTTGGGATCGGCCAGCAGAAGGATCGTGCTTTCGAGAAGGAGGTCGCGTTCAATCTTCCGGCGCGTTTCCGGGGTATACACGGGTCGGCCGGCGGCCCTTGCGCCGCGTGTGAGGTCGTAGGCGATCGTGACGTCGGAGACGAAGGTGCCCTCCATGCCCACGCCCGTGGCGCGTCCGGCCATCCAGTATCCCACGTGCAGTTTCCGGTCCGGCCGGTTCGGCGGCACCACCAGTTCCGGTTTGGGCAGATCCAGGATATTTCTCGCGGCGACTTCCGCCGGCGCGTCCGAAAATTCGCCGTAGCCCGAGTGAACCATATATCCGGGATAGACCTCGGCGAATCGGAGGAGGATATCCCTGGCCTTTTCCGCGTGCCCGATCTCCTGCGTCAGCACATACGCCAGCGCGCACTGGCGCGCCGTACGAGCCATATACTCGCACTTGCGGGCGCGGATGTTGGCGGTCCAGGACGAGACGAAGGGAAACCCGATCAGGTCCCAGTGTTTACCCGTATAATACGTGATTTCCTGTCCTCCGCCGAAGCCGGTCCTGAATACCACTTCTTCCGGGTAGTCCGAATTGGGATAGACCGTGCTGCAGGTCGTGCAGGTCAGCTGATCGGGATTCTGCGGTACCCAGCTGTAGTGGCCGTGTACGGGGGCCGCCTCGCAAGCGGGGCACATGGTAAAGAGCTCGCTATTGGGCGTCTCGCGGGGAATCCACTGACTCAGATCGTCTCCTGCCACATCTCGTATAACGGCGACCGACGCAAGAATATCATCCAGAAATCGTCGTGCCGAGACGTGGCGCTCGATGTTCGCGCGGGCGACTTCGAGATCCTGTGGCTTGAAAAGGGTTTCGGGGGGGCGGGCTGGATCGGAATTGTTCATCATAGCGCTCTCGTTTTGCGTTGGGAATTGAACCCCCGGTCAGACGTCCCGGAAGTCTATTCAGGAGATTCCGCCGTCGAACCGCCGGCTTCCCGTGGGCGGCGGCGACGCGACATCGTCGGACCTTTCTTATCTGCGTACACGCGTGAGGTAGTCGGCCGCTCCCGAAGCGATCCACGGGCCGATGGTCGTCAACAGGAATCGTGTGCCGAGGTCCGTGTATTTCTCGACATTGTCGTTGGTGGTGAGGGTGCCAGGCGTACGCCCCGCGTCCCTGATGCGGATCAGGGTCTCGTCGACCGTGCGTTGTACATCGGGGTGGTCGTTGTTGCCGATATGGCCCATCGACGCGGCCAGATCCGACGGAGCGACGAAGAAGACGTCAATCTGGTCCACCCCGAGGATGGCGTCCAGATTCTGCACCGCGACGACGTCCTCGATGAGCGCGACAAAGAGCGTTTCATCGTTTGCGGCCTGAAGGTAATCGGGTACACCGTAACCCTGGCGGCTGGTGAAGAGGCCACGCTTGCCAAGGGGCGCGAATTTACCGCCGTCGACGACGTTTTGCGCCTCTGCCGCCGTGTTGACGTGGGGGACGACGATGCCCTGCGCGCCCCGGTCCAGCGTGCGGTAAATCAGGGCCTGATCGTTGCGGTTGACCCGCACGATCGAGGTCATTCCCCATATGTCGCAGGCTCTCGTGAGGTTGCCGAGGTCGGCCGCGTTGACGGGCCCGTGTTCTCCTTCCAGCCAGACGCCGTCGAAGCCGGTATGGCCGAATGCGTCAATGTCGTCGGGATGGGTGAAGCCGCTTGCGACGCAGGCGATTCCGCCGTCGGCGAGTTTTCGTTTGACACGGTTCGGTCGGATAGTCAAGGGCGATTCTCCTTTTTGTCGGGCCGCATGGCGTGCAGAAGCAGGATACCCGTTCAGGTCGAACGGGGGTTGCATTCCAGATCGATGCTGACGGGCGCATGGTCGGAAACGGTCAGACCGGCCTCGCGGTGGACGGCGGCGTTGCGAAATTGAGTGGCGACCGCGGCGTTTCCCAGCAGGTAGTCGATTCGCCAGCCCCGGTCGAGTTCCCGGGCACGCCCGCGATTGGACCACCAGGAATAGGGGCCATGCACGTCTCCGAAATGGTGACGGACCAGGTCGTTCCATCCTGTAGCCAGCAGATCGGTCATCCATTGTCTTTCGTGGGGCAGGAATCCTGAGTTTTTCTCGTTTCCCCTGGCGTAGAAGATGTCTTTTTCCGTGTGAGCGATGTTGAAATCGCCGCCGAGGACCACGGGTTCGTCCCGTTGCGTATAGGGCTCTGCCCAGGGCAGAAACCGGGCCATCCAGAGATCTTCCTTGATCTTCTGTCGGTCTTCGCTGGATGAGCCCGAAGGCAGGTAAACGTTGACCACCCGGACGCCCTTTACCCGCGCCTGGAGGATACGGCCTTCCGGATCCGGCTCGTTGATACCGGTTCCGAGTACCTCGAACCGATGGCGGGACCAAATCGCAACCCCGGAATACCCTTTGCGTTCCGCCGGATGCCAGTGGACGTACCAGCCGCGCGGATTGACCCACTCGCCGGGCAGTTGTTCGGGGAGCGCACGGATTTCCTGGAGCAGGAGTACGTCCGGCGCGATCCGTTCGACGTGCCTGGCAAAGCCCTTTCTGAGCGCGGCGCGCAGGCCGTTCACGTTCCAGGTGGTAATTCGCATGGGCCGGGAGGATGTGAGAATACCGGGTTTGCCGGCGGCGGGCGTTGATTCAAACCGGTGGCTTGTCCCGGAAACGGGTTGCGTGAATGGTCAGGCATTTTCGAAAGGGGACACAAGGGCCGCGTCGATACTGAGTGTCTGTTTTTGCCCGGAGACGGTGATGTTGCCGCTATCGGGTTTCAACACGACGTCGGCCGGGTCGCAGTCGATACCGAAGGCGACGGCGAACCTGACGGGTCCTGGATTCAGCACGGTATCGATCTTCAGGTATTCGATGTCCAGGCTCTCGGCGTCGGCGTGTCCCGGTTTCAGGCCCTCGTGTCGGCCTCTGAGGAACACGGCGTCCGCCGGAGTCAACAGACGCACGTTCACTACGGTCTTTCCGTTTACAAGCGTGGCCGAAGCCCCGGCAGTTTCCGCCGTGCCCGAGAAGTGAATGCGGGATTCCATTCGGGTCACGTCCGTGACCTCAATCTCGTCAATAATGACAAAAAGCGCCGGTCGGAGGTAGAGAAAATGCCGGACGAAAACCGTGAGCTCGTCGATGCCGTAGGCGGGGGCAATGGAAGCCCTGAGGTAATCGTGGGCGCCCGTGAATTCGGTTGCTTCCACGGCACCGACGAGGCGACGTTCGCCGGGCTGCCCCTGTCCGTCGAAGAGTGGCAGATTGTGACCGTGAGTCGCCTTGAAGATCCATTCGGCCGGGTCCCCGTAGCGGCCGATGCCGAGTTCGCGCACGACGGTCCTTTGACCGGCGTGGATAATATAGTTTCCGACGTCCGCGTGGCCGTGGGGTTCGACCGTAGCGCCGATCTTCAACGCCATGACGGGCGCGTCCGGATCCTCCCATGATCCTCGCATTACGCACCAGCCGGCATCCGGAAAGTAAGCGGACGGGTGGGGCGGGGATGGCAGTTCGGGAACGGTATCTGACGCATCCCAGAAAAGTTCCGCCGGTTTGATGGACGGCCGGCGGTCCGTGGTGACCCGATCGAAGTGCGCGGCCGCGCGATTGCCGTATTCCTGAGCGAACTTGCGGAAGGCCATGCCACCGGGAAAATGCTTGCCGCAGTCGGCGAAGTTGACAACGCGGTCGGGCGGGAGAAAGCAGTTGATGGGGAATTCGACCGTATTCCCGAGTTTGGGATGGTCGTACAGGTTAATCTGTCCGCCGGTGAGCCGTCTTAGCGCATCGGAAAACGGAAAGGAAGTCACGATGCCGTAGTTCCAGTACCCCGGCCCCTCCTTCCAGGAGCCGTCGTTCTGAATGCCATCGTAGAATTTCGTGATGCGTTCAATGCATTCCCGGATGACGCCGAGCATGGCTTCACGAGGGCGAATCTCCGTCCGCAGATGGATGTGTTCCGCATGGAGCATGGCCATGGCGCACAGGCCCATGTTGGAAACACATACGGAACACCAGTTGCTGTCGTACCGCGATGCCCAGAAGTGATGCTGCATGCCGCCGATGCAATGGGCCAGGCCGCGCGCAAAGACCATGAATTCAAGTTCACGGCGCTGATTTTCGGAAAGGGTGTCGTAGAGCAGGTCGTAGGCGGCGGCGAAACAGGCGCAGGTGTGGCTGCCGTCCAGATCCAGAAGCATGAATTCGTGGACCGGGTGGACCCACGAGGGCCAACTCATCATTGAAGCGAGGCCTTCCCACGCTTTTTCGAAATAGGCCTGATCCTGATCGACCGCGTAAGCCAGCACGTAGTCTTCAACGAGATTCCGCGCTTCGGCGGAAAGGCGGCTGTACGTCTCCCAAATGCCGTTCCTGTAGCTATCCTCTCTCGACGGCGGCACCGGGAACGGTTGATCGAGGTGTGCGTTCAGCCGCTCGCGCGTCTGCGTGTAGACCTCCGC
>JAGWBX010000036.1:0-2132 GCA_021295655.1 Candidatus Latescibacterota bacterium
CAGTACGCTTATGGGGGTTATTTATTGCACTAAACTTTGGTCGGCGGACGCCCCGTGTCAAGCGAAAAGCGTTCCCGCCGGCTCCCCTTGCGAAATTCCTTGACCTGTGCCGCCGCGCAAGCTATTTAATGGCACTGCGGTGAACGCGACCAAGGAGACCTGCATGCGAATCGAAGAACTGGACACGCCCGCCCTCGTCATCAACCTGGACGCACTGGAAGAAAACCTGAAGCGATATCACGGCTATTTCGAAAAACACGGCATCGGATTCCGTCCCCATATCAAGACCCACAAGACCCTGGCCGTCGCCCATATGCAACTGAAGTACGGCGCAATTGGCCTCACCTGCCAGAAGCTCGGCGAAGCCGAAGTCCTGGCGGCGGGGGGCATCCAGACCGACCTGCTCGTTCCCTACAACGTCATGGGCGCCCGGAAACTCGACCGGCTTACGGCCCTCGCGAAACGACTGCCGGTTACCCTCGCACCGGACTCCGAATTCACCGTCAGGGGACTCTCCGAAGCCACCGCTTCCGAAGGCGTTTCCATCGGCATTCTGATCGAAGTGGAAATGGGGTTCGAACGTACGGGCGTTCCCACGCCTCGGGAGGCCACTGAGCTGGCCAAACTGGTCCATGATCTTCCCGGCTTGGAACTCAGGGGATTCATGGGCTTTCCCACGCCACCCGATTCCAGGCCGATCATTCAGGAAACCATCGACCTGTTCGACAGGGCCGGCCTGCCTCGCGACGTTGTCAGCGGTGGCGGCACCCCCCACGCGCTGGACGCGCACGAAATCCCCGAACTCACCGAATACCGTGCAGGCGAATATCCTGTTGGCGGCGCCATGCACCTGGCCGAAGGCCGGCACACCCTGGAGCAGTGCGCACTCCGCGTGATCACCACCGTCGTGAGCAGGCCCACCCGGGAACGTATGTTCCTGGACGCGGGAAGCAAGGCGTTGAGCGCATCCATCTACAAGACGGAGCGGGGTGACAGCATGGGGCATATTGTCGAATACCCCGATGCGCTTATCGGGATCGCGTCGGAAGAACACGGCCACGTGGACATTTCCCGATGCGCGGTCAAACCGGAGATTGGCGAGCGCGTGCAGGTGCTTCCCGTGCACCCCTGTCCCTGCGTCAACGAACATGACGTCATGGTCGCCGCGCGCAACGGAATGGTCGAAGCGACGTGGCCGGTGCACGCGCGCGGACGGATCAGGTGAACAGGGGGTTCTCGTCCAGGAAGTCGTGGAATGCGGTCGGGATGCGCTCGACGTGGGTTGCCTCAAATGCGGCCAGCGGATCATGCCTTGATTTTTCGTGTGTGATCTCGTATAATGATATCATTACGATATCATGACATGATTGCAGTTTTGAGGGGAGCGCACCATGGCAAGTGGACTCAAGAGCATGACCCTGCGCGGTCTGGATCCCCGGCTTGCCGCCAGGCTGAGGGACGTGGCCCGGCGGGAAGGAAAGAGTATGAACCAGACGGTGCTGGACGCTCTGCGCAGTCAGTTCGGACTGGACAAGCCCCGTCGGTTTACCGAAGTCCATCGCGACCTGGATCACCTGTTCGGACGTTGGGATGAGGATGAGTTCACCCGGATTCAGCAGAAGATCGATTCCGAGCGGCGCATCGATTCGGAACTGTGGCAGTGAATGAATACCTGATCGATACCAATATTTACTCGCATGCCATGCGCGCAGATCCGGCGGTTGTGTCTCTGCTTCAGCGAGCATCTCGAATCGCGATGAGTTCGATCAGCATCGGCGAACTGCTATCGGGTTTCAAGGGCGGCGTACGGGAGCGCGAGAACCGCAATGAACTGTCCGAGTTTCTCGATGCGCCACGCGTGTCGATTTGCCGCGTCAGCGAGAATACGGCCGAGTTCTATGCCGAGATCCTCGGCGGGTTGAGAAGCGCCGGAACGCCAATCCCGACGAACGACATCTGGATCGCGGCGCAGGCGATGGAACTGGGTTTGCGACTGGTCACAATCGATCGGCATTTCGCATCGGTGTCGGGATTGCTTCTGCTTTCGCCGTAGCAGTCCGTTGAAAAAGTCGCTCTGCAGGCGAGGCCGAGACATTGTGACCGAAGACAAGGCGCGCGACCGCGTCGAATCG
>JAGWBX010000036.1:2140-36303 GCA_021295655.1 Candidatus Latescibacterota bacterium
ATTTCGGCCACAAGGGCCGGACGCCTGTCTGCGTGCACCGCACAGGCAGGCAGCCCGGATGGGCTTTTTCAACGGGCTGGTAGGCCCGCAGGCGCCGCTGCGCGCGCGGCAGAATTCACTGATCGACCACATCATTGCCGTCAGTCTATCCGATGCCATCCACCGGTTTCGAACACATCCGATTCGCCCGCCTGAACGCTGAGGTCATAGAGATAAATCCAACCGAGGCGGCGCTCTACAGGCATTACGGTATCGCGCCGGTTCTGGTGGACGCCTATGAACCGGACGACATCATCGCAGGCGTTGCGGACTGCGACGCGCTGGCCGTCGTCTCGGCTTCACTGCCTGAACCGGTCATCAGGAGCCTCGCCAGGTGCACAATCATCTCCCGACTGGGCAACGGAACGGACAAAATCGACGTCAGGACGGCAACCAAAATGGGCATCGTGGTCTCCAACGTCCCTTCCTTCTGCAACGAAGAGATGGCCGACCACGTGATGGCCAGTCTGCTCAGTCTCGCCCGGCAAATCCCGAAGATGTCGCGCCATTTTTACGCGGGCGCGTACCAGCGGGCACGAGACGAAGGTTTGCGGCTTCATCGCATATCGGGCATGGTTCTGGGTCTGATCGGTTTCGGCGCCTCCGCCAGGGCCGTTGTGGAGCGCGCACGGCCTTTCGGCCTCGAAATCCAGGCCACGAGGAAAAACATGCACGCGCCGCACGACGAAGCCGATGCCCTGGGTGTCCGCATGGTGGACCTGGAAACGCTCCTTGAATCTTCGGACTTCGTTTCTCTGCACCTGCCGCTCGCGCCCGACACCTATCGCCTCCTCGATGCGTCCAACCTGAAGAGAATGAAACCGGGTTCCTTCTTCATCAACACATGTCGCGGGGCCATCACGGACGAGAGCGCCCTCGCCGATCTTCTTCGAAGCGGCCATCTGGCCGGCGCCGCTCTGGACACGTTCGACGACATCGAAATCTTCGGAGAGAAGGAATATCCGCCGGACCACGCGCTGGCAAGGCTCGATAACGTCATTCTCACCCCGCATATCTCCGGGCTATCCGTCCAGGCCACCCGGGACGTGGCAATCACCGGTGTGGAGAACCTCGTCTCGGTGCTCAGCGGCCGCTGGCCCCATCCCGACAACGTCGTCAACACGGCCGTTTGCCCGCGTGTCCCGCTGGAGGAACACGATCCCGCCTCGTTTGACCACCTGTGGGAAACCGTGCCCTCCACCCGGAACTGAAAGGGGCGGAATCCGAATGGAACGCGCAGCGAAATCGGCCGTCCCGTGACTCGCGGGACACCAGGCCTCGCATGCAGAGCGACTTTATCAACGGACTGTTAAGGAGATAAATTCCATGGCCGGAAATGTAAGTCCCGAACCCTTCTATTCGATGGCCAGGCGGGCCGGCGATATGCTGTTTCTCTCCGGCTTCGGCCCCGTCGACGGCGGCGAGGTGGTTGGCGGTAATATCGAGGAACAGACCATCTTCACGATGGACAACATGAAACAGGTACTGGATAGCGAGGGCGCCACCTTCGACGACGTTGTCCGCGTCAACGTCTTCCTCCTGGACATGGCGGACCGCGACGGATTCAATCGCACCTATATGCGGTATTTCAACAACAGGAGCCGGATGCCCACCCGGCGTCTGGTGGGCGCCGGAGACATGTATATGGGCATCCTCGTCGAGATCGACGCCATCGCGTACCTGGGCGATTAGCCGTTCGCCCCAATTCGAACACACCAGCAACACGGCGACGCGACGAAAACCCCTGAAACGAACCGTAAGTCGCGCTTCCCGGCGTATTGACGGAGACCGACCATGTCCCATCCAATCTTCGACCTCACGGACCGCGTCGCACTCGTCTCGGGCGCGGCCGCCGGCATGGGCAAGGCGATGGCCATCGGATTCGCGGAATCCGGCGCGGACCTCATGCTGGCCGACGTCAACGAACCGGGGGCGCAGGAAACCGCCCACGAGATCGAAACGCTGGGACGCCGCGCCATCCCCGTACGGTGCGACGTTTCTGACACAGACCAGGTCCGTGGAATGTTCCAGCGCCTCGACCGGGAATTCGGCCGCATTCACGTCCTGGGCAACGTCGCCGGTGGGACCATGGTGAAAAAACCGGAGGATCTCACCCTTGACGAGCTCCAGCAGAGCCTGCAATCCCTGGTGATCGGCCGCTTCTGCTGCTGCCAGGAGGGGGGCAGGCGCATGCTCGCCGCGGGCAAGGGCAGCATTATCAATATCGGCTCGCTCGCGAGCCTCACCGCGATCGGGCGAGGCCACGTCGCCTACAGCATCGGGATGGGCGCCATTGCCCAGATGACCCGTGAACTCAGCACGGAATGGAGCAGCCGCGGCGTGCGCGTGAACGCAATTCTGCCCGCCCAGGTTATGAACCCGTTCCTGGAAAAACGCCTGCGGGCCGAACCTCGCATGGCCGATACATGGCTGGGCGGCATTCCGGCCGGCCGGTTCGGCGAGCCGCGGGACATCGTGGGCGCGTCCATCTTCCTCGCATCCGACGCGTCGGCGTGGGTTACCGGCGTGATGTTGCCCATGGACGGCGGAAACCTCGCGATGAACGCCGGAGGCACCTATCCCGGCGGCCCGATCGTGAGCGGTTAACCGGGCCCGATTCTCTTCACCCCATCGAACAGGCAGCGGATATCATGCCAGGCGACACAGGTACCGGTCAACTCCTTTCTCTTTACCGGCAGATGCTCACAATCCGGCGCACGGAAGAGCAGATCGCCAGGTCGTACCAGGCCGGACTCATCCCGGGGGCCTGCCACACGTACGTCGGAGAAGAGGCCATCGCAGCGGGAGTCTGCGCGCACCTGCGCGGGGAAGACACGATTTTCAGCACCCATCGGGGCCACGGCCATGCGCTCGCCAAAGGCGTGCCCGTACGCGAACTCATCGCGGAACTCTTCGGCAAGTCCACGGGGTGCGCGCGGGGGCGGGGCGGCAGCATGCACCTGTTCTCCCCCGAAATCGGGCTGATGGGCACCAGCGGCATCGTAGGCCCCTGCATCCTTCAGGCCGCCGGCGCCGCCTATACGTTCAAATTGCTCGAAACCGATCGGGTGAGCGTGGCTTTCTTTGGCGACGGAGGCGTTAACAACGGCGCGTTTCACGAAGGCCTGAACATGGCCGCCATCTGGCAACTCCCCGTGGTCTTCGTCCTGGAAGACAACCGGTACGCCACGGAAGTCGCCTTCGAGTACGCCACCCGCAATACGAATGTCGCCCGGCGAGCGGAAGGCTATGGGGTAACCGGCGTTGCGGTTGACGGAAACGACGTTCTCGACGTCTATGAAAAAGCCGGCGACGCCGTCCTTCGAGCCAGGGAAGGCGGCGGCCCCACGCTGCTGGACTGCAAGACCTACCGCACCCGCCCCCACGCCGAGGGGATGCGGGACACCGGTTACCGCCCGCGGGAAGAACTCGAGGCCTGGAAGGCCAGGGACCCCATCGCGTTGCTGGCCGGAAAACTGATGGAAGACGGTATTGCCGACCGGGAGACCCTCGACGGAATTGAAAGCGAGGTCCAATCGCATGTCGAAGCGGGCGTCGAGTTCGCCAGGGAGAGCCCGTGGCCGGATCCGGCCACGGTAGCGGATCACGTCTTCAGCGGACAGGATGCGACCCATGCGTGAAATCACGTTTACGGAAGCCGCGCGTGAAGCCCTCTCCGATGCCATGGCGGCGGACCCGACCATCTTCGTTGTGGGCGAAGGCGTGGGCGAACGCGGCGGCAACTTCAACACCACCACCGGACTCTACGAACGCTACGGTCCCATGCGTGTGTGCGATACCCCGATTTGCGAGCGGGGCTTTATCGGGCTCTGCACGGGCGCGGCCATGGCCGGCGCGCGGCCCGTGGTGGACTTCATGTTCATCGACTTCATCCTGGACGGCTTCGGCGAGATGGTCAATCAGATCGCCAAGATGCAGTACATGAGCAGCGGCCGCCTGTCCATGCCCGTTGTTCTGCGAGGTTGCGTCGGTATCGGAGGCGCCGCCGCCACTCACCATTCCGGAAACTACTATCCCGTTTTCGCGCACCTGCCGGGCTTCCGCGTGGCCCTGCCTGCCACGCCGTACGACGCCAAGGGTCTGTTCAAGACGGCCCTTGAAGGCGAAGATCCCGTTCTCTTCCTCGAACACAAATCCATCCTCAACCATCGGGGTCCTGTGCCGGAAACCCCGTACGCCATTCCATTCGGGCGGGCCGAGGTCCGCCGCGAGGGTGGTGACGTCACCGTAATCGCGCTGGCAAATATGGTCACCCTCACGTGGAAACTCTGCGACGAACTCGCCGGGGACGGCATCTCCGTGGAACTCATCGACCCGCGCACCGTGGCGCCGCTGGATATGGATACCATACTGGAATCCGTACATAAAACGGGGCGTCTGCTGATCGTGGACGAGGCATTCGGCCCATGCGGCATCGGCGCCGAAATCGCCGCTCAGGTTCAGAGTCTGGCATTCGACGACCTGGACGCACCGGTAGGCCGGCTCAACGGCGCGCATGTCCCCACGCCGTACAGCGCCCCGCTCGAGGCTGCCTGCCTGCCGCAGCCGGATACCATTTCGCAGGCCATCCGCGACCTGATGGAGGAATAGGCGCGGGCGCTCCTCGAGGTTGATCTCAATGCCCACAGAAATCGTCATGCCCCGCCTGGGATGGACCATGGAGGAAGGCACCCTGGTCGAATGGCTGAAACAGAACGGGGATCCGGTCCAGGCCGGGGACATCATCTTCACCGTTGAGAGCGATAAAGCCATCAACGAAATCGAATCCTTTGACAGCGGGACCCTTTATATACCGCCCGATGCGCCTCAACCCGGAGACACGTTGCCGATCGGCACGGTGCTGGGCTTCCTGCTGGGTCCGGGCGAACCACCTCCCGCTGCGACTCCCGCCCCGCCGGTGGTCGTGAAGGAAACGAAATCAGGACCGCAGCAGGCCACTCCTTCCCGCCCTCCCACAGGTCGGCCCCATGGCGGAAAGCGCCGGTCCGCGATCAGCCCGCGGGCGCTCCGTCTGGCGACGGAACTGGGTGTCGACTGGAGTGCCCTTCAAGGCAGCGGTCGAAACGGCCGCATTGTTGAACGGGACGTCCGGGCTGCCGCCTCGGGCCCGTCCCGGGACAGATCCGGGGGTACCATCCGCCGGGCCATCGCTCGGCGAATGACCGAAAGTCACGTGGAGACGGCGCCCGTGACGCTTTCCACGGAAGCCGATGCGACGGATTTCGTAACCTTGCGGACGGAACTGGACATCCCCTTCCTTACGTACAACGACCTTTTTCTGAAGCTGACGGCCCTCGCCCTGGCCGAACATCCGGACCTGAACGCCTCCTGGCAGGACGGATCCGTCCACGTGCACAACAAGATCCACATCGGTATCGCCGTGGATACCCACGCCGGCCTTCTGGTCCCCGTTGTCACCAACGTCGGCGCCAGAGACCTGCCCGACCTCGCCAGGGAGACCGCGGACCTGGTCCGGAAGGCCAGGCAGGGAGACCTCGAACCGGAGCGCCTTCATGGGGGTACGTTTACAATTACGAACCTGGGCCAGTACGGGATCGACTTCTTTACGCCCATCGTCAACCTGCCTCAGTGCGCCATTCTGGGCGTCGGCCGGATTGTCGCCAGGCCCGCGGTACACGAGGGCCGGGTGATACCCCGGGACATGGTCGCCCTGAGCCTCACTTTCGACCATCGCGTTGTCGACGGCGGCCCGGCCGCCCGATTCCTGGATACGATCCGACGGCACGTCGAACGTCCCGAACTCTGGCACGCCCTATAGCGGAGGTCATCGGCAGCTTTTTTGTGGAATTCCTGAACCGTGGCCCTGCGCTTTGAAGCCGATTCCCATGCAATCTCTCAACTTTCCCCGTCAGTACGACTTCGATATTCGCGCCAGCGGCGAACGCAGGACGATTTTCGATCCGCTTCGAAGAAAGCACGTGCGACTCACGCCCGAGGAATGGGTCCGCCAGAACCTGATACAGCACCTCGTCCATGACCTGGGTTTCCCGGCGGGTCGAACCGCGGTCGAATCGGCTTTTGCGTATGGCGGAATGCAGCACCGCGCCGACGTTATCGTCTACAACGGCAGGGGAGAACCCGTTTTCATGGCCGAATGCAAGGCGCCCGACGTCAAGATAAAACAGCAGGCGTTCGATCAGATCGCGCGCTACAATACGTCCGTGGGGACGAATTACCTGGTTGTGACCAATGGAATCACCCACTACTGTTACGCCCTTGACCGCGAGGAACACAGCTACCGGTTCCTTCACAGTCTGCCGCGATACGAAGAACTGTGATCGTTAGCGAATCCAAACCGCAGGGGAGAACACGCGTGACACTCGACGAAACGATTGATGCGTTTCTGGAAACCGGACCCTTTGCAGTCGTCGGCGCGTCGAAGGACCGTGCCAAATACGGCAACAAGGTTCTCCGATGTTATTTACAGCACGATCTTAAGGTGTATCCGATCAATCCGGGCGCCGCAGAAATCGAAGGCCAAAGGGCGTATCCCAATCTCGCGGCACTCCCGGAACCGGTGGCGCGCATTTCCGTAATCACACCGCCCGAGGTTACCGAAGGGATCGTTTCGGAAGCCGCGGACGCCGGAATCGAATTCATCTGGATGCAACCCGGAGCGGAGAGCAGGAAAGCCGTTGACGACGCGCAAGACGCCGGCATCGCGGTCGTCTCCGGCGGGCCGTGCCTGCTCGTGGTCCTGGGGTACACTGAAAGGGATTAGACGAAAGATGGAAATGCATCGGGTCCACTTCGACATTTTGGTGGCGGAACTGAACCGCGTCCTGCTCGAAACCGGCTTCACGACCGAACGCGCCCAACGTCTTGCGAGAATCTTCACTGAAACCACACGCGACGGCGTGTATTCCCATGGTGTCAACCGGTTCCCGGCCTTTGCCGGGCAGGCCCGTTCCGGCAAGGGCATGGATCTCCACGCCGAGCCCGAAAGCGCATCCGACTTTGGCGTACTGGAGCAGTGGGACGGAAAACTGGGCCCCGGTATCCTCAATGCTTGCGTGTGCATGGACCGCGCGGTTGAGGTTGCGAGAGCACATGGCATGGGTTGCGTGTCCCTCAGAAACACCAACCACTGGATGCGGGCCGGAACCTACGGTCTGAGAGCCGCGGACGCGGGCTGTATCGGCATCTGCTGGACAAATACCACCCAGCTTATTCCTCCGTACGGCTCCGCCGACCGCAAAGTCGGTAACAATCCGCTGGTCTTTTCCATACCGCGGCCGGAAGGCCGGCATTTTCTGCTGGATATGGCGATGAGCCAGTACTCGCACGGAAAACTCGACGTGTACCGCGTTGCCAACCGGCGACTTCCGGTCCCCGGAGGTTACGACGACAGCGGAAACCTGTCGTACGACGCCGGCGCCATCCAGGCCGCCCGCCGCCCGCTGCCTATCGGTTACTGGAAGGGGATTGGCCTCTCGATGTCGCTGGATCTGGTTGCCTCACTGCTGTCAGGGGGCCGTTCAACGTACCAGATCGCTCAGGAGGAAGCCGAATACGGCGTCTCCCAGGTCTTTATCGCCATCCATGCCGACGCTGTCGCCGGCGACCGGATGCATGAAATCGTGGACCGGACCCTCGCCGACTTTCGTGCCGCGCAGCCCCTGGAAGGGAGCGACCCGGTGTCCTATCCCGGCGAGCGCATGTTCAGGACCCGGGAGGAGAACCTGGCGCTGGGAATCCCGGTTGAAGCGGACCGCTGGCAGGAAATCCTGGCGTTGTGATTCAATTCCGATAGAGGAAAGGAGCGTGCAATGAGCGAATTAAAGATGAAAACGGTCGCAATGCCGGATCATCTGCCCGACATGCCCATCGACCCGGACTGGATTCATGAAGGCGAACCAACAGCCCGCGGCGCCATCGTTACCCAGAGCGCGGACAAGAGGATGTCAAGCGGCTACTGGCAATGCAGCGAAGGCAGGTTCGAATGGACTTTTGGTTGGGACGAGTTCGCGCACGGCTTCGAGGGAAGGGTCGCCATTGAAGAAGACGGCGGCGACAGCTACACCCTGGGGCCGGGCGATACCGTGCACTTTCCAGCGGGGCTCAAGACCCATTGGCACGTAATACAGCCGGTAAGGAAATATTTCGTCATTCGCACCACCGACCCATTGGAATTGTAGCGCAGGCCATTCTTCCACGTCTTTGGGACCGGCATCCAATCCGTCAGTTGTCTGAAGGCCCCGAACCATACCGTATACCATCTTCATTACGGCGACACCCCCGGTCGACCGGAACACGGAGTGGTTATCAACTGCGCCGTGGCCGTCTCGGACGCCATCAGAAAGGCGGAAGAAACCGGGAAGCGCGTGGAGGTGGAACGGTCGCTGCCATGACGTTCCAGGATGGGACAGAATCAAAAAACACCCCCCTCCGATGTCCTTCGGAGGGGGGTTGTCATTTCAGCCTACGGCTTCGCCGATTGAAAAACGTGGCTTAACGGGCAGCGGATTATCCATCCGTCCGTTCGCGCCGCTCACGCAAACCGGCAGCCAGCAGGTAAAGCAGCGGCGCGAGACCGAGTACGACCATGGCGACACCGTTCCATTGATAGGCGGAATCCGTTGTCCGTTGAATGAACGCGATTCCCGGGTCCAGGATGAGTTGGTTGGACCAGAGGGCGACAATATAGGCCATCAGATTGAACCGGATCAGCCAGACGACGAGGAAAACCACAACACCGAGAGCGAAAAGTTCCAGGCCGGCCAGAACGGCGAAATGATAGAAACTCCTGGCCGGCGCGATCGCATCCGAAGACAACAGGGCAACAGCGAATCCGGCCACAATCAACCAGGGCCGCCTGACGCCGGCTTTCCAGACCAGCAGAATTGCCAACACGGCGAATGGACTGACCAACTCCAGGGCCGCGTCACACGCGGCGTCGAAGAAGGGAAGATAGGTATTGACCCGCGGCAGGCTGAATCCGCCCGCCTTCAGATACTCCGTCAGGCCGTTGTAATTCACGTACATTGCGATACTTTCCGTACCCTTCCAAAGAAGCAGAAACGCCGCCGCCAAAACCAGCGTTCCCGCCCAGAAACGCAGGCCGCCTTCCCGCATCCGCAGGAGTCCCAGCCATTGACCGGCGCCCATCTCCTCCGGATAGAGCGACCCTTTCATCGCCATCACCAGCGCAAACATCGCCGCTATCGCGAGCCCCATCACCGGTGTCCCGATCAGCAGGCCGACGCCCTGGATGCCCAGATAGGTCATCATCGCCTGGCTCGTATCGTAACCGTGGAAGAAGGTCGGCAGGGAATTGATCCCGTCCAACAGGGTCAATAAGACAACCGCAATGCCGATGCCAATTGGCAGCTTCCAGCGGATTTCTCCTGCCCGGTATTGACGGAAGAAATAAACACCTGCCAGAATGAGCGTCGCCAGGACGGCGAGAACGGGCACGGCTGAGGCCAATGCGTGCCTTGCGCCCCGTTGTCTGAGCGATCGAAGGAATTTCTCGGGCGCCTTGTATCGCGTGCCGATAAATCCCACCTCGTCGCCCTGCACGCGTACGTTCAGCCGGAACTCGCCGTCCTCGATCTTCCGGTCGATCCGCTCCCACACGAAATGATGGTCCATCCGGTCCTTTTCTTTTTCCGAACGGGCTTCCAACAACTTGTACTGCGCCGTATCCGTAACGGACCGGGAGAATCTCTGCGCCACGAATGCCTCCGCCTTCGCGCGAGCGTCTTCCGTCTCCAGCGCGGGCCCTGCACGTGTTTCAGGGATGATATGGTTGAATCCCGCGACGCGCCCGGACGCGTCCACGCGGACCTGTATCTCCTCTTTTTCCATCGGTTTGAACCATCGCACGTGCCAGTACCACGGCGATGTGTTCTCCACCATCAGCGAATCCGCCTGCGCAACCCCCGCGTTTCGGATCAGATGCGTGTAATGGGAGGACCCGACCCCGCTGCGGAACTGGACCGACCTGCGGTAATCCGACACGTCCAATCCAAGTTCGGTACTGAAAGTCTCCGCGATACTCGCGGCCTGATGCCGGGTCACCTCGAGCTTCAACGAACGGGCGCCGAACCGGTCCACGCGGAATCCGATCATCAGCGCGATTCCCGCAACGGCGCAGAGGCCGGCGACAATCCATCGCCTCTTATCCGGCATATAGGCATCGGGGCCCTTCTGAATCACGTCCGGACGTACCGGCGCGGGCGCCGGTTCCTCCGTTTCCGCCGGTTCATCAGGCGCTTCCGCATCCACGGCGTCGTCGACTTCCGGAGGTCTGGCCCTTCCGGTCAGTACCGCGAACGCCGCGGGGATTGCCGGCACCAGCAGGATTCCGATCACGAGCACACCGGAGACCTGGAAGTAGAGGCTGGAGGACTTCACCATCGGCAACGCCACGATGAACGCGTTAATCGCATAATGGGCAATGATGGGCGCCCAGATCCCGAAACGCAGGAACAGGATGCCAAAGACGATACCGATGACGGTGATCTCAATGCCGCGTATGTATATGGGCTCATGCGGATAGTCTGAATGCAGGAACGCCCACACAATCGCCGGCAGCAACACCGCCAGCCACGGCCTTTTCAACCATCTGATCAGCAGGGGGATCGCCAGCAGACGGAAGAAAAATTCCTCCACCGCCGCGGCGGAAAGTCCTACCAACAGCGGGTAAATCCAGGGAATGGCCGTGCTGAAGGCGTTGTCGTACTCGCTGACGTCCGCGGGCACCCAGACGTCGAAATACCGCCCGCCCAGCAGATAGAACACGGCGACGTATCCAAGAACGGCCCCGGCGGCGCCGTAACCCACAACCGTGGACCGCAGGAATCCGGCAGAAAACAACCCTCCAGGCGACAGGCGCCCCAGCCGGCTCGCGCGCCCATCTGACAACACGTCCCTTTCCAGAACCCCGCCAGCCGTCCCGGCCAGGCAGACGATGCCGCCGTAAACCGCCGCGATCAGAACCGCGCTGAACAAAAGATTCACCAGAAACGCGCCGTATGAGACCGTTGTATCGAAATTATACAGCGCAAGAGGCAGGGCGTTGACGTTTGCCGCAAGCCACGCGACGGCTACGAGTGTTCCAACGACCAGTCCGGCCTGCCAACGCAACCGCTTTCGGCGATAGTTCTTCACCAGAATCACCAGCATGGCAACGCCCAGCGCAAGCCAGAACGGCAGAAAAACCTGCGTCAACAGATTCGCCCGCGAACGAACTTCCCGGTAACTCCGGGAGAAGCTGTCCGGCACTTTCAGATACTCGCTGAACTGTCCGACACGGTCCCCGTGAACCACGACGTCCAGCCGGTAGTGACCGTCGTCGCCCACCGTGAAATCTTTCTTGCGATAGGCGAACCGGTGATCCACCCGGGCCTTGCGTTCCGTGCTGGACCGGTCGATCAACTCGTAGGCGTCCAGGTCGTACCCCTGCGTTTCCCGCAGGAAATCGGATGCAATGATTAGAGCGTCGTCCTGAGCAATGCCGGCGCCTTCGTCCGATTCGAGGATGCGGTGCGAGAATCCGACTATTCGTCCGCCCGGATCAAGCCCCACCCGAAGTTCCTCCTTCTGAAGCGGCTGGAACCACCGTACGCTCCAGGACCAGACCGACAACCATTCCCTGGCGAGCCGGCTCGTCTCCTCCAGGCCCAGCGTCTGCTCCAGGAAAACCTGCTGCATCTGGCTGCTGGAGAATACCTGGGAGCTCTCGTAGTCAGCAAGATCGTATCCCTGGTTCTCCAGATAGCCCTGCGCCTTTCGGTGTACTTCGTCGCGGCTCAATTTGAAGTTCAGCGACGCGGACGGAATCGCCTCGGTATAGAAATTCAGAAATACCGCCAGCCCACCTCCGCCAAGTACCACGAACACCAGCAGCCACATCGCATCACGACGGTCCATCAATCACTCCTCTCGATGGAAATTGGTATCACAAACCTGGTGTTTCGACGCGGAGATTGGTTAGCATTCATCCGCCTGTCCGACCTGCCTGCAGCGCAGTACGCTGCGCAGGCAGGCTGATTCATCACGTCTCGGTATGTTGCGTACGCTGAGCTTTTCGAAGCGCCGTCGCTCGGCGTAATGCGGTCATTTAGCTTGTCGCAACTCCCGGGTTACGCTGCCTTTCCAAAGGGGCTAATATACTTAGCCTCAATTCGAAAGTGCGCCGTGAAAAGGCGCGGAACTTCAGTGGGTGAGAGTCCCACCCGACAGATGTTGCCACAGTCGGTAGCAATCGGAGCGGAGACGTAGGTAACGACATCTCCGAAGCCTCCGGTGTAGAGGGTCGCCAGGCGACTCGGCGAGTATGCGGGCCGAAACGTGAGTGAACGCTGAGCAGGCCTCGAAAAAGGTAATGCGGGAGCCGACCCGCCTTTCGAACGGGGAAGGCCGCCGTCGTTGGGGAAGCAGGCAACGAGAGCACCCAACGGTCCCGCCGGGGTAATGGCGGAGGCACGTATACAAGGAGATCCGACGCAACACGGGAAGCCCCAGCGGTGGTGGAGAGCCACCAACCGGCAGCCCGTGAGGGCCAGGCCGGGCCGTATGGGGTGGCGGACAGGCTCGTAGTACCTGTGATGCCGGGTAACGCCGGCGGAGGAAAGGGGCCTGACTTTGGATGTGCTTGTGAAGGGGACAACGGTCGGGAGCGTGGCGCAAGCCTATAACCTCCTCCAGAATAAGACGAGGCGACTCCAGATCAAGCTAAGGTTTCAGGTGAAGCTGTCCGGGCAGATCGGGCAGTGTGTGCCTGAAGGCGATGTCCGTCGGAGAGCCGGATGCGGGAAAACCGCACGTCCGGTTCGACGAGCGGGACGTGGAAACGGGGCACGGAGGGGCTATTGAGGCACCGCCAGACGAAAGGGGCGGAAACAGATAGGCCACTCCTAAACCACCGCGCCACATCCCGACTCTACTATGCGGCACTGTGGGATATAATTAGTAGAAAAATACGAACATATGACAGGCGTATATAAAAGGAGAGGTAGTGATGGAGGGGCAGAGTCTTCCTGCCGGGGCAAAAACCCCGGCCACTGGAGACTCAGAGCCGGCGCCGACCAAAGACGTAATACCACGTTCCCACACGCCACTTCAACCTCATACGTAAAAAAAAAAACCGACCCACGTAAAGTCGGTTTTTTATGGCAGATAAATCAAGTTTCATTTCAATATAACGAATGCGACCTCTTCCGATTTTACCGATTTTTCCGCCGCAGCTTGAAAGATGTCTTGAAACTCCTCGACTGAAGCGTTTTTTGATACCGAGAGGACGTTTTCAGACTCAGCCTGACTCGTCTCTTGCGGCAAAGCACAAGTAACCCGAATCGTCATTGGAGTGTAAATACCAAGAGTCAGAATCCTTACAAGCTGGTTCGGAAAAGATAGCATGGTCTGAACCTTCGCAACACCTCCCGGACACAGGTTCGCGGTTGCAACTACCTTCGGAGGCACAAGACCATAAATCCATCCAGCAGCCCAATTGTTCTCAACTACCCTGGTGGATGGGGTTTTACCCGTTTCAATTGTCGCAGCATAACACCCAGAAAAAACCACAACACACAGCAACAACATCCGCGTAAAACGCCTCATGGCACAACCTCCTACGAAAATGATTAACGAAAAAAGAACAATCATTTCGAACGAGTATACATGTTACAACAATTAGTGAACAAAGTCAACAGATGGTTTGACGGCCCAATACCTTACATTTTCTCAAAAAAGGGGGTCGGCCTGGCGACCTCGCGACCGTATTTCGGCAATCAAAATCCGGGACAGAACTCTGGACGCCCGCAATGTAATTGTACGTGGAAGGCGGACACAAGAAAAAACCCTGGCGGCCGATACATTCGATTCGGTTGCCATCCGTTTTGTTTCGTCCTATCTTGATGTCTCCGGCACAAGCGCGGTTGTAATCGAAGTTCGGATTCGACTGTCCGGTGTTGTAGAGGAACCCGCGGTCGTCTTCCCGGCCCCGGTCGGTTCAGCATTGTCCGAAAGGGGCGTGCCAGCCGGTCGGGTTCCACAAAGGAGCGTTGCATTGACACCGCATAACGGACTTCCCGAAACCATGCCGGCGGTTGTCTGCCACGGACCCGTGGACTATCGTCTGGAAGAACGACCCGTGCCGCGTCCGGGACCGGAGGAGGTTGTCGTCCGAGTCAAGTCGGCCGGTATCTGCGCCAGCGATCTCAAGTGCTATCTGGGCGCCCCGCTATTCTGGGGAGACGAACAGCGCGAGGGATACTGCCAGGCCCCTGTAATCCCCGGTCATGAATTCATCGGCGAGGTGGTTCTTCTCGGACCGGGCGCCGGCGAGAAATACGGACTCGCCATCGGGGACACGGCGATATCGGAACAGATCGTCCCCTGTCATGCGTGCCGTTACTGCCGGCGCGGACAATACTGGATGTGCATGCGGCACGACATCTATGGCTTCCGGCAGAACACCTTCGGCGCGATGGCGGAATACATGCGTTTTCCCGCCGACGCCCTCAACCATACGGTCCCCGCGAGCATTCCACCCGAACAGGCCGTGTACATCGAGCCGCTGGCGTGCGCAATCCACGCCGTGCAGCGGGGCGAAATCGAACTGGACCACACCGTGGTCATCGCCGGCGCGGGACCTCTGGGGCTGGGGATGGTCGCAGCCGCCCGGCTGAAGAATCCCCGTCTGCTGATCGCCCTGGACCTCAACGACGACCGCCTGGACGTGGCGCGCGCCTGCGGCGCGGACCTGGTCTTCAAGCCCGGAAAGACGGACGTCATCCGGGAAGTACGCCACCTCACCGACGGGTACGGTTGTGACGTATACATTGAAGCGACCGGGCATCCCGCCGCTGTGGAACAGGGTCTGCACATGATCTGCAAGCTCGGCACGTTTGTCGAATTCAGCGTGCTTCGCGAGCCGGTGACGACGGACTGGACCATCATCGGCGACACCAAGGAACTCAACATCCACGGCGCCCACCTGGGGCCCGGATGTTATCCCGTTGCGATCGATATGATCCAAAAGGGTCTCCTGCCAATGGATCGTATCGTGACCCATTGCCTGCCCCTCGAAAGATTCCAGGAAGGCATCGATCTCGTCGCGACGGGTGACCGTTCAATCAAGGTAACGCTTGAGCCCTGATGGGACGAAGCGTGAAGATTCGGGAAATTTCTACAACCCGGACAGGCTCGTAGTTCCCGAGTTGCGGCATGACGCCGGCAGAGGGAAGGGGTCTGACTACGGATACCCGGGGGAAGGTGACAACGGCCGGGAGAGTGATGCAAGCATATCACATCCAAAGATAGATGAGGCGATCCCGGAATAAGCTCGGGTTTCAGGTGAAGCGGCCAGGGCAGAGCAGAGAACGTGTGCCTGGAGGCGATGTCAGTTGGAGAGCGTGATGCGGGAAATCCGTACATCCGGTTCAACGCGCGGGATGCGAAAACGAAGTTCGGAGCGCTTATCGAAATAGACCACTCCAAGCCACCGCGCCACATCCCGAATCTATTCTACGAGCGCGGCGGGGCGAGCCTTGCCTTCGGCTCGTGAAAGCACCTGATGGCACACCATTCTCCATCGTTTGAGATTGTAAGTTTTGCGATGAACAGCTTATTCGATATATTCTTTACCCTTGATCACTGCCCTGAAAGCAGCCATTACCGAGTTTCTTACCCATCTTTCGCGTACGCGGCGATTGTCAGATGTGAGTGTTGAACGGTTGAAATAGCCTATCGACCAGTGCATCCACGGGGGCGAAGAATTATGGTACGGTGTATGATTAGTCGCAGTCCAAACCAGTTCATTGGGAATTATGAATGAACAATTGACAGACCATTGATTAAGAAGGAGTGATCCCCATGCTCACGACGATTGAAGGAATGTATCGCGGCGGTAAAATTGAACTTCCGGAATTACCCTGCGAAATACATGAAGATACGCCCGTGATTGTCACATTTCTGCCAACACATTCTATCGATTTACAAAAACGCGGTATTGACAAAGCACACGCAGCAGATTTGCGTGAACGCCTGACGACCTTTGCCGAAGACTGGGAAAGCCCCGAAATGAGTATTTATGACAACTATGACGCAGCCAAATCCGACCTGTAAACGCGGTCTATGAGTGCACTCTGATGCCTGATGTATTGCATATCATTTTTGGGATATAAGTTCTCTATTGCTGATTGTTCGTAGTGACTGAGGAGTTACCCAAACGGCTGCCATTACCGAAATTCTCAACCATCTGTCGCGTGAGCGGCGAATGTCCGATCATACGTGTAGCGGTGTTGGGATTGTGCGATCGGGGATCTTGGAGTTGTTTTTGTAGCGCGGTAATTCGATTGCGCGAGCTTTCAGGTCTCAAAACAGAGGCAGTGGATCTGGCCGATAGACTGGAGACCGTTGTCTTGATGAGTAAGACACAGATTCAGCGTTGACGAAAAGAGGATACAATGAAAGAAACCGGGAAACCCATCCGCCGGCAACTTAGCGTCAACCCTGAAGGGGTGGTTCCGCATCTTCGGGACTTTCCGCTTCTCGTGGTGATTAGAGACGACGTACTGAAATCAACTGAGAAGGGCGGCCATGTTCTCAGCGAAGACGGAAGCGACATTCACTTCCTGTCCGGCGAAGGCGACGCGCTGGCGTACCGTATCGAGTCCTACTGCCCCGAAGACGGCGCCCTGAGGGCACGCGTGAGGGTTCCCTCGCTGTCTGCGGACACGACGCTATACCTGTGCTATGGAGCGGGCGCGGTCTCGTGCCCGGATCCGGTCTGGGATTCGCACTATGCGCTGGTTCAATGTAATGGTGACGCGATCCGGTCCGAACCGCTCGACCGCGTTGAAGCCCTGACCGTTGAAGCCTGGGTCCAAAGCGACCGGGTCAATACGGACGCCTTCCAGGTGCTGGTGTCCAGATGGTCGCTGCGATCCACGATGGATGCGTTCGAGTCCTGCGATGCCGGGGAAACCGACGGCCTGGACACGAAGGGCTATTTCGGCGCCGTCTCGGACGGCCGCTACGTCTACTTCGCGCCGCAATGCAATGCTTCACAGGAGCGCCACGGCCAGGTCCTGCGATACGACTCCCGGGGCGGGTTCAACGAACCTGAAAGCTGGCAGGGATACGACGCCGGGTGTACGGACGGCCTCAACACGAAAGGGTATTACGGCGTCGTACACGCCGGTGACCATATCTATTTTGTCCCGCGTACCGACGGCGTGACCCTGCACAGCCGCATCCTGCGATATGACCGGCGCGGGGAATTTCGGGATCCCGGCAGTTGGGAGGCGTACGACGTCGGGAGAACCATGGCCTGCCAGAGCGCCGCCTACGACGGTCGATACATCTACCTTTCGCCGGGATATGAGGGCGATTCCGGTGAAACGGGGAAAGCCCTCCGTTACGATACCCGGGGCGGCTTCAAGGATCCGGACAGCTATGTGATTTTCGATGCCGGGAATACCGACGGACTGGATTCGAAGAACTACGACGGGGCGACGTTCGACGGACGTTTTGTCTATTACTCGCCGCTCAATGAACGCGGAATTGTGCTCCGCCACGATACACGCGCCGGGTTCGACGATCCGGTCGCCTGGCAGGCCCTGGATGCCAGCGTTCATGGCCTGGGGATGTGCGTGGGCGCCGTTTTCGACGGCCGCTACGTCTATTACGTCCCTTACGCCCACAGCAACGCCGTCAGATACGATACCAGGGGTGACTTCAAGGATCCCGAGGCCTGGGAAGCGTACGATGCAGCCGGAACGTCCGGCCTGCACACAAAGGGCTACGACGGCGCGGCCTTCGACGGCCAGTACGTCTACTACATCCCGTTCTACGAGGGCGACGAGCCCCAACGGGGTTTCCACTGTCGCGTGCTGCGTTACAACACCTGCATGAACTTTAGCGACAGGGCCGCGTGGGATGCCGCCGACGGAGGCGTCTTTACCTATCCGCCGAACCCCGGCGGATTCAATGGGGGCGCGTTTGACGGCCGGTACGTGTATTTTGCACCATGGCGTGAAGACCCCGATGAAAACGACGATCGCGAGTACACACCGCACGGAAAGGTGCTGCGCTACGATACGGCGGACGACGCTTCGTTCATACTCAAATATGCGGAATGCGGTCACAACGGCGGCCTCTGCGCATCGCTGCCGGGACCAACCTTCACCATTGACACGGAAGACGGCACCCGAAGCGTGCGCGCAAACAGGACGCTCGCTCCCGGCCGGCATCACCTTGCGGGCGTATACGACGGTGAACGGGTAACGCTCTACATTGACGGTGCGGCCGTGGCTTCCACCGAAGCAAGCGGTCATGTTCAGTCAGGCCATACACCGGTCTCCGTCGGGCGCCTCGCAGGCGGCGGTGCGCCGTTTCAGGGCGAAATCGGGGAAGTCCGGATCTCAACTTCCGCCCGGTCGGATGGGTGGATCGATGCGACCCAGCAGAACCTTGCGAATCCGATGGCATTCGTACGGCTGGGGCCGGAAGAAGAAACGGGGTGAGGCCGGATTGCGCCTCACCCCGATCGGGTGTCCTGTCCCGGAAATATCTCACCATTCTCCCGCCTGTTCATCCCGCATCGGTGAAACGTGGTCATTGCATGTGCTGCTTGCGCTGCTTGCACTGAGCTTGTCGAAGTGGCTTGTCGAAGCAAGCTTGTCTGCCGATGCCGCTGCCCGCCCGAACGTGCACCTCAATTCCACGCACCGAGTCTGCCGTGAGGTCGTCGTCAAAGACAACCATTCCCGGCTCGAACAACAGCACAATCGTGGACCCGCCGAACTGAAAATACCCCTTCTCCTGGCCCCGGCAGACCGGGCCCGGCGTGTACGTTTCAACGATGCTGCCCACCGCAAAGCCGCCGATTTCCACGTACGCGATTCTCCCGAACCGGTCCGAATCGAAACTGGTGATCGCGCGTTTGTTCCGCCAGAATACGCCGGGCACCCGGGCAAGGCCCAATGGATTCACAATGAAGTACCGCCCCGCGACCACGCGCGCCGGTCCGGCCGTTCCCGAATCCGGAAAGTGAAACCGGTGATAGTCGTAGGGCGCGAGCCGCACCACCAGCGCCGAACCGTCGCGGTACGTATCCGCCTCGTCCTCTGAATCCAGCAGGAGTTCCAAGGGAACGGAGGCTCCCTTCACAGGGATCAGGGCGCCATCCTCGAGTTGCTGATAGACAAGGACCTTGCCTTCCGCGGGACAGGGGAACGTGTCGGGTTCCGGGGCAAACGGCCTGGCATCGGGTTTCAGCCGCCTGGTGAAGAACCCGTTGAAACTCCTGTATCGATCCAGGGGAAATTCGATCTCTTCGAGGTCAATTCCGTATTTGCCGACAAAGCGGGAAATCTTCCGGACACTTCCCGGGCGCGTCTGCATCCAGCCATACAACCGGCAGAAAACCGAATTATTCAGCAGCAGGTGGAAGAGCCCCAGGACGAAAGAAGCGTGGAACACGCGCTGAAAAAAAGCGTAAGACAGCGGCTCCGTTATCGTCCGTCCGGACCTTCGATCGCGATAGGAAATCCCGGAGTCGTTATCCATTTTCCTGCCGGGACTCCGGAATAACGGGAAGGACAATATGAGAGGGGTGATCCGGGTCGTGATAGATCACGTTTTCCGCCAGCACAACCCGGCGGTCCCGGCCCAGAGTACCGCCCGTATTCGGATTGATGTCGAACCTGGGAAAATTGCTGCTTGAGACGTCCACCCTGATCCGGTGGCCCGCGTCGAATACGGTGGAGGTTGGATACATTTCGATTTCCAGTTCGTAGATTTCGCCCGGCGACATCAACTCCGGTTTATCCCGCGAATTCCGATAACGCCCCCTGACGATGCTGTCCGTAATATTCTGAGCGAAGCCGTCCGGATAATCCTCATTCGGGGGTTGCACGTCGATCAGCTTCACCGTAAAATCCGTATCCGTTGCAGAGGAAGATGCCCACAATTTCATCGTCAACGGCCCGGTCACTTCCAGGGGTTCCTTCAATTCGGGCGTCTGAAAGACGAGGACGTCGCTCCGGGCGGATAGCGGGAGGCTGTCCCTGCATCCATAAAAACGCGAATCGCCGCGCTGATCGTACGCACCGGCCACGAGAATCGGATCCCCGGCGGACAGGTTGCCGCCGACCGTGGGAACCGGGTCCCGGGGATCGAACGTGTACCGACTGGGCTGGGAAGCTTCCGGCTTGTCCTCGCCCATTCTGCCGTCCGCGTGCAGATAGTACGGCGTAAATCGCGTCCCGGGAAGCGGCCAGTCCTCCACGTCGCGCCAGACCCCCATATAGGACAGTCGTCCCTCCCGGTTCCTGCGTCCGTCGCCGCCACCCATCACGAATATCCGTACCGGCTTCTCGCGGTCCACGCCGTTGTCGATACCCTTCAACCAACGGTCGAACCAGCACAGCCGGTACCCATCGTAATCGTCCAGGACGGACTCCGACCCGAAATCCACGTCTCCCGCGAAAGAGTTTCCCCAGCCGCCGTGGGTCCACGGACCCATAAAGAGATGCTGCGGGGACTTCATCCGTTTCGACAACGCCACGTAATTCGCGGTGGTCCCACGGGTATATGTGTCGTACCACCCGCCCAGATAAATCGTGGGCACGTCCGCGTGTTCGTCGTAGTAGTGGTCGATCGCGTATCCCCGCTGCTTCCAATAGTCGTTGAAGTCCCCTTCTCCCAGAAGATCCAGCACCCACTGTTCATAGGTGGGCAGAAACCGCAGGGCGGATGAGCCTTTCCTGTAGGGCGTCCGCGTCAGCCATTCGCCGACCCTCGCGAAATCCGCGTCCAATGCGGCCTTCAATGACGCGTCCGCAAGCGCCTCCTTGCTCGTTGTGGCCATCCTGAACGCATAGATCATGAACCGCAATTCCAGGGCGCCGTTCTGCCGCATCGAACTGGTGTGATAGTTGGACGTACCCACCGCGACAACCATCGCCTTCAGGTGGGGCGGATTCAGAGTGGCCAGCGCGCTCTGGTCGCTACCACAGTAGGACCCGCCCATGGTGCCCACGTTACCGTCGCACCAGGGCTGCGCGGCCACCCATTCCACGGTATCGTACCCATCCGGCGCCTCCTTTGCGAACGGATGCCACACGCCTTCGGACTCGAAACGCCCCCGGACGTCCTGACGCACGCCCACGTAACCCCGGCGCGCGAGATACCGGCCTTCGCTGAATTTGGATTCCTTATCGTACGGCGTGCGCTCGATCACCGCGGGAAACGCGACCGGCACAATGTGTCCGTGTTTCGCCGGAAAATACAGGTCCGTCGCCAACTTCACGCCGTCCCGCATGGGAACCATCACGTTCCTGCGGACGACCACGTCGTATTCGATCCACGATCCCCGCACTTCGGACTCCGCCATTGCAATCCTCTTCTCTGCTGAATGACACTCATTGCCGATCGACAAACTGTCCCGCATCCCGCAGGGCCGCCACGCCCGAGCCGCGCGCCTGGAGCGGGAAATCGACGGGCCGGTTCCCCGTCAGCTGGGACTGGTAGATCGCCATTACCATCTCCAGCGACCTGAGGCCCACCCGCCCGTCGCTGCGCAATTCCCCGCGGCCCTCCAACGCATCCACGAGTTCGTTCAGCGCCAGAACGTAGGTTGACGCGGGCGATGGATGGTCGACGGGTGTGTGCTGAAGGGAATGCCACTGAAACCCGCTGTCCGGTTCGTAGTCGTCCTCCACCGCGCGGTAGAAATGGACACGTTCACCCAGAAAACGGATCACGCCCTCCGTCCCGCGCAACTCGAACGCATTGTCCGTATAGGATGTCAACTCGGCGCCATGGACCAGACCCGTCGCGCCGTTCCTGAATTTCATCATCGCCGCGCCGAAGTCCTCCACGGCCCAGGGACGCATCCGCTGCTCCGCCATCCCGCACAACCAGGCCACCTCCCCGGCGTACATATCCATCAAATCGAAATAGTGGGTAAAGTCGTGCAGAAACGGCCCCTCGTTTTCGCTTCGCCACGAAGGGTCCGGCTTGCCGCCGTCCATATAGCAATAGATGTGGTTCAGGTCCCCGATCGCGCCGTCCCGCAGCAGCCGCAGTCCCAGGTTCCACTCGGGAGACCACCGGCGGTTGTGATTGACCTGCAGCAGGATGCCCGCGTTGTCGCAGGCGCCAATCATCCGGTCGCATTCCTCCAGGGACAGCGCCATCGGCTTTTCGCAGATGATTGCCTTCGTCCCGGGCGCCGCGGCGCATGCTTCCACCATTTCGCAATGCAATTCCGGATGTGTGGCCACAATACAGATATCCGGCCTGACGTTGTCCAACATTCGCCGGTAGTCGTGATACAGCGCATTGATCCCGTAACGCTGCCCGAAAATATCCAGTTTTTCGCGCCCGCGGTTCACACCCGCCGCCAGTTCACAATCCGGGTGTTCGCCCAGGGCGTCGGCGTGGTTGTCCGGCAGGTCCCCGAAACTGAACTGGTATCCCACCCGGCCGGTGCCGATGATTGCCGCGCGGTAATTCGCCATTACGACCTCCCGGATCTCGTTAATTCAAAAACCCAAAACGGATCAGGATTTACAGGATTAAGCAGGATTGGAAACCAGGAGCAGTTTCAAAGTATCAATACCCAGCGCGGCTTCGCTATGCTCAGCCGCAACCAAACCGGTGGCAATGATCGGGCGAGCCCGTTTGAAGGTTTAATCCCCCCTTGAGGGGGAGTCGCCTGCCTGCGCCAAGCGGAGCGCGGCAGGCAGGACGGCTGATGCGGTCCGGCGCGTTACCTGTGCATTAATGCATCCTGCTCATTGATCGGCGCGCGCCCCGAATTGCCAGCCAATCCCCAGGCCGAATTCAAGCCCGCTGTAGTTGCGGCGGCCGCCTATCTCGTCAGAAAAGTCCGTCATCAGGTTGTATCCGAGGTCTGCAATCGCCACAAAAGATCCACCCATCCCCAGGTCGAACCCCACTCCGGCCCTGCTTCCGAACGTTGTCATGGCGCCGGATTCCTGCACAACCTGTAAACCGACGTCGCTTCTGGATTGAATCCCGGTGACGAGCCCTATGCCTGCGGTGAGAAAAGGCCTGAACGTGGTGTCGAGCGACAGCTTGCGCGGATAGTATCTCATTCCGACGATCATGGGACAGATAACCGCCGCCTGCTGGGAGACACCCAGGGGCCCGGCGCGTGAACTCGCCTCCACCGACAGGACGCCCAGCGTGGCGTGGCCGGCAACGTTGCCCCTCAACCATTGGGCGTAGCCCAACGAGAAAGATACGTCATTCGCTCCAGCGGTCGTTTCAACGCCCAATGGACCAACGCTTGTCGTTGCGCCGGTTGTTCCACCGTGATTCCGCAGTCCCATCCTGAGTTCAATGCGGGAACGCCTTTCCATTTCGCCGGCACATATCATCTCCGGCGCTGCCAGCAGCAGGAAACATAACAGTACAGTCGTTCTCATTGTCGTCATCTGCGACTCCTTTCAAGGTCTTCCCGATTTAACCTGCTCCAGCGCGTCAACCAGGCTCTTCCTGACGAGAAAGCACAGTTCGTCGATGTCCTCGCGCTGCACGATCAAGGCCGGCCCCACGGCGAACCAGGTGGGGTCGATCCGGATCAGCAGCCCGTTCTCCAGCGACGTCCGCTTCAGCGCCCGCCCCAGTTCCGGAAACGGCGCCATCGACTTCGTATCTCTCACGAGTTCCACGCCCTGCAACAACCCCCGGCCCCGCACCTCCCGCACCACGCCCAGGTCCTTCAACCCCTCCAGCTTCGATGCCAGGTAGCGGCCGAGTTCACCGGCCTTGCGATCCAGCTCCTGTTCCACGATTTCGTCGATTACGGCCATACCTACGGCGCAGGCGACGGGATTGGCCGCAAACGTATGCCCGTGCGCAAAGTTGACGTCGGCCTCCACCGGACCGAGAAACACGTCTCCCATATCTTCCCGCGCCACCATCGCGCCCACCGGATACGCCCCGCTCGAGATCCCCTTGCCGGCGCAGATAATGTCGGGAGTGACCCCGAACGTCTGGGCGGCGAACATCGAGCCGGTTTTGCCGAACCCCGTAATGATCTCGTCGTAGATCAACATTACGTTGTGCCGGTCGCAGACGTCACGGATAATCCGGAAATATTCCCCGGTGGGTGTGATGATTCCGCCGGTATTGCCGATCGGTTCCAGAATGACGCCCGCCACCGTATCCGGGTCTTCGTTGACGATCACATCCTCGAACATTTGCGCACAGAAACGATTGCATTCCTCCCAGGAAGCAAAACGGTCTCTGTAATAGGTTGGCGGGAATACTTTCAGGAAACCGCCCGCCTGGGGTTCGAACGGCGTCTTGCGTTTTCCCGTCCCGCTGGCCGCCATCGCGCCGAACGTGGCGCCGTGATACCCGAAGTATCTGCTGATGAACTTGTACTTGCCCGGGTGCCCGCTTTGCCTGAAATACTGCCGGGTGAACTTCAGGGCGGATTCGACCGCTTCGGACCCGCCGCTGTAGGACTTGATGAAATTCAGATTCTCCGGCGTCACCTCGCTCAGTTTCTCGACGAAATCCAGCGCAACGTCCGAAAGCCCGTGCATTGGCGGCGCGAATCCCAGCGTCTCCGCCTGCCTTCGCATGGCCTCCAGAACCCTGGGATGCCCGTGTCCGAGCGAGGCCACGAAAATGCCGCCGATACCGTCGAAATAACGCTTGCCGTCCGTATCCCAATAGTGAAGTCCGTGCGCTCTCTTGACGATGAACGGATGCTCCATGAAGGCCGACGTCTGCTGATAATCCAGAAATGTCCGTTCAAGCAGCCGCCGCCGGCGACCATCCAGTTTCATCCGTCGATTCCTCCGGACGCATGACCTCAACAACGTCGACAGTGTCTACGACAATCCCTTCGGCGCAAGCACGAGCCGCTCCGCGTTCCTGTAGGCGACCTGTTCGCGTTCGTCGTCAGTTATATCCGCCGCGGCCAGCAGCGCGGGGAACGCCATCGGTTCGTACAGAGGCGAATCCGTACCGAACAACACCCTGTCCGCCCCCACTTCACGCACCACCAGCCCGATCATGCCCGTGCGAATCGCCCTTGCCGTACCCATATCCGTGTAAAGGTTGCCCGTTTTGCAATCCTGGAGCGCGTCGATGGCCTCGTACGTCTGGCCCGGCTGTCCCGCGCCGAAATGCGCGGTGATTACCGTTATGGACGGAAAGGCTTCGGCCAGCCTTCGCAACCGGGCCGGGGCCGCGTAGGACTCGTTCTCTCCGTGGGAAAGCACCGGAAGCCCGAGCGGCTCCAGCTTTTCGAAAAGCCGGAAGGTGGGCTTGATGTCCGCCGGATACTTGTGCTGGACCGGGTGGATCTTGAAGCCCGCGACCTTTGGATGGTCCTTGAAATGGTCCAGCAACTCCAGCGACTCGCTCATTTTCAGCGGATTCAGCACGAGCCAGACGAGCAGGTGTTCCAGTTTCCCGGCCTGCTGGATGGTCCATTCATTGCCATAAATCAATTCCGTAAACAGGGCGGACCCGGACGTGACTACGGTGCGCTCGATGCCTGCCCGTTCCTGCATTGCCACGAAGCCCTCGGCTGAAAACGTCGTGATTTCGTCAAACCACGGCCCCAGATGGGCGTGTGTGTCGATGTATCGCATCTGACTTTCCTCCGGAATCAGCACCCTTTAACAGGGGATTGGCCGTCAAACGGGTTCCCGCGTTCATTACCAACTTTCCGGTTGAGGCACAACAACGCGCGGGCGCTAAAGGAAAAGACGATAAGCGAACTTATAACGCGCCTCCAACGGATTCGATCAGGCCGTCCACGTGACGCTCATCCATCGGTGCGGAGACGGCGCACATCAACAGCCCATTACCCAGGAAATAACCCTGTTCGATCAGACCGAGCAGCATCCGGTGCGCAGCCGCCTTGTCGGTTCGCGCCAGATGCCGGTAATTCAACATCTTTCCGCCCGCAAAGTGGATGCTGAACAGCGATCCCACGCCCACCGCCGTCGCATCCACGTCACGCTCTGCAAACAGGTGGTTCAACCCGTTCCTGAGCCGCGTTCCCAGCCGGTTCAGGTGCGCGAACACGTCCGGCGTCAGCTGGTTCATGGTCGCCAGACCCGCGGCCATGGCCACGGGATGTCCGCTGAACGTGCCGCTTTGAAAGAAACCTGTTGGCCCCCGGGATGAGTCGAAGCGATCCATCAGGTCGGCCCGGCCTCCGAAGGCGCCCACCGGAAATCCACCGCCGATGACCTTTCCAAACGTCGTCAGATCCGGCTCGATGCCAAAGTGCGCCTGCAGACCTCCGGTACCGACCCGGAATCCCACAATCTCGTCGAATATCACCGGTACGTTGTGCCGCCGCGCCATGTCGCATACGAACTGCGCAAACTCCGGGCGCTGCGCGAGAATTCCCGCCCGCGGATCGAATATCACGCATGCCAGTTCGTTCCTGTACCGCGCGAGCAGTCTCTCTGCGGCGTTTTCATCGTTATACGGCAGGACCACCACTTCGCCGGCGGCATTCGGCGAGGCGCCCCCCGCCGTGGAAACCGAATGTGGCGCCCCCGCCGGCCCGGCCTTGTCCAGCGGCGGCGCCACACTCACCTCCACCACGTCGTGGCTGCCGTGGTATCCGCCCTCGAACTTGGCGATCTTCGTCTTTCCGGTGACGCCCCGCGCCAGCCGGATGGCGTGCAGGGTCGCTTCCGTGCCGGAATTGCAGAACCGGATCCTTTCCACGGACTTCACACGCCTGCACATCTCCTCGGCCAGTCCCGTCTCCACGCCCGCGGGCGCGCTCAACGCAATCCCCCTGGAAACCTGCTCCCGCACGGCCGCAACGACCGCCGGATGGTTGTGGCCCAGAATCTGCGCCGTATGGTGATTGTTGAAGTCCACGAGTTTCCGGCCGTCCAGGTCATGGATATAACAGCCCTCGCCCCGATCGACGGTCAGCGGATAGGGGTTGTAGAAATACGCCCCTTTCACCCCGCCGGGCATGACGGCTCTGGCGCGTTCGAAAGCGGCCCCGGAACGCGGGCTGCCCGCCCGGTATCGTTCCTCCACCGCAGGTCCGCATTCGGTCGACGTCTCAACCATGGCCTTTTCTCATTCCATCCGGAAACGTTCGAAAACAATGTGCTCGTACGGAGATTCCAATCCCGCTTCGTACAGGCAGCCGACCTCGCCGCCCGAAAGCAACACAATGCAGGAATACGCCGACGGGCCCGCGTGCAGCAGTTTCGCCGCGGGCCAGGTCCTGCCTCCGTCGTTGCTCAGGCGGACGGTCATGTTCACGCGCTCTCCCCCGCGGGCGTTTGGCAAAGCGGGCGCCGAGGGATTCGAAAACAGCAGGCTGTCTTCGGCTGAGCCTTCAACCAGGCTGGCCTGGCATTTGGGGCAGGGCAGGTTGCGGTCGTGTGTGAACCCGTCCCAGGACTCCCCTCCATCCCTGCTGAACGCGACCCCGCGATACCCTTCGCTGTGCGTCTGCAACCGCGTGTTCATAACCACGGTCCCGTCAGCGAGTTCGCCGAACTGGCACTCGTTGGCCCCAGGCCGGACCGAACCGCCCAACCGCCAGGACGCGCCACCGTCATCGCTGTAGACGGAATGGGAACCGCAGTCATACGCTTCCGGGTTTCGGTGGTCGCAGGGAATCAGGAGCCGCCCTTTGCGCACTCCGTTTCGGAGCTGAATGCCCACCCCCGGGCCCGTCGCGTACCAGGTCCACGCGTTTTTCTTTACGTCCCGCGTGATGTCTACCGGATTGGACCACGTGAGACCGTTATCGGAACTGTGCGTAACCAGCACGTCGACATTATCTCTGCAGAACAACATCCGGACCGTGCCGGTCTCAACGTCCACCACGGGACACGGATTGCCGATCGTGATCTCTCCCGGCTCGCCATACACGACCCGTTGGGCCGACCAGGTGTTTCCGCCGTCACCCGAGCGCTTCACCAGAAGGTCGATATCTCCGTGATCGCTTCGGTCGTTCCGCCGGCCCTCGCAAAAGGCCAGTAACGATCCGTCGGGCGCAACAAGCACAGCGGGAATCCGGTACGTGTGGTACCCATCCCTTCCGCTGTTGAACACGTTTGTTTTCACGGGTAAACCCTTACGTCCGCCTCAAGTGTGCTGTCAGGTCGCCTGGCGGCGGACAACCCACTCACGGATTGCTTTTATGCAAGAGAAAGGCCTTATCTCGCCAATTACCTATCGTTTCTCACTTAAATTCTCCTCACACCCATAACGTCCCCATTCCCGTGCCCTTTTTCTTGCTTCGCCCAAGAAAAAGGGCGAAAAAGAAGGGCGCCGCTCAAACGCCGCGGGGCTGCTTTTCCGCAAGCGTGAGTTGCTGCCCTGCGACCCGTGCAGGCATTCCTGGACCTTAATGCTGAACGGAATGACGCGGAAAAGCCACCGCACCACAACCCGGCCGGCGAAAGGGAGTCCGGGGAGATCAATCTAAAGGATTCGCTGTGGTTCCGCCGTTTGCATTTAGCTGTTTGTCTCTTGTCTTTGGTTTAGCTGACGGCTTATCGCTGATAGCTGGTTTTTTCGAATTCAGGCTAATGCTGGTCGCGCCGGTCCATGACTTCCGTTGCCCTGAGTTCCCGAACCAGTTCGATCAGTCCCTCGATGCCCGCCTCCAGGAATTGCTCCCCCTTCTCCCGGCTGGCCTTTGTCGCGTCACCCATCACGCCGCTGGCCGTCTTCGTGCTCCAGTAAGGCGTAAAATTCGCGCTGGATCCCTCCGGATGGCCGCCCGCGAGAAGGTCGGACTGGAAGCTGTTCGACAGGGGCGACCGTTCGTCGACCGCCTTGCTCATGTCCACCAGGTCCGGCTTCAAAGCCAGATACAACGACGTCTCGAACTCCCCGCCGTGGGAGGTCCCGCCGTAGTCCGACTCCCTCAGTTCGCGTCCCAACTCTTTCACCTTCCGGAGCCCCCAGTGATTCACGGCGCCGCACAGAATCCTGCCCTCGTATTCGATGACCGAAAGCCGGGTTGCCAGGTCCAATGGCGACGTATTGCTTCCGTGGCCGTTCACCACCAGAATCCGCTTGAAGCCGTGGTGGGCGAGGCTGCAGCAGACATCCTTGACGTATCGGATGAAGGTATCCCACGTGATCGTCAGCGTCCCGTGAAAGTCCATGTGGTGCGGGCTGTACCCGTGCGGGATCGGCGGCGCCAGGACGGCCTCGGACGGGATCCGCGACACGGCCCGTTCACAGATCTCCGTGCAGAGGACGACGTCGGTATCCACGGGAAGGTGGGGGCCGTGATCCTCGTACGTTGCGACCGGCAGGACCGCAACACGGTCCTGTTCCGCGGCCTCCTTGATTTCATACCAGATCATCTCGGCAAAGCGGTATTTCATTCTCAACTCCTTACATCAGGGTTAACCGACGTCTGTTCGTCAACGGCCCTGCGGGATCCATCGAAACCTCCGATGTCAGCGCCGCCGTTCAGCGCACGGGGAAGAAGATGTCGGTGCGCCATTTGGACTGATCGGGCTCCTCGCCGGGATCCGTCGCGTACACCTCCCAGGGCGCGCCCGCCGCCTGCAGGCCCTCTTCCTCCATCCATTTCATCAATGCCGACCACGTTTTCCCCAACTGTTCGTAGGGACCCATGTGGGTTACGGTCGCGACCTTCCCGGCGGGCAAGTCGCCCGGTCGAACGCGTTCGGTGCCCTCAACGGGCGAAGCCACCGGCATCCCGCATTCCATATCCAGTTTTTCAGAGTCCATCTCGTGGTAAATGGTAAACGGCATCCCCGCCGGCGCGACGCCGTTACCGGTGAGATATTCCATGACCTCGCCGAAAAGGGCGCCGATGACCTGTGTGATTTCTTCCATCGTGGTTGTGGCGCGGATGCCCACGATTGGCTGCGAATCGATTTCCCGGGTGGCGAAATTCAAACTCATTGACGCATCCTCCGATGGGGGTTTTCTTTCGGTTTGGAGCAGAAACGTCCGCGTGCAACGAGGCGGCCGGTTCGGCCTTCCCTTGCGGATTGCCGTTCAATCCTTTTCATCCGCGTCCTTCTCCACAAAATCCAGGGACGCGGAGTTCATGCAGTACCGCAATCCTGTCGGTTGGGGTCCGTCGTCGAACACGTGTCCGAGATGCGCGTCGCACCGGCTGCACTTCACCTCCGTGCGCACCATTCCGTAGGCCGAATCCGTTTCCGTTTCAACGTTTGTGGCATCCGTCGGCGCCCAGAAACTCGGCCATCCCGTGCAGGAATCGTATTTGGTTTCCGAATGGAACAATTCGTTGCCGCAACACACACAGAGATAGATCCCCTCACCCTTGAATTCGTGATATTTGCCGGTAAATGCCCGCTCCGTACCGCTTCTTCTCGTGACATGGTACTGTTCAGGCGTGAGCATCTCCCGCCATTCGTCATCGGTCTTTTCGACTTTTCCTGACACAACGTCCTCCTTTGAGCTCCGGAATACACTCGAAAACACGTTCGGCCAGCCATGGACCGGGGCGCGTTGTGTACTCCGGCTTCGCTACAATATCTTTGCCGCAAGAAGCCGGTGTCCCGAAGAAATATAAAGGTCGTTTCCAATGATCGGACCGGCCGCCGCGTGCCCGGTCAACTTCTCATCGAATTCCACAATCACGTCAAAGGTCAGGGAACCGGGGTCCAGCCGGTAGATGAGGGTATGGGTGAGGCCGTAGAGCATCCCGTCCGGCCCCGGCTGCAACCCGTTGTCCACCGTGCCGCCCTCCGGCGCGGCGATCCGGTCCGTAAACGCCCGCGTCCCGGGGTCGAACACGAAAAGCTCGGATCCCCGTGCATCGCCGCTGAACGTCCCGAAAAGCCTTCCATCCGGTACGGCGGCCAGCGCATTGAAGATGCGTACCGGCGGATCGGGCGCGCCTTCCCATATTTTCTCTTCCTTTTCGTAATCGAAGAGGAAGAGCACGGCCTCGTCCACCCTGGGCTGAGTCCCGCTGCCTCCGCCGATTGTCGTGCCGACGGCGATCAATGATTCCGCCTCGAGATGCGCCAGCGTATAGCAGCTCCCGTCTCCCACGATGCGATAGAACGCCTTCTTTTCTTCCGTTCGCGGATCGTAGTATGAGAGCGGTCCGCCCCACCTTCCGTAGTCCGGGATGGATGCCAGCCAGACTTTCCCGCCCGGACCTCCCAGCGTGGAACGCGGCCGGTAGGAAATGTTGTCCACCCGCCCGATGTCCCAGGGATTGCCGCCCCGGTCCTCTCCGAAACGGTACGGGCGCGAGGGATCGTAAATGGATATTCTCGCACCCGGGTATGACGAGATGTAGATTTTTCCGTCCAGGTTCGCCATCGAATACGCCTCGCCGGTGGCGGTCGAACAGATACCCAGGTCCGCCAGGTCATTCCGGGCGGGATCGTAGCGGAACAGACGTTCCGGCAAAACGCTGGATCCGTAAACGCAACCATCCGGGCCTCCGTGCAGGCAGAAGATATCCGTTCCGGCGGCTTCGAATTCGATATTGAAGGTCTTCGCCGCGCCGTCCGGGCCGGTTACCTCCAGAATCCGGCACGTCTGCTCCTCGGCGTCCACAAACCGGAAGGTGCTGCCGTCCGGCAAGGTGCGTGCGGCAGTTTTCGCCGGAACGGTTTCTTCCACGGGAATGGCGTTCATGCCCTCCACGCGGTAATTCCCCTCGCTCGATTCGATATAAAGGTTTCCGTCCGCCCCCCGGTGGAGCGTCAGCGTTCCGTCGCCGCGCGTCACAACGGGTCCGACCGTCCTTTTTTCACCGGTCTTCGGGTCCAGGACCACCACGTGCGGACGGGTCTGCATGATCATCGACGCGATCGTATCGTCGGTATTCACGTAACAATAGGCGTACATATCCACTTCGTCCAGGCGACCGTACCGGGTGAACTCACCGGTTTCCGGATTGAAGCTCGTCAGATCCGCGGTGCCATAGCTGGAAATCCAGATCAGTCCATGTGAATCCTCGTCGAAACTGCACGGAAAAATAGCCGCCGTGCCGTTAATGGTGCCGAAATTCACCAGGTCGTCCTGCTCGGGATCGAAACAGTAAAGTTGCCCCGAGTGCGCCGCCCCGATATAAAGGCGTCCGTTCCGCGCCTGATACACGGCCGTGGTGTAATTGGATTCGGGAACGTCCGCCCAGAATTGACGCAACCTGCCCGTCTGCGGATCGATCTGCAATACGAAGAGATTCGCGGCCTGTTGCGACATGGTCGCATACAGACATGACTCGCCGGCGCCGTTTCGTCCGGCGTACAAAGCCGCGCGATTCACCGCGCGAACCGGAATGCCAACTTCCCTTACCTGTGACATGTCAACCTCCTGAAAAAAACCGGAAATGCAAGACCCTGCTGTGTCGATCACGGTACCCGTCAGGGCGGGAAATCGTGAACGACCAGGGCGCCAGGCAGCGACGCCGAACGTGGGTACCAGCGCGTACCCGAATTCCGCCAATATTGATTTTTCCCCTGACAGTGTCAAGACCCATCTATACCGCCGACCCTCCCCGCACTTCAGCCTTTTTATTGTGTTCTTGCAGGAATTCGACTTTCGCCGTACCTTCGCGGGACCCATCGTGGACCACTTGCCATTGACTTGGAGCCCGGTCTTCGTCTGGCACCCGGGTCACGTGGACGATTCAAGGGGAGACCGCCATGAAACAACTCAAGGGCATCTGCGCGGCACTATGCACCCCGTTTACAGACGACGGCGAACGGATCGACGAATTTGCGCTGAGGAACCATATCGACTCCATGCTCGACGCGGGCGTCCATAGCATCCTCATCAACGGCGGCACGGGCGAGTTCGCCTGTCTGCGACCGGAGGAACGCCGGCGGCTTGCCGAACTGGCTGCCGGACACATCGACGGCAGGGCCGACTTTGTCGCCATGGCCTCCGCGGTGAGTACGTCTGAGACGATCGAAAACGCCCGGCACGCGGAGGGCGTGGGCGCCGACTGCCTGCTCGTGCTGCCGCCATACTTCGAAGGTCCTGACATGGAAGGCGTGTACGACCACTTCGGGGAAATCTCCAACGCCGTCAGTACGCCCATTATGGTCTACAACATCCCCGTCCACACGGGAATCGATATCACGCCCGCATTCTTCAAGCGTCTGATGGAAATCGAGAACGTCCATTATATCAAGGACAGCATGGCGGATATTCTGCGAATTCAGGAGCTGCTGGCCATCGGCGCCAGGGTCTTCAACGGGGGGGACCCCATCGCCTTCTTCAGCCTGGTTGCAGGATGTCCGGGCTGTGTATGGGGAGCGGTCAACGCCATGCCCGGAGAAGCCGTCGATCTCTACAATCTGGTCGCCTCAGGTCATCTCACCGAGGCTCGTGGCCTCTGGCGGCGCATGTTTCCCGCCAACCGCTTTTTCTGGACCCACGTTTACAACGCATCCGTCAAGGCCGCCACCAATCTCTCCGGCAGACCGGTGGGTCCGTGCCGCAAACCCGTAAAGCCACTCTCGGAAATCGAAATGGCCGAACTCAGAGAGGCCATGGAGCCACTGCAAAATTGAATCAGGGCGCATTTTTGTGCGCCCTGACAGCAGAAACAGCACGGCGGGACTCCCTTTCGTCGGCATCGACGTCCAACCGTTGGCCGGATGGGACTGAGGGCTCGCGCCTTTCGTATCCTACGTCAGACCAATCGTCCCTCCCGACGGCGGCCCACCCGGCAATCCACCTGCGCCCGGCACCACAATCCGGGAGGATTCCTGCCGCCGCCTTTCCTTGGCATCCTCCATCATATCCTCAACGGCCTTCGCAATGGCTTGCGGAAACTTCCGGAGCGCCTCTTCCAGGTCTGCGGCCTCGATGTCGCATTGTACTGGCAGCGGGCCGACCTGAGACATGAGATGCGTCTGTCCGATAAACTTCTGGCGCCGGGTTGCATCGGGCGATCCGTCCGGACTTACAGGCACCAATCTACGAATCGACGCCACTTTCAGGTCCGTATAGTTTTCTTCACGGTACATGTTGGTTCGATCGACCTGTATTTCGTTCAACGGCTCCTGCTCGTTCCGGTTCACGAACGATCTCCTTTCAACGTATTGATTCACACCTGTCCGGAATCGACTTCCTTCCCGGACGGCAGTGAC
>JAGWBX010000037.1:0-29609 GCA_021295655.1 Candidatus Latescibacterota bacterium
CGCACCTTTACTTTTTCTTCGTGATGGAGCGCAATATCCTCGAGCCGGTGATCCAGAAACGGATTGGCGAATCGCTCCAGGACCTGTTTCGCAAACTGCCCGGCATCCTCCACGGCATGCTCCAGCGTCGGTACGATTTCCTCGAACACCAGGCGCCTCAGCCACGGTCCGACCGCCGGGTCCCCCACCGCTTCACGAACCGTACGCAACCCCGATGGAAGCGCCCTGCAAACCAGCGCGGTATGCGCTCCGTTCAGGATACGCACCTTCCGCAGCGCATACGGTCGAACGTCGGGAACGTACCGGACGCAGGGGTGTTCGAAAAGATCTCCCGCCCGCGCCTCGACCACCCAGAGGGCAAACGGCTCCGCCGCCGTCAGCAACCCGTCCGAGCCCAGAAGCGGATGCGCATCCGGCCTGCCGCTCACGATGCGATCCACCAGCGTGTTCACCCACCGCACATCCCGGCGAATCCAGTCCTGAAGCCCGCGATCCAGGTCCCAGGCTTCGGCCTGGCCAAGCACCAGTTTCCGAAGCAGATCGCCATTCGGCTCTACCAGTTCACAGGGTAAGACCGCCAGACCCGGCAGGCCGGCCCGGTAGCGCGCTCTGAGAACGCAAAGCAGCCGTGCGGGGAACGAAAGAGGCATTTCGGGATCATCGTTGTCAACGGGCGAGTACCCCGCTTCGGTGGTGTTGGAGATAACCAAGCGTAACGCCGGCGATCGCGCAACATGAATGACTTCTGCCCATTCTGATTTCGCAATCAGCGCCCGGCTGATACTCCGGACCGCGAGCGTTCTGTCGATTTCCACCCCATCCGCCAGTCCCCTGAAAACCACGTGATACTTCCCGCCCTGCGCGTTCAGCAACGCTGCGCGGTTGCTTTCCGTGGACTGTACGACGACGATTCGTCCCACGGCGCCACCCCCTGCATTCGCCTCGTGAACGAACACATCGGCGAACGCGCGGAGAAAGCTGCCTCCGCCGAACTGCAGAATCGTCTCGGGCAATTGCTCCACCACGTCCCTCCAACATAAGCCGCTTTCGCCGCCGTATCGCAATACCTGTCATCCTGAAGGGTGCGTCAGGCGGACGATGTCTCCGCGCAACCGTGTTACCGTGTGTTTCCGCCTGATTTGCCAATCGGGAGATGCTTCGCTGCGCTCAGAATGACAGTAAAGTCGAATGTCAGAACGTCGATGCGTTGGTTTGATGGCGTCTACGAAACCGACAAGCACGCTCTGCCGGGCGGCATAACCGCGACGTTCATCCGGTGCGGTGCGCTTCCCAGTCCCTGCAGGGCATGGACGAATGCATCTGCACAAATCGCCAGCATCCATTCTCGCGTCGCAGGACGACGGTCCACCGCTCGCCTTCCAGTCTGTAGCGCCGTACACCCGTTCTCCCTTCGCCGTCCCACAGGAATTGACCCCAGGCCACGTCTCCCCGGGTTCCCACCACGGTATCCCTTCGCTCGATTCGCACGTCGGACCAGCGTTCGAAGTGTCTTGCCCACGTCGCCAGCACCGCATCCCTGCCGCATACGGGTGTGTCTCCGCCCGTAAAAAACGCTCGGACGTCCTCCGCGAGGACCTGCCCCAGTGCGTGAGCGTCTCCTGCGATTACAGTATTTTTCAGTAGGTCCAGCAGATCCTGGACGTCGCCGGCCGCAAGTTCCGTCATGAAACGATCCTTCACGAGTTCGGAGATGTCGAATCAGGCGAGACCTCTCCCCCCCTTTTTCTTGTTGCGCCCAAGAAAAAGGGCGAAAAAGAAGGGCGCCCCTCGGCGGGGGGCCGGTTTTTCCGTGAATCACTTAAGAGGCACGAATGGGAATTGGGCGGCCTGCCAACCCTTCAGAATCACCAGCGCAATTGCGCTGGACGGATAAACACGGAAAAACCCCCCAGACCCCCGGTCGCCAAGTGTGAAATTCACTGATGAGGCGAGACCTACCCCCTGACCCCCTTCCTGAAGGAAGGGGGAATGGTGATGGGCCAATGTACACGGCTTGCGCAGGTGCCGGGACGGCGACTTCCTATCAATCCGAGTGTCTTGAGAAGGCTGGCATGGCGCTTTCTCGCCTTACACCCCTTTCCTCCAGGAAAGGGGGCCTGGGGAGAGGTTTGCGCCCATCCCGGTCGCCCACGTAATGGCGCTGACGTCACCTGATTCGATTTTCGTTGTTGGCTGCCTTTGATTCTTGCTTTTGTTTCAAGCTGACCGCTGAGGGCTGATAGCTGACAGCTGCTTCCCCGCCTTTAACTGACCACCGGCCACTGACCACTATACACTGGTTCTCCTCACGGAATTGCCTGCAGAACACGATCGACTTCCGCTTCGGTGTTGTAGAAATGCGGCGAAAGCCGGACGCGTCCCCCCCGAATCGCGCAAACGACCCGTGCGTCGCACAGCATCCGGTAAACCGCGTCGGTGGCGATCCGTGAATGATGGAAGATCACAATGCCCGACTTTTCCCCGCACGCCCTGGAACTGATCACCCGGTAGCCCTTTTCCTCCAGCCCGGCACAGAGTTGATCGGTCAATGACAGTACCCTCGCTTCAATGCTTTCGATACCCACGCGATGGAGGAGATCGAGGCTGGCACTCAACCCATGGATGCCCACGGTATTCAACGTGCCGCATTCAAATCGTTGTGCATCCGGCAAGAGCGTGGTGTCGTACGACAGGAAATCCCTCGGCTCCACCACGTTCGCCCAGCCCAGATTCACCACGCGCAGGTGTTGCCGGGCCCGGTGTGAGCAGTAGAAGAGCCCGATTCCCTCCGGACCCAGAAGCCATTTGTGGGCGTCGGCCGAAACAAAGTCGATTTCGGCATCCGCCACGTCCAGGGGCAGTACGCCGAGGCTCTGAATCACATCCACAAAGAAAAGGACGCCCCGCGCTGTGCAGAATCGGCCGATTTTCCGGAGGTCGTGCCGGAATCCGCTTGCGAACTCCACCGAACTCACGGACAGCACGCGCGTCCGGTCATCCACGGCATCCAACAGGTCGTTCAGCGGGATACGGCCGTCAACCTCCGGAACGCGCCTGACCTCCACGCCCTGGGACCGCAGGTTCAGCCACGGATAGACGTTGGCCGGAAATCCCCGATCGGGAATTACAACGTTGTCGCCCGGCCGCCACGTCAATCCGTTGGCTACCATCAGGATCCCTTCGGACGTGTTCTTGACGAAAGCGATCTCCGATGCGTTTGCGCCGATCAGACGGGCGGCCGATTCCCGTGTCTGCGAACATACGTCGTCCCATTCAGGCAGGTTTACCATGCCGTTTCGGGTCAGATCCTTCAGCATGCCGTCCATTGCCCGGTAGACGCCCAGTGAGATTGGCGCGATTCCGGCGTGATTCATGTAAATCCAGTTCCGGGTAACCGGAAACCCGTTCCGGATTTCCTCGATATCGATCTGCGCGCTCAACCCGGGAACCCCGTTGAAATCCATGTGAAACGGCAGATGTAAGGGTACCATCTGCCGTGTGCGTTCACGCCGCCTCGACCTTACTCCAGTCGATAGTTCGGCGCCTCTTTCGTAACCGACACGTCGTGCGCGTGGCTCTCCCGGACACCGGCTGAAGAAACCTTCACGAATCGACCGTTCCTCCGGAGCTCCAGGATGGTTCTCGTTCCGCAATAGCCCATGCCCGCCCTCAACCCGCCAATGAGTTGATAGATGAACCCTGAGACCGAACCCTTGTAGGGTACCTGCCCTTCAATTCCCTCAGGGACCAGCTTGTCGGATTCGACGTCTCCCTGAAAGTATCTGTCCCTGCTTCCGCGCTGCATTGCGCCCAGGGAACCCATACCGCGATACACTTTGAACGTGCGTCCCTGATAGATCACCGTCTCTCCGGGGCTCTCGTCCGTCCCTGCAAAGAGGAATCCGATCATCACGGAATTCGCGCCGGCCGCGATGGCCTTTGTGATATCTCCCGACTGGGTGATTCCGCCGTCCGCGATGGCCGGGACGCATGCCTTCTCCGCGACCTCGGCGCAGTCCATGATGGCCGATACCTGGGGTACGCCGGCTCCGGCGATAACCCGCGTGGTGCAACTCGCCGAAGGCCCCATACCCACCTTGACGGCATCCGTTCCGGCCAGAATCAAATCCCGGGCCGCTTCGGCCGTCACGATGTTTCCGGCAATCACTTCGGTTTCCGGAAAGCCGTTCTTGATGCGTTCCACGGCTTCAAGAACACCCCGGGAATGGCCGTGCGCCGTATCCACGACGATCACGTCCACGTCCCGGTCGACCAGCGTTCCAACCCGGGCTTCCAGATCACCCCCCACCCCAACCGCGGCCCCTACGCGGAGCCTTCCAAGCTGGTCCTTGCACGCGTTCGGATACTGGATTTTCTTTTCGATATCCTTTACGGTGATCAGGCCCTTGAGGACGCCTTTATCGTCCACAACCGGCAGCTTTTCGATACGATGTTCCTGGAGAATCTCCTGTGCTTCTTCCAGAGAGATTCCCAACCGGGCCGTCACCAGCCCCTTGTGCGTCATGACTTCGGACACCTTGCGGTTCACGTTTTTTTCGAATCTGAGGTCCCGGTTGGTCAGGATGCCCACAAGTCTCTCGCCGCCGTCAACGATCGGCACTCCGGAGATTCGATACTTGGACATCATCTCAAGCGCTTCACGGATATAGTTGTCCGGCGATAGCGTCAACGGATCGACGATCATACCGCTTTCCGACCGTTTCACCTTGGCCACCTCTTCGGCCTGTTCTTCGATGGACAGATTCCGGTGTACAATCCCGATGCCGCCCTCCTGGGCAAGTGCAATTGCAAGCCGGGCCTCGGTTACAGTATCCATGGCGGCACTGACCAGAGGGATATTCAGCCTGATCCCGCGGGTAATCTGCGTGGTCAGGTCCACCTGAGCGGGCAATACTTCGGATTTCCCGGGAATCAACAACACGTCGTCGTACGTCAGTCCCTCTTTGGCGATTTTTTCCGTGGATCTGTCCATTGATGTCTCCCTCGTGAAGAAACGGCGCATCTTCGCTAACGGTCCGTTGATAAAGTCGCTCTGCAGGCGAGGCATTGTGGCCGTAGACAAGGCACGCGACCGCGTCGAATCGGGGGATTCGGGGAGGGAGCGCAACGCAGTAATACGGCCACAGGGACCGGACGCCTGTCTGCGTGCACCGCACAGGCAGGCAGCCCGGATGGGCTTTTTCAACGGGCTGCTAAGCCATGACATCATACCCGGATACAGGAAACCCCTTGACACACGTGTCAAGGGGTTTGCACAACTTACCGTTTCAAGGCGGGGCGCCTCCGCCGCACACTGGCGATCGTGGGCGGAGAAGACCTGTCCTTGACGGCGAGCGTTCCGTGACGAAACGCAAGGCAGGGTGCCCAGATTCTGTTGCGCATGCAAAACTCCGGGTGCGACTGCAACGACAGTTCATCCGTCTGACGAGTCCTCCAATATACGGGATTACAAGGGTTGTGTCAACAGGCATCCGGCGAGCATTGCGCGGCGGGCGTTTCCGGCTCATCCGTCGTCGGGGTGCGGCTTTAATTCGGAGTGGAATCGCAATAAACAGACATGGATTTTGCCTTGACATCCAATTTCCTATTCGTTAGATTTCTATGTTTCTAGGTGTAGCATGTGTCTATGCGTCTTGGTACCAGCACTTTACGCTGAATCGACGGTGCGGCGCGGCTGTATCGTCGAGGAGTTGCCGTTATGAAATTCCGGCTTTCGGATGGCGTTGTTCTCATTCTCTGCGGTTTTCTGTTCCTGGGGCTGTTCTCATCGGTCGAGGCCAGAAGAAAGTCTAAAAAGGACGAGCACAAGCCGCGCGAGGCACCCGTGGACTCGGGGGCGATGTCAAGGAAGCATGTTTATTTCGGCAAGCGATATCTGGATAACAAACAATACGAAGACGCCAGGGTGCAACTGACGAAGTCATGGAACTTCAATTCGCGGAACGCCCAAACCGCGTACTATCTGGGCAAGTTGTACAATGAGACGGAAGAACCCGGGGAAGCCATTACCTGGTTCAAGAAAGCAATTGAACTGAATCCGGCGGGTCCCAATGCGCGAAACGCGCTTTACTACCTCGGCCAGCTCTACATACAGGAAGGGATGCTCGAGGAGGCCATCGAGGTATACGAAAAGCTTCTCGCTATAGCAAAGAAATCCGAAAAGCAGGTCCAGTACCTGCATCGGTTGGTCACGCTTTATATTGAAATAGAAGATTACGATTCGGCGCTGAAGCATACCCGCAGCTGGGGCGGGTTGGAACCGGACAATCCCGACGTCCAGGATGCGATTGCAAAGCTCACCCTCTATATGGGTGACGAAGACGAAGCCCTCAAGGAGATGGAGCGGCTGCTGGAAATAAACCCGGAAGATTACGCCACGCTGGACAATCTCGCCAAGTTGTACGTCCGCATGGGCATGGACCAGAAGGCGTTCAACGCGTATGAGAAGCTCCACGCCCACAGTCCTGAAGATCTCCTCTACCTGGATCAGTTGCTGAACCTGGGGAAACAGCTGAACAAGTCCAGGCGGTTTCAAATCAATATTCTCAGAAAAATGATCAGGCTCCAGCCCGACAATCTCAGCGTCGTGGAGCAACTGGCCGATCTGACAGGGGATATCGGTCTCGTCGACAGAGGGCTGAGACTGGATCCGGGAAACGGAAAATTCAACTACATGAGGGGCGAGTACCATCACAGGAAGTGGAAGAAATCCAATGCCGCGCCGGATTCCGTCAATGCGCTGAAATGGTTCAGGAGGGCCGCCAAGGATCCTCTATGGGCCGGAAACGCCAAACGGATGATCGATGAAATCGACCCTCCCATGTCCGAGGAGGAGAAGAAGAGACTGGAATTCTTCAAAAAGAAGAAAGATGAGGAGGTAGATATCGAAGGGAAGAAATAAGGCGTGCCGGTCTCTGTAGAATCGACGAATTCTCCGTTCTTTCGTCCGGACAATATTCAAGTTTCCGTGGCTTGCCGGCAGCCCGGAATCCGCAATTCAACCGTTGCCGGTTGGCGGCGGTCTGCGCTTCTCTCGCGCTTTTACAATCGCAGCGAACATTCACATCAACTGGGGGATTGAGGCATGGTTGAACTTTATGTAAACGGCGGGCCCTTCATGCACCCGCTTCTGCTTATGCTGCTTTTCGGTATTGCGGTCAGTATTGAACGTTTCTGGTCGCTTTGGCGGTCTTCCATCGACACGCGGGAGTTTTTCACCGCGGTTCAGGAAGCGCTCAAGCAGCGGGGTCCCGAAGGCGTGGCCGAAGTCTGCGCAAGTCACAGGGGTCCGGTCGCCTCGGTTCTCCATGCCGGCCTTCTTCGCCTGGACCGGGGGCTTGAACACGTCGAAAAGGCCATAGAAGAATCCGGCGCCATCGAGATGGCCTTTCTCGAAAAAGGCATGGTCTGGTTATCCACCGTAGCCAATATCGCTCCGCTGCTCGGGTTCCTCGGCACCGTGAGCGGTATGATCAGCGCCTTTGAATCCATTGCAGCAGCCGGCGACGTCGAGCCCAGTATTGTGGCCTCCGGTATTTCCGAAGCGCTCATCACCACTGCATCCGGCCTGGTCATCGCCATTCCCATCCAGGCATTGCACAACCTTTTCGTCTCCAAGATCGACAAGATCATCATCGATATGCAGGAGAGTTCCTCTCAGTTCATCGACGAACTGATCCAGGCCGGCTACGATACGCCCGCGGGAGAATAAGCCATGGCGAACAAGCCACAGTTGACAAGGCGAAACAAATCCAACCCCGAAATCCCGACGTCGTCCATGGCGGACATCGCTTTTCTGTTGATTGTCTTCTTTCTGGTGACCACCACGATGAACCAGGACAAGGGCATCGGCATGCAGCTACCGCCCGCCGGAGAAAACAAGAAGATCCAGAAGAAGAATATCTGCAACGTCTGGGTGAATTCGGCAGGTGATATCCTTATCAACCTGGAGCAGGAGGTACCTCTGGGGCAACTGCGGGCCGACATCGAGCGGCGGCTGAGCGAAAACGACAAGCTGATCGTTTCTCTCAAGGCCGACGAAGAGACGGCCTATAACGATTTCATCGACGTTCTGGATGAGATCAAGCTTTCGGGTGCAACGCGGATTTCACTAGCATCCCCGGAAAAGTAGGTTCTTCCGGCAACAGGAGTTCTCAGCATGGCGGATTTTTCAAAAAAATCAGGGGTACATACGTCCATTCCCACCGGTTCGATGGCGGATATCGCCTTTCTCCTGCTGATCTTTTTCATGGTCACGACGGTCTTCGTACGCTACCGGGTCACGGGGATCGTTTTGCCCAGGGCTGAAAAGGTCGAGGAAATCAAAACGCGCCGCCATATTTCCTACGTCTGGATCTCCGCGGACCGGAAGGTCTATATAGACGACAAAATCGCCCAGGTCAACCAAGTTGCGCCCATCTTCTACGAACGCCGGGTGCAGAACCCGCGGCTGATTGTCTCACTCAAGTGCGATACACGGGCGCCTTACGGGCTCGTGTCCCAGGTGATCGAGGAACTGCGCAAAGCCGACGCCCTCCGCGTCAACTTTGCCACCGATCGAGAGAGGTAAAGCGTATGGCCTATATCAAAGGGAAGGAGATCGTCCGGAGAAAGTACCCTGAATTCGACCTCAGGAGTCGTTATCCGAAAGTCTTCTGGACGTCGGTCGGTATCTCCTGCGCCCTGCACCTGATCATGGCGATCCTTTTCCCCACGTTCGATATACGGGCCTCGGCGGGGAAGAAAGACCAGATCATCATCCAGATGGAGGAGATCCCGGAAACACGCCAGATTCAGCGGCCGCCCCCTCCTCCACGGCCGGCCATGCCGGTTGAAACCGAGAGCGACGACGTACCCGACGACGTGACCATCGAAACAACCGACCTCGACCTGGATCAGGCCCCCGTAGACCTGCCGCCTCCGCCACCGGGCGCAACCGAAGCGCCAATGGAAGAAGAAGTGATGGAGTTCTGGAGCGTGGAGGAAAAACCGGAACTGATCAAAGGGGTCAGCCCCAAATATCCTGAAATTGCGCGCAAAGCGGGGCTGGAGGGCAATGTATTCGTCAAGTTCATGGTGCGCAGAGACGGGCGGACGGACAGGGTTCAGGTGTTGAGGGGCCAGGAGATTTTCAGGCAGGCGGCCATGGATGCGGTCAGACAATTCGTATTCAAGCCGGCCATACAGAACGACAAGCCGGTGAACGTCTGGATGACCCAGGCCATTAAATTCAAGCTGCACGATTAACCCCAATTCGAAGAAACAGCAACTCGGCAACGAAACGAAAACCCCTGAAACGGGGCGAAACGGTCGTCAAAAAGGGACATTTTTTCAGTTCACGTCCAGTGACCCGGCGTATCCTGGTAATCAGCCGTCAAATCACCTTTATCCGTTTGCCTATATTCGATTTTACGTCCCGGAAAAATAACGAGTCAAGGATAAATCGTCTTTATCGACTTGCATATATTCGGTTTTACTTCCCCGAATAATTACGAATCAAGGTTAAATCCTCGCCAGACAGTTTCAACTTTGCGGAGGCCATCACATAACCGGTGGTGGCCTTTCCGCATGTCCGAGGCGATTAACATCGTCCGGAAATTTGACAATATTCCCGGTTTGTAAATCGCGTTCCAGTTAACCCGTTTCATCGAGAGGACCACCTGCCATGCGTTGTCGACAGTCTTTGCTTCTGGTCTCGAGCCTTCTATTCTGCCAGCCCGCGTGGGCTCAAGTCGCTCCCGAATCGGCGGAAAAATACAACGCCGGTCAGGCTCTTTTCGAGAAACGGCGCTATCAGCAAGCCCTTCAGGCGTTCGAAGACGCCGTCAAACTGGATGGCAACAATGCCCAGGCCTATCGAGGCATGGCCAAAACCTACCAGAAGCTCAAGGATTCGGACAAGGCCATTGCCAATTTCAGAATGGCCACGACGGTAAAGGCGGATTACGTTGAAGCCCATTATGAATTGGGGAACCTTTTCTTCAACCTGAAGAAGTACAAGGAGGCGCAGGCGGCGTTCAGGGCGGTGCTGAATCTGGACGGTAATTTTCAGAACGGCAATGCACGGACGCTCCTGAAGGGGGCCTATTCAAGGCAGGGCAGGGACTACCTGCTCAGAAAGAACTACAGGAAAGCGATCGAGGAATACGAAAACGCAACACAACTCGATCCCACGGATGCCACCAATTACTACAATCTGGGTCTGGCTTCCAGACAGGCCCGAAAGTACAAACAGGCGGAGAGTGCATTTACTACGGCCGTCGAGCTCAATCCCACGTACGCCAAGGCCCATCGACAACTGGGGGACCTGTTTCGGCTCACGAAGAGAGACAGCAGGGCAATCCGGAGTTACAGCCGTGCGATCGATAGCGATCCCAATTGCAAAGACAGGAAGAATATCAACGCCTATCGCAGCCTGGCCGTCGTATACAATCGAACGAAGCAGTTTTCAAAGGCGGTTGCCACGCTCAGAAAGGGCGTTGCGGTGGCGCCCACCAAGAGAGACAAGGTCAGGATCTACTCCGCGCTGGGACATTCGCATGCACTTGGGAAAAACTACAAGAGCGCGGTCTCCGCGTATCAGCAGGCGCTCGCCCTGAACTCCCGGGACAGCGAGGCCCAGTACCGCGTGGCAGAAGCCTATTTGGAACTCAAACAGTACCAGAACGCCCTCAACTACGCCAGAAGAGCCGTCTCGGACCGAAGGTTCGGTGTGCCGGCATACGTCATCATCGGCGACGTTTACGACGCGTGGCGGCCTCAAGGCTGGAAGGAAAAGGCCATCAGGAGCTATGAGAGAGGGCTCAGAGATCGCAAATACAAGAAGTACTGCGAGGACAAGATCGATCGTATCAAGAATCCCGTAGACACCGGAGAGTAAGAACCCGAAGCATCACACCCGGCGGGCAATCCACATGCGCCGGCGCGCCCCCAGATTTAATTCCACGCACTGAACGTTCCGTTTCGCGTCAGAGTCGTTCGTCTCACGCAGACCGCCGGCCGCGTTGCGGCGGGGCCCGGACGCCTGCGCGAGCGAATTCCACGTAACGATCATCCTCCTGTCTTACCGGCTGCAGTCCACGGGTTCATGCATCCACAAAGCGCTCTAACGCCCCCGAAAACGACCTCGTTTTGACGCTCGAAAACCTTACGTTTCTTCTGGCTTTTCTGGGCTATCTCGGGCTGTCTGTCAATCTGGTACTCACGGCCAGGGGTACGTTCAGCCGCCCTGCCATCGCCCTGGTTGCGCTGATTGCCGCCGTCCACGTTTACCTGGTCTGGGCTTTCCGGTACGATTGGCAGTTCGCCATGGCCGTCCGAAACGGCTACGCCGGATTCTTTATCTTCCACTCGGCGCTTCTGTCTATCGTAGCCGCGGCGTTCGTTCCGCCGGTGATCTGCAAGCCCCTGATCGCCCTGTCGTTTCTGATTGTTTCCGCCGGCGCCACGGGAGCCGTGTTCCGGTACGAAGTCGTCAGCATCTACCGTGTTCCCGTGCTGATCAACGCGGGTCTCGGCCTGGGATACCTCGTATACAATCAATACCGCAGAATCAAACCGGCCGGGTGACACGCGACAGACCGGTAGCGGCCCGATTTTGCGCGCCGGCCCGGACCCAAATGACCTCGATTGCAGAAATCCGCCGGCGTCTCGCCGGACATCACCCGCAACTGGCTTCCGGAGACCGGGTTCGCGCCGCCGTCGCAATGGTCCTGCATCAATGCCAGGGAGCGGTTCACCTGCTGTTTATCGAGCGGTCGCGGCGCGACGACGATCCGTGGTCGGGCCACGTCGCGTTCCCGGGGGGCATGGTGGAACCCGGCGACGGAAACTCGCGCATGGCTGCACAGCGGGAGACGCGGGAGGAGATCGGCCTGGATCTCGGAAGGGCAGAGTACCTCGGTCGACTGGATGACGTCACCGGCGCTACCCTTCCCATCCTCGTGTCGGGTTTCGTCTACAACGTCGAGTTCAGAGACCGGCTTCGTCCAAACCACGAAGTCAAGGATGCATTCTGGGTGAAGTTGAACGTACTCGCCGACGCCGGACGCCATGTTGAGCGCAGCTTTCGAATCGACAACGCGGAACGTCGTTTTTCCGCAATCGAACTGCCGGGTCCGCGCCAGCGTGTCCTCTGGGGCATTTCATACCGCCTGGTCTCGCAACTGGTCGCGCTCCTGGGCTACCCGTTCCGTTCATCGCTGCCTGCCAGGGGCGCGCCTGGTTCCAAACCCGGAGCGGAAGGATGAATTCAGCCGATCTTTGCCATCTCCCGGCGGTCGAACTGCGAAATCTTTATCAAAAGCGGGAGCTCTCGCCCGTCGAGGTTACGAGAGCCGTGCTGCAGCGGATTGAACGGCTGAACCCCGCCTTCAACCCCTTCGTCACGGTCACTCGCGAACGCGCGCTGGAACAGGCAGATCGCGCCGAACGCGCCTATATGGGGGGTGAGGCCGGAATCCTGGCCGGCATTCCCGGCTCACTCAAGGATCTCACCCCCACAAAGGGTATCCGCACGGCCCGGGGATCCCTGCTCTACAAGAACTGGGTGCCGGACTACGATGCGCCGCTTGCGGAACGCCTCTCAAACACGGGGATGGTCCTTCTCGGCAAAACCACCACCCCGGAACTCGGCTGGAAGGGTGACTCGGGAAACCGGATCAACGGCCCGGTGCACAACCCCTGGAAGCACGGCCGTACGGCCGGCGGATCCAGCGGAGGCGCCGCTGCCGCCGTCGCCCTGGGTATGGGACCGGTTGCCCAGGGTACGGACGGGGCCGGGTCCATTCGCATCCCGTGCGGTTTCTGCGGTCTGTACGGACTCAAGCCGTCCTGGGGTCGTGTTCCCCAGTACCCGGCCAGTGTGGTTGAATTGCTCTCCCACGCCGGCCCCGTCACCCGCACCGTGAAGGATGCCGCGCTGATGCTCACGGCCATGGCCGGCGCCCACCCGATGGATCGCCTCTCGCTGCCCGATTCCACCGATTACCTCGTGGAAATGGAAGGCGATATCTCCGGTCTGCGCGTTGCCTGGTCCCCGAATCTCGGGTACGCCCGGGGCGACCCCGAAGTCCTGTCGATCGCGGCGGCGGCGGCGGCCCGGTTCCAGGAACTCGGCTGTCACGTCGAAGAGGCCCATCCCGGACTGCCCGATCCCTGGGATATCGCCGACACGATATGGTCCGCATCGTTCGCGGGCGTGTTCGAGGACAACCTGGACGACGTCAGGCATCTCCTGGACGCCGGCCTTGCAGCCGTGATTGAAAAGGGGAAATCCGTCTCCGGGGCCCATCTGGCAATCGCGTACGCGCGTCGCAATGACTACTACCACGGATGGCGTGAATTCATGAGCGCTTACGACCTGTTTCTCTGCCCGACACTTCCCGTTACAGCCTTTACCGCCGGGCACGACCATCCAGGCGAAATCGCGGGCCATCCAACCAGCTACCTCGGCTGGACCGCTTTCACGTACCCGTTCAACATCACCGGGCAGCCTGCGGCCACGGTTCCGGCCGGTTTTGCAGGCGACGGATTGCCGGTCGGCCTGCAGATCGTCGGGCGCTGGCGTGACGACGCGGGTGTGCTGCGTGCCTCCGCGGCCTTCGAATCACTCGCACCCTGGAATCAGATACAACCGGCCGTGGAACCGATGGAATAAGTGTGACGTTACGAGACTTCCGAAACGGCGGCGAACCGGGGAAACCGGGCAACAGGGCCTGATTACCGGGAAAGGACGGACCGATGATCATCAAACCCAGAATCCGGGGATTCATCTGTACGACGGCGCACCCTGTCGGCTGCGCGCACAGTGTACAGGAACAGATCGACTGGGTAAAGAAACAGCCCACGCTGAAAGGCTACCGGAACGTGCTCGTCATTGGCGCCTCAACGGGTTATGGGCTGGCCGCTCGAATCGCTGCCTGTTTCGGTGGCGGCGCCAGAACCGTGGGCGTTTTCTTTGAGAGGCCGGCCCTGAGGAATCGCACGGCCTCGGCGGGATGGTACAATTCGGTTGCCTTCGAAAGCGTCGCAAGGGACGCGGGCTATTACTCGAAAAGCATCAACGGCGACGCGTTTTCCGACGAGATCAAGGAACAGGCCATCTCGGTCATCAGGAAAGACCTCGGAGACGTGGATCTCGTGGTTTACAGCCTGGCGTCACCGAGGCGCACGCATCCCCGATCCGGGGCGCAATACACCTCCGTATTGAAAACCGTGGGTGAACCGTACACGGGCAAGACGGTCGATATCCACACGGGCGTCGTCTCGGAAGTTACCATCGAGCCGGCCACCGACGACGAAATCGGCAATACCGTCGCCGTCATGGGCGGAGAAGACTGGGATCTGTGGATTCAGGCTCTCGAAGCGGCGGACGTGCTTGCCGAGGGCGTCCGCACGGTTGCGTTTACCTATATCGGACCGGAGCTGACCCGGCCGGTCTACGGCAACGGCACCATCGGTAAAGCGAAAATTCACCTCGAGGCCACGGCCCGGGAATTGGACGCGCGGATGAGGAAGAGAAACGGACGCGCCTACATCTCCGCGAACAAGGCCGTAGTCACCCAGTCCAGTGCGGCCGTACCGGTGGTATCGCTCTACATTTCGCTGTTATACAAGGTCATGAAGGAGAAGCATATTCACGAAGGATGTATAGAACAGATGTACCGGCTTCTGAAGGATCGACTCTATGCCGGACCGCCGGTACCCACCGACGAGAGCGGGCGCATCCGCATTGATGACCTGGAATTGAGGGAGGACGTGCAGTCGCGCATCGAATCGCTCTGGCGGTCCGTTACCACCGAAAACCTGGAAGCGATTTCGGATGTGCAGGTTTTCCGCGAGGAATTCCTCAAGCTTTTCGGTTTCGGCCTACCTTCGGTCGACTATATGGCCGACGTCGACCCGAACCAGCCCCTCTGGTGTCCGTAGAAAAACCCCCATCCGGACTGCCAGGCGGCAGCCTGTCCATCGACGAATTGTTCAATCCTCTCCCCGACGATTGAACGTCCCTTTCCCAACCTCGCCCCTGCTGCTCCTTCCGTTATTCTCATCTCTTTTCCAGCCAACAGGTTAAGTGCATCCGGTTCCCCTGGCACGCCCTTTGCGCTCTTACAGGTGGTCGGGATTCACCAACACCGCACTCCTTGCAGATCGGCACGCTTCCGTGGAGTTCAGTCGCGTTCCTGACGGACTCCAAGGAGGCCCGTATGATGTCCCGAGTGCTGAGCTGCGCCACCCTGGGTATCGACGCCTACGTCGTACGCATCGAGACCGATCTGGATTATCAGCTTCCCGCATTCTCGGTGGTCGGTCTGCCGGACAACGCCGTCAAGGAAAGCCGGGATCGCGTAACCGCCGCAATCAAGAACTCCGGCAGGGTCTTTCCGAATCGCCGGGTAACGGTCAATCTTGCGCCCGCGGACATCCGTAAGGAAGGCTCGGGCTTTGACCTGCCCATCGCCGTGGGTATCTTGGCCGCGTCCGGAGACATCTCGCCCGAGATCCTCTCGCAATACACGGTTCTCGGTGAGCTTGCGCTCGACGGCGCCGTCAGGCCGGTCCGGGGCGTCCTGCCGATGGCCGTGGAGACCCGCCAGGCAGGATTCAAGGGCATCATCCTCCCACGCGAGAATGCCCGCGAAGCAGCCATTGCGGGCGGTATCGACGTGCATCCCGTCGGCGACCTGATGGAGACGCTGGACTTCCTCGAGGGCTATCGGGACGTACCTACGCTCAAGGTCGATATCGACCGGATCTTCAGCCAGGCCCTGAGCTACCGTATCGACTTCCGCGACGTCCGGGGCCAGGTTCACGCCAAGCGAGCGCTGGAAGTGGCGGCCAGCGGCGGTCACAACATCATCATGATCGGCCCGCCCGGTTCGGGGAAGACGATGCTCACCCGCCGCCTGCCCACCATCCTGCCCGACCTGACCCTGGACGAAGCCATTGAAGCCACCAAAATCCACTCGGTGGCCGGGCTGCTGCCGCCGGAGACCACCCTGGTGGCGATCCGGCCCTTTCGTTCCCCTCACCATACCATTTCGGACGCCGGCCTGATCGGCGGCGGACCTCACCCGCGGCCGGGCGAGGTCTCACTTGCACACCACGGCGTGCTCTTTCTGGACGAGTTGCCCGAGTTCAAGAAGCATGTCCTCGAGGTTCTGCGCCAACCGCTCGAGGATGGCTTCGTCACCATTGCCCGGGCCATGGTCTCCCTGACCTATCCCGCACAATTCATGCTCGCCTGCGCCCTGAATCCGTGCCCGTGCGGATACTTCGGCGATCCCAGGAACGAATGCACGTGTTCTCCGCCGATCATCCAGCGGTATATGGCCCGAATTTCCGGTCCGCTTCTGGACCGGATTGACATTCACATTGAAGTTCCGGGGGTCGAATACACCGAACTCGCCGATGAACCCGGCGGCGAGACGTCCGAATCCATTCGCGAAGGCGTGAATGCGGCGCGCCAGGTGCAACTGCATCGTTTCAGGGAAAAACAACATCTGTACTGCAATGCGCATATGGGACCCGCAGAAATTCGTGATTACTGTCGGATCGACGGCAAAGGCGAGGAACTTCTCAAAATGGCAATCACAAAGCTGGGACTGTCGGCACGCGCCTACGACCGCATTCTGAAAGTCAGCCGCACCATCGCAGACCTGGAAGAGGAACAGGAAATCAAACCCCAGCACGTCGGGGAGGCCATTCAGTACCGCAGTCTCGATCGGAATCTCTGGATGTAACCTCGGGTCGACGGCTGAGGCAACGGAAACGCCCGAGCGAATCCCGTCTTCGATTCTCCTGAGGCAGGAGAACGCCGATACGATCCGACATCAGCCTTGAAACCCACCTTCCGCCTCATGCAGCCCCGAAAAATCCCTTTCCGTTTGTCCTGACGTCACCCATCCGCTATATTAAGGACGAGTTGTCACCCGTATTCAACGTCACTCCTGTAATCCGTCGGCCGGAGCGGGGGTTCCGTTCCGGAAATAGGTTGCCAAAATTCGGCGGACGAGTCGCCCGGCTCGTAAGGCGCCTCCGACCTGTGAAGGGTCTGCGAGCGAGGGCCAACGCAGCGAGACGGGATGAATCGTCGGGAGAATGGTGAGATATTTTGGAACAGGACACGATGATATGAAGGAACCGATCGTCTATCTCAACGGAGAACTCGTACCTGCCTCTCAGGCCGCAATCAGGATTTACGACCTGGGCATCATTCTGGGCGCCACGCTCACCGAAATGACCCGTACGTTCGCCCACGCGCCGTTTCGCCTGGACGATCACCTGGACCGGCTCTACCGGTCGTGCAAATACGCCGGGATTCAACCGCCGTTGTCGCAAAGCCGGATGCGGGACAAAACCCTCGAACTCATACGGGCGAACAGGGAACTGATTGATCCCGGGGCCGACCTTGGCATCGTACACTTCATCACACCGGGAGAAAACGAGATCTACGCCGGCAGCGCCGCGGGAAGCGTCCGCCTGACGCCAACCGTCTGCATTCACTCCTTTCCACTGCCCTTTCGCGTCTGGCGCCACCTTTTCGAGGCCGGCGCGCACGTTGTCACACCCGCCTTGCGCCACATCCCGCCCCAATGCCTGGATCCGAAATCCAAGAACCGTTCCCGCCTGCACTGGTGGCTGGCCGACCAGCAGACCCACGCGGTCGATCCGGAAGCGATTACGCTGCTTCTGGACCTGGACGGTAACGTCACGGAATGCGCGGGTTCCAACTTCGCGGTCGTCGCGGACCGCACAATCTACTCCCCTACCACGCGCAACATTCTCCAGGGCGTCAGCCTCCTCACCGTCCGGGAACTTGCGGCCGAACGCGGTCTCGACTGGATTGAAAAGGACCTTCAGCCATACGACGTGGCGAATGCCGACGAGGCCTGGCTGACCACCACGCCATATTGCATCGCGCCCTGCACCAGGTTCAATAACATACCGGTCGGAAGCGGAAAACCCGGCCCGCTGTATCGTGAAATCCTGGACGCATGGAGTACCCGGGTCGGGCTGGACATTGAGAAGCAGATCCTCAACGATTGATGCAGGCAACCCGGATCGATACGGCAACGATAGAAACCCTGGCCGAGTGCCTTTTACGTTTCGAATTGAGCCATGAAAATCGCCCTACTGCTCTCCGGCGGCGTTGACAGTTCCGTGGCCCTCAATCTGTTGTGCAGCGAAGGGCGCCACGAGATCACCGCCTTCTATCTCAAGGTCTGGCTGGAAGACGAACTTGCCTTCCTTGGCGACTGCCCCTGGGAGGATGACCTCAAGAACGCGCGCGCCGTCTGCGAACAGGTCGGGGTACCGCTCCGAATCATCCCTCTCCAGGCCGAATACCTGGACCGGGTGGTCTCGCACACGGTGTCCGAACTCAGGGCCGGACGTACTCCCAGCCCGGACATTGTCTGCAACCGGCACATCAAATTCGGCGAGTTCGCGGCCCGAATCGACGGCAGCTACCACAAAGTCGCTTCCGGGCACTATGCCCGAGTCGAAGAAACCAATGGTACCTGCTACCTGAAGCGGGCGCCGGACCCCGTCAAGGACCAGACCTACTTTCTCTCCCGACTCAGCCAGGTTCAAGTCAAACGCGCGCGTTTCCCCGTGGGGCATCTCAACAAACAGCAGGTCCGTAAATACGCACGGGACTTCGGTCTGCCGAACCAGGGCCGCAAAGACAGCCAGGGCATCTGCTTTCTGGGCAAGATAAGCTACCCCGAGTTCGTCAGGGCGCACCTGGGAGAAAAGCCCGGCGACATCGTCGATGCGGAAACCGGCGCCCGGCTCGGCCGCCACCGGGGCTACTGGTTCTACACCATCGGACAGCGGGAAGGGCTGGGCCTTTCCGCGGGCCCCTGGTACGTGGTCGCGAAGGATACCCGCGGCAACCTTGTCCACGTGTCCCACAGGAAACACCGGGACGAGCGGTCATTGAGCCGCTTCAGGGTTTCAAGTCCGCACTGGATCTCAGGGGCTCCCGAGCGGCACGACCTTCATGTCAAGATCCGGCACGGTCCCGGGCTGGTCCGGTGCCGCATAGAATCCGACGGTAATGCCGGCCTGAACGTTCAAATGACGGAGGCCGACGCCGGCGTGGCCCCGGGACAATCGGCCGTCTTCTACGATGGCGATATCTGTCTGGGGGGCGGTGACATTGCGTAGGCGGATTTCAGCATGCATTGTTGCCCGTTCAATCCTGAAGCCGACAGCCGCCCTGCCGCGGTGAGCTTCATACCGGTTCGGGAGCGCGTTCCTGCATATACCGGATACCCTCCTCAATCTCCGTTCTTTTCACTGTGTCGCACGTCACCGCCCGCCCGATCGTCTCCGGAAGGACAAACCGGATCACCCCGTCCCGCGCTTTCTTGTCGCTGGCCATGCGGCCGATCAGCTTGTCCGCTTCAAGTGTCCGGGCGCCTGAAGGAATCCCGAGTTTTTCGATCAGCGCGTTCTGGCGCTGCAGATCCGCCGGCTTCCAGAACCCCTTGATGACGCCGATTCTGCCAGCGGCCAGCATACCCAGCATAACGGCCTCTCCGTGTTTGTAAACCCTGTAACCCGTCACTGCCTCAACGGCGTGTCCCACCGTGTGACCATAGTTCAGAATTTCCCTTAATCCCGCCTCGGTCTCATCCGCCGCCACGACGCCCGCCTTGATTCTGCAGTTTCGTGCAATCAGAGACACCAGTTGTTCCGGTTCAATCGCCAGATCCGCCACTTTCTCTATCTTGCTCTCGAGGAATCGCACGAGCGCTTCGTCCCGGATCAATCCGTGCTTGATCACCTCCGCCATCCCGGCAACCACCTCCCGCCTGGGCAGGGTCATCAGCGTTTCCGTGTCGATATATACCAGCTTCGGCTGATAAAACGCCCCGATCATATTCTTGCCGAGCGGGTGATCGACCCCGGTCTTTCCTCCCACGCTGGCGTCGATCTGCGCCTCCAGGGTGGTCGGGACCTGCACGAAATCGATACCGCGCAGGTAGGTGGCCGCCACGAATCCGGCGGTGTGGCCCACGGCCCCGGCCCCCAGTGTGACGATGCAGCCGCGCCGGTCCAGGCCCGCCCGTATCAGGTCGCCATATATCCGGCCCGCTGTCGCCAGTGTCTTGAATTCCTCTCCATCCGGGATCTCCACCACCGTTGCCGCCACCCCCTGCGCCTCGAGACCGGCCCTGACCGGATCCAGGTAGAGCCGCGCCACCGTCGGATTGGTCACGATCGCCGCAACCGAACCCAACCCCCTCGCCGCGTACGCCCTGCCGAAATCGGACAATGTCCCGTGTCCAATCAGGATCGGATAGCTTCGGCTGCCCAGATCCACCCGCACGGTTTCCATACCGCTCGGTACGCGTTTAGATTCCATAGACAGCAGCCTCCCATCGCCTCTATTGAAATTCGATACCTTCAAGCGCCGTTAACGCCAGTTGAACCGTCTCTTCCGGCGTGCGATGTTCCGACGACTCCACGAATGCGTCCGCCCGGGCGTAATACGGCGCCCGGACGGCAAGCATCGACCGGATCTTCTCCATCCGTTCTTCGTCGTTCATTCCGGCCATCAGCGGCCGTTCTCCCTCCGTCCTGCACAGGCGCGTGGAGATGGTCTCCGCCGATGCCCGAAGACACAGGCAGACGCCGGATGCGCGAATCGTGTCCCAATTGCCTTCCTGTGTCACCGCGCCGCCGCCCAATGCGATCACGGCATCGGGCATTCCGGCCGCCCTCGCCACGCAACCCCGCTCGATACGCCGGAATGCGGCCTCACCGTCTTCCGCGAAGATCCGGGGGATGGACTTTCCGGCCGACGCCACGATCAGCTCGTCCGTATCCACAAATGTCCGATTCAGACGCTGTGCCAGAATCGGGCCGATTTTGCTCTTTCCGGTTGCCATGAAACCGGCCAGGAAAATCTGTTTGCCCTGCAGCGGAGAAAAATGCGTAGTCGGACTCACATTTCCTCCGGCGCTTTCAGGCCCAGCAAATGGAGTCCGGCTGCCAGCACGGCGGTAATGGAATAGACGAGCGCGATGCGTGCCCGTGTCAGCGGAAGGTCGTCCGAAATGACCCTGTGGGCGTTGTAGAACCGGTTTGCCTCGGTACACAGTTCGATCAGGAACCCTGCAATGAGAGAGGGCTCACAGGTCTCGGCCGCGTTCCGGATTCGCTCCGGAAACCGCTCCATGCACTTGACCACGGCCACGGTTTCGGGTTCGGTCAACAGAGAAAGGTCCGCGCCGGACGGCGGAACCGCCCCACCGTACCTGCGCAACACGCTGCAATACCGGGCATGGGTATATTGAACGTATGGGCCGGTCTCACCGTTGAAATTCAGGATCTCATCCCAGTCGAAAACCACATCCCGCGTCCGGCGGGAATCCAGGTCCGCATAGACCACCGCACCGATGCCCACGTCCCGCGCGATCGCATCCTTGCCGGGAAGATCCGGATTCTTGTTCTCGACAATTCCCCTTGTCAACTCAATTGCGCGGTTCAACACGTCCTCCAGGAAAATCACGTTTCCCCGGCGGCTCGACATCCTTCCTTCCTTGAAGGAAATAATGCCGAACGGGACGTGGACACAGTCCTTTGCCCATTCATAGCCCATCCGCTCCAACACCTTGAAGAGCTGCCGGAAATGCAGGGACTGCCCGGCGTCGGTCGTATAGATCAACTTGTCGAAATCGTAGGTCTTCTTCCGGTAAATCGCCGCCGCCAGGTCCCGCGTGAAATAAACACTGGTATCATGTCCGGTCTGGATGATGGCAGGCGGCATGTCATCTTCGTCCAGCATCACGACGAGGGCGCCTTCACTCTCCACGGCAAGCCCTCCGGCCTTCAGTTCGTCAATGACGGGCCCGACCTTGTCGTGGAAGAAACTCTCGCCGGTATATTCCGCAAACGTGACGTCCAACAGCCCGTAAATCCGCTTGAAGTCCTTGACTGTCTCCTCTCTGAACCAGTTCCAGAGACGAAGCGCTTCGGCGTCGCCCGCCTCCAGTTTCTGTGTCCAGTACTTTACGGCGTTGCCGAGAGACGGGTCTTTTTCCATCTCGGCATTGTACCTCACGTACAGATTGAAGAGCTCATAGGGCGGATTCTCACGAATCGCGGCATCGTCTCCCCAGCGCTTGTAAGCGGCGATACTCATCCCGTGCTTGGCTCCCCAGTCCCCAAGGTGGTTGATGCCGATCACGTCCCATCCCGTGGCCTCGTACAGCCTGCAGAGCGAGTTCCCGATTGCAGTCGAACGTATGTGAGCGATCGTAAACGGTTTGGAGACGTCCGGCGAGGAGAAATCGATCACGACCGTCTTTCCCGCGCCCACGCCGCTCCGGCCGAATTGCCCGCCCCTGGCGAGAATTTCCGAGAGTGTCTCCCGAACGAATTCGGTCTGGCTCACGTAAAAATTGAGATAAGGCCCTGCAGCCCGTACCCGGGCGATGCGTCCGCCGGGCCGTATCCTTTCCCCGAGGTCCCGCGCGATCTGATTCGGCGCTTTACGCAGTGTTTTTGCGAACCTGAAGCACGGAAGCGCGTAATCGCCCATCTCGGGTTTTGGAGGGACTTCAATCAGGGCCCTCACCTCATCCCGGGGCACGTCGGTTGCTGTTGATACATGCGATACGATTTCTTCAACAAAAGGATTGACCATATAGCAGCACCTCTCCCCTCCAAGCCCCCTCAGACAAAGCTGTCGGCTATCAGCCGTCAGCTGTCAGCAATCAGCCGTCAGTAACCTCTCCCCCCGGCCCCTCTCCTGTGAGGAGAGGGAGAGGGGAGAGATTGCCTGCCTTGTGAGGTTTCTTCTCGTGCCGGAGGCAAGGAGAATAACGTACCGGGCAAGGATTTCTTCTACCGTCTTCCGTCTCCCCGATTTTATCGCTTCTACGGTTTTGACGCCAGGTAGAGTGTGGCGATTCCAAGGGTCAAACGGCGTTCCACGGGCTCGAGAAACCCCGTCTGTGTCAAACGCGTTCGAAATGCTTCACCCTCCGGGAACCGCATTACGGACTCATAGAGATACCGATACGCCAGAGGATTCCGGGAAACAAGCCGACCGATTCCGGGAAGGATGAATCTGAAGTAGAAGAGGTAAGCCCTGCTCAACAGAAACGCCCTGGGACGGGAAAACTCCAGAATCGCCAGCCGGCCGCCCGGGCGCAGGACACGGAGTATCTCGTGAAGGCCGGCGGTCAGGTCCGAAAAGTTCCGCACTCCGAAACCAATCGTTACGGCGTGAAACCGTGCATCCGGAAACGGCAGCCGTTGTGCATCTCCACAAAGCAGGAACAGTTGGCCGGATTTTCTTTTCTGCTTTTTGTTTCCACGCCGAAGCATCGGCAGGGAAAGGTCGGCGCCCACAACCCGCACGCCTGGGTCGCGAGCAGCCGCTTCAAGACCCAGATCCGCCGTTCCGGTTGCCAGATCCAGGATCCACCAGCCCGCTTTCAAATCCAGTGCGTCGACTGTCCACCGCCGCCAGAGAATATCCACACCGGCGCTCAACAGGTGGTTCAGCAGATCGTACGTTCCGGCAATCCCGTCGAACATCTGACGCACGAAGGTCCGCCTGGCATTGCGTTCCTTACCGTCGGAATCGGCCACCGCTACGCCCGAAACCGGCCGATTATCGCCCGCTTCATCACGTCGACGGGCGGCTCGATGCCCGTCCATATGGCAAACGAACGCGCACCCTGGTACACGAGCATATCCAGCCCTCCAAACGCCGGCGCTCCCGCGGACCGGAACTGGCGCATCAGGAGCGTATCCAGCGGATTGAAAACCGTATCGTAGAGTACCAGTTGCGGATGTACAGCGTCTGTATCCGCGAGGGGCGTCCGCTCCACGTCCGGATACATCCCCAGCGACGTTCCGTTCACGACCAGACCGGCATCCGCAAACCGTCTCATTTGTGTGCCTTTCGTGAGATCACCCGCGTCGATTGCCTTACCCGTTATCCGTTGCATATCACGCGCAAGCAGCTCCGCCCGGGCAACGGTTCGATTGAGAATGCTCACCCGTCGCACTTCGTTTCGCGTCGCCAGCGCGTACGCCGCCGCCCGCGCAACGCCTCCCGCGCCGAGAATTACGCAATGCTCCGGCAGCACGGCGAGACCCGCGGTGCGCTCCAAAGCGGTGGCCAACCCGTACACGTCGGTATTCTGCCCGACAAGTTCGCCATCCTTGAGAGACACCGTGTTCACCGCACCCACGGCCAGTGCTTCTTCCGAAATCCGGTCCAGGTGCGCCATCACCGCGGACTTGTGGGGAAGGGTAACGTTCAATCCCCGGATTTGAAGTGCGCGCATACCGTCAAGCGCCGATTCAACCCCGTCCGGCAACACGTGAAAGGCCACGTAACAGTAGTCTATTTCAAGAACGCCTATGGCCGCATTGTGCATGTCCGGAGATAACGAGTGGGCGATGGGATCGCCTATCACCCCCAGCAATTGCGTGGTTGAGACAATTCCCAAAACAGACTCCCTCGACCCGGTTATTGCGGCTTGACAGCCGGAATCCCTGCCACACCGCAACCGGCAACGGACCTTTAACGTGTCAGGTCCGACACAAACTGGTCGGCAATCGCGAAACTCTCTTTCCACGAACAGTTGTAGGTGTACCGGATGAAGACCACGCCTCCCAGGAACACCAGCAACGCCAGAAGGAACAACCTGACAACCAGTTTCATAAGGCTCTCCTCGTACCCGTGATTGAAACGATCTGTATCGATGGCGTCTGCCGCTGCGATCCGCGGCGGGGATTTGAATTATTCCAATAAAACCTGAGTCAATCTATCCATGACTCCGGGATACAACCGATCCACGGGCCCGGGGTTCCTGACAAGGGTCTCCCCCTCGCCGGCCAGCGCTGCCAGCGTGAGCGCAATTGACACGCGGGCGTCGCCGGCGGCATTCAGTTCGGCGCCCTGCGGTCGCCCCCCCTTTACAACCAGCCCGTCCGGCATCTCTCCAACCTGAATCTGCATCTTCCTGAGGTTTTCTACCATTACCGAAATACAGTCAACCGGACCCTCCCTCAATGCTTCGGCATCCCGTATGATGGTTTCGCCCCGAGAAACGGCGCCTGCGGCCGCCACGAGCGGGAGCACGTCCCGCATGAGGCGCCCGTTCGCGCCCGCAATCTTGACGCCACGCAATTCGGACCCCCTGATCCGGACGTTTCGAACAGGGAAACCGGAATCCGTCCGGAATTGCTCCACGTCCATGGCTACGTTCATCCGGCGCAGTAAATCCACGATCCTGCGGCTTCTCGAGTCCATTCCGAAATGGGTTACGGTCAGGTCGGATTGTTTCAACATCGCCGCAGCCAGCACAAGAAACAGCCCGGCGTCCGAACTGCCCGGCAACTCATGGGTAACGGCGCAAAGCCGTACGGGTCCTTCCAGCAGCAACTGATAACCTTCGGCGCCCGCGATCCGCCTCTTTTTCAGACCGCATCCCGCGGCCCGCAACAACACTTCCACGTCGTCATCCCCGCCGGTGTCCTGCAGGAGTTCGACCGGCCCGTCCACACCCAACCCGGCCGCCAGCACTCCGCATTTCACCGCCAGGTTGGGACGTCCGACGCGGCAGGAACCGGACGTCAACCTCGTCCCACCGATACCGGCCGATATCCCGTCCTTTACCGAAATGTCCAGGGATGCGCCCAGCGATTGGAGGGCCTCGGAAACCCGGTTGACGCCGGCATCGGTGTGAACTCCGGAGAGTCTCGTAACAAAGGGGGCATTCGACAGCAATCCCGCCAGACAGGAAAACAGAACAAGGGACCCGTTCACGTTCAGTACGTCGCCCGGCGCCCGGAATGAGCCGCCGGTTACCTTTGCGGTCTCACCGTCCCACGCGACCCCAATCCCGACCTCAGACAGCAATTCACCGGTTCGCTCGACTTCGGGCCTTCGCGAACACCTGTGGATCCGGGAAATTCCATCGGCTGTGGACGAAAGCGCAATGGCGATGATCGACAGTTCAGCATTGCCGGGGAGGTCGCAAACGCCCGCAAGCCCGGGCGAGGGTTTGATCGTGTCTCCGGAGATTGTCGGACCCGTGAGTTCCAAATCCACGCCTTCTTCAAGATTCAGTCACCGATGGACGGACAACGACAGATCCGGTTCACCCGTCTCCGGCGCCTTCGTTTCATCTCATCCTGACGCTGTAACCCGCCTTCCCCAGCACGTCTACGGCAAGCTCCGCGCAGGGACGGGAATCGAACCCCATTCGAATGGTACCCCCTTCACCCTCCCGCACATTCAACACCTCGATGTCGTTTATGTTGATGTTCTCCCCGGCCAGCGTCCGGGCGACGTGGGCAATCACACCCGGCCTGTCTTCCGCCAGAAGGAGGACTTCGTGCAGCGGATGCAGGAATCCCTTGGAATCCTTCGGGATCTGCCCGCGTATTCGATTCGCATAGGCAAATGCCTGTTCCAGGCGGTCGTGGTCCACGGCGGAGCGAATCGCCGAAAGCGACTCAATATACAAATCGATCATCTCGCGGATCGGGATCGCGTTTGTATGGCAGATATCCCGCCACATGGCATAAGGGCTGGAAGCAATGCGCGTCAGATCCCGAAATCCGCCCGCCGCCATTCGAATAGGCAACCCGTCGTCTTCCGTCATCCGTCCGATCAAGGACACCAGGCTCGTGGCCATCATCTGCGGCAGGTGACTTACCGCCGCCGCCGCCCTGTCGTGTTCCCGAGGCGTCATCCTCATCGGTCTTGCCCCGAACGCCCTTACCAGGCGCGCGAGCTTTTCAACCACGAAATCGGGCGTTTCCGGCGACGGCGTCAACACATAAATCGCGTTCTGGAACAGGAACGGATCCGCCGCGCGCACACCTCGATGTTCGGAGCCGGCCATCGGATGCCCGCCCACAAAATAAACGTCATCCCGTTGATGCGCCGTCGCCGCGGAAACAATCGCGTGTTTGGTGCTGCCCACGTCCGTCACGACCGCATCCTGCCGCGCCGCCTCCAGCACCTCAGGCAGCAACTCCAGAATACGAACGATGGGAGTGCAAAGGAAAACCAGCGCCGCATCGCGAATCCCGGTTTCGAGGTCCCCATAGCAATATCCCGCGTCGATAACATCCAGCGCCAGGGCTGCATCCAGGGTCTCCTGCCTGCCGATGCCAACGATGCGTCGTCCGATGCCCAGTCCCTTGAGCGCCACGCAAAGGGATCCGCCAATCAACCCCACGCCCACAATTGCAATCGTTTCACGCGCAAACGGAGGATCATTGTCCATGCCGTCATCCTTGGAAGAACAGGCAGAAGCGCCGGTAGAAGGTTACAATCGGCTTTTGATTCCCGGACCCGGTCGCCGTCACGTCCGTTCCGCCAGTTCCTTTACGAACGCCTCGGTATCTTCCCAGCCCAGGCATGGATCGGTAATGGATTTACCGAATACGCCGTCGTTTACACCCTGGGCGCCCTCCGCCAGAAAGCTCTCAACCATCAACCCGCGGATCATGTCGCGCAAGATCGTTGAATTCCGCCGGCTTTGGATCACATCCAATCCGATCCTGGGCTGTTGACTGAACTGCTTGCCGGAATTGTTGTGATTCGTATCCACAACGATCGTGGGATTGGCAAGCTGCCGCTGTCCATATAGCGCCGCCGCGTACATGAGGTCTTCGAAATGATAGTTCGGCATACTGCGCCCGTTAACGTCCACGGCGCCGCGAAGCACGGCGTGCGTCATGGCATTGCCGCCGGTGCTGACCTCCCATCCGTTATAGATGAAGACGTGCGGGATCTGCGAGGCGTGAATCGCGTTCAACATCACCGAGAGATCTCCTCCCGTCGGGTTCTTCATTCCAACGGGGACGTCAACGCCGCTGCAGGTCAATCGGTGTTGCTGGTTTTCCACGGACCGCGCACCCACGGCTATATAACTCAGCAAGTCCTCGACGTACGGGAGATTGCCCGGATACAGCATTTCGTCGGCCGCCGTCAGGTGGGACTCCCTGACCGCGCGGATGTGCATCTGACGAACCGCGTAAATGCCTTCGGACAGGTCCGGCGCCTTTCGCGGGTCCGGCTGATGCCCCATGCCTTTATATCCTTCGCCGGTCGTGCGGGGTTTGTTGGTGTAGATCCGCGGCACCAGAACCAGCGTTTCACGGACCGCCTCCTGCAGCTTCGCCAACCTGGACACAAACTCGCACACGGCATCTTCATCGTGGGCCGAACATGGGCCGATTACCAGCAGGAACTTATCGCTTCTCCGCTCGAAAATTTCCCTGATCTCAGTGTCACGCTCCTCCTTTATCTTCTTCAGCTTTGTGGGCAGCGATATCGTTTCCAGTACGGCTTCCGGTGTGGGCAGCCTTGCGTTTTTATTAAAGGCCATTGTTCATCACCTCCGGTATTTCGGGCGGCCGCCAATCCGGTTGGTTTCAGCCAGGCTCACGAACGCATTCAATAAGGTTTCCCGCCCCCGCTTATTTTTCCTGGTTTTCCTGTGCGAGGCGCCTGGATTCATCGATAATCTGCTGAAATATCCGTCGCGCCGCCTCGTCGTCCATGGGCCCATTATTCAGTTCAAGGATCCGGTTCAGGATCGACATCTCCCGTTCCGGCACGAAGATCGGTTGTCCAATTACCCGTTTGATCCTGCCAATTTCAATGGCGCATCCGGCACGTCGATTCAGAAGCTCCAGCAGCTTCTGGTCCAGCAGGTCGATTTCTTTCCTCCAGTCGTCAAGATCCATCGGATGCTCCCTTCAGCGGTTGCGCCAGTTTTTCAACAAATGCCCCGATGTGCGAAACGAGGTCCGGATCGTCCTGCCGCTCGGCAATACGCCGCACGATGGCGCTGCCGACGACGACCGCATCCGCATAACCTGCAACCTCTCGGGACTGTTCGGGTGTCGAAATTCCGAATCCCACCGCTACGGGTTGCGAGGTATGTCGCCGGATGGCCGCCACCTTGTCTCCAAGCGTTTCCTCCAGACGGTCCCGCTCCCCGGTTACGCCCGTGCGCGACACGTAATACACAAAACCGCTGGTGTGAGACGCGATCCGTCGAATGCGTTCCTCACCGCTCGTAGGCGCAATCAGAAAAATCGTATCCAATCCCCGCGCTTCCATCAGGCCCTTGTACTCTCCCGCCTCTTCCGGTGGAAGATCCAGCGCCAGAATGCCGTCCACCCCGGCTTCGGCCGCGTTGCCGACAAGTCGTTCGAGACCGAAGCGGTGCATCGGATTGAAATACGTAAACAGGACAATGGGTATCTCGGACTCCTGCCGCAGGTCCGCCACCAGATCCAGAACGTCGCCGATTGACACCCGATGCCTCAGCGCCCGCTGCGAGGCCGCCTGGATCTCCGGACCGTCCGCCAGCGGATCGGAGAACGGTACGCCCAATTCGAGGACGTCCACCCCGCGCCTTTCCAGTTCCGGCACGAGTTTCAGGGTGGTTGCCAGGTCCGGATCGCCCGCCGTAATATAGGCGACGAATCCTGTCTTTCGGGCTTTCCTCAACGCTTCGAACCGTTTCCCGATCCTTGTCATCAGGTCAACTCCGTGCTTCGATCCGATCCGGTGAACCGGA
>JAGWBX010000037.1:29657-36742 GCA_021295655.1 Candidatus Latescibacterota bacterium
ACAATCAGGGCATCCTTGTCCATTTCGGGCGCCGCTCTCGACACGTACGCGATCGCGTGCGCGCTTTCCAGTGCGGGAATGATCCCCTCCGTGCGACTCAACAACCGGAACCCTTCCAGGGCCTCGTCGTCTGTCGCATACGCATACTCGATCCGACCCTCATCCCGCAGAAGACAGTGCTCGGGGCCCACACCGGAATAGTCCAGGCCCGCCGATACCGAATGGGTCAGCGCGATCTGCCCGTCCTCGTCCTGCAGGAGGTAAATCCTGGCCCCGTGCAGTACGCCCAGATCTCCTCCCTGAAACCGGGCAGCGTGGTCGCCGGAGGCAATGCCATGTCCTCCGGCTTCGACACCCACCATCCGCACGTCCGTATCGTCCAGAAACGCGTGAATCAGCCCCATCGAATTGCTGCCGCCGCCGACGCATGCAATCAGACAGTCCGGTAACCGGCCTTCGGCCTGCAGGATCTGTGCGCGCGTCTCCACCCCGATCACCCGTTGAAAATCGCGTACGATCAACGGATACGGGTGAGGTCCCAGGACGGATCCGAAAATATAGAACGTATCGTCCACATTCGTCACCCAGTCCCGGATTGCCTCGTTGATCGCATCTTTAAGCGTCCTGCTTCCCGAGTCCACGCCGGTTACTTTCGCACCCAGGAGCCGCATCCGGAACACATTCAACGCCTGACGGTCCATGTCCTCGGTGCCCATGTAAATCTCGCAGTCCAGTCCGAACATTGCCGCCACGGTTGCCGTTGCTACACCATGCTGCCCCGCCCCCGTTTCAGCAATGATCCGCGTCTTACCCATGCGTCTGGCAAGCAGAATCTGCCCCATCGTGTTGTTAATTTTGTGCGCGCCGGTGTGGGCGAGGTCCTCCCTTTTCAGATAGATCCTGGCTCCGCCCAGCGCTTCGGTCAGTCGCTGCGCGAAATAAAGCGACGTCGGCCTTCCGACAAACTCTCGGAGATACCGGTCCAGTTCCTCGCAAAAATCGGGACGGTCTCTCGCATCGCGGTAGGCGGCCTCCAGGTCCTCGAGCAACGGCATCAACGTTTCCGGCACATAGCGTCCGCCGTAGGGACCGAAATGGCCCCGGGCGTCGGGCCACGTCCGCGCGGCTTCATCTTTGTTATGCACTAGATATCCCTCATCACCTGATCGTAAAATGCCAGATAGCGGCTGCGGTCGTCCCCGTCCAGAAGCGCCATGGCCGAACGGGGATGCTGGTTGTGCTGACCCGTGATATTGTACGGTACCAGGGGGCCCCACGTCAATTCCTCACGCAATCCGACAAAATGGTCTTCCAGCAGCTTGTAGACGGGTCTAATCTTGAATTTCGGATTGCGCAGGAAACCGAGCAGCAATTCGAGCGGGCAATTCCCCGCGCCGCGGCCAAGTCCGTCCACCGTGGCATCAACGCGGTTGGCGCCCAGAATAAGCGCTTCGATGGTATTGGCAAATGCCAGCTGCTGGTTGTTGTGCGCGTGAATGCCCACTTCCTTTCCCGTTTCGTTTACGGCATCCATATACTTTCGGATGAGCATATCCACCTGCTCGCGGTACAATGCGCCGAAGCTGTCTACAACGCAGATCGTTCCGACGGGCGTCTGCACGAGGACCTCGAGCGCCTGGTCGATTTCAACCTCCTGCACGGTCGAAATGGCCATGATGTTGCAGCTGGTTTCATATCCTTTCTCGTGGGCGTCACAGAGCATTTCAACGGTCTCGGGAATCTGCTCGACATAGCAGGCCACCCGTACCATGCTGACCACGCTTTCGCTGGCCGGCAGGATGTCTTCAGCCCAGTCGCTCTTACCTGCATCGGCCATTATGGCGAGCTTCAGGCCGGTTGCTTCAGGGTCGTGGTCCCCCGTGATCCTGCGGATATCTTCTTCGTCGCTGTGCCGGAAGGCCCCGAATTGTTTTTTCGGGAACATCTCCTTGGAGTTCCGGTACCCGATTTCCATATAGTCGACGCCCGCGTCGACGCAGGTTTCATAGACCGCCTTTACGAAATCGTTGGAAAACTGGTGGTCGTTCATCAATCCGCCGTCTCGAATCGTACAATCCAATACTTTGAGTTCCGGCCGATAGGTAATCCAGGGTGCTTTCATTGAATGGATCCTCTCCTGATGTTTTTCATGCCCGGTTTCGAACATGGGTGTCCTGAGTTGCGCTCCGATACGCATCTGCGGCCCCCGCGCCCTGCTGTCAGAGATTCCATCGCACGAGAAAGTACCGGCGTTTGCCCCGGCGCACGACCAGGTATTTCCCGGCAATTCTGTCCGAGGGTTCAAGCGTCATGCCCATATCGGTGCAGCGCCGGCCATTGATATTTATCGCTCCGGACCGGATATCTTCGCGCGCCTGGCGCATGGAAGACGAGACACCCACGTCGATCAGCAGATTCATCAGGCCCACACCTGAAACGCCATTGAGCGCCCGAGACGGCACGTCGCTGAACCCTTCCTCGATCTCTCGCGCACTCAGGTCTCTCAGGTCCCCGTAAAACAACGCGTCGGAAATCCGCCGCGCCCTTTCCGTGGCGGCCCTGTCGTGTACGAAAGTGGTGACTTCCTCCGCCAGCACCCGCTGCGCCTCTCGCTTTTCGGGGTGTTCGGTCACTTCCGTTTCCAGGTTCCTGACTTCATTCTCGGGGAGAAAGGTAAACAGCTTCAAGAACGTCACCACGTCCCGGTCGTCCGTATTGATCCAATGCTGGTAAAACTGGTAGGGCGTTGTTCTTCCCGCGTCCAGCCAGACGGTGCCCGATGCCGTCTTGCCGAACTTGGAGCCGTCGGCCTTTTCCAGCAGCGGAAACGTCAGGCCGTGGGCCTGCCCGCCCAGCCGCCGCCGGATCAGCTCGATTCCCGCCGTAATGTTGCCCCATTGATCGCTCCCGCCAATCTGAAGTTCGCATCCGTGTACCCGAAACAACTCCATGAAATCATAGGCCTGGATGACCATATAGCTGAATTCGGTGAACGAAATTCCGGTTTCCAGCCGGGAAGCCACGGACTCTTTCGCCAGCATATAGCCCAAGGAGAAGTGCTTGCCCGTTTCCCTCAGGAAGTCAATCGCCTTCAGTTCGGAAAGCCAGCCGAGATTGCTGACCACCCGTGCGGGATTGGTTCCGGCCTCAAAATCGAGGAACCTGGCGAGTTGCTCCGACAGGTTCCCGGTGTATTCCGCGATCAATTCGGGCGGGTTCAGAGGACGTTCTTCCTTACTGCCGCTCGGATCGCCTATCAGACCCGTGCCTCCTCCGATGAGCCCGATTGCGTGATGCCCCGCCAACTGAAAACGCCTCAGTCCCAGAATGGGTATCAGGTTGCCCACGTGCAAACTGTCCGCCGTGGGGTCGAACCCCGAATAGAGTGTGATCGGTCCCTCGGCCAACCGCGTTTTGAGTCCGTCGGGGTCCGTCTGCTGAAATACGTACTCGCGGAAATTCAGATCTTTCAGGATGTCCACTGTTCCGTGCTCCGGATCAATTCGCGATAATGGGTTCAGAAACGCTGATTGTCGTGGTTTACCGGGCGAAGCGCCCGCAAAAACTCCCGGATTCTGTCGTGGTCTTTCCGACCGGGCGCGGCTTCTACGCCGCTGCCGCAGTCTACCGCGTACGGATTCACCGTTCGGACAGCCTCTGCCACGTTTGACGGATCCATTCCCCCCGAGAGGATGATCCGCCCGTGTGCGGTCGACGCCCTGGCGACCCGCCAGTCAAAGGTCTCTCCGGTGCCGCCGTACCATCCCTTTTTGGCCGTATCCAGCAGAAACGCGTTTACCGCATAGCGGCTCAGGGAAGCAGGGTCGAATCCGTCGCCGACCCGCAATGCCCGGATAACCGGAAACGGATATCCCAGACAGTCGGCCGGCGTCTCGTCGCCGTGCAACTGGACCGCCCGGATTCCCGTCGACCGCGCGATTTCAAGAATTTCCTCCCTGCCCGTGTTTACGAAAACCCCAACGGGCGTCACGAACGGCGGCAACGCCGGAACAATTTCGCTCACGCGTTCCGGGTGCACGTAACGCGGGCTGGGCTCGTAGAAGATGAATCCGAGCGCGTCCACACCGTGCGCGACCGCAAAGAGCGCATCCTCCGAATTTGTTATCCCGCAAATCTTCACACGAACCATGAGTCGAGTCAACCGCCTTCCTTGCCCAGCAGCGCTCGAAGCTTCCGACCGACGTCGGGATGGCGCATCAGATGTTCCCCGACCAGCACCGCATCCGCACCGGCATCCCTTAACCGGACGATATCGTCCCTGGTCTCGATCCCGCTCTCGCTGACAATGACCGGATCTTCCGGAAGATGTTCAATCAGGTCGAACGTGGTTCGCAAATCGGTTTCGAACGTCTTCAGGTCGCGGTTATTCACCCCGACAAGCCTTGCGCCCGCATCCAGGGCCATGTTCGCTTCCTCCCTGGTGTGCACTTCCACCAGGGCGTCCAGTTCCAACTCCCTGCACTCCGTGAGCATTTCTGACAATTCACGTTTCGAAAGTGCTGAGACAATCAGCAGAACCGCCGCCGCGCCGATTGTCCTGGCTTCGTGGATCTGATACGGATCAATCACGAAATCTTTGCGGAGCACCGGCAACTGTACGGTTTTGCTTACGGCACTCAGACTCGCGTTGGAGCCCTGAAAATACTTTTCGTCCGTAAGCACGGAAATTGCCGCCGCGCCGTTTTTCTCGTAGGCCCGGCCGATTGCAACCGGATCGAAATCTTCCCTGATTACCCCTTTTGATGGAGATGCCTTCTTTATTTCCGCTATCAACGCGATATCCTCCCCGGCGGTCAGGCTTTCCGCAAGGGAGCCCGGCTTTCGCGTCCGGCCAGCCTGTTTACGCAGTTCCTCCGGCGAGACCCGCTGTTTTGCCTCGGCCACAACGCGTCGTTTGTATGCAATGATCTCATCCAGGATGGCAGCCATCAGGTCCAATCTTGATAAGCGCGTTCAGACCGGCAACGCTGGCTTTCAGTATGTTGCGATGGTGCGGAAGGCGAATTCACTTGAGATCGACGCTATCCTGACGAAACCAGTTTCAGTGCTTCCAGTTTATCCATCGCCCGTCCCGAATTCACGGTCTCCCTGGCCAGTTCCAGAGCTGACGGCAGATCATGCGCCGCACCGCCCGCTACAATCGCGGCTGCCGCGTTCAACAGTACAATATCAAGCCGCGGACCGGGCTCGCCGTGCAGCACCCTGCGCAGGATCGCCGCATTGGCCTCGGCGTTGCCCCCCGCCAGATCGCCTGCGGAAGCCCGCTCGATGCCCAGGTCCTCGGGCGTGATTTCATACGTGGACACGGTCCCGTCTTTCAACTCGCTCACCTGCGTCGGTCCGGTCGTGGTGATCTCATCCAGTCCGTCCCGCCCGTGTACCACAAATGCACGTTCCGATTTCAATGTTCGCAATACCTCAGCCAGCGTGTCCGTCAGAGATGGACTGTAAACCCCGATCAGGTGACGGGTTGCGCGTGCCGGATTGGTCAGCGGCCCCAGGGCATTGAAAACCGTGCGTGCGCCAAGCTCGCGTCTGGGTCCGATCGCGTATTTCATGGCGCCGTGCAAAGCCGGAGCGAACAGAAACCCGATGCCTGCCTCGTCCAGACACCGCCCCATCGTCTCCGGTGACGCTTCGATGTTCACCCCCAGTTCCTTCAGAACATCGGCGCTGCCACAGAGGCTCGATGCGGCGCGGTTGCCATGTTTGGCGACACACAGTCCCGCGCCGGCCACCACAAACGCCGCCGCCGTTGAGATATTGAACGTTCCCGAACCGTCGCCCCCGGTACCGCACGTATCAACCACCGTCGCGTGCCGCGTGCCGACCCGTGTCGCCTTCTCCCTCATCACCTCCGCGGCGCCGGCGATCTCCACTACCGTCTCGCCCTTGACCCGCAGGGCCACCAGGAACGCACCGATCTGTGCGTCCGTAGCCCCTCCCGACATGATCTGGTTCATCGCCCCGATCATCCGGTCACGCGCCAGGTCCTGCCCCTCAATCAGTTTCGCGATCGCATCCTGTATTGCCATAGCCGTCTCCCCAACATGCAAACAGAAAATGGGACCCGTTTTCAATCGCTGGCGTTCAGCCCTCCAGAAAATTCCTCAACAACACTTTACCCTCGGCAGTCAATATGGACTCGGGATGAAACTGCACGCCCTCAACCGGATATTTCCTGTGCCGCAAACCCATAATGATACCGTCGTGTGTCTGCGCGGACACTTCGAGGCAGTCCGGCAGGCTCTCCCGCTCGACAATCAGCGAATGGTATCGCGTTGCAACGAAGGGCCTGGACATATCCCTGAAAATCGTACGTCCGTCGTGGTGAATCTCGGACACCTTCCCGTGAAGAACCGCCGGCGCATTCACAACCTTGCCGCCAAAGGCCTGTCCGATGCACTGGTGCCCGAGACAGACCCCCAGCATTGGAATGCGGTCTGTAAAGCGCCGGATCAGGTCCACGGAGACCCCGGCCTCGTTCGGCGTACAGGGGCCGGGCGAAATCACCACCTTTTCGGGGTGAGTTGCGTCAATCTGGTCAAGTTCGATCTGATCGTTCCGGAACACTTCCATCCGCGCGCCCAACTCACCCAGATACTGGACCAGATTGTACGTGAACGAATCGTAATTGTCGATTACCAGGATCATAGGACAACGCATCCTGATCGAAAAAAAATGGCAGCGCACGGTGTTGAAGCTAAAACGCGCTCTCCGCCAGTTCAACCGCCCTGAACAGCGCCTTCGCCTTATTTACCGTTTCCTGGTGCTCGTCTTCCGGTACGGAATCGAAAACAATCCCTCCGCCGGCCTGGACGTACGCTTTCCGTCCCTGCAGCACCATCGTACGTATGGCAATGCACGTATCCATATTGCCCGAAAAATCAATATAACCCACCGCCCCCGCGTACGGTCCGCGGCGGGTCGGCTCGAGTTCGTCGATAATCTCCATCGCGCGGATCTTTGGGGCGCCGGATACCGTACCTGCCGGATAACACGCATACAGCGCATCCAGTGCATCCACGCCGTCCCTGAGATGCCCTTGAACGTTGGAGACAATG
>JAGWBX010000038.1 GCA_021295655.1 Candidatus Latescibacterota bacterium
CAAGCACACAACCTCTATGCAAGCAGCATGACTAAACTTCTACGCATTTTGCGTTGAAGTCTTACTGTAAGACTCTAATATGATCCCCCATACCAGATATCCAAATTCTGATACGGCCAAGCATTCCTCCCTCCATATCAAGTCGAATATATAAGCTCCATTCCATTCGCAGGGGCAACCCTTGTGGTTGCCCGCTCCTCGATTGTTTCCGGTTTTCCTTTGTGCCTTCGTGTCTTCGCGTGAGCTGCCGTTCGATGGACGGGGCCGGGGGGAGAGGCGGCGTTCCACTAAAGCGGACACACCAGTTGTCCGTCCAGCAGCTTGTGGTTTTCGGAATAGTCCACGGGCACTTCGATCAGATGCACGCCGCCGGCCTCCAGGCAGCCTTTGAGCAATCCGGCAAAGGCATTCGTTTCTCCCAGCCGGTGCCCTGAGGCGCCGTAGCTTTCCGCGTAGCGCACGAAATCGGGATTCCCGTAATCCAGCCCGAAATCAGCCAGTCCCATATGGGCCTGCTTCCATTTGATCATGCCGTAGGCGTTGTCCCGCAACACCAGCACCACCAGGTTCAGGCCCAGCCGAACCGCGGTTTCCAACTCCTGCGAGTTCATCATAAAGCCGCCGTCGCCGCAGACCGCCACCACGTCCCGGTCCGGGTGGAGCAGGCTGGCAGCCATCGCGGAGGGCAGGCCGGCGCCCATAGTAGCAAGCGCGTTGTCCAGCAACACGGTATTCGGCTGGTGGGCGCGGTAGTTGAGCGCGAACCAGATTTTGTAGACGCCGTTATCCAGGGCGATCAGACCGTCGTCCGGCAACACGCGCCTCACGTCGGCCACCAGCCGCTGCGGCAGCACCGGAAAGCGGTCGTCGTCATCGCCGGCAGCCAACTTCGCGTCGGCCCACTCCTTGACTCGAATGAAATAGTCGAACGACCAGTGGGATTGGCGTTCGATCCTCTGCCAGATCTGCCACAGGCTGTTGCCGATGTCACCGATTACCTCGAGTTGAGGGAAGTATACCGGATCTACTTCTGCCGAGGAAAAGTTGACGTGGATCACATTCAGGCCGCCATCCTGCATCAGAAAAGGCGGTTTCTCCACCACGTCGTGGCCCACGTTGATGATCAGGTCGGCCCTCTCGATGGCGCAGTGAATGGCGTCGCCGGAAGACAGGGCCGCGTTCCCCAGGTACAGCGGATGGCGCTCGTCCACAACGCCCTTGCCCATTTGCGTGCTGAACCAGGGGATGCCCGTTTTGTCGATGAACCGGGCCAGCATATTCGACGTACGCTTGCGATTGGCGCCCGCCCCCGCCAGGAGCAACGGCCGGCGGGCATCCTGGATCATGGAAACCGCCCGCTCAACCGCCTTTTCCTCCGCCACGGGCCGCCGCACCCGGTCCCTTGGATAGAGGTGCGCCGCTGCCTCTTCCGCGGCGATATCCTCGGGCAACTCCAGGTGCACGGCGCCCGGCCGCTCCTCCTCCGCCACGCGGAACGCCTCCCGCACGCGGGGCGGAATGGTTGCGCCGCTGACGATACGGGTGGTGTACTTCGTCAGCGGGCGCATCATCTCAACCACGTCCACGATCTGGAAGTGGCCCTGTTTGCTCGACTTGATAGGCTTCTGCCCGGTGATCATCAGCAGCGGCATCCCGCCCAGTTGCGCATACGCCGCCGCGGTGACGAAATTCGTGGCGCCCGGCCCGAGGGTGGACATGCACACCCCGGTCTTGCCGGTGAGCCGCCCGTACGTGGCCGCCATGAAGCCCGCCGCCTGTTCGTGCCGGTTGAGAATGACGCGGATACTCGAATGGCGCAGCGACTCGAGCAGGTCCAGGTTTTCCTCACCGGGGATGGCAAATATATACTCGACGCCCTCGGCTTCGAGCGCCTTTACGAACAGATCTGAGGCTTTCATTGGCATAATGCTCGTTGTTTCAATGTAAAACGTCCTGACGTTTTTCCATTCCCGCCAGCTGTGTCTCAGTCCAGCCGGTCCAGGAATTCGTCCAGCCATTCATCGGGACCTCCGTGCCCGGCGAATCCCGTCTCCACGTCCTCATCGGTATGACAATCGGACCCGCCGGTGGAGAACAGGCCGTGGCGTTCGCAGTATTCCCGGTACTTCCCTGTAAACTCGGGCGGCACGCCCGGATGGGCACATTCGATCCCGTCCAGCGAGCATTCCTCGCGCAACGCATCCATCCGTTCCACGTCGTCTTCCCTGAAATAGCCGAACGGGTGCGCGATCGCCACCAGTGCGCCCGCCTCCTTGACGGCGGGCATCGCATCCTTCACGTGGGGATACGGCGGGAACCGGGTTGTCGCGCCCGCCCGGGCCATCAGGTCCCCATAGTCCTCGATGCGGTCGATGAAACCCCGCTCTACGCAGTGCCGCTGGATGACACCGCCTTTGACGTGTGTATTTCCCTGTAACTTTATCGTCTTCGACGGCCTGTACGATTTCAACAGTTCGAGACGGTCGACATTGGAGAAATCCAATCCGAGCGCCTGCAGGCCGGCCGATATCGCCGAGCCGTAGGCCCGCTGCCAGTCGTGATACGCCTCGAGCACCTGTACCATCGCCGCCGGCAGGTCCGCGGGAAAGCCATAACACAGCAGGTCCACCGATCCGATCGACGTGGTCATCGTCAGTTCAGCCGAGGGCACGACGCGTATCTCCGGGTAGCCCTGAGCAATCTCCAGCACCTCCGGCAGCGAATCCAGGACGTGGTGGTCCGTTATGGTGAAACATTCCACCCCGAGTTCCCGGGCGCGTCTGAAATGGCTCTCCGGCTGCGCCAGGGCATCGTAACTCCAGTACGTGTGCAGATGGAGATCGTATCGTGCGGTCCTTCGTCCATCGGTCATAGGTTCGACCCTCCTGTTATCTGCGCAGAAACCGGTCGAGTACGTTCCTCACGACACCCTGAAGGGCCTGGTCCACGACCAGACTGCCGCCAAATGCGATCGACCCCACCGAGAATACGCCGCCGCCGCCCGGATGGTCGTAGTAAGTCATATGCGCCCCGCCAGTGCCGTCCCAATCGTACTTTTCATCCGGATAGACCGCGGATTCTCCCAGTCCCATATAGTCTTCCGGATTGATTCCCCTTGCCAGCACGGTGATATTCTCCGGAGACCAGTCTTCCCGCACCTGGTCGGCCTCCCAACCGCTTGCCGCACCGCCGTTGATGCCTTCTTCGCCGATCAGATCTCCGTTTTCGAGTCCCAGGCCCTCAAATATCCAGTGCGAGGCCGCTTCGACCTTATAGGGCGAAAATGTCATATATCCCGGACGCACGTATCCCACCCCCAGCACCGAGTGCTCGGGCCGACCCAGGTTTCGCCAGAGCCCGCCCTCCTCTCCGTTCTGGTAATGCGGCTTGCCGTCTTTCCGGATTTCCATGGTCCGGTAGGTGGAATCCCAGGTCACCTTCCAGTAGACGCCGTTTCCGGACAGATAAAGCAGGCTGCCGCCCGCATCCAGGTAGGCATCGAGATGATCGCGCATCGGCTCCGACCAGTACTCGCCGTGCGTATTGATCACGAGAGCGCTGTAGTCCGCCAGCCAGTCCCATCCGCGATGCAGATCGAGGTCCGAATAGACGTCCACCGCGTAGCCGCACTCCGCCAGCCAGTCCAGGACCCACATCTCGGCCCGCAACAGATGGCTTCGCCCCTCGCCCTCGGGCGACGCCGTGGGCATCGGGCGATCCAGGCTGAGCGTCCTGGGCTGTGGCTCGCTGTAGGCCGACCGGCCGCCCCATCCGTTGTACGCGTTCCACGTGTTCGTGGACGCCAGCACAGCCACGTCACCCCTCAGGTGAAACCGGGGTTTGACAATAAACGGAACGTGGAACGTCACGCCCCTTTCGTCCACGAACTCCGCCGAATAGATCCACGACCGCGTCTCCTCCGGCACGATCCAGTAGAAATCCGACTCCCAGTCGCAGCCGTTCTCCCATGCCCTGTCCGGACAGGCCTGCATCCTCCCCCGCAACCCCTCCAGTTCACCGATCTCTATATTCGATTTTCCGGCGCTGCGAAATCTGACGCGATAGCTGCGTGCGTTGGTGGTCATCCGAAAGGCAATGTTGTCATCGGGCGATGCACTCAGGCGTGAAGAGTAGCCCTGCATTCCGGTCACGTCGGGAGGAGGATGCACCGGCGGCGGGATGCTGTGTGAATTCCGCGTATCCTTCTTCATTCCTTTCCTCTCATTCGTATCTGGCCCTGATCGCCCGTCCCAGCTTCGCGCTCTTCGCGGCGAGGTCCAGAATGTGGATGGGCCGCCGGGCCCATTCGGGTGTTATCACCAGGGCTTCGTCTTCAGTCAGGTGCCGGGCGATATTGTCGTAAAACGCCTCCCACCGGCTGGCCATGTTGGCGCCCTTCGTCACCACCTTTTCATTTCCCTGCTGCCGGAATAATTCGTACGTGCGACCGTCGAATACATAAGTTCCTTCGGTACCCGAGATCTCCAATTGTCCGGGCCTGGGATTTGACTCCAGAGACGATACCGTAAGACTCAGCCAGGCGCCGTTTTCGAACCTGACCACCGCGCACGCCACGTCCTCGTTCGTATCGTCCTTCCACGGGGTACGGTCGGCCCAGACGCCCGTCTTCGCAAACCCCGCGACCTCGACGATACCCGCCGGTACGATCTGGAGCCCGTACTCCAGCAGATGCACGCCCCAATCGTACATGATGCCCCCGGATATCGAACGGCAACTCCGCCACCAGTCTCCCGGGTAACCGTATCCGCCGATTCGAGCGTCGACGCGGTAGATCTCGCCGATCGCCTTCTCGTCGTGGAGATGCTTGAGCGCCTCCAGGACGCACCCGTCCCAGTGCCGGTTGTGGTACGCGGTGACCAGCAGGCCCCGCAAATCGGCCTCGCGAATCATTGCGTCGCATTCTTCCGTCGTAATGGCAAACGGCTTTTCGCTGATGACGTGACGCCCCGCGCGAAGGCACTGCAGGGCCAGCTCCGCATGGGTGTTGTGCGGCGTAATCAGCACCACCAGGTTCACGTCAGACTCCCGCAGCATTTCATCGACGGTGGGAAATAAATCGATGCCGGGGAAATCCTGCTTTGCCGCAGCCAGCCGCTCCGGATCGGTCTCCGCCACCGCGCATGGCGTCATGCCCGCTTTCCTTGTATCCGTCAGGTGCCTCCGGCCCATATTGAAAGCCGCGCCGTATCCGACCACCCCGGTCTTCACGTCCGCAGCACGTTCGAATCTCGCCATGGATTGCCCCTCAGTGTGCTGTCGCGTTCACACATCAAAGCCGAGTCCCGGCATCCGAAAATGCAGGGACTCGGCTGGCCTTCATTGCGCACGATTTGTCGTCCGACCTTTGTGAGTAAAAACGGTCATGGCCGATCTGCTGTTCGCCGACGGCGGTCAGGATCCGTCGGTTTTATCCGGAGGACTTCCGTCCCCGTCCTGAGGGCCGTCCTCCATCTTTTCGGGGTAGAGCACGAAGCGCGCGTAGTTCTCCATATCGAAGTGCTTCCGTGCGGCGTCCCGGATAATCTCGGACGTCAGACCGTTCACCAGATCGTCGTACTTTAGTACGTTAACAGGATCCTGACCCAGCCAATAGCTGGAAGAAAGGGTTCTTCGCCAGAATCCGTTTTCCTTCAGCGCCGCTTCCCGCGCACGGCGGTCCGCCTCCTGGACTTTCTCAATATTCGTGTCCGATGCGCCGAACTGCCTGAGGCTGTCGATCTGGGCGAAAACCGCCCGCGTCAGCTGTTCGACGCTGTCGGGCGCGCAACCGAAGCTGATTCGTATACTGTACCGCTGTTCGGGATAACGGGACGTTGACAGGCCCACGCCCACGCCGTAGGTCCCACCCATTTCCTCCCGCAAAACCTCGCGAAGCCTGATTCGGAGTACATCGATTGCCGACCCCAGGTTATACCTGTTTTTCCGGCTCCATTCGAATGGCCCGGTGAAGACGATCCGGTTGCTGCTCTTCGGTTCGAGCCCCTTATGCACTGTTTTTTCGATTACGCCCCGGGGAGGCCGTATTCCCACGTCGCGCCAGGTCTCGTTTCGCCGCGTCGCGGGCAGCCCGCCCAGGTACGTCTTAACCAGACCACGGATGCCTTCCTTGTCGATGTTGCCGACAAAAAAGAACGTGAAATCGCTCGCATCGGCGAACCGGTCCCTGTAAATCTCGAACGAACGCTCCAGGTTCATTTCATCCAGAAGCGCTTCCGACCAGACCCGCGCACGGTGGTGGTACTGCGACATGGTGACCTGAATCGTATCTCCGAATGCCGCACCCGGGCTGGCGCTTCGGTTTTCCAGCGATCCGCGGATGCGCTGCACGTAGGCCAGAAACGCGTCGGGGTCTTTTCTCGGCGCCGTGAACGTCAGGTAGACCAGTTGAAACATCGTCTCCAGATCCTTCAGTGAGGCACTGCCCCTGACCCCTTCGCGCAGTTCTTCGATCCAAGGCGATACACGCACGACCTTGCCGGCCAGTTTCTTTTCCAGACCGATCGCGTCGAAGGTCCCCAGGCCGCCCTCCTGCATCACCGAGGATGCTGTTGCCGCCGCGAGATAGTCCTCGTCCGAGACCAGCCCGTGTCCGCCTGGGCTGAATGCCGAAAACAGCACCTCGTCGTTCTTGAAATCTGTCGGCTTGAGTACGACGCGCACCCCGTTCGAAAGCGTCCACTCGGTCACGCCCAGTTCTGAGATCTGTTTCTCCGCCACGATTTCGCCGGGCGTTGGCGGCGTCTCGACCAGGGGTTGGGCCGAGGCCGCGTCTTCGTAGGGCTCTATCTCCGTCTCGTTAACGCGCGCGATTACCCCGGTCAGTTCCGCTACGGTGGGCATCGTCACGCCCTGCTTCTCCGGTCCATCGATCAGCACCACGCGGTTATGCCCGGTAATCCACTCCCCGGCGAGGCGGTTCACCTCGGCAAGCCGGATTCCCGGCACCATTTCTTTATACATCCCGTACTCATACGCGATCCCGGGAATCGGCTCACCCGTCAGAAAGTGCCGGATATACTCCGATGCAAACCTGCGGGACCGTACCTTGTCCCGCTCCGCGTAAGCGCGCTCCATTCCCCTGAGCGCCTCGATCTTTTCCCGGTCCAGTTCGGACTGCGTGAACCCGTGCAGACGCACCCTTCTGGCTTCCGTGAGTACCGCCTCGAGACCCCGCAGAATCCCACCCTCTCTCACGACGGCGCCCTGCAGGTAGAACTCGCTTGTCCTGATGAATCGCCCCTGGTTGGAGTACGCGAACAGAAAGGGCGCATCGGGCTTTTTCGTCAGTTCACGCAGCCGCGCGTTCAGCATCCTGTTGTACAGGGACTCGACGATGTTCTGTCGATAGGCCTCGGCCGAGTCCTGTTCCCTCACGGGTTGCTTGTAATAGATGGAGACGTTTGTTCGCGTCGCCTCCGGATCGGTGGCGATGGCGAACAGGGTCTCCTCGTGCCCCGGAACCGGATGCAACGCCCGCTTTCTGGGCTGGTTCACCGCGGGAATCCGCCCGAAATGTGTCTTAATCAATCCCTCGATCCATTCCGTTTCAAAATCGCCCACCGCAATCACGGACATCAGATCCGGACGGTACCACTCCCGATAGAACCGCTTCGCCGCCTCGTGCCTGAAGGTGTCCAGCACGGCCTTTTTCCCAATGGGCAGCCGCTCCGCGTAGCGGGAGCCCTTGAGCAGGATGGGGAACTGCTTGTCCCGCAACCGTGCGCCAGCGCCCTGTCCCAACCGCCATTCCTCGATCACCACCCCTCGCTCCTTGTCGATCTCCTCCGCCTCGAACAGTATGCCCGACGCCCAGTCTTCCAGAATCCGGAACGCCTGTGTCACAACCTGTGCGCTGTCCGTGGGCACCTGGAGCATGTACACGGTTTCATCGAAGCTTGTGTACGCGTTCAGGTCCGGCCCGAATCGCATGCCGATCGATTCCAGGTAATCCACAAGATCCTGCCTGGGGAAATTCCGTGTTCCATTGAACGCCATATGCTCAACAAAATGAGCCAGCCCCTGCTGGTCTTCGTCTTCCAGAATCGAACCGGCATTCACGACCAGCCGCAACTCGGCGCGATTCTCCGGCCGCTGGTTTTTCCGGATGATATACCGAATGCCGTTCTGCAGCGTTCCCAACGCCACATTCGGATCCACCGGCAGTCCGGGAGAGGGAGCCGGCGCAGGAGCCGGCGGTGGAGCCGCCTTTTGAGGCGCGGCACAGGCGCCGAACAGGATGAGACAAAACAGGAAAGGAAACCGCAGCGCGTTTTTCATTGAAGAAACCTCAGCTTTCGGGAGTCCACGTCTCGGCGAGAGATCGATGGGTGAACGCTTTCGCGTCTTCTCCGAGATAATCGCCGGCAATCTGCCCGTTCCCCTCGATGATGTATTTGTAGATGACCAGGCCCTCAAGCCCTACGGGCCCCCGGCTGTGCAGCCGGTTGGTGCTGATGCCCACCTCGGCCCCCAGACCGTACCGGAACCCGTCCGCGAACCGGGTTGACGCGTTGTGCAGCGTGGACGCGGAATCCACCTCGCGCAGGAATCGGGTCGCCGCCGCCCGGTCTTCCGTTATGATCGCATCGGTGTGGTTGCTGCTGTAGCGGTTGATATGATCGACCGCTTCCTGAACGCCGTTGACCACTTTGACGGAAATAACCAGATCGAGATATTCCGTTGCCCAGTCCTCCTCTGTCGCCTGGGGCAGCGCGTTTCCTGCCAGCGTGCGCGTGAGATCGTCTCCACGTACGTCAACGCCGTTACGCTTGTAGATCCCCACCATCTCAGGCAGGAATTCTTCCGCGATATCTCTGTCAACAAGCAGTGTTTCAGCCGCGTTGCACCCCGAGGGGTACTGGATCTTGGCATCCAGACAGATCCGCTTCGCCTTCTCGAGATCCGCCGCCGCGTGCACGTACACGTGGCAGATACCGTCGGCGTGCCCCATCACCGGAATCCGGGTGTTCCGCATAATGTGCTGAACCAGTTCGTTGCCGCCCCTGGGGATGATGAGATCGATCAGATGATGCAAATCCAGAATGGCCTGCACGTCCTCACGGGCCTCCATCAGATGCATCCAGCCATCCGGAATGCCCGGCAGGCCGCGTGTCGAGGCAATGAGGACGTTCGCCAGCGCGCGGTTGGTATGAAAGGCCTCGCTGCCGCCCTTGAGCAGCACCGCGTTGCCGGACTTCAGGCAGAGCGTGGCGATTTGCACGAGTGCGTCCGGCCGCGATTCGAACACGATCCCAAGGACCCCGATGGGTACAGATACTTTATACAGTTTCAACCGATGGTCCATCTCCGTCGCCGCCAGCGTCCGGCCTATCGGGTCCTCCTGAGCTTGCACGCTGTGCACTCCCGGGATGATTTCATTGCGCAACTTGACCTCATCCACCTTCAGCCGGCCCACCAGCGCGCCCGTCAACCTGCCTTCGGCAAGCAGGACCTCCGCGGCTTCCAGATCCCTGCGGTTCGCCTCCAGAATGGCGCCCGCGTTGGCTTCCAGACCCCGCGCGACCGCCTCCAGCGCCGCGTTGCGTTCCTCCTCAGACGCGTTGCTCAGTTGTAACGCCGCCGCACGGGCGCCCTCGGCTCTGGATCGAATTTCGTCAGACACTTCCAACATCCCCCTTCGGAACCAGCAAATATACGCGCCAGTCAACGGGTCGTTCACGGATCACGGACTCGACGGTATGCGACGACCTACAGTTCGAGGCCAACCTTCTTCCCCGTCTCCACAATCTGCTCCCAGGTGGCGTCCGGGACGGGTATACCCGACTTCGACCGCTCATTCCGGGTCCGCCACGAACGCTCTCCGGGTACCAGCACCTCGCCCGACCCGGGCGCCGGTTCGGCCGACTTCACGTAGTCGACGAACCGTTTCACCTCCGCCTTGAAATCCTCAAGCGGTTGAAACGCTTCTATTTGGATGGCCTGAACAAAAAGCGCGTTACCTGTCTCTTTAGCGTTTTCTCGCGAGCAACCGGCAGGCGAAAGGGCGCCCGAGAGAATGTCGATCACGAAGGCCAGCCCGTAACCCTTGTGCGCCACGGGCCCGCCGAACGGGAGCAACGCGCCCTTCGGCTCCGTCATATACACCCGCGGATCGTTCGTCGGATAACCCCTGTGGTCGATCATCCAGCCGTCCGGCATCCGTTCGCCCTTCGCCAGCGTCACGCGAACTTTGCCTCCGGCCGCCACCGCGGTGGTGAAATCCAGGGCAATCGGAAATTCACCCGCGGACGGACACGCCACCGCGAGGCAGTTCGCGGGCAGTATTCTTCCGATCCCGCCCGACGGGGGCATCGCCAGATCGGCCCCGTGTCCGTTGTTCGCCAGCATGCCAATCATATCCGCTTCCGCGGCAATCGGCGAAAAGGCGCCAAGCCGGCCAACGTGGTTGCACCGGTGGACCGTGACCAGCCCGACCGAGGCCTCGCGGGCCTTGCGGATGGCCACTTTCATCGCGGCCACAGCGGTTACGTGCCCGAACCCCCAGTTCCCGTTCAACACGGCCGTTGCGGGCGTCTCCCGTTCCACCTCGACCACCGCGCCCGGAACGATCTGACCGGATCCCACCCCCGCAACGTACTGCGGCAGACGTTGAACGCCGTGCGAGTCGTGGCCGGACAGGCTGGACTCCACCAGTTGCCCCGCGACCGTTTCCGCTTCATCGGACGTGGCGCCGGCGCGCTCGTAGATCTCCCGCCCTATGCGACGCAGTACGGCGGCGGAAAAAACCGGCATACGATCCCCCTCAATACGAATCTTCAGGCTTGAAGTATCTCCTGACGCGTTTCTCTAACTGGAATACGCCGCCTCAACGCTGTCGCGGTACTGCTCCAGAATCGCCCCGGGTACCACCTTCTTCAGACCCCGTGTGAGCGTACCCGCCTCCTCGCTGAGCGCGTCTGGAAGCACCAGAACCCTCTGAGGTCGCTCGTGTCCCGGCAACCCGGCGGCGGTCGCCTCGTACAGCAGGAGTTCCCGCAATCGATCCGCCACGCCCGAATGCCTGCGCAACGCGTCATCGTCCTCCGGAAGGTCCTGCATATCGGACAACGTCCTCGCCTCCTCGACGTTTACGGTAACAACCGGCATGGGAAAGGACCCGCTCTGATCGCCGTAGATGATTACGTGTTCGACAAGCGGTACCCTTGCGTACAGCCGTTCGAGCATCTCGGGATTCACAAACTCCCCGTTGCTCAGTTTGAACTGTCGCCCCAGGCGTCCTCTAAACGTCAGGTACCCGTCACCGTCGATGCTGAAAAGATCGCCCGTCCGATACCACGTCTTGCCGGCTTCGTCCCTCACCAGCGTCTCCGCCGTACGATCGGGATCGTTGAGATATTTTCGCATCACGTGGGACCCGTGCACCCAGAGTTCTCCCTCTTCTCCGTTGCTGTCCCGGTAAGTGTGCGTGGCGGGATCGCCGGACCCGACCTCCTCACCCGCTTCGGTTACCAGCTTCACTTCCTGCAGCGGCCTTCCAACGGTACCTGTCTTCTGGGCGTCCAGCGTATTGACCGCGATCAGGGGACAGCACTCGGTGGTGCCGTACCCTTCGAGCGAGGTGATATCCAGCACGTCCTGGAAGAAGTCCAGGGCCTCCGGATCCGCCTTGGCCGAACCCACGATCAGAAGTTCCAGCCGCCCGCCCACGCGCTGGGACAGCTTCTCCTTTATCGCTGCCACCACCTTCTTCCCGATCAGTCCGTACACCGCTTTGTCCCCGAATGAAGCCTCGCCTCGCGTGATGTTTCGCTTGGCGCGAACTGCGCGCTCAACCAGCTTGCCCTTGACGCCGCCGGCGTCGATCTCCTTCCGGACGTTTCCATATACCTTGTCCAGAATCAGGGGCACCGTCAGGAAGCCGTGCGGCTCGGAATATCGAATGTCCACCAGCACCCGGTCCGGCGAACGCGCGAGATCCAGCGTCCAGCCCTTCATAAGGGGATAATAGATATTCAGGATGCCCATGGTATGGTAATCCGGCGCGGACTTGAACAGAACGGGTTGTTCGCGGCGGGAGATCCCGTCCCATATCGACCTGACGTTGTCCACCAGGTTGCGATGGGTCTGCACCACGCCTTTGGGCATGCCCGACGAACCCGAGGTGTAGACCACCTTCGACTCGTCGTCCGGATAGATTTCCACGTTGGGAGGAGGCGCCTCGCCGCCGTCCTGCACCAGAGCGAAAAATGACCCGATGTCATCGGACTGGCCCTCCGTGAGTATCAGCTTCGGGGATTTCGCCAGATCCGGCAGTATCCGGTCCGCCTGTTCGCGGCTCCTGCTGTCCAGAAACAGCGCCTCCAGGCCCGAATGCTCGATTTTATACTTGAGAATATCGTCCGGAAGCTTGTTGCACAGCGGCACGGAAGACAACCCCAGCATATCCGCCGCCAGGAAAATCAGCACCGTCTCGAGGCCGCCGTCCGTGAGTATCCCCACGCGGTCGCCCTTCGCGTAGCCGGCGCGGGCCAGTCCGGACGCCAGCCGGTCCCGCTGCTCCCGAAGTTGCGCATAGGTCATCGGAACGTAGCGCAGGCCCCGTTCTCCCTGCTTATCGGACTGTCTCAGAACGCGCACGGCGGTCCGATCCGCGTGCTCCGTGAAGCTCTCGTTCATCAGGTCTTTGAGTGTCCGATTCATATCCGTATATCTCCTTTGTTCCGGCGACGGTGATGGTTGCTCCCGCCGCATCGCGAGCGTCAGCCGATCTGACTACCGTTCCCGGAGCCGCTTCATAACGCGTCGCCGAATGAAACGCTCGACGTTATCCCGACGGGCAAGCGTGCTAATATAACCATGCATTCAGGCCGCCGCAATTGTTTCCCGTCATTTAATATCGTCCGCGGACACCGGCCGAAAGGTCAGCTGTGTTGTGCGGTCTTCGCCTTCGCCGCGATGCAGGAAGACCGCGGTTACCGTCAGGCCGATTCCGATGGAATCCGGGTTCCGCGCGTCAACGCCTACTATGCGGGCGACGATTCCAGAGCCTTCGTCCAGCTTGACGACGCCGGTACAATACGGGTTCTTGCGATTGAAGCCTTCCTCCTGCATGGCGGGCGGGCCGATGGATATGCTTGTCAGGGCGACGAGCGTGCCGCTACCCTTCATCCGGGTCCACTGCATTTCCGTGTGATGACACTCCGCGCACAGAGGACGCGGAGGAACGAACGTGACCCTGCATCGACAGCAGGTCGACCCCATCAGTTTTTCTTCGCCGAGAAACGCTTCGAATCCATAATCGCCGATCGGGGGCGTCGTCACCGTCTATCGCCTTTCAAGGATCGTAAATGTACTTGTGCCGCCGGTGCCGCCAAGGTTGTGGGCTGCGCCCAGACGCAGATCGCCGTTCGGCACCTGGCGTGTGCCGGCCCGTTGCCTCAGCTGTTCCCATACCTCGATCAACTGCGCGATGCCTGTCGCGCCCACGGGATGTCCCTTGCATTTCAGTCCGCCCGACGTGTTGATCGGCTTCGGCCCGTTCAGCCGGGTCGCGCCTTCGCCGGCGGCCCTGTATCCGTCCCCCGGGCCGAAGAAGCCGAGATCCTCGACGTGGAGAATCTCCGCGATGGAAAAGCAGTCGTGCACCTCGGCGAACTGTATGTCCTCCGGACCGAGGTCCGCCATCGCGTAGGCTTCCCGGGCGGCGCGGCGCGTGGCCTCGAAACTCGTCAGGTCGGGGGCGGCGTGGAGCCCTCTGCCGCTGCCCTGTCCGAGACCCGCCACGTACAGGGGATCGTCAGTGAATCCTCTGGCCATCTCTTCGCCGACCAGCAGAATACAGCCGGCGCCGTCGCTGATGGGGCAACAATCAAACAGATGCATGGGCCAGGCGACCGGCGGGTTGGCTTCGGGGTCGCGAAGGAAGTCCTTTTCATCGGTCCATCGCGGGACAGGATTGCCGCCGGCTTTCGCGCGCTCCACCTTCGATTCCATTATATCGGCAATGGAAGCCCGGAACTGCGCTCTCGGATTCAGCGCCGCGTTTTCATGGCTCTTTATGGTCACGTCCATCAGGTGCTCGCGTGTCGCCCCGTACTTGTGGAAATACGCCGTCGCGATCGCGCCGAATACGCCCGGAAAAGTAAAGCCCGACTTCCGTTCATACGGTACCGCCGCGGACGCCAGGCCCTCCGCCACGTCGGCCGTGGAGCGTTTTGACATGTCCTCCACGCCGCCGACCAGGACCATATCGTAGAATCCCGACGCGATTGCGAAGACGCCTTCGCGGAAGGCGATTGCGCTGGAGGCGCATGCGCCCTCGGTGCGGGTTGCCGGTCTGGGAACAAGGCCCAGCGTGTCCGCAAGAATGGCGCCCCAGTGGGACTGATGCACGAAAAAGTCGTTGGTGAAATTGCCGATGTAAAGCGCATCGATATCCCCGGGATCCACACCCTTGTCCACCGATTCGATCATGGCGCGGAAGGCGTCCACGAACAGATCCTTTGAATCCCGTTCCCGGAACATGCCGAACGGCGACATGCCGGCACCCACCACCGCGACGCCGCGCCCCAGTTTTCGTTTCCTGACCATCGCAAATCGCCTCGATACGTGTTTCAGTTTGACCGGCGAGCGTGGGAATTGACGCCGCCCGACCGGAACAGCACCCGGTTTCCCTCGGAACAACCCTTCAGATCACCTTGCTTTCCCTGCCTCCCCAATACGGCGCCCTTATCCGGTTCTTGACGACCTTGCCGTAGTTGTTCTTGGGCAGTTCCTCGACAAAATCCACGGATCCCGGTTTCTTGAAACTGGCGATCCGGCCTTTGCAGAAGTCGATCAGTTCCTCGCCTGACACCTCACGCCTGGGCGTCTTGACCACCACTGCCTTGACGGCCTCGCCCCACTCGGGATGCGGCACACCGATGACCGCGACCTCGAAAACCGCCGGATGCCGGATGAGCACCTCTTCGATCTCGCGGGGGTAGATGTTCTCGCCGCCGCTGATGATCAGGTCTTTGGAGCGATCGAGCAAGAAAACGTAGCCATCTTCGTCCATGTACCCCACGTCGCCAGTGTGTAGCCAGCCGTCTTTCAGGGTGGCCGCGGTGGCTTCGGGATTGCGCCAGTAACCCTTCATGACCAGGTCGGAGCGCGTTACGATCTGGCCGATGTCTCCCGGCGGGAGTTCGCAGTCCTCTTCGTCCAGGATTTTGATTTCGACGTCGGTGCGCGCGTACCCCACCGAACTGAGCCGCTTCATCTGTCGCGGGGTGCCGTTCAGGACGTGTTCCCGGTGGGGCAGGAAGGTGATCGTCATTGGAGATTCGCCCTGGCCGTACAGCTGAACGAGGCACGGCCCCAGCTTTGCGATGGCAACCCGGAGATCCTCGGCCAGCATCGGTCCCCCGCCGTAGTTGAGAATTTTAAGCGATCGAAGATCGTACCGGTGCAACGCGGGGCTTTCGGCCATTCGTTTGACCATCGTCGGCGCCGCGAACATGTTCGTCACCCGATACGTTTCAATTGCCTCCAGGACCTTGTCGACGTCAAACGATACCGTCTCGGGGATAATGTTGGCCGCTGCCTTGCCGACGTTGGGCACGGCATACAGGCCGCTCCCGTGGGACAGTGGCGCCGCGTGCAGGACCACGTCGTCGGGCCCGAAGCCCTGGCAGATGTCCGAATAGAAGTTCATCGTCATCGCCAGCAGATTGCGGTGCGTCAGCAGCGCACCCTTCGGTTGAGCCGTGGTTCCGGAGGTGTAGAACACCCATGCCACGTCGTCGGGGTCCACGTCCGCATCGTCAAATCCGGCGCTTTCGGCGCGAATCAACGTCTCATAGTCCAGCATTCCCTCGTGTGCTTCAGCAATGGTGACGACGTGCCGAACACGGGGCAGGCGGTCCCTGATCTGCGAAATCGGCGCGTTGAATTCGGAGGAGATGACAACCAGTTCGGACTCGGAATGATCGATGACAAACGCGAATTCGTTGGGATGCAGGCGGAAATTGATCGGCACGGCCGCGGCGCCGGCCTTGAAACACGCGAACATGGATTCGAGCATTTCGGGGAGATTCTGCATGAGAACCGCGACGTGGGCGCCCTGGTTGACGCCGAGCCTGCGAAACGCGTGCGCCAGCCGGTTTACGCGCTCGTTGAATTCGGCATAGGTCCATCGCGCGGGCCCGCAAGCTACGGCCAGATGCTTCGGATACGTGCGCGCCGATTTCGTCAGCAGGGTTCCGATGTTCATGGGCTGCCTTTGTTCGTGGGAGAAAAACCATTTCGGTTCGACGCTGAAATGGCTCGATCACTCAGCGAACCGGTCCCGAAGGGATTTCTTCCACGATGCAGACAACGAGATTACCGCATAAACAGGTGATGCCTCAGCCGGAAATGGGAATTCAAGGCGTGAGGCATCGGTTCGCAAGGCTGTCGATCGGTGGGATACAAAGATGAGATGGAATAATCTGTTCATTTCATGAGTCATTGCTCATTACAACAGTGCCTGTCCTACCCTCGTAGATCATGGTGAAATGTTGCAGGAACGTCCTTCCAATAAGCGCCATGTGGCGTTGACCGCCAGCGGTCAAATGAACCCCTGAAAACCGGCCATGGATTGTAAAATTCAAACTTGGAACATGAATCTGTGCCAGATGAACGTTAACGGGATGTGCGCCATGAGCCCCTGATGTGATTTGCTGATCCACAATTGGAAGACTCAGGCTCGACGCGAGACTGGAATCAATACAACTCTCGCCTGCGCCAGTATCGACTAAAGCGGGCCAGGTTTGGGAGGGAAGTTGGGGGTGAGCGTTTTTGCCTGCACGGAAGGCTATATCTAACCCAATATTAACCAATAACGTTGGCCCGTGAAGAATCAATGCATCACGGCCACGTAAATCAGGCTGATCTTCAAAACCACACTTAGTGCGCGCCATGGCCAACTCCATACACCACAGAAGCCGGCAACGTAAGTGGGGCCTGTCCTATTTGACGGATAAGATACGGTCCTCGCCCAAACCTCTCTATGGCATCTTCGGCAGCGGCCTCGAATGAGAGGTACCTCCCAATGAGCTTCTCGTCGTGAACGACCACCCACTCGCCTAGGTGGTCCATCTCCAATTCAGAGCGGAAGTTTTCGTATGCCTGGATCTCTTTGGATAGCGGCATGACTTTCTTTCTGGTGTGAGATTACGTACGGTTTTGTTTTGGAGATACCGCCGTTCGCTCTCGATTGTATTCTCGGCGCGAAGTATCGATTTTACGATTGTCTTCAGTGTTTCGGGTTTGCGTTTGGGCGTCGCACTCTCAACACGCCTGGATCATTTCGACAAAACTGATATTTCCACCGAAAATTTAGAGAACCGGCAATCAATAGTCAATCCCAATTGCAACGGATTCACACTCGGACCACAAATCAACTTGCAATTGTGGAAATCGGTTATGTAGAGTTTTGACACAGACGTTTATGAGGCTGCCGTCGAGTCATTCGAAGGATTGTAGAGAGTTCTTTCGAACCTTTTGCCATGGTAATTGATTTTGAAATGCAAAATTGACCGTCGGCGAGGCATTCTGATTGGGTTGGCTTCACTCCAGCGATACTCACGAATTGGTCATCATTGGCCATCGACGAGGCCCGGATTGATCGCGAGCGGGACCGGGGCGGTTTCCAGGTGGAAGGGACTGGCGCCTGGACTATGCCGCGGGGATCATGTTGATGCAGACCGGCTGCGGTGTCGCTATCTGCCTGCCTGTCGCCGTGAGTCTCCCCGTCTGTCCGTTGATTCGGTACGTGACGACGTTGTCCGTATTCTGATTCGCGGCGAACAGGTACCTTCCTGAGGGATCCAGGGCGAAATTGCGCGGGAACTCGCCGCGGGTCGACTCGTAGTCCACAACCGAGAGCCTGCCCGTACCTGAGTCCACTTCAAAAATCACGATACTGTCATGCCCCCGGTTCGAGCCGTACACGAAACGCCCGTCCGGCGACACGTGGATGTCCGCACAATAGCTGGTATCGGTGAAGTCCGAGGGCAGCGTGGAAATCACCTGGACCGTTTCCAGGACCCCCCCATCTTCATCGTACGCATACGCCACGGCCGTATTGTCCAGCTCATTGATCAGATATGCGTGTTTCCGGTTGGGATGAAACGCGAAGTGCCTGGGTCCGGCGCCCGCCTGAACGTCCACCGAGGGAGGATCGTTGGGCGTTATCGTCTGCTTCTCCACATCCAGCCTGTATACCAGCACTTTGTCGATGCCCAGGTCCGCGGAGACCGCGAACCGGTTGCCCGGATCGATGGTAATGGAATGGGCGTGCGGCCCCTGCTGCCGGCCCGGATTCACGCTGGATCCCTCGTGCTGAAAGAAGGACGTGGCCTCGCCCAGGCTGCCATCCTCCATGATGGGCAGCGCCGCCACGCCCCCGCTGGAATAATTGGCTGCCAGCACCACACGACCGGTTGCATCCACACTCACGTGGCAGGGACCGGCGCCCATACAGCACTGATGGTTCAGCGAACGCAACGCACCCGTGGCCGAATCGATCGCGAACGCGTGAACCGCCCCGCCGTCGTTGACTTCCGCTACAGAGTAGACGAACCGATTCGACGGATGGATGGCCTGGAATGAAGGATTCTTGACTTCCGAAACGGTGCTCCGGTGCGCCAGGTCCCCGGTGGAAAGGTCCAGACGGTAGACCGAGATTCCGGCGCCGCCCACGTAAAACCACATCGCTTCAGCCTGCTGTCCCATAATCCCGATCTCCTGTTTAATTCCTTAATTACTAAATTCCGGCCGACTCACCCGGCGCACTTCGTCCACGCGAACATGATTCCGATACAAGATAACCGTAGTCTTCGCCGCGGTCGATCAACCCCCGGACGTACGTCCACAGGCCGGGCGCACCCGCCTCGATATGTCGATTCCGCGCAATCACCTGCTCCGAACTGATTCCGTGCTCCCGCCACGCGATCCCGCCTGATCCATAGTTCAACAGGATTGGCTGAAACCGGTCCAGGGCTTCCGCGTACTTCGCCTCCGGAGTGGCGCCTGCCTCAAATTCCTCCCACAACGCGAACACCTCCCTTGCCATATCGGCCGGGAGCAGGTTGAAAATCCGTTCAGCCGCAAGCCGCTCGCGCTCCTCCTTGTCGGCGTGGGCCGCCTCGTCGTAGGCAAATGTATCCCCCGCGTCGATCTCCACGACGTCGTGAAGCAGCAGCATTTTTACAACTCGCGCGAGATCCAGTTCTTCCCGTGCGTATTCCGACAGCAATACTGCCATCACGGCCAGGTGCCAAGAATGCTCCGCGCTGTTCTCCCTGCGCTTCCCGTCGATCAGATGCGTCTGCCGGAGCACCTGCTTAAGTCTGTCTATCTCGACGATAAAGGCGATCTGCTGTTCAATCCTCTCGGCATCCATCGACATGCGCCCTATTGGCCACCCTTCGGAGGCATCGGCCATTTCTCCCCGGCCATGAATCCGCCGTCCACGTAGATGTGTTGACCCGTCACGTAGTTCGAGGCCGCGGATGCCAGAAACACGGCCGTTCCCACCAGGTCGTCCGGTATGCCCAGCCGCCCGGCCGGAGTCCGGCCCTCGCCCCATGCACGCATCGTGGGATCGGACCACAGCTTTTCCGTGAGAGGCGTCAGAATGAAACCCGGGCAAATCGCGTTCACCTGGATATTATGCGGACCCAGTTCCAGCGCCTGCGACTTCGTCAGCTGGCCTACGGCGCCTTTGGTTGCCGTATAGACCGACACGCCGTGCAGGGCGATTCCGGTGGTCAGGGACCCGATGTTGATGATTTTGCCCTGCTTCCGCGGGATCATGTCGTCGACTGCCATGCGGGAGAGAAAAAAGAGTCCCTTCAGATTCACGTCCATAATCCGGTCGTAATGTTCCTCGGTGACCGCTTCCAGCGGCTCGCGGATATTCATGCCCGCGTTGTTAACCAGAATGTCGAGTTGCCCATAGCGCGCCAGGGTCTTCTCCATCCCCCGCCTGACGGCGTCCAGGTCCGCCATATCCATTTCCACCGCCAGCGCGTTGCCTCCGGCCGCCCGGATCGCCGCTACGGTTTCGTCCAGTTGGGAGCGGGTCCTGGCCGCGCATACACACCTGGCGCCGTGGGCCGCGAGGCCCTTCGCCACGCCCTGCCCGATCCCCCTTCCCGCGCCGGTCACCAGCGCAACGCGGCCTTCAAGTGAAAACAGATTCACCCCATCCTCCATATTACGCTGCCTCACACACGCGAGTGCCGCCAGCGCGCCCTTGTCGCTGAACGCCGCTGCCTATTCCCTTATCCGAACCAGGAATTCCGCCACGTCCCGGCGGTGAACCGGTCTCAGCCGTTCGGTTTTCGAGAGAAGATCCGCCGGGTTTTCCGGGTTCAAACCGGCTGTGTAAGCGTGCCTGAAAAAATGCCTGAATCGGCGCAACTCATCAAGCAGAACAAACGCTTCGTCGGATACCAGGGCCGGCCTGATGCCGTCGATTTCAAGCCGCATTCGGCGCAAGAGATCTATGTGATACCGCTCCTCTTCAATACGGTTTTCAAAGTAATGAACGACCGTCTCAAAGAGTTGCTCGAATGCGGAATAAAGGTTGTGGATCTGATAGGCCATACTGTCAATGCCTTCGGACGTTTCGCGGAAGGCGCCCCGCCTGTCTTCGATCCGATCGTAGATGGAATCGATATCACGCTGGCGCGATTCGATTTCCGCCTTCAGAATGGCAATCCTGGCTTCATCCATAAACCGTCAATCCCCTGTCCCTGACCGTTCCCGGATATGGATGTGTGTCCAGATCGATGACGTCGACAACCCGTCCGCTGGCATCTTCCAGCACTTTCATTACGTCGAGGATTGATCCGGAACAACCACCGACAGCCACGTCGACGTCGGAAGCCTCATTCCATCGATTCTCAACAACAAGCGATCCCGTGACATAAGCTTCGCGAACGTCGTATTCGTTCCGGATCCGTTTTAGAGCTGCAATAACCGAACGCAGGCATTCCGCTCTCTCGCGGCTTCGCTCCTCTATTCGTTTCCTGAGTGCCCGATCAAACAAGCTCGTATCAAACATCGTCACGACTCCGGAAGCGCCGGTTTTCCGCGAACGACGATTGTCTTCCAGGCGCCCGTCTGGCGGGGCGTTCGGGTTCCCGCAGTCGGATACGCTGAAATACGCGAGCGCTCACGCGGCGGAAAGCACCGCCTGCATCATCGCCTTGATGTAGCCGAACTGGAAGGCGAACGCCTGTTCGAAGCTCCCCGGCGCGCTGTGGCCCGGGGCGTGGTCCGGCACGACCATGTGCGGATATCCAACGTCTTTCAGTGCCTGCATCAGCGTGTACATATTCATGTCGCCTTCGTCGGGCCAGACCTCCTGGAACTTGTTGCGGCCGCCGAAGATGTTCCTGTAGTGGATCAGGTGGATCTTCTTCCGTTCTCCGAAATACCGGATGATGTCCGGCACCTCCGTGGCGGGGTCCTCTACGCTCTCAGCCATGCAGCCCAGGCAGAGATTCAGGCCGTGATAAGGGCTGGGACAGATTTCGATAAACCGCTTGAACCCCTCCGCCCCGCCAAGGACGCGGTCCACACCCTTGTACCCCGCCGGCAGCCAGGGGTCGCAGGGATGGCAGGCCATACGGACCTCGCATTCCTCAGCAACGGGGATCACCCGCTCCAGGAAGAACGTCACCCGCTTCCAGTTCTCTTCGGCGGTAACCGGTTTGTCGTATCGCGGCGTATCGGCATCAGCCTTCGAGAGATCCCAGGTGGAATACCGGACGCCTCCGCGGCCCGTCGGCACACTTTCCGTTCGCTGGTTCTCCATTTCGCACAGAAAATACTTGATGGCGGGAATCCCGGCTTCCGACGTGGCCCGCACCATCCTGCACACGCGTTCGATCTCCTTCTCTCCCTTTTTCCAGTTCCCCAGCATGTAGTTGGGCACCGATCCACCGTCTTCGTTGAACTGATGGAGTGGCAGCGCCACCATTTCCAGATCCACGCCGAAACTTGCGCACTTTTCACGTTTCGCCGCAAGTTCCTCGGCATCCCAGCCCCGGTCCCGGTGGAACGTGACGTCGTTTGCGGCCATACTGTTCACGCCGAGGCGCACGAGAAACGCAAGATGCTCGTCCGTCGTATCGAACCGCTGCGTACCCACGTGCATGCGGGGTCTGCCCGTGTCCCATAGACCGTGAGGGTCCGACCGACCGTTATCGGTTGATTCCGTTGCCATCAGAAATTCGCCTCCCTTGTGTTCTGTCCGTGAAATAGGTTGCCTGAATTCGGCCGTCGAGTCGCCCGCAACCCGTATGCAACTTCACGCGCCTTCCAACACCCGCCGCATTTCCTCGCCCCGGGTGCGGAACCAGTCCATCAGAATGCTGACGTCCGTACCAATGCAGAAGTGTTTTACGCCCATATCCAGATAGCGCTTCGCCTGGTCCGGCGTGCTGATTTCCGCCCGCGGCGCAACGCCCATTCTCAACGACGTCTCGATAACGAACTTCTCCGCCTCATTGACCCTCTCGTTTCCGTATTCGCCCGGATGGCCGATACTCATCGAAAAGTCTCCCGGACCGAACTGTACCATATCCACGCCGCCCACGGCCAGGATCGCCTCCAGATTCTCCACCGCCGGCGCCTTTTCGATCATTATGGCAATGACGACGTCTTCCATCGCATTTACAAACTCCGGCAGTCCTCCGGCCATCCCGAAACCCATGGTGCGGCGCATGCTCGCCCCGTGTTGCCCGCCCGTCTTTGGCGTTTCGGCGCGCACCGCGTTCACGCACTCGCGGGCGTCGGAGACGTTCCGCACGTCGGCGAACAGCACGTTCTGAATCCCCGCGCCGATCGCCCGGGAAGCCAGGTGCGATCTGGGTTCCTGCTCCACTTTGATCATGGATGACATATCGTAAAGCTCAATCGCCCTGGCCAGGTTCTCGAACGTATGCAGGTCGTACGGCGCGTATTCCGACACGTACTCCACGTAGTCGTACATTCCTGTAAGCCCCACCAGTTCCATAACGGTCGGCCAGGGGCTGTGTACGTGGGTCCCCATGCTGGGCTTGTCGGCCTTCAGCAACTCACTCAGTCTGTTTCTGCGCATGCTGTCTCCTCCGGTGTTCCTCTGACGCGTGATATCGGATAATCGTATGTATCGGCAATCGGCGTGTGCGACCGTTCACGACCTAACAGCCCGTTGAAAAAGTCCATCCGGGCTGCGTCCGGCCCTTGTGGCCGAAATACTGCGTTGCGCTCCCTCGCCGAATCCTCGATTCGACGCGGTCGCGCGCCTTGTCTTCGGCCACAATGTCTCGGCCTCGCCTGCAGAGCGACTTTTTCAACGGACTGCTAATGGTCGGCGGCAGTATCCTTCCCGTCCGAACCGAATGGCCTGAGCGCCCGAATCTGCCGCACGTGTTCGGCAACCTCGTCGGCGGAAGCGTCGAGCATTCGTTCCCCGTCCTCCGCGTTTGCAACGGTAGGGTCGCCCACGCCGCCGTGCCGCGTGCGCTGATCGAATCGATAATAGGACGCCACGCCGGGCACCCGCATGCCGTCCCGCTCGCCGTCGGCGTCAAGCCTGTCGGTTCGCACGAGTTCAGGACGGATCGCCAGGATCATCGACGTCTCGGTTTCGCCCGCGTGCCCGGACCCTCCCGAACCCAGTTGGCGTATCCTGTTCAGCGCATCGCCGGAGGCCCACGCCCAGCGCGAGTAGAATTCCACTTCGCGATCGGGGTACCGGTCCATCAGCCGCTGCAGCAACACGGAGACATTCGCGCCGTTTCCGCCGTGGCTGTTCTGAATCAGAATCTTCCGAAACCCGTGCCCAACCATCGACGCCACAATGTCCATCATCAGGAGCAGGTGCGTCTCGGACACGGCGCTGACCGTACCGGGATATCGAATGTGATGCTGCGAGTACCCCAACCACTGCACCGGCATCACGAGCACGTCGTCCGGGCAGCGTTCGTGTACCCGCCTGGCGACTTCGCCGCCGATCAGACTGTCCGTAAACACGGGCAGATGAAGGCTGTGCTGTTCACACGAGGCCACGGGTATCAGGACCACGATATCCCGCGGCAGGGCGTCGATCTCAGGGGACGTCATTTCAGCGAGAATCATCACTGCCGCCTTTCGCTGGAAATCGCGGACACTGGCGTCGCTATGGCGCCTGAATTACGTGCTTTCGTTCGGGACGTCCGGACGGACAATAAACGCCTAACGCCCAAATCCATCAAGCACATTCTTCACACACGCGCCAATGCTGTCCAGGTGGTATCCACCCTCCTGCACCAGCAGTGTCGGAACGTCCATCAGGGCCAGTCGCCGTCCGATTGTCTCGAACGCGGAAACCGGCAGGGCGAACTTGCCCAGCGGGTCTTTACGGCAGATATCCACGCCCAGTGAAACCACCAGAAAGGCCGGGGCGAACCGGTCCACTTCGTTCAGCGCATGGTCCAGCGTCTCCAGGTACAACCTGTCGTCCGTGCCGACGGAAAGCGGCAGATTCACGTTCAACCCGCGACCGGCGCCGGCGCCGGTCTCATCCTCAAAACCGCTGAACCAGGGAAACTCGAAGTCCGGGTCCGCGTGGATGGAAACGAACAGAACCGCGTCCGACCCGTAGAAGATCGACTGCGTTCCGTTCCCGTGATGATAGTCCACGTCCAGCACGGCCACCCGTCCACCCTCGCTGAGATAACTCGCGGCAACCGCGGCGTGGTTCAGGTAGCAATAACCGCCGTAGAGATCGCGCGTGGCGTGATGGCCCGGGGGACGGCTGAGCGCGTAGACCGACGGCTCACCCTCAAGCAGCATCGAGGCGCCCGTCAGCGCGCAGAACGTGGCGTCCCGCGCCGCCGCGAAGGTATGTTCAAGTATCGGCGTCTGCGTCTCGAAGCCGTAGTAACCCGCCTGATGTACCACGTCGCGCGGCTTGCGGGATGACACGCGCGCCGCGAACGTGTCGGGGATCAGTCCGGTTTTGCCGCGTCCACCCCGATCCATCCACGCCGCATGGGCGTGCTCCAGGAAGCGCAGATATCCCGCGGCGTGCACGGCCCGGATGACGTCCATTGAGAACGCCCGCGGCGGCATCACCTCGTACGTGCCTTGAATGGCGCGCAGAATCGCCTCCGCCCGCGCGGGGACTTCCGGATTCGGCCTCAGCCCGCCTCCGATGAACTGATGGCGCGGCGCGTGGCGCTTGTGGTTCGGTGAATAGATGACTTTCAAGTCGACTCCGGTCGCATTCAGGATGTGTTTGTGGGACCCGCCGCGCTTCCGACCCTACAGTCGCTCCAGCTTTCCGTTTTCCAGCATATAGATATCATCCGCCACGCGGGTGATCAATCGCCGGTCATGACTGACGACGGCAAAACCGCCGGGAAACGTCTCAAGCAGCCGTTCCAGCACCTCCACGGACTCGATATCCAGGTGCGTCGTGGGCTCGTCCAGCACCAGAAACTCCATGCGTTTCAGGATCATTTTCACGATGGCGCCGCGCATCCGCTCACCGTAACTCAGCGTACGGACCGGCCGGACCACCTTATCGGCGCGAAGTTTGGCCGCGCCGAGGAACTGGCGAACTTCGCTTACTCCGTAATCGTCATCGATGAAATTATCGAGGAAAATCTCCCGGTTGTAAAACCCGTCCAGGCCCTGCGTCAGATACCCCACCTTCGCATTCGAATTGAAGTAGACCGCGCCCGAGTCGGGTGACAGTTTCCCCGTCATCACGTTCAGGAGCGTTGTCTTTCCGGCCCCGTTCGGGCCCATCAGCGCGATCCGGTCCCTGGTTTCCAACACAAGGTCCAGCGCCTCGAAGACCGGGTTGCCGCCGAACCGTTTGCCAGCGGACTCCATCCTCGCCACGAGCCGCCGGTCCACCTCGTAAGGCGGAAAATTCAACCGGATTTTCTTTTCGATCCAGGGTTTTTCCTCGTCCAATGCGGTTCTGTGCCGTTCCACGCGCCGTTCCATCACCTTCGCGCCCTTCGTCACCTTTGCGGCCAGACGACGGCTTGACGAATCCCTCGTCTCGTTCTCCCGGCTCGCTCCCCACGCCATGCGCCGGCGCATGGCCTCCTGCAGGATGGTGATCTTTTTTTTCAGCGCCCTGGCGTTTTCCATCCGGCCGTGGAAGTCCCGCTCCTTGTGGTCCAGCGCGGAGGAATAGCCACCGTGGACCGAGAACATGCTTCCCCGCTCCAGGTAAATCGTCCGATCCGCGACGTTGTCGATCAGTTCCCGGTCGTGACTCACCATCAATATGGCGCTTCCACGCCGTTTTGCGAGGCCGATGGCTTCCTCGAACGCGGTAATGCCCCTGATATCCAGATAGTTCAGCGGTTCGTCGAATAACATCAGGTCCGCGTCCTGCGCCAGCACCCCGGCGAGGTCCACCTTCCGCTGCTGCCCGCGGGACATGTTCTCGTACCGATGTTCCAGGTCCACTCCGAAATTTACGGCAATCGCTCGAATTCTGTCTTCCCGCGCGAACCCGCCAGACTCGTAGTAATCCTGATAGAATTCGTGGCGCCCGTCCTGGATGCCTCTGTAAAGCCGGGCCAACTCAACGTTAAACGACAGCGCGCGTTCCATCGCCGATCCGTCGAAGCCCGCCGGGCTTTCCTGGGGCACATATGCGGACATCACAGACCTGTCCAGGGAAACCTCGCCCCTGTAATCCGTGATCTCGGCGGTAAGGCATTTCAACAGCGTGGTCTTGCCGCATCCGTTGGCGCCCGCGACCGCGACCGCCTCGCCTCCGTGCAGGCTGAAAGAAATCCCGTCCAGCACGGATACAGCGCCGTAGGAAACGCGTAAGTCACGCACCTGAAGCACAACCTCACCTCCTTCCGCTCACCATCACTTTCGGCCTGCTTCGCCTGCCTTGATCCGAAGACCCTTGCCCCATGGTTTCATTGAGATGGAGGCACAAATTGCGTATCAGGGCGTGTCGTGCCAACCCCGACAGCGCCGATGCGATCCGAATCGGCATCCCTCTCGCCCGCGTCCTCAATCCGGCTCGGCAATTCCGGATCGGTCTCTGGCACGTACTCGATCAGGTCTTCGATCCGGCAGTCCAGCGCACGGCAGAGTCCCTCCAGCGTCTCCAGCCGGAACCCTTTCACCCTGTCCGGCCGGTTATACAGCGCATCCACCGTCTGCCGCGACAGCCCCGCGAGACGCGCAAGGCGCGAGATGCTGCGAATTCTCCGCTTCCACATCATATCCTCGAGCTTGATTTGTATCACACACACCTCCTGCGACAACTGCTTCGGTTGGCCCCGCAGGCCTTTCGAATTTACGACAACCGGGGAAAAACGCGTTGGGAAAAAGGAACGACTACGAGGCCAGGACTTCGAAACGGAGTGTATGTATTTCTTGTCATATATTATGTAATTAACTACGTATTATAGATAAATATAGTCGAAATGACAAGATATATATAAGAATCCAATCACTTTTCTCTTCGTCCTTCTTCTTTCTCGCCAAAGAAAAAGGACCAAAAAGAACCGCGCCCCTCGGCGGGGGGCCGGTTTTTCCACGAACCACTTCTGAGGTGTAAATCGGCTCTTGTGGCCTGGGCACTTATAGGTCCGAACGGCACTTCGATGGTGGACGGATTAGCGTGGAAAAACCCCCCATACCCCCGGTCGCCACGTGTGGAATTCACTGATGGGGCGAAACCTAACCCCTTACCCCCTTCCTGAAGGAAGGGGGAACCGGGAGCCTGTTTCGTGACCCGCTTTTCCCTTTCCTTCAGGAAAGGGTGCCTGCCGCCAGGCAGGCGGGATAGGTTCTGCGAG
>JAGWBX010000091.1 GCA_021295655.1 Candidatus Latescibacterota bacterium
CCCCGATCATCCGTATGAAGGACTGATTCTCCATGCCGTTGTGCAATCGCATTTATCCTCAGATGATTGCCCGTCGAATCCCTCGATAGCTTGCGACTCCTACCCTCCGCAATAGACAGGTGAAACAAGAAACCATCCTGAAGCCACATAAGGCGCGTACCGTCATCGGTCCACCAGGGGATTTGAAAGTTACCCAGGGACGAAGCAATTTCTGTCACCATTGTCGGCTCAGTTGATCCGTCCGCCGGTACGCAATGGAGATGTTGAGGGTCTCCCCACTTTCCACCGGAGATATAGGAAATCGTCTGACAATCCGGCGACCACGAGAAACGACAGAATTGAGCATTGACCGGAACGTTTTCAGCGACCGTATAGGAATCGCGACTGTCGAGTGGGACGATACTAAAATCGGCAATCTGGTGAGGCCGATCTACCGGAGATGCAATTACATTGAGTGATGCTAAAGCTCGTCCATCAGGAGCCATACGCAGGGTGGCTGGCCCCAGAACGGACGCTAATTCCGTGACAATGCCTGATTCCACCTCCAAAACACCGACACACTTTTCAATATCGGAATGCTCAAGTATTGGGCTATGCTGATCTGAGGCTGGCCCTCCCGGAGTATAAGACTGCACAATGATGTCAGGTGATATAGTAGGGCCACGGGCCTTCGGGATCAGCGGGACAATGATACGGCGACCGTCGGGAGTCCATTGAGGAACATTAAAACCCCAGGGAATCATAGCGTTGGATACAATTAACACTTCGCGTGTGTGTCTGTTCCATAATCCTACACAAGCGAGCGCATCCTGCGTTACGACGTATGCAGCAAGCGTTTGTCCGTCTGGCGACCATCGCCCTGCCCAGCTCATTTGCAGATCGGAAAACGGCTCCATGGACTCACCGGTTTCAACGTCTACCAGGACAATATATGCGCCGTTTGCCTGACTATTATTGGTTTCGTGTGTGACGCGACGCTTCCCTTGACTGAGTGTCACGGCGAGCAACCCGCCATCAGGCGAGAGGTCCCACGGGCAACGATGGGTAAACTGGTTGACGTTCAACAAGTCATCAACGGTGAATGGTCGTGACATACCTGTCTCCTTTGGTGCTTACTGCTGTTGGTACCCGTTAAAGACGACTGATCGTCTGGGTTCTGATATTACCAGATCATCCACTATGCCAGTGCATCTCTGAAAACCGCAGCCGCGGCGGCTCACGCCAAGGGTAAGGACCTCAGGTTCAGGGAGCGCCGTATGGTTTTCGTTCTTCAGTGTAACAGACGAAAAGCTGGCAACTATTCTCCGCTTCTGATAATCATGTGCCAATTATCTCATTCCATATTGGTACGCAAGGCAAGAACGGCAGACAGGAATGTCCGCCTGCCTGCGCAGCGAACTGCGCTGCAGGCAGGCCCCACCTTCACACACGATTCTTCGATGTCTGGAAAAGTCACTATGGTGGATGATGGTGTCGCGTTAGCATCCACCTTTTTCTTTCCAAATGTCGACCGCATACTGAAAGCCTATTTCCGGGCTGCTGAGGATTGGAATTGAGATTTCAGGGCACAGATCCGCGGCTCCGGCCATAGAAGCCTGCGCCAGTACGATGACGTCTCCTTCGGACGCGCGCTCCCTTAATGTACGGGCGATTTCACTGAGATATCCTTCGTTGTCTCCGTCCTCGAGCCGGCTCCAGGCATTGTCACAGAGAACCTCGATCAGATCAATGCGCTTTTTGCGCGTACTTGCGACTTCAAGAATCAGGTTTCGAGTTGGAGCGAGGGTACTCTCGAGGGCGGCTGCAACGATTATTCGCGATCCTGTTTCGACCGCTTTCTCGGCCATTGGACGATCGACTCGAATGACCACACCGTCTGCTGCGTCATTTGCGCTTTCCGCACTTGCTCCTATTGTGGAACATGTGCAGAGAACGACGGCTGCGCCTTCTTCGATCGCGGCGCCGATGCGGCCCCGGATTCGTCCATCCAGGTCTTGACTGATTCCCTTCTCGCGGGCTTCGGTGAGAAATTCCTCTTCCACAATGTGCTTGACGCGAAATTCCAGATCGGCTTCCTCGATTAGCCGATCAAAGGCATCGATCAGCACCGGTGTTGTGTGTAGAAGGGCCAGATGGGACTGCATACGACAAATTCCTTTCTTTGATGGATTACGAACTGACTCGGATCAGGATACCCCCAGAATGCGCTGAAAAAACTCGGGATTCCGTCTCTGCAATTCCAGAAGCCTCGCGGCCGTTCCCACCGGCTTCACGCGGGCGGATCGCGGAACTCGCACGCGTTCCTTGAGGATTCCGCCCTGCGCCTCGAGGCGTTCGACGGTGAAAGATTCCCTGGCGAGTTCGTAGAACAGTTCAGGTTTCAACGTTGCGATGGCCGATAGATCACCCGGCGCCGCACGCCCGATCGCATGGCCGGCGTACACCGCCACCTTTGCGCCGGGGACAAATCCCGGATCGTTTCCTTCCCATAGGAACTGCACGCCTGCCGGAACGCTTCCCGGCGGAAGCGGTGACGCGTTTCCTTCCGGGTCTATCGAAAAGGGATGCGTCGAACGATCGACCGCGACGCTGCAGCCGATTTCTTCCATCGCTTCCCTCTGCAGGGCGTCCTCCAGGGACTCGCCTTCCTCCACCGTGCCGCCGATGCAACTCATGCCTGCTTCCAGAACGCCATCCGGCGCATGCTTCCATTTCGCCCGTTTCTGAAGTTCGAAGAGAAAGCCATTCTTCTCTTTCAGGACAATCGCAGCGCCTATGATCAGCAAGTCTGACATGTCTTAGGACCGGTTAGCTTTTATCTGTCATCATTTCTGCGACGTTGTTGTGGAATTCCCGGGAAGAACCCGGTCGATTTGACGTCGCAATCCGGCAATTCCAGAAATCACCTGATGTGAACGGAAAGGCAACGCATTTGAACTTGGCTGATTCCCCACCTCCTGCAGATAGCCAAGGCTGTCGATCGCTTGTTATTTTAGGCTAAGGTACGCTTTGTACGTCACAGCCAGCGGCCTGCCGATCGTGCAGCAAACTACCAGTTTGCTCTACCTGATCAAGCGCCCTCATCACTGAATCGCTCTCCGTCGCCTTGTACGGGCGTCACTTGTGGGCGACCGCCTTCGGCGGTGGTAGGGGTTCTCCTCAGCATTTTTCGGCAAATCGGCAACGGATTCTTAACGAATTGAGGTGAGACGCGCCGTATTGACGAGACGTCGTGCGACGGGTGTTCTGATCACAACATTCCTTGTCTGATCAATTCTCTTGCGCCCGGACCGGTCTGGACCCTGTAGTGCGTTCCCATTCTGTCCGAAAAGAAGTCCTCGATGCGTTCCAACTGTTTCGGTACGGTGTTCCTGGGGATACGTTCCAATGAAAAGTATTCGATCCGGTCCGCCTCGTCCGTTAGCCGGACCGCGCCTCCGGTGACCCGGCAGAAGAACGAAAATACAATTTCGTTCCTGTCCGGCTTGCTGTAGACGCCGCTGAGATGGACGGGCGCCGCTTCCAGACCCGTTTCTTCCTCTATCTCCCGCACGAGCGCATCCCACGGACTCTCGCCTTCTTCCACGCCGCCGCCGGGCAGGTTCCACAGATCGAAATCGCGCCGGTGGCACAGCAGGACGCGGTCCTCTTCATCGGTGATGATGCCGATCAGGTACCTTCCATGAAAAAGCGTAAATATCCCAATTCGGCATCGGATATGCCGAGACTGTCAAGTTCACCCATCGGGACAAATGCCGCCGACTCCTCGTAGTCGACATCGATCACTGATGCCGGCATATATTCGGAAGCACGGGCAGTATAGACGATTTGAAAAAAGTGAGGATGGGGAAACCGGTACCCCGTCGGTTTCGGCCCAAGATGCTCCAGGTGGATGAATCCCAGCCTCGAGACCGCTTCAATCGTCCAGCCTGTCTCCTCCGCAACTTCGCGATGAAGCGACTGTTCGAGACTTTCTCCTTCTTCGCAGCGCCCTCCGGGCAAGACGTGATACCCCTCGCGATTGCGGAGTACGAGGACGGAGCCGTCCTTGAGTACGAGACATCGAACGGAGGTTACGAGCTTTTCCGGCGGCTGTTCGTCGGAAACGTAATAGTGCAGACGCAGAGGAAGCTTGCCGTCGGCCCACCGGGTTTCCAATTCGCAAAACGGCGTCTTGCCGACCAGCAATGCACGTATTTCGTCGTCAGGATTCAATCGACGACCCATTGGCATTGGAGTCAAACCGTAAACCCTCTACGCAAAACGCGACCATGTTTTTTCAGGTCGCCTGCACGCGTTTGGGCGTTGAAATCCCCCACCGCATCACCCATCGCCTGCCCTTCGACTGCCTGCCGCGCTCCGCTTGGCGCAGGCAGGCGACTCCCCCTCAAGGGGGGAGGGACTGGACAGTCAATCGGTCTCGCGCGTTATCTTGCAACCATTTGAGTGCCGCTGAACAACACGAAGCCATATCAGGTCTTTATTGATAGGAGTGGTAGCTATCCGCCCGGTCTACGGGCCCATATCCCGATGCTTCATCCCGAGGAATTCGTCAAATAAAGTCGAGATACATGCGGCTGGGCTGAATGCCCCTGTTGTTCTGGTATTTCGCGCTCTTGTAGGTATCGAAATCGCCATCCAGCGTATGATAATAGATCTGACAGATTTCCACGTTCGGATAGATCCGGACGGGATGAATGCAGAACATCTCCAGCGTCCAGTATCCGTCGAATCCCACGTCGCCGAAACCAGCGGTGACGTGTACAAACAGCCCCAGCCTGCCCACCGACGAGCGCCCCTCGAGCATGGGGACGTGGTTGTCAGTTCTGGTGAATTCCGCCGTTCGGCCGAGATAGAGGGTCCGGGGTTGCAACTCGAACCCGTCGCCGGGAATTCGAATGGACCGCGTGGGACTATTCTTCTTCATATCGAGAACGTCGTCCTCGTACATCACGAGTTCATCGGCCAGGGAGAGATTGTAGCTGTTCGGATTGAGCCTGGCCGGATCAAACGGCTCAATGGCGATGTCCTTTCCGATTCGTTCGTGGATCATTTTTCCGGACAAGATCATATTGTGGGTACCTGTTGTGCCTGCAAGAGCAATATGCGGCACAAGCCCGCGGTGGAATGAGAAATATCGTCAAGGTCGACGATATGTGGATATACCTTTTTCAGTATTCTCGAAAAAAGTAATGCGGATATCTTTCTCTTCAGGTCAGTTGCGGATTTACATACGTATGCGACTATGTTCAATGGTGTTGTTCGATCAGGCGTCCGTAACCCGCGCGTACATCAATTCATCGCTTTTTTTGGTGTATACCTTGCAGAAAGCGGCGGAATTCATTATGTATAAGGGTGAACGGGGACGCAGCACCGCGTATGAACCCCGCTGGCGCAGACAACGTTGGGAGCGTGCAGCGCCGGTTGGACTTCCTGTTTTCATGACACGCGGATGCGGGGCTCGCGCTGTGTACACCAGCATTCCGCCCTGCGAATCAACCGCGGTATGCGCGATTCCTGGCTGCGCCATTCACGGCAGCATCAACCCTGTAATAAACACAGGCTTCAATCAGCCAGCCAGAAAAATAACGGTTCCCGGCGGGACGCACCGGGGACCCTACCGTTCACCCTAATATGGGAGATTATCGGATGACCAGGATTTTCTCGGGTCTTTCCCTCGCCCTGCTCCTCTGCATCGGCCTGGCCGCATGCGGGGAAAGCGAAGTGGAGAGACAGAAACGGGTAATCGCGCAGAAGGAAGCCAGCATCGACTCGCTCTCAACCGAGGTGGGAAGCGCACAGGCCGAACTCGTCACCCTGAAGACGCAACTGGACAGCCTCACCAAGTTCGAAATGCTCTTGCAGGAGAAGAATCAGCAACTCCAGAAGGAAGTCAAGAAATACCGCGCCATTGCTGCGCAGCGCAAGCGCAAGAACGAAGAGTTGCAGCAGGCAATCGCCCAGCTAGAGGAGGAGAAGAAAGCCGACACGGCCAAAATCGACCGGCTGCTCAACGAATCGGACAGCCTCAGCGCAGCCCTGCGCGTTCAGAGAGACGTCACCATGAAGCTGACGCAGGACCTGGATGCGGCAAACAAGGATATCGAAGAAACACAGGAGAAACTCGACCAGGCCAAGAACGCGGTGCGTGTGGTGGTTGGCACCGAAGATCGTCTCAAGGCAGACGGATTCCTGGAAACGGGCCGGCGCTTCTTCCGCAAAGGATACAAGCTTGTCCAGAAACCCGGTCACGACAACCTGAAAGTCACGCTCTTCTCCATCGGCGGAGGCCCCACACTGGATCGAGGGCAGAAACTGAAGGAGCTGATCGGCCGTTCCGGCAAGCTGAAAAAAGACAAGGATTATACGGTCAGGTTGAGCGCGGACGGCACACACATCACGCTGGTCAATGAGCTCTTGAAGGGAGAGGCCGTGCTCGTAGTGATCGAATAACCATTCGTTCGATCTACACCCGTCAGGCCGGCCAGTTTTCGCCTAACCATTTCATCCATCGACACGCCAGATACACGCGGGCAACCCTCCGCGCATCACCCTGCGAGGGTTGCCCGGATTTAAATGGGGGGCGCGCCGGCAATTGGTGCCCCGTCATTGCCTCCAGCGCATCTCATCGGGCGGCGGTCCATCGGGCGTCCGGCGATTCGACGAGCGATCCGTTCCTCTTCCATCCGATTCCGTATGAGATCCGGCACGTTGATCACACGGCCATGTTCGCTCCGCCTGAGTTCTCGGAACCCCTCCAGAATCTCGAAACCCACGTCTCGATTAAGCTCGTTCATTTCTGTCTGTTCTCCTCCAGCCAGCCGACCGTGAAATCCACAACGTCGCGCTGAGGCATGAGTTGGCAGTTCGCGAGACCTACCTTGCCCCTTCGCACCACGCTCCCTGTATCCGACTTCAGAAAGTCCTCACCCACGCGACCGAAATCCGAACTGTCCGGTTCTACTTCCTCGAAGGTCGTCCATCGCCTCGAGCCCGACACGGCTATGGGTGCGCCTTCCCGCACAACCTTCCTGGTTGGAAAACTCGCCCGGTATTCCGCAAGATGCATCGAAGTATTGGATCCATGGCTCGCACCGAGCAGAAGGACAAAACCGTTCAGATCGTAAATTCTCGACAGCGGCGAATGCTCGCCCAGGCCGAAAGCCAGCGAATGATCATCCACGATATGCAATGCCCGAGGCCCACAAGCACAAAACGAGACCTGCGGGTGCGAACTGCGCAGAACCCCTTTCTGGCTACGGAACGTCTCCGCGACAATGCCCATGGCATGAGTCGGTGTAAGATCCGGATCGTAGGCCGGCATATGCTCCCGGATGATCGGCCACCAGGACTCGGGGACAGGAGGGTTTTCCCACTTGCCGGGCTCGGACAGGCCGGGCGAGTGGGCGGGCATCGCCAGCGTACCCGCGGAACCCAAAACACCCTGAAGCGCTGCGATAACCGCGACGGCTCCCCCGCACACCCACCCCATCGCGCTCAAGGACGAATGAACCAGAACAACCATCCCGGGTTTGAGGCCAAGCGCACGGAGATCCTTCATCATGGATTCGATAGTCGCGGGGGTTTTTGTTTTTTCAACGACATTGCTCTCACTCATTTTCCTCATTCCCTATGCGCCACCTGTTTCGCAGCGATCGCGACGATCTCTACGAGCGTGTCACCCTCCAGCCCGACCGCCACGCAGGCGCGCTGCGGCCAGTGATCCGGACCGATCCAGGCGTCCCATACCTCGTTGAGGATGGGTTTCCTGGACATATCCGTGATGTAGACGGTGGCTGAAAGGAGCCGCGTCCTGTCGGTGTCCGCCTCCGCGAGATTCTCGTCGAGTTGCTGTAGTGCCTGCCGCGTCTGGTCCCTGAAATCCGACGTCAGTTCCGGCGCGATGACGGCTGTATACACGATGCCATTGTGTTCAACGGATTCGCTCCGGCCTACCGCCTTTCCCGGGTATCTTAAGATGGACATCGAAACTCCTCTGCTATCGGGCTGAATGTGAAAAAAATTGGTCTTGGTGAGGCAAAAATCCTATATTGCGTGGAAATCGAAACAGATGCACATCTGGCTTGAACGTTTCCCGGCGTGTTCTCTCAACGCAATTTGAGACAGGCACGGCGCCACCTGAAGGATTCTTACGAGGTATTTGAGCCAATGTCGCTGTTAACGTTTAAACTGCTGGCCGCCGTCGCAATCCTGGCCATAGGCGTGATCGGCGGCGTCATTCCCATGCTGGCCGCCCGGCACGAATTCAGCCGCCGCTTCTTTTCGCTGGGCAATGCCTTTGCAGGCGGCCTCTTTCTGGGGGTCGGGTTCATCCACCTGCTGCCCGAAGGCATGGAAAAGCTGGAAGGGGTCGTGGAGTTTCCGCTGGCCGCGCTTCTGGCGGCGCTGGGCCTCGGCGCCCTCCTTCTGATCGATCGTGTTATCTACGGCGACCACCACTCCCACGAAACGCCGGACAAACTTCGGTTGCATCAATCCTTCTACCCGTTCGTGTTGCTCGCGTTGCTCTCGGTCCACTCGGTGATTGCCGGTATTTCCCTCGGACTCGAATCTCACCTGGTGGGATCGTTCGTCATTTTGCTCGGGATCCTTTCTCACAAGGGATCGGCCGCTTTTGCGCTGATGGTCAGCGTCCATAATGCGGGAATCCGGGCGCGCCAACAGAAGTCCATGTTGGCAATTTTCGTTGTGATGACGCCGTTGGGTGTTCTGGGAGGCTTGCTGGCCGGGGTGGTCCTCGCGGGAAACGAGGAAACCGCTGCTCTTATTGAGGGAAGCTTTAACGCGCTTGCAGCCGGAACCTTCATCTACGTGGCGACCGTTGAAATCATCGACGCGGAGATGTCGACCCGCGAAATGCGCCTGGCAAAGTACGTACTGAGCGCCCTCGGCGGTGACGACGACGTGCCCATGCCCGAAAAAGACACCGACCGCGTGGCCAAGTTTGCATTGATCATTGCCGGTATCGCGCTGATGGCGCTACTTTCCAATTGGCACGCGCACTGAGAAAACGCCAACGGGGCTTTCACTTCCGGCAGATGACGAAGTGCGCCATCCAGAAATGCCAGAGGTGATCGACGGATCGAAAACCCGCCTCCCATAACCAGTCGACTTGCGCAGAAAAACCGGATTTCCGTTCCTTTTCAGGGCTGTCTCTCCCGGTCTGGCCGACGATCGCACCTACCCGATCCCCCTCTTCAGAAATTCCACCCGGTCCGAATGCCCACTCACCTTCCGGGACGCGATCTCAATCATCTCGTCTGAAAAGTCGACCGCGACACAGGTTGCTTTGGGATACCGATCGAGGATGCGTTTGACAAAGGTGCCCGTTCCGCATCCCAAATCCAGCATGCGAAATTCCTCCCAAGTACCGAAAGGCACGAATTCCAGCGCCAGGTCGTGGTAGAACTCATACATTTCGATGCGAACCGGCTGGAGGCGGTGATAATCCACGGCGCGAGAGGCAAACTGTACACTCCGTGATTTCCGATTTCTCTGATGATCCATCTTTGTCATAAGCCTCTGGGAACTAACTCCTTGAAAGAACGCTCCAACCCATCCTCCGTATCCTCCTGAAACCGTTTCACAGACTTTGTCTGACGAGTGTCGTAAGCGTCCATTAGACGGAAGAGGACGTGTGAGTTGGTTTGCGAGGCGGAAATGACACTGGATTCTGAGATAGTCGCGCTTGTCGCTTCTGGATATCTTCATAAATAGCGTCTATATCGTGATTAAACTCAATTGCGTATTTCTCACGGAGCTTTCGCGTTTCTTCCACAATCGGATCTTTCCACATGATTCAACCCTCCATCAATTCTTAAGGCGTACAGATAACAGGCGGTTCAGAGCCTTGCTGACGACAGATTTCTTCTATTTGTGGCCTCATTACTGCGTTGGCAATGTGTGTAACGAAAATCCCACGGATGCCTTCATCTATATCCTCTTGCTTCGCCACATCCGAAAATTCACTGGCGATCTCCCAGACGAGATCTTTAGAGATCGAAGCATTCACAGATCATACCCTTCAACGTGGGACACACCCAGCCTCCCATTCAGCCACAATACCTCCCCAGCCACGACAACATTCTATCGAGATATTCCACGTGCAGCGCCGGGTGGCCGCTCCTCCTGAAACCGTGTGACGACTTTGGAAAGCGCACGAACTCCACGGTCTTTCCCTGCCGCTTCAGCGCGACGAAAAACTGCTCTGCCTGTTCTATCGGACAGCGGAAGTCGTGCTCGCCGTGCATCAACAACACCGGCGTGCGTACCTCCGACGCATACGTCAGCGGCGACCGTTCCACAAGGGCATCCACGTTCTCCAGTACCGAACCTCCCCACTGATTCTCGCCGAACGACACCCCGATATCCGACGTTCCGTAAATACTGTGTAAATTGATGCACGGAGCGCCGATCACCGCCGCCTTGAACCGATGGTCGTGACCCACGATCCAGCTGCTCATAAAGCCGCCGTAACTGTATCCGTGTACCCCCAGCCGGTCCGAGTCCACGTAGGGCCGCTCGCACAGCAGGTCAACCCCCGCCATCAGATCCAGGAAATCTTCCCCGCCCCAATCTCCCAGCACCGCCTTCAGAAAATCCGGTCCGTATGACGACGACCCCCTTGGATTCACGGCCAGTACGATATACCCCGCGCCCGCCAGAATCTGATGCGTGATATCGTACGAATCCGAAAAACGCCCGTTCGGGCCCCCGTGAATATCCAGCACCAAAGGGTATGACTTTG
>JAGWBX010000039.1:0-35801 GCA_021295655.1 Candidatus Latescibacterota bacterium
AAGGTGATTTAACGGCTGATTACCAGGATACACCAGGTCACTGGACGTGAACTGAAAGCATGTCCTTTTTGATGACCGATACGCCCCGTTTCAGGGGTTTTCGTCGCGTCGCCGTGTTGCTTTTTTTCGTATTGGGGCTAATCCTGTTCATCCTGTATATCCATGTTGGAGAATCGGTTTCGACCGATCGGAGTTGGTGATGGCCAGGCAGTTGACGGCATTTATTGAGCGGGTCGGCGACGGGTACGTCGCGCTCTGCCCAGAGTTGGATATCGCGAGCCAGGGGAACACGATAGCCGAATCGAAGGAAAACCTGAAGAAAGAACTGGAATCGTTCCTCGAGACGGCTTCTGTCGACGAAATCAAGTTCCGGCTGCGCGATTAGTGGTGTTGTCACAAATGGCGGTAGCGGTTGGCCGCGCGTCAGCATTCGGCTACCGGCCCGCGTGAAGACGTGCGAAACATGGATGCTCGGGATAGTCAGTATAGAATCCGGGAAAACCAGATTCAGCCGATCATATAAACGACAATAGTTTCGAGTCTCGTGGCAAAATGCCAATATATCTTGTTAACCCTGTCAAACGATGTAAGATTATTCGTTGACAGGAATTTTATTTCTGTGTATAATGACTATGGTTATGACTATAGTCATTTATTCAGCCTGGGAGAACGCATGCAATCCATTTCGAAGAGCAAGCTGAAAGCCAATATGCTACGCGTCTTTCGCGAGCTGGAGAAAACCGGCGAAGAACTGATTGTCACGGATCGAAGGCGGCCGGTTTTGCGCATTCAGCCTATTGAACGAAAAAAGACCGTAGAAGAGGTATTCGGCGCCATTCAGGGGGGCGCGATCTACCGCGAAGACGTCAATTTGCCAACCACCGATGAATGGCCTGACCTGTGATGGTCCTGTTGGACACGTCGGCCCTTGTATTCTGGACACTGGATCCGGATCGGCTGTCTCAGGCTGCCGAACAGGCGATCTCCAACGCCGACAGGATTGCCCTGAGCGCCATATCGATATGGGAAATCGGTATTAAAGTTAAAAAGGAACAGCTACTAATTCCGGTTTCGATTCAGGAATTCACGGATAAACTGGAGCAGGTCGACCGTATCGATAGCCTGCCCGTATGCACGCGGACCTGGATCAAAAGCCTCGAACTCGACTGGGACCATCGCGACCCTGCCGATCGGATCATTGTCGCAACCGCCAGCCTGAACGCCTGCCCCATCGTCACCTCCGATTCAATAATCCAGGCGTTCTATTCACAGACCATCTGGTAGACACGAATTGACGATACCCCCTACCCGCCTACCAAAACAATACCCTACCTGGATGCACCTGTCTGCGTGCGTACGCACAGGCAGGCAGGACAGGCAGGATCACGACCCAAACTGAAACATGCACCATTCTTTGTTGAATTTCCCCCACCACCATCGCCGGCCCTTCGACAGGCTCAGGGATCGGCTCGGCTTCTGCCTGCCTGCCGCGCTCCGCTTGGCGCAGGCAGGCGACTCCCCCTCAAGGGGGGAGCACACCGTCCGTCTGTTTGCGCCTGAACGACGCGTAGCCGCGGCTGGTTTCCATCCTGTTCATCCTGTCCATCCATGAAAGCCGCACGTGCCTTAATCACAGTTGTTCTTTCCCCTTTTCACCTGGAAATTCACGCGGTATATTCAATGCGATGACAACGCGAGATTTCACCGCAACCACGTTCGTCGTTAAGGACGGCAGAACGTTATTGCTGTTTCACAAGCGGCTCAGGCTGTGGCTTCCGCCGGGCGGGCATATCGATAAAGACGAACTGCCGTGTGACGCGGCCGTCCGCGAGGTCCTGGAAGAGTGCGGTCTGGAGGTGGACCTGCTTTCATCCCGCTACCGCATGGGCACGGTGGATGTGCTGAGCCGTCCCGAGTGTATTCTACTGGAACAGATTTCAGACGATCACCAGCATATCGACCTGATCTATTTCGCCCGGGTGACGGGGGGCAGCCTCAAGGTGGCGGCCTCCGAGGCGGAGGGATACCGGTGGTGCGGTCCTGCTGACCTCGAGGACGAAACGATCGCGGAAGACATTCAGCGGCTGGGGAAAATGGCGATCGAAGGCGTGGCAAACCGCGACGTGTAATCGACGGATAGGTACCGATTAACCTTGATGCGAAATTCTTCGGGGAAGTAAAACCGCATATATGCAAGTGGATAAAGGCGATTTAACTGCTGATTACCAGGATACACCAGGTCACTGGACGTGAACTGAAAGCATGTCCTTTTTGATGACCGTTACGCCGCCGAGTTGTCTTTTTTAGTATCGGGGTTAAGGCTGCCCGATTGCGGGCGCTGGACGAATCCCGCTGAAGCATTGGAGAGAACCATCATGCCGTTGGCCAACGCGGTGGCGGACGACATCCTGGAACTGATCGGCGATACGCCGATGGTCCGGCTGAACCGGATGGCGGAACCGGGTATGGCGGAAGTGGCCGTTAAGATCGAGGCCTCCAACCCCGTCGCCTCGGTGAAGGATCGTATTGCCTGCGCCATGGTCGATGCGGCCGAGCGGGACGGCAGCCTGAAGCCGGGCATGACCATCGTGGAGCCCACCAGCGGGAATACGGGTATCGGCCTGGCGCTGGTGGCCGCTGCGAAGGGGTATCGTCTCGTCCTGACCATGCCGGATTCCATGAGCCGCGAGAGGTTGGACCTGTTGCAGAGCTTCGGCGCCGAGGTGGTGCTGACGCCGGGCGCGGAGGACATGCAGGGCGCCGTGGACGAGGCGATGCGTATCGTGCTGGAAGCCCCCGGCGACACGATCATGCCGCAGCAGTTCGCCAATCCCGCCAATCCCGAGGTGCACAGGCGAACAACCGCGCGTGAGATCCTGGATGCGGTGCAGGGGAAGCTGGACGCGTTCGTTGCGGGCGTAGGCACGGGCGGCACCATCACGGGCGTGGGCGAGGTCCTCAAGACGGAGTTTCCGGGTCTGCTGGTGGTGGCCGTGGAACCGCGGAACTCCAACGTATTGTCCGGCGGCGGGCCGGGGCTTCACGACATTCAGGGCATCGGCGCGGGATTCGTCCCCGAGGTGTTGAACAGGGAGATCTACGACCGCGTGATCTGCGCCAGGGAGGCCGACGCGTTCGAAACTGCCAGACGCCTTGCGGCCGAGGAGGGCATCCTGAGCGGCATCTCGGCCGGCGCGAATGTCTGGGCCGCGCTCCAGGTGGCGGAAGAGCTGGGCGAAGGCCGGCGCGTGGCCACGGTGATCTGCGATTCGGCGGAGCGATATTTCAGCGTACCGGGGTTTATGGGGCAGGACGGGGGGTGAACCACCGCTCCGGAGACGGGCGGAGTTCCGGTCTGTTTTTTTCGGAATCCCGTGAGTTCGTTTTTCAATCCATTATTGACAGGCACATTGACTTGATGGGGGCCACCCGTCCCCCGGTGAAGGGAGGCCAGAATGCCCAGAGAACCCGAACCTTCCTGGCGCGATGGCATGCGCAGCCTGCATCCCGATGAATTCGGTAGTCTGTGCGATCTGGTCCACACGGTCTTCCGACCCGGTCTGGCGGATGAATACCCGCACTTCTACACCCCGGCGCACGCAGGAGAAATGCGGGTGGTGGTGGTGGACGGCCGGGTCGTGTCTCACATCGGCGCGCTCCGGCGGAACGCGTCCATCTTCGGATGCACCGTGCGCGCGTCGTCCCTGGGCGGAGTGGCCACGTACGAAGAACACCGCGGCAATGGGTACGCGACCGCCCTGTTCGATGACACGATGCGCGTCTGCCGGGAGGACGGGGTGGACTTCATGCTGGTATCCGGCTATCGCAAGATGTACCACCTGTACGGTTGCCGGTACGTGGGCCGCGACTGGAATTTTTCCATATCCGGGGAACGTGCCGGCGATTTCGACGATGCCGGCGTGGAACTGCTGGAGGCCTCCGCGGACGACGTGCCCGCGATGGCTTCGGTGTACAGAAACGAGCCCGTGCGGTGGATGCGTCCCCCTTCCGACTATGCCCACGCCTTCAACGGGTTCGTGATGAACCGGCCCGCGCTGGTGTACAAAGTGTGTGAAGCAGGGATGATGCGGGGTTACATGATCGTGCAGGAACCCCGCGCGGGGGACCACAGGATACCTGTACAGGAGGCGGCGGGAGACCGTCGATGTCTGACCGGCGCGCTTGGCAAGCTGGTCCGGAAGCTGGGTCTCCAGGGGCTTGGCGTCCACGTGATGGGCTGCGACCGGCTGTTCCAGGACTGCCTTCAGGCCAGGGGACTCACCGGGGCGCCGGCCAATTCATCGGGAACGGTCACGCTGATCAACTTCGTCCAGTTCATGGAACGGATGCGGCCCTATTTCGCCGAAGTGCTTGGAGAAGCGGAGGCGCAGAGCCTGGTCTTCAGGGAGGACGGAAACGAGATGATCTTCACGTACGGAGGCGACCGGGTGGTGGCGCCCGACCAGGGGGCCGCGGTTCAGTTGATATTCGGCTCGCTGGAAGGCGCCGAGGAGGCCCTGCTGAAGTCGGGCGGTCGCGCCGGCGAGGTCCTGGCGGAGGTGTTCCCGATTCCTGCGCTCTGGTATGGCGTGAATTACCTGTAGTTTCGGTTCCGGCGTCGTTGCCGGTCACGAGCGTGCGAAAGCCCCGGTTGAATCCAACCGGGGCTTCTGCGTTGGGTCAATGCGGATTCGCAGGAATGTGGATCCATCGACCGGGGCCATGAAGGCCGGAATTACAAGGCTTAACCGGTCGATACGGTCGGGCGCGCGGGTCGGTACGGTGGCTCGAGTACGGCGCGCTGTTGAGGCGTGAACTCGTCCAGCACGCCCTTCACGCCTTCAGGTACGTAGACCTTTGCATACGTCAGCGGCCCCGGAGCGTATTTGTAGAGGACGGAACGCCGCTGGTGTTCGGCCGTCCAGGGCATGGTGCCGTGCGTGAGGGCCTCGGTGAAGATGACGGCCGAGCCAGCCTTCGCTTCCACCTGCCGTACCACGCCGATGTCTCTGTCCAGCAGCGCCACGCCGCGCGGCGTGGGGTAATTCGACTTGTGGCTTCCGGGTATGCACGCAAAACCGCCGTCCCCGGGTCCGCAGTCCGTGAACATCCAGGCGACAACTGTAAGACCGCAGCGCATTCTTCCATTGTGGAACTGATAGAAATGGGTCAGGTCATCCGTGGTGCCGCCTCCGTGAAGCACGTGTCCTTCCGTGCCCCTGCGCATGATGATGCCGTAGACGTGGTCCAGGCGAAAACCCTCGCGCAGCAGTTCGTTGAGATGCGGTACGATGCTTGGATGGGTCAGGAGATCCCGGAAGGGCTGGCACCATGGCCTGGGCCATGTGAGCATGCCACCCAGATCGCCGCGGCCCTGCTGGCCCCTGAGCGTCCTGGACTTCCCCGACAGGGACTGTTCTCCCGGCCGTTCCCGAATGCGGTCGGCATTCCGGTCTATGGCTTCGTTGCACGCGGCAACTTCCTCGGAGGAGAGGGCGTTTTCAACCACGAGATAGCCGTTGAGGTCGAAGAAATATCTCTCTTCGTCGTCCATTGCAGACTCCTTTTTCCGGGTTGGAGATGGAAGTTCCACTACCCCCCAACGTCCCCGGTTTCGTTTACGTGCGCGGCACGCCGAGGATGTCGTTCAGTACTTCTGTCAATTCCGCGGGTAGATCCACGCTCACGCCGTCTTCGTACTGATGTCTCCAGTTCGTCAGGTGGGACTCGCCGAATTGAACGGAGATGGGATCTCCCCCCGGCCAACGCGTGAACGGGGGGCGGTTCACCCTTCCCTCATTCAGTGCCCGGTGGATGCGGTTCAGGATGCGCGCGTTGGAGAGGCCGCACTGAAAGCCACGGTAGGCGACCTGTACGGGTGTGATGCCCATGATTTCGGTTTCCGGTAGTGCGCCGGGTTGCACGATTCGGTGTCTGTCGAAACTTCGTGTGGCAGAAGATAGCGCCGCGCATTTTCGCAGACAAGGAAATTGTTCGCCGCAGCGGGATGGCGCACCCTTCCGAATCGTCCACGGGCCGGGCGCCGGCCACGCCGGTTCCGGTTGACAGCCCGGAGTACGGAGGCGTATACTGCACGCCGATTGAAAGGTGGCTTAACGACGCTTCGCGCGTGATTCCGCCTGGCGGACGCCCGCGGTGCGGTCCATCCATCAACCACGGCGAAAGGGTTGCCCAATGACACTTCTCGGCAGCGGTAAATACCAGTATGAGGAACGAACCGATTGGGCGCGTCTGCCCGGCGGCTGGCGGTTTAAAGAGGTAGTCGATGTGGCTGTGGATTCGGAAGACCGGGTTTACGTGTTCAACCGGGGAGAACATCCGGTCATCGTGTTCGACCGCGACGGGCAATTCCTGGAGTCATGGGGAGAGGGCCTGTTCGTGCGTCCCCACGGCCTGACGCTGGGGCCCGACGGAATGCTGTATTGCGTGGACGACCAGGGGCACTGTGTCCGCAAGTGCACGTTGGAAGGCGAGGTGTTGACGGTCATCGGCACACCCGGCGAGGGCGCCCCGGCGCAGAGCGGGCACCCGTTCAACCAGCCCACCAAAGTGGCCTTCCATCCGGCAACCGGAGACCTTTACATCTCGGACGGTTACGGCAACGCAAGGGTGCACAGGTTCTCACCGGCAGGGGAACATCTGTTCTCCTGGGGAGATTACGGAACGGACCCCGGCCAGTTCAATCTGGTGCATAGCGTCTGTACGGACAGCCATGGTTCGGTCTACATCGCCGACCGCGAGAACCACCGCGTGCAGGTGTTCGACCCCGAGGGGAATTTTCTCACGCAGTGGAACAATCTCCACCGTCCCTGCGGTTTGCATATCGACGGCGACCTCGTCTACATTGGACAACTGCCCACGCAACTCGAGGTCAACGCAACCTATCCCAACGTGGGATCGTGCGTGAGTATTCACGATCTGAGTGGCGAACGCCTCGCCCGGCTGGGCGACCCCCGGTCCGGCGAGGGTCCCGGCCAGTTCACGGCGCCGCACGGGTTGACCGTGGACTCGCATGGGGATATCTACGTTGGAGAAGTGTCCTGGAGCGCGTTCGGCTCTCAGCTGGATCCGCCCAGAGAAATGCGCAGTTTCCGCAAACTGGTCCGCGTCTGACGCCGGGCGTCGACGCCCGGAAGCGGTAACGTCCCGCCCTTGCCGATCGTGATCAAATCGAAGCTGCTTATCGCCATGGACGGAAACCCCTTGAGGGCGTTGCGCGTCTGAGGCGGGTTCGGGGCGTCATGAAAGCCGGCGAACGGGTCGAAAGCCTCCTGTCCGGGGCAAGCGAGGTCTTCAGCGATTAGGCCGGGACGACCCGTGAACCATACGTCCGGATTTCTCACTCTCACTGTTGGCGGCGGCGGGCCCGCCTCATGTCCGCTCTCTGAATCTCTTCGCTTCCTTCCTGGCAACGTGAAACGCATTCTTCCCATTCTTGGTGAGAACGGTCGGATCGGCGCCGACATCGAGCAGCGCTTCGGCAGCGGCGATCCGGCCCCATCGATGCCGCGATGAATTGCGGCTCCACGATCGTGAGATACAGTCTTTCTTCGTGGCGCAGGAACCCGTTCTTTTCGAACATGCCACCGCCTGTGTTGTATCCACAGTGTTGTCCACCCGTTCTGAAAATTACGACGACTCGTGGGGCATTGATCGCGCACCGGGCGAACCGGGCCGCATGAAATCTTCGTCTAAAATGGTCAATATCGATGAATCGGTTGAGAATATATACAAAAGAGCAGGTATTTCCCGGAATTCTTTTCCGAATACCCGATTCTTGCGCTCATCGGTCCTTTGGACGGATCTTTCCCATCGAATCGACAACGTTGAACAGAATGGCTTGCACGCGCCGGCAGATTGGAGCGGCGACGTGGCGGAGCGCCGCGATTTGGACGGGAACTGACGTTTGTCGTTCTTCCGGAACGGAGTTTGCTTAACATTCACCCAACCGGAAGGACCGGTTTGCTATACGGTCGGCGTCTGAATATGGGGGCGAGTTACGGCAGTGCGGCGTTTCCACACGGACAGACGGAAGGATAACGACAATATGGAAGTACAGGCACGGGGCCGGGGAATCGACGGTGTCGCGGACGTGGACCTTCCTCGTGAGAAACTGGAACGGCTCGGCGCCGAAGCGCTGAGAAACGAGGAATTGCTTGCCGTGCTGCTGCGAACGGGATATGAAGGCAAGAATGTGCTGGAGGTTTCCGGGGAGGTTCTGAAACAGCATACACTGCAGGCGCTCATGGCGATGGGACTCGCGGAACTGACGGCAATCAAGGGCATCGGCCGGGCGAAGGCCGCGGGCCTTGTCTCCGGCTTCGAACTGGCAAGACGGGCGTTGAACCAGGGGATGGGCATCGAGCCGTCCATAACGAAACCGGCGGACGCCGTCGGGCTGCTCTCGGAATTCAAGGACAGACGAAAGGAACATTTCGTGGCGGTTTTTCTGAATGCCCGGAATCAGGTCATCTGCAGGGAGGAAGTGTCGGTGGGATCGCTGAACGCGTCTCTGGTTCATCCTCGCGAAGTGTTCTTCCCCGCCGTCGGCTCAAGCGCGGCCAGCGTCATCCTTGCGCACAACCACCCTTCCGGCGACGTGACGCCGAGCCGCGAGGACATTGAACTGACCCGACGGATGGTGCAGGCCGGCGAAATCATGGGAATCGAAGTTCTGGACCACATCATTCTGGGCGCCGAGCGGTTCCTGAGCATGAAGGAAGCGGATCTGTTCTGAGTAGCTGAGGGGAGGGGTTCGACTTCACAGAACGGGCCTGAAACCCGTTTCACGATACGGCCTGACATGCGTTATATTGTGGATCAGGGTGCCTCGGTTCGTTCCGCACGCCGCTCCCGCTGCGACGTCTGCGCGGCGCCAACCGGTACGGGAGGTGTGTCTTGGCCGTGATCACGTTGACAACGGATTTTGGGCTTCAGGACGGATACGTGGCCGCAATGAAGGGTGCGATTCTTTCCGTCTTACGTCTCACCCGTTGGTCGGGCGGCCGGGGGTGAGGTGTGGAGGCGTGTCTTGGCCGTGATCACGTTGACAACGGATTTTGGGCTTCAGGACGGATACGTGGCCGCAATGAAGGGTGCGATTCTGATGTCCGCCTGGTGGACGTCTCCCATCGGGTCCCGCCGCAGGACGTGGCCTCCGGGGCATATATCCTGTCCTGTGCATACCGCTACTTTCCGGCGGGTTCGGTCCATCTCACGGTTGTGGACCCGGGCGTGGGAAGCGCCCGTCGCGCAATCGTGGTGGAAACGGCCCAGCACCGGTTTGTGGGCCCGGATAACGGATCGTTCAGCGCGGTACTCCATCGCGAACCAACCTGGAACGCCTTTGAGATCCGCAATTCGGCGTATTTCAGATCTGTGGTGAGCCCCACCTTTCACGGCCGGGACATCTTCGGCCCCGTCGCGGCCCATCTGTGCAACGGCGTCCCGCCGGCCGAACTGGGTCCGCGGATCGCCGATCCGGCCCGCCTCGACCTCTGGACGGTTCAGGAACGCGAAAACGCCGTTGTGGGGAGAATCGTGCACGTGGACCATTTCGGAAATGCGATCAGCAATCTCGAGAAACGGCGCCTGGGTTACGGCGACGTCCGCGTCCGTGTGGGAGACTACGCGTTCGACAGGGTCTGCCGTACGTACGCCGAGGTTCCGGAGGGCGAGGCACTGGTTCTGTATGGAAGCGACGACACGCTGGAGGTTGCGATAAACGGAGGGAACGCCGCGCGGAAAATGGAGTTGAGGCGGGGCGATCGGGTAACCGTGGATTTCGGACACGATTCCGCGTAGATGCGGGTCCGTCTCAGGGCAGCAGTTCCAGCAGGTCCCTCAGACGGTTCAGTTCGTGGTCCGGGCGTTCCTCGGGGGTTCGAGGACGCTGGTTTTTTTGTCTGCCGAAACACAGGCGCGCCGTGCGCATGCCCAGGCGTTTCGACGCGGCGATTTCCGAGTTCAGCTTGTCACCCACCGAGAGGATCCGGCAGGGTGAGAGGTTGAAGCACCGGGCCGCCCGATGAAGCGCCTCGTCTTTTTCGGGAACCTTTCGGTCGTCGTGCAAGATGAGCGAGCCCGATTCCTCGCTGAAGTGGCCGCGAAGGCCCAGGAGGTCTACTTTCCGCCGCTGCCGCTCCGGCCGGCCGGTGGTCACGAGGCACAGCCGGTAATGCCTGGCCGCAAGTTCGTCGAGTGTTGAGCGTGTGTCCTGAAAGGGCGCGATGGCTTCCACATGGTCCCGATTGTAGGCCGCGAGGGCGCTTTCCACAACGTCCGCCCGCAATTCGTGGCGGCGGGCGATTTCGCGGATGGAATCGGCGGAACTCAGTTGGTCGGCAAGCTCAGCCTGCAGGCGCTGCAGGGCCGAAACGTCGGAATCGGGAATGGCCGCGGCAAGGGTTTCAGCCGCCCGCCGGCGCGCCGGTTCGGTCAACTGACCGGTGCAGTCGAACAACGTGTCGTCCAGGTCGAAAATGACGGCATCAATCCGGCGCCGAGCCATTGTCCAGTTCCCCGTAGTCAGGCACTTCCAGACCGCAGTAGATCCGGCAGACGGCGTCGGCCACCCTGTCGGGGTTGTGGCTGATAAAGTCGCCCGCGCTGCGGTTCTTCACTTCGGACGTGTAGTCCTCCAGAAGATCCGTAACCGTACACGTTACAATACGGCGGATCGCTTCCGGATCGCACGACACGGGTTCCTTTCCATCCCGCAGGTAGGCATCCAGCACCTGACGCCATTTTCGGCCTCCCGGCCGGTGGAATGCGTCCGGATCCTGGACAATCATGTGATCCAGGAAGCCCCTGTCTTTTTCCGGGAAATGCCGCAGGATGGCGCGCAGGTGATCCGATGCGCGAAACCCGTCGGTCTGACCTGGCTGGGTCACGATGTTGCAGATGTAAAAAACCTTGCCGCGGTGACGGGCGGATAGCGCGCGCCTGAGGTCGGGCACGAGCAGGTTCGTGATGACGCTCGTGAACAGGCTGCCGGGTCCGAGGACCACAATGTCCGCGTCCGCAATGGCCTGCACGGCGCCGCGCGGCGCGCGGGCTTCGTTCCTGGCCGGGCGGAACGCGCTACCGGGCCTGGCGTAAACCTCGACCTGGCCGGTATTGGAATCGTCTTCCCTGTACAGCGCGCCGTCTGGTTGTTCCAGCTCCCGAAGAATGTCGCTGTTGGCGACGAGATACGCGTTCTTCAGGGGAGATTTGCCGGTTTTGCGCACCATCCACTCGGTATACCGCTGTTCCCCGTTTTCGAGTTCGGCGCAGATGTCCACGTTCTGGTTGGTAGCGGGAAATACCTCTCCGCGTATGCGCAGCATATCCCCGGCTGTCCGGATGGCTGTCTGAAAATCTCCGAGTTGCTGGGTCAGCGCGGCGATCAGGAAGTTGCCGATATTGTCGTTTCGGAAGATCCCGGCTTCACTCTCGCTGTCTGGAAACCGGTGTTGAAATACCCGGATCAACCCGGAGGACACCCGGCGTCGATCGGCCAGCGCGGTCAACGCGTTGCGGATGTCACCCGGCGGCTGCACGCCCAGATTCCAGCGGATCCGTCCCGAGGAGGCCCCGGTGTCCGTAACCGCGACCACAGCCGCGGGGCTGTCGGTATAGGTGTGGATCCCCCGCAATACAATGGGGAGCCCGGTGCCGCCGCCCAGCGCCGCCACTCTAAGCCGGCGCCGGTCCTTGTCCATGCGGGCCAGATGGATCAGGGTTGACAGTTGCGGGAGGAGGCGGATCTGATGGGTTGGACGGTCGCCCTCACCGGGCTCTTCCTCCGCGTATCTCCCGCGGCGCATCCAGACGGTCGTGCATCCGATACGGTTGCCCGCCCGAATCTCATCCTGGGCCCGGTCGCCCACACAGACGACTTCCTCTGGCGAGAGCTTGTGGGCCTTGATGAGTTCGGCGAACCAGTAGTCGTGAGAAGGCGGGCCTTCGTTCACGATCGTGTGGAAATACGGCGCAATGTTCAAAAGGTCAATCTTGTTCTTCTGCCGAAGCGTCCTTCCAAACGTTACAAGAAAGAGCAGGCATCCCGCATCGCGAAGCTCCTGCAGGGTCTGGACGGCGCCCGGAAAGAGCTTGACGTCTTCAACGGCCTCGCTGTTGTACACGTATTCGAGCTCGGCAACAAAGGCTTCGATGGAATCGGCGTCTTCCAGGCTGCGATGACTGGGGCGCTGTCTGTTGATATAGTCGGCGAGGCGATCGGGCTTGTCGCGCTGGAGGGCTTTCGCAATGTCGTAAAAGGCGAAATAATACGGAGACGAAGAATAATAGGGACCGTGCCGCAGTTCCAGTTCGTTGATCCGGCCGAGAGCGTAGGATTCGGACGCAAAGAAACCATGAGAGTACAGATGCCGGGCAACCCGTTTACGTGCGGCCTCAACCAGCGGATCCAGATCGAAGAGCGTCCCATCCAGATCGAAAATGATCGCGCGGGTATTTTTCATAGATGACGTCTGGGAACGGGCTGCAGAAGAGGCGCGGCCGTGCAGATGCGGGGAGACGGATTCAACACGGTCAGAGCCGGCTTTGCAGACATCCGCGACCGATCGCGTTGAGTGGGAGAATGTATCGCCATGAAGCTGCTATTGCAAGCCATTTCTCACTGTTCGGACGGCATGGGCGTGAATCGGGACGCTTTCGTACGTCTCCTTCATTCCGCAGGGGAATCCGTTCAGGCATTTGTATACCCCCCGCACTGTCTGCTCTGCCGGACACCACTGGACGAATCAAACGGGCTCTGTCCCGGGTGCTGGGAGACCCTGGACATGATCAAGGGCCCGCGGTGCGGCCGTTGCGGTTGTCCGGGGCTTTCCGATCCCTGTACGAATTGTGCGGACAAGGATTTCGTTTTCTCCCGGATGTCTGCGCTCACGCCGTTCAGCCGTTCGGTGCAGCGCATGGTCCACATGTTGAAATACCAGGGTCTGACCGCTGCCGGGCAGACCCTTGGCCGGGCATTGGGTCGGATGCTGGAACGGGAATCCCTGGCGGAAGCCCGGCCGGTGGTGGTGCCTGTGCCCCTTCACGGCAGCAGGCTGCGGGAGCGCGGCTACAACCAGAGCGTATTGATCGCCAGGTCCCTGGCGAGGGTGCTGGACCTGCCCGTTGAGGACCGTGCGTTGAAGCGGGTACGCGCCACGGAAACACAGACGAATCTGGACTCGGCCCAGCGCGGCGCAAATATGGAGGGGGCCTTTCTCGTGCGCCGAAAGGATCTGGTCCGCGGACGCCCGGTCCTGCTGGTGGACGACGTTGTCACCACCGGGGCCACCGCCAATGCCTGCGCTGCGGCACTGCTGGAAGCAGGCGCGTCCGAAGTCGACGTCGCAGCCGTTGCGTGTCCCTATTTCGACGCCGAAAAACCGGATGCCCGGACAGCCGTCCCTGACTCCGCTCTTTTTATCTAACGCGTTGATTCCAAACACTTTGACAAAAAAAACAACTTGACACTGAACGAGGCATGCCTTAAATTCACAGGTTCCAATCAGGTAAAATTGCAGAGCAGGATGCCGTGCAGACGGATCCTGTCCGCGTGACAGGTCATGCCAATCAACCGGACGATGTACGGAGCGCTCCAATGGCGTGCAGGCGTGTCGGAATTTTAACCGGCGGCGGCGATTGCCCCGGGCTGAATGCGGTAATCCGCGCGGTTACGCGGAAGGGGATAGACGCTTACGGATATGAAATCGTCGGGGTTATGCTGGGTTGGAGAGGTATGCTCGAGTCGGTCTCGATGCCGCTGGACCTGAATAAGGTCTCCGGTATTCTGCCCAGAGGCGGAACGATCCTGGGCACGTCCAGGACCAACCCGTATAACGAGCCGAACGGCGACGACATTGTAAAACAGAACATGGTCAGGATGGGGCTGGATGCACTGATTGCCGTCGGCGGAGACGACACGGTCGGCGTGGCCAGCAGGCTGCACGAAGACGGCGTTAACGTAATCGGCGTACCAAAGACCATCGACAACGACCTGGACGGCACGGACCAGACCTTCGGTTTCGATACGGCCATCAATACGGTCACCGACGCCATCGACCGGTTGCATACCACGGCCGAGTCCCACAACAGGGTGATGGTGGTGGAGGTGATGGGTCGTCACGCGGGATGGATCGCCGTGGAAGCGGGCATCGCAGGCGGCGCCGACATGGTCCTTATTCCCGAACAGCCGGTCGACCTGGACATGGTCTGCTCTTCCATTCAGAAACGCCACGACCGCGGCAAGACTTTCAGTATCGTGGTGGTGGCCGAGGGCGCCAGGATGTCCGATGAATCTCTGGTGCTTCAATCCGAAGAACGCGACGCATTCGGTCACGTCCGTCTTGGCGGAATCGGCATCGTTCTTGGGGAAGAAATAGAAAAACGAACGGGTTTCGAAACCCGGGTGACCGTGCTGGGCCACATCCAGCGCGGGGGCAACCCCACTGCCTTCGATCGGGTCCTGGGCACCCGATTCGGCATTGCCGCAATCGACCTTGTCCACGCCGGAGATTTCGGCAACATGGTGGCGCTTCGGGGCACCGATATCGTTTCTGTACCGCTGAAAGACGCGGTATCCAAGCTGCGTACCGTGGATATGAACCTGTACGATATCGCCAGGGTCTTTTTCGGATAACCTCGAACTTCCGTGGCGCCGGGTTTCGATGCTGTCAGGCTGCCCTGGAGCACGAATCACCGACCCCGTAACGTGCGCGCGGACCCGTCGACCGTCCGATGCATCGTTTAAACCCGGCGGCAATCGGCCGACCGGTTTGTATTTGACCTGGAGGTAGACAAGATGGCGATCAAGGTGGCCATTAACGGATTCGGACGAATCGGCCGGCTCGTATTCCGGGCGGCGATGCGCAGACCCGGCATCGACGTTGTGGCGGTGAACGACCTGACCGACGCCGGGACGCTGGGACATCTGTTGAAGTATGATTCGACGCACGGGAGATATCCGGGCAATGTGGAGATCAGGGAAAAATCGCTGGACGTGGACGGCAGCGAGGTCATCGTACTGGCCGAGCGCGACCCGGTCATGTTGCCGTGGCGAACGCTCGGCGTGGACATGGTGATCGAATCAACGGGATTCTTTACGGATAAGGACAGCGCCGGCAAGCACGTCAAAGCGGGCGCCGCCCGGGTGATCATCTCGGCCCCGGCCAGGGGCGACGTGCCGACGGTGGTGATGGGCATAAACCATGAGACGCTGACGGAACAGGACAGGGTGATTTCCAATGCATCCTGCACCACGAACTGCCTGGCGCCGATGGTGAGCGTCCTGCAGGAGTCATTCGGCGTTGAGAAGGGACTGATGACGACCATTCACGCCTATACCGGCGACCAGCGCATGATCGACGCGCCGCACTCGGACCTGCGCAGGGCGAGGTCCGCGGCCCTGTCCATGATCCCGACGACAACCGGAGCTGCCAGCGCCGTAGGCAAGGTGATCCCCGAATTGAACGGCAACCTGGACGGGATGGCCGTGCGCGTTCCCACGCCCGACGGCTCGTATACGGATTTTGTGGCGACACTGCGGAACACGGCCACCGCGGAGTCCGTCAATGACGCGTTCAGGGCGGCTTCCGGAGGCCGCCTGAAAGGCATTCTGGAGTACTCGGACGAGCCCCTCGTCTCAGCGGACATCATCGGCAACCCCCATTCATGTGTGTTCGATTCGGAAATGACAACGGTCATGGGCGGGAATATGGTCAAGGTGTGCGGCTGGTACGATAACGAATGGGGGTATTCGTGCCGGTGCGTGGATCTCGTGGCGTCTCTGGGTACACGCTTTGCCCACACGTAGACTCCGGAGGAACCGGGCCGACCGGTGACCGGCACGGCCCGGAGCTGACCGGATACGGACTCAGGAGGACCGCTTTCGGACAAACGTACCGAAAGCTCGCATGCGGGAGCCGGACCACGCGGGACGGCTCCCTCTCTTTTAGCCGTCAGGACGGGAAGACCGGGCACGTGTGACGGTCGCATTTCGACGGTGCTTCTGCCGGACAAATCGCGGTCTTCCGGATTCGTCAACGGCACGACCTGCCAAGGCCGTATACCGGAAGTGGGAAAATGGCGAAACTCTCGATTACGGATCTGGAACTTGCGGGGCGGCGGGTGTTGGTGCGGGTGGACTTCAACGTACCGCTCCAGAACGGAAAGGTCGGGGACGACACGCGGATTCGGGCCGCCCTGCCCACGCTCCGGTATATACTTGAGCGAGGGGGCATTCCGATTCTGATGTCGCACCTGGGCAGGCCGAATGGACGCGTCGTGCCTGAACTGTCGCTGAAGCCCGCGGCGGTACGCCTCGGCGAAATGATGGGGCGGGAGGTCGCAATGGCGCCGGATTGCGTGGGTCCGGAAGTGGAGTCGCTCGCAAAGCGCGCGGATGGCGTGGTCCTGCTGGAAAATCTGAGATTTCACGCGGCGGAAGAGGCGAACGATCCCGAATTCGCCCGCAGTCTCTGTGAACTGGGTTCGGCCTACGTGAACGACGCGTTCGGCACGGCCCACCGGGCGCACGCGTCCACGGAAGGCATCACCCACCACTTCGTGGACTGCGCGGCCGGGTTTCTGATGCAGCGGGAACTGGACTGTCTGGAAGCGGCATTGTCCGCACCCGCCAGACCGTTTGTCTCCGTACTGGGAGGCGCCAAGATTTCGGGCAAGATCGACGTCATCCAGCATTTGCTGACCCTCGTCGATACGCTCCTGATCGGCGGTGGTATGGCGTACACCTTCTACAAGGCGATGGGACTGGAGATCGGGCGTTCCCTGCTCGAGCCGGACCGCGTGGGAATGGCGGAAGTCCTGATGCAGCGCGCCGCTGACGCAGAGGTCCGGTTACTGCTGCCCACAGATTGCGTGGTTGCCGCCACAACCCGCGACGCCGCGGCATTGCAGGTTGTGCCGCGTGAGGCGATACCGCCGGAGCTGGAAGGGTTCGATATCGGGCCCGAGACACGGTCCCTGTTTTCGACAGAGATCCTTAACGCGGGGTCCGTGGTTTGGAACGGACCGATGGGGGTGTCGGAAGTCCCGGCGTTTGCCGGGGGAACGACAGCGGTGGCGCGCGCGGTTGCAGAGGCTTCGTCACGAGGCGCCAATACCCTCGCTGGCGGCGGGGAGACGGTTGCGGCCCTGACGGCGTGCGGTCTTGCGGACAGACTGGGGCATGTTTCCACGGGCGGCGGGGCCTTCCTGGAATTCCTGGAAGGCAAACTGCTTCCGGGTGTGGCCGCGTTGGCCGATCGTCAAACGTGAACCACGCAGTCTGATTCGAATATTCGGCGGGGAGGTGGAAATGCGCGTGCCCATCGTGGCAGGAAACTGGAAGATGCACATGACGTCGGGCGAAGCGGAGCAGCTTGCGCGGGGAATCCTGGATTCGTTGGATGGCACCGTAAGGGTTGAGGTTGTGGTGTGTCCCGCCTTCACGGTTCTGGAGCGTGTACGTAAAGTACTGGGGGACAGTCCGTTGAAGTTGGGGGCGCAGAATTTGCACTGGGCGGAAGAAGGGGCGTTTACAGGGGAGGTTTCCGCGGGGATGCTGTTGACATGCGGTTGCGAGTTCGTTATATTAGGACACTCTGAAAGGCGCACCTGGTTCGGCGAATCGGATACGACTGTAAATCAGCGGCTCAGGGCGGCCCTGGGCGCCGGACTTAAGCCGATCGTCTGTGTGGGTGAAACCATCGAGGAGCGTCAATCGGGGGCAACCGAACCGGTCGTGCGGAGGCAGGTAACGGCGGCTTTCAAAGGCGTGCCCGCACCGGATGCGGCTGGCTGCGTGGTCGCGTACGAACCCGTGTGGGCTATTGGCACGGGCCTGACGGCCACGCCCTCGCAGGCAGATGCCGTTCATACTTCCATCCGCCGGGTCATGCGGGAACTTTACAACGACAACGTCGCGCGCGCGGTGCGCCTCCAATACGGGGGATCCGTAAAGCCCGAAAATGCCGCCGATCTGTTCAACAGGCCGGATATAGACGGCGGATTGATCGGCGGGGCGTCGCTCGAGCCCGATGCATTCGCGGCCATCGTGAAGGCTGCGGTTTAGCCCTGGATAATATATGGAAACGCTTCTTCTGATCGTACACATTCTGGTTTGTCTGGTTCTGATCGTCTCCATCCTGTTGCAGGCCAGCAAGGGGGGCGGACTTTCCACCGCATTCGGCGGCGGAGGCGGCGGAACCGCCATGTTTGGCGGAGCAGGTGCCGCAACGTTCCTGAGCAAAGCAACCACCGTTCTGGCGGTTGTGTTCTTTCTGACCTGCATAGGACTCTGGTACGCGTCCAGGGACGATAGTTCGGCCCCGGAAACCGCAGCCGAGCGGGCCCTCAGGGAACAGCCCGTTCCGCTTCGGAGCACGCCGTCCGGACTGCCTCAGCCGCTGGACCAGGCCGGACAGGGTTCGGCTACCGAACGTTCCGCGCCGGCAGCTTCGTCGACCGATACGGTACGCTAACGATTCTTTCCCACCCCCGGGACGTCACGATTCGAACAAGCGTCTGCTTCGGCCGTTCCCCTGTTCGATCGGCGGGGTGAGACGGCCGCCTCGTTTTTGCCGAAGTGGTGGAAATGGTAGACACGCTGTGTTGAGGGCGCAGTGGGCGCATGCCCGTCCGAGTTCGAGTCTCGGCTTCGGCACCAAAAAACAAAGGGTTACGCCTTGTTGGCGTAACCCTTTTTCCATGCCGGATCCTGAAAATGTCCGGAGAGCGCCGTCGGGTCTGTTCCAGCACTCTCCAGGGGAGGAGTGACGCTTTGGTCACACGCATGGTAACGTCCGACTGTACCGGCGGCGTGACGATTCAGTGACGTTTCGTCCGTTTCCAGTACTGCGAAGTCCCCCACTCGCCCCTGATTGCGCCTCCCGGTATGCCTACCAGTTGGTGAACGATCCGTCTTCCCGTTGCAGGCGGGGGCCGTGTCCCCACCGGAACGGATACTTCCCCGCCGCAGCCTCGTCAAATTCGATCCCCAGCCCCGGGCGGTCCGTTGCTATGAGATAGCCCGCTTCATAAGGCGCCTGTACGGGAAACAGGTCCTCCATCACAGTGCGTCCGACCAGACCGCCCTCCTGCACGGCGAAATTGTCCGTGGCAAGGTCCAGGTGAAGGCAGGCGGCGGCCGAAACGGGTCCGAGCGGGTTGTGCGGCACGATTTTGATGTAGTGGGTCTCGGCCCAGTTGGCCACCTTGCGAGCCTCCGTAAGACCGCCGACAATACAAAGGTCGATGCGCGCGTAGTCCGCCAGTTCTTCTTCGATGAGCTGGCGGAACTCCCACTTGGTGGCATAGTGTTCGCCGACCGCAAGCGGACAGTTGACGTGGCTGCGAACCAGCCGATAGGTTTGCGGGTTTTCACATCTGAGCGGGTCTTCGATGAAAAACGGATCGTACGGTTCCAGTTTTCGGCCAAGCCGGATGGTGTCGGGCGGGTCCAGCCGGGTGTGAACGTCGATGCAGATTTCGACTTCCGGTCCCACGGCTTCGCGAGCCGCGGCGAAATGCGCAACAGAGTCCCGAACGGCCGTCGAAGGCTCCAGGACGCCGTCACGATCGAGTACGGACATGCGGAGATACTTCCACCCTTCGGAGGCCCGGTCTCTGGCCGAACGGGCCGTCTCATCGGGCGTCCCGCCGCCGATGCCGGTATAACAGACCACGCGGTCCCGAAGCCTGCCGCCCAGGAGCATATGGACCGGCTGGCCGAGGGCCTTGCCCTTGATGTCCCAAAGGGCGATATCGATCGCACTGATCGCGGCCATGTGGATACGCCCGCCGGGGAAGAAGTCGCCCCTGAAGAGGACCTGCCAGATGTATTCTATGTTGAGCGGGTCCCGGCCGACGAGATCAGAGGCCATGTGGCGTATAGCGCCGACGCCGGCCTGCTCCTTCCAGGTGATGCCGAATTCCCCGACGCCGTAGATGCCTTCGTCGGTTTCAATCTTGACAAAGAGGTAGTTCCGGGAACCGTAGAAGACGGGAAAGGTCTTGACCTCTGTGATCTTCATTTCGCCTCGCTTTCTCCCGATTTCATTGATCGGGATACAACCAGGGCACCTGTCGGATGAGCGCATCCCGCTGTTTCTGCATCACGACTTCAATTACCGTCGGTCCCTCGAGGCCGACGACGTCGGCGAAAACGACGGGGAAACGGTCGGGGTCGTCTACGCGAACGCCCCTGGCCCCCATGGAGCGCGCGAGGTCGGCGATGCGCGGCGTCTGCATGTCCGTGTCGATGGTCCGTCCGTTGAATGCCTTGGCCTGGGCGCCCCGGATCGCGCTGAGGCTGCCGTCGTTGATGACCACGCAGATAATCTCGATTCCATGTTCGGCGGCGGTAGCCAGTTCGAACGCGGTCATCTGAAACCCGCCGTCGCCGCAGAAGGCGGCAACCTGCCGGTGTGGCTGTGCGAGCTTCGCGCCAATCGCGGCCGGCGCCGCGAAACCGAGTGTGACCGAATGGCAGGGGTACATGAAACACCGCGGATGTTCCACGGGGAATTCGTCGAAGGACCGGTAGCCGATGGAGGTCACGTCCACCGATACGATGGCGTGCGCGTCGAGACCCGCTCTCATCGCGGACATGATCGGTAACGGACGGCGTGACAGGGCGATTTCACCCCTGGCTCGATCCAGAGTTTCCTTCCAGGCGCTAACCGGTTTTTCCGTTTCATCCAACACTTCCAACAGCGAGGGCAGAGACTGCCTCACGTCGCCCGTCGCGCCTGCGTCTATGGTGATTTCGCGACCGAGTTCGGCAGGGTCCGGGTCCAGTTGTACTCGCAGAGACGGCATTTCCATGGTCCAGCCGGAGGTGTCGATCTGGGTGAAGCGGCAACCCACCGCAATCAGCCCGTCCGACCGGCGAAGGACGTTTTTGGCAAGCCGGGCGCGGCAGTGGCCGGCGGAGAGCGGATGGGAGTCGGGAAAAACGCCCTTGCCAAGCCGGCTGAAAAGTACGGGCGCGCCAAGTGCTTCCGAAAATGCCCTGAGTTCAGACGACGCGTTCGCATCGGCCGTATTGCCGCCGGTGAGGATGGCCGGCCGCTCCATGCGGGCAATCACGTCGGCAACGCGGCGGAGGTCGGCCGGGTCGGGCGCCGGACGGTTCCCTTCCACGTACGAGGGGACGTGGGCTTCCCCCTTTGCGGCGGCAACGTCCATGGGCAGTTCGATCACGGCCGGCCCCGGTCTGGGCGCCCGCAACGCGGCGAAGGCGCCCCTGACGGCATCGGGGATGTCTTCAATGCGTTCAGGGCGCGCGAAGAACCGGGTGATCGGCGCGAAAAACGCCGCCTGGTCCAGGCCGTGGAAGCACTTGCTCCGGTCTCTCCCGTTAAAAGCCACTTCGGTGCCGCCGGTAATCAGCAGCACCGGGACGCAGTCCGTGTGGGCGTCCACGATGCCGGTGGAAGCGTTGGCAGCGCCGGGGCCGGGAACCGTAAGCGCAACCCCCACTTCGCCTGAGGCGCGGGCAAACCCGTTGGCGATGAGCGTTGCGCCCTGTTCGTTACGGATGAGGTAATGGTCGATGCCGCCGGTGCGCAACAAAGCATCGTAAATGTCGATATTCTGATTGCCCGGCATACCCACGATACAGCGGACGTTCTGGGCTTTGAGGCTACGGATCAGGATGTCGGCCCCGGTCATGGATCTTCCTTCAATACTTGTTTGCTGTGAGTTGCCGATCCCTTATATTTGAAATGGCGCAGATCGTTTTCTTAGGCAACAGCGGAGAAGATATGATAAACTCACGCGAGGGGTTAAGGAAAAAACCGCCGGCGGTTCACTGGTTGCTGGCCGGAACCCTTGCAGCCGTGGCGGCAGCCTGCGGTTCAGATGATCCGTCCGGGTCCGAAGAGGACGTCATGCCGCAGGCACCGGGTATCTATAACAGAGAACTGTCGACGGGAGGCCAGCGGTACACCCTTCTCATCCCTTCGGGATATCGCGCCGGACAACCCTCACCACTCATCGTGTCGCTGCATTACGGCGGTATTGTGGTGCCTTATTACGGAAGCCGGATGCTGGAAGTCCTGATATCGCCTGCGCTGGAGGATCTTGGCGCGATTATCGTGGCGCCCGAAGCGACGGCGCAGGGCTGGGATAACGAAGAGAGCGAGAAGCAGGTGCTGGATCTGATCCGCGCGATCAAGGACGGTTACACGATCGACGAAACCAAAACGCTTGTGACGGGTTTCAGCATGGGCGGCCGGGGCGCCTGGTACATGGCGGCACGGCACCCGGATCTGTTCCGGGCCGCAGTACCCATATCGGCAAGACCGGAGGAGGATGCCACAGAGGTCGACTGGCAGGTTCCCCTTCTGGTGATCCACAGCGTCGCAGACGAGGTGGTTGCGTTCGAACCGGTGGAAACGACCGTTCGGGCATTGAAAGCAAGCGACGTACGCATCGAGATGATTATCGTACGTGATGTGACTCATTACCAGATCGAACTGTTTGTCGAGCCCTTGCGGGCGGCCGTGCCGTGGATCCGGAACGCTTGGGGAGAGTAGTTTTCTTTCCCGCAACGAAATCCCCGTTCCCCCGCCGGTTCGTCTCATCCGACCGAGCTGTATACGCATCAATTGTCTATACGCGCCTGCCGCCGTTTCCCGGCATTCGGTAAACCATGTCGAAACGGTGTGCCCTCCCGGGTTCCCGCGAGCCCCGCGTTCTGCACAGACGCGGAATTCCTCGAAAGCGACATCTCTGAACCTTCCAACGTGATTGGCCGAAAAAGACGGAAGAGGCGCCTGAATTGTCCTGGCTGATTTTCGCGATTCTGCTTGATTTCGGATTTGTCCAGATCTGCAAATTTTCCCAGCGCCAGGGCTATTACGCGCCCGTCGTCGTATCAACCAATTACCTTGTCCTCTGCGCGGTCCTGGCCGTCTACCTCCTGGCCACGGGCCGGTTTGCGTTTTCGGCCGCGGCGTTGCAGACCGGACTGGTCACGGGCGCCGTATTCATCGGTTCAATGTCGTTGATGATGCGCGCCCTGGAAATCGCATCCGTCGGCGCCGTGCTGACGGCATTTCGCATTTCTATTGCCGTACCCGTGGCCCTGGGAATCCTGCTCTGGCAGGAACCGGTTGTACCCTCGAAATTCGGTGGCATCATCCTTGCGTTCCCCGCGTTGCTGTTGATGACGTCAGGGGCGGGCAGAAACGTCCGACAGACGGGGGGAAAGACCTTCGGCCTGTTGTTCGCGGTCTTCCTTGCTCAGGGATTGAGTCACTCCTGCCTGCGTTCGGTTCACTATGCCGGACTCGACGGGGAATTCGTCCAGGTCCTGACCGTGATGGGCGCCACCGCCGGAACCATCGGCTACATCTTCATTGCGGCCAGGATGCGGCGCCCCAGACGGCCCGAACTCTCGGCCGGGATCGGCCTTGGCACGTACAACGCCCTGGCCCTGTCCGTCATCATGATTGCCCTCAGTCGACTGCCGGGAACCCTGTTCTTTCCCGCCACGGGTTGCAGTGTGATCCTGCTGGACAATCTGTCCGCCCACTTCTTCTGGAAGGAACGTCTCAATCGGCTCTCAGCGGCAGGGGTGGGCCTGGCCGTTCTCGCGGTTGCGCTGGTGTTATAGGTCGGCTCGCCGCACGCTTCCCGAATTTCCGAGAACGTGGCAGCGGCCTCTCGAGAGGCCGCACCTCAGCAGCAGCCCTTGACTTCGGTCCCGCCATCGCGGTGACACCGGATGAATTCGTAGAAAAGAGCGCCGGTAAGCGCGCCCAGGACGGGTCCGGCGGCGTAGGCTGAAAAATGCAGCCAGTCGCCGGAGACCATTGCGGGGCCCAGGCTGCGGGCGGGATTCATGGACGCGCCGCAAATGGGGCCGGCGAACATGGCTTCGAACCAGATCGTACCGCCAATGGCCAGGCCGGCGGCCTGACCGGTGGCCCGGTAGTCCGTGGCAACCGCCATTATCACCACCATCAGCAGAAACGCGAGCAGGAACTCCCAGACGAAGGCCGTGGTCCAGGCGCCGTCAATCGGCCGGGTAACGCCCAGGTCCAGTTCCTGACCGGGAAGCCTGGCTTCCAGGACGGGAGACAGGGTGACGAGGTGGATGCTGCTGGCCAGGACCGCGCCCAGACACTGCGCGGCAATGTACGGGAGGATTTCCCGTCCGGGAAAGTGGCGCGTAAAGGAGAAGGCGATTGTGACGGCGGGATTGAAGTGCGCGCCCGAGATGTGGCCGGCAGCGTAGACCATCGTCATCACGATAAGGCCGAACGACGTGGCGACGCCCACGTGGGAGACAGCGCCGCCGCTGATCTGGTTGACGGCAACGGCGCCGCACCCGCCCAACACGATGGCAAAAGCGCCGACAAATTCCGCGCCGCACTTTCTCAACAGATTCATCCCGCCAGCCTCCATGTAAAATCCAACTGAATCTGACCCGAGCCATGCAAGCGGCCTGCACAGAGCTTCTCGTCGTGGCCTGTCGAAGCGGCCTGTCGAAATGTCGAAATGCCCGTGCTTTGCAATCGTTGGATTCACTCATCGTGCGCTGTCAGGCGCATTTCGACAGGCTCGGCAACTGAAGGATCAAGATATCGAAACCGCGGTCCGGAATCCAGAAGGAAAACCCGGGAGACGATAATGAGCCCTGAGCGACTGCTGGTCTTCCAGCATCTGGACGTGGAACATCCCGGCCTGTTCCGGGAATTCTTCGCCGAGGACGGGATCCGGTGGGACGTTGTTGAACTGGATGCGGGAGAGCGCATTCCGGACCTGGACGCCTATGACGCGCTGTGGGCGATGGGCGGCCCGATGGACGTGTGGGAGGAGGAGGCGTACCCGTGGCTGGTGGAAGAAAAAGCCGCCATTCGGTACGCTGTGGTGGAGAAAAAGATGCCCTTTGTGGGCATCTGTCTGGGACATCAGTTGCTGGCCTCGGCACTGGGCGGCCACGTCGGTCCGAACGAGAGGCCGGAGGTGGGGGTGATGGACATTTGCCTGACGGCCCCTGGTATGGCCAGTGGATTCTTCAGCGGCTTCCCCGCAACGTTGCCCTGCCTGCAGTGGCACAGCTCGGCGGTGAAGACGGTCCCCGACGGTCTGGAGGTCCTCGCGTCGTCCGGGTTGTGCGCGGTCCAGGCGTTGAGTATTGGAAACCACGCGATAACCGTCCAGTTTCACATCGAGATAACGGCGGAGACGATAGCGGAGTGGGACGCCGTTCCCGCCTATCACGACGCCCTGCTCGAAACACTGGGCGAAGGTGTCATGCATGACTTCGAACGGGCGGTGGCGGAACACCTCGATGTCTTCAGGGGATACGCAAGGGCATTTTACGAGAACTGGAAGAGAATGGCGTTTGGCTCCAATCCCCAGGCATTATCGGGAGGTCCACATCCAGGTCCGACGTCCGCACGAGATGCGCGAGGCGAACAACCGGGACAGGAATGGTAAAACGCTATGAGTATGGCATCACGTCCGAACTTCCTCTTCATTACAACCGATCAGCAGCGCCGGGACGCGGTTGGTATACACAATCCCTTACTGCAAACGCCGAACATGGATCGCCTGGCGCGCCAGGGCGGATCCTGACGACCGCCTGCGGGGAATTCTGGGCGGGTGACACGATATGCGCCGGACGCTGCCAGCGTGCGTTCTGTCACTATCTCCTGAGCAGCCGGGCTGCGGTTACGGGATTTCCCAGCTGTAGAGGTGAGAGTCGCTGGTGAAATAGATACGCCCGTTGAGACAGTCTCCACCGTTGCTGACGGGCACCGGTGAAGGGGCGCACATTTCGATGGCGCTCGCGCCGCTTACGATACGGCCGATGCCTTTTTCGAAAAGCACGTAGACATTATCGTCGTGAGCGGTCACGAAGACACGCGGCCCCTGCTGGTGTGCCGTCAGTCCGAACGTCCGCTCCGTCTCTTCCTGGTGAACGACTTCGCGTCTGTCAGGGCAGAAGACGAAAAAACGGGCCCGGTCGACAAAGCCGTACACGAGACCGTCCCGCCCGTTGCAGAGGTCCGTGTATTCCTGCGCCCCCGGGAAGAGGGCCTGGCGCCATTCCAGTTCTCCTGTCTCCATGCCCAGAATGTAGAGTTCCGCTTCCGTCGCCTTCTGCTCGCCCCCCGTTCCCGGGCTGGTTGTCGTGCCGCCCAGGAGCCTGCTCCCGCGAAGCGCCGCGAGGCTTGCCGTGGAGTGGTCCGGCAGCAGGTCGGTGTGTTCCAGCAGGGTCCCGGATCGTCGCTCGCAGTTCCAGATAAGCAGACCGCCCCCCGTATAGCCGTAACCGGGGGTCCCCGCCACCACCAGCGTCTTGCCGTCGGGATGTGCGAGCAGCTTGTGCGGGCGATGCAGCGTGGGCGTACAGGTCCGGTGGAAATAGGGGTTCGAGTCCGGGTTCTCCTTCTCGGTTGTCACCCACGGTTTGAGCGGGTCCCATTCCAACAGTGCGCCGCTGCCGTAACCGCCAACGAAGAACCGGTCGCCCTGGCAGCCCACGGTATTCCACTGGCCGAAACTCTCCCGCTCGATCCAGGCGTCGGTTTCGGGACGATAGCTGAACGTGCGCCTCGGGAAGAACGTGCCACCGCAGATGGTGCCGTCCGGCGCCGCGGCGACGCCCATGATGTGCGCGCCTTCGCTGGTGTAATCGAACGACACGTCGGGCAATCGATTGCCATTTGGATCCTGCACCGACAACACGCGGTCAACGAGGCAGCATTTCAGGAGTTCGCTCCCGTCCGGAAAGTGCGGATGGACGTGTCCGGCATCTCCCGCGATATAGTGTTTTTCGCGCCGTTCCCGCCGGGGTACTGTCTTGCGCTCGCCCCGATAGAGTTCGTACCATGTCTCCGCATCGGGGTTATCGCCGGGCCACGGGGTTCCGGTTGGCGGCAGGGCGTAAACCTTGCCATTGAGGTCCCTGTAGACGGATGCGCTTCCCCGCGACCGTTCGTCTTCCGCGAGTATTGGCGTTGCCGTTTCGGTTTGCCGGTCGAACGCGATGACCTGGCACAGCGTCGTGCCGATGCCGAAGTAGGCCCAGCCGGCGTCGTCTGTGGCAAGGGTTGTGGGGTACTGGCGCCAGTTCTGCCTGTACAGGTGTCCGTAGTCCCGGAATTCGCCCCCTGCCGGATCATACGACGCGAGCCCGCTCTGTGGAAACGTCGAAGACCAGATCACGCCTGTGTCGTCTTCGGTCAGGCCCATCGCCATGCGCGGTGCGGTCTGGCGGCAAAACGTATAGTCCATTGCGTTAACGTCAAACGCCACGAAATAGCCGTTGAAGTGCGTGTAGAAGCAGTTTCGGCTGGACAGGAGCGACGCGTAGGGGCAATCGCCTCCGGGAGGAAAGGGAACCGGGAATTCCCGGCTGTCGCCGGTGGCGGCATCGATGACCAGCAGCGCATATCCGCCGCGATGGTCGAACAGCCAGACCAGGACGACGTTCCGGCCGTCTCCTGCGGCGGCCGCAACCGTACCTCTCGGGTGGCTGCTCTGAGTGGCGGGGCCGTGATGGCGGAAATTATCCGCGAGAATCCGTGTTGATCTCATGCCTCTGCCTCTTGTTCGTCATCGGGTGTGTTCCTCGCTCCGGGGAAATGCAGACGTCCGGTTGAAAACGACCGGAGGGTGGCAAGCGGTATCATGCGGGCGGCATGAACGAATGTCAAACAAAATGAGGAAGTCCGCTTTCCGGAGCGAACGGACGGTTGACCCCAATTCATAAAAGCAGGAACTCGAAGCCACGCGGAAGGCCCCTGAAACGGGGGCGCAACGGTCGTCAATAAGGACGTTTTTTCCGTTCACGTCCAGTGACCTGGTGTATCCTGGTAATCAGCAGTTAAATCACCTTTATCTACCTACATATATACGGTTTTACTTCCCCGAAGAATCACGAATCAGGGTTGAATTCACGTGTATCGAATGGGAGGTTTTCCGATGGACATGGGACTGAAGGACAAGGTGGCGGTTGTCGGGGGTGCGAGCCGCGGCCTGGGCAAGGGGTGCGCGTTGGCGCTGGCCCGGGAGGGCGCGCGCGTGGCCGTGTGCGCGAGGAACGAGGGTCGTCTGGAAGCGGCCGCCGCGGAGATCCGGGCCTTAACGGGCTCGGACGTACTCACCGTGGCCGGAGATCTCTCCGTTGAGGAGACCGTCGATCGACTGACGAGGGAGACGATGGAGGCATTTGGCGGCATCGATATCGTCGTGAACAACGCCGGAGGTCCGGCCGCGACGCCTTTTGCGGACGTAACGGAAGCAATGTGGCGGGAATATACGGACCTGATCCTGAATTACGTGCTCCGGATGTGCAGGCGCGTCGTTCCGCTGATGCAAACGAGGGGCGGCGGCAGGATCATCAACCTGTGCGCGTTCGCGGTCAAGCAGCCAGCCGGAAATACGGTATCGAACGTGTTGCGAACGGCGGTTGCGGCCGCGGCGAAGACCCTTGCGAACGAATACGCGCGCGATCGGATTCTGGTGAACAACGTATGCACGGGGTTTATCGACACCGAACTGTTGAGAGAGGAGTTCGAGGAAGCCGCCAGGGCAAATGGCACTTCGGTTGGGGACGAGATGCGGCCGCTGGTCGAAGACATTCCGCTGGGCCGCCTCGGGACCGTGGAGGAACTGTCGGACTACGTCGTTTTCCTGGCGTCGGAACGTTCGAGCTACATCACCGGCACGTCGCTGCAGGTGGACGGGGGTTTTGTCAGGTCGCTTCTGTGATAGGACACGTCACCTAACATGGGGTCAATTCGGGATTGTCTACGGGAATGCCGTCAGAAACCTGGACGCCGGCAGGACGCGGACGCCCGTGCGGCGGTCCTGGTAGTCGTCTTTTTCGGATAGAGTTACGACATATCTCTGTTTCACGTTCAGGAGATCACCAAAACGAACGAGGTGCCCGTGGCTTCGGGATGCGGTCAGCTTGCATTCAATCAGGAACCACGGGTTTTCATCCCACAAAACCAAAAAGTCCACTTCACGTTTTTCACGGTCTCGCAATAAACGCAGTTCCGCCTTTATCCCTTCGGCATCACGAAGGAAATGGCAGAATTTAAGGAGATGAGAGGCGACGAGATTCTCGAATCGGGCGCCTTCGTCGGCCACCTCGGACCAGTCCCACAGATAGTATTTGGCCGATTTTTTCACGGCCCGTTCGATGCGACGGTGATACGGAGCGACGGGAAAGGTGTAGTAGTTCCGGCACAGCAGGTCCACCCAGGTTCGGACCGTGTGCGGACTGACTTCCAGGTCTTCGGAGATTGCGTTTAATGAGAGCGGAGAACCGACGCGTTTCGGCATCATCGCGCCCAACAGTTCGATCTGGGACAGCGACCTGACAACGGTCGTGTCCCGTATGTCTTCCCTGAAGACTCGTTCGAAACGTTCCTGAAGCCAGCGGCGGTGTGTGCGCGAACGCCCGGATAGGCACGGCTCCGGGAATCCGCCGTATGCCATCAAATGCCGGACGTTGTCCGGGCGGGCCTTTCCGAATGTCAATTCAAAGGGTTCACCCGGATCGTTTTGTTTCCGGCCGCCTTCAAGTTCGGATGCGGAGAACGGGTGGAGCCGGTACAGGTGGTAACGTCCCATGAGTGAGTCACCGCCTCGTCGGTATGTGTCCAGCCTCGAACTCCCCGTTACGATGATCCGTTCATTCTCCCTTCTTGTGTCCCAGATGCCTTTGATGAGTCCTTTCCAGCGTTCGAACTTGTGAAGTTCGTCGAAGACGAGAATCTGGCTGTCGGGGTCCCATTCCTGCCGCAGAATCCGTTCCCGATGGGTTCGATTGTCCCAGTTCAGGTATACGCTGTTTGAATAACGGCTCGCCTGCAGCGTCGCGAGCGTTGTTTTTCCCACCTGGCGTGGCCCGGCGACAAAGACCATCCTATCGCTGAGATCGTCGGCCACAGCGGTCTCGAGGTATCTGGATATCAGTTCAGCCATATGACAAATTTGCACTAAACTGCAAAAAAGTCAAGACAAATTTGCAATTGACTGCAAAATTGTCAATATCCTGACAAGCGACGTCCGGTTGCGCAGGCTGGCAATGGCTTGAGTTTAACGGGTAATGGTCACCCGGTTACGCCAGAAACCCCGGCACGGAGACCGTAGCGCAAACTGGCAGTTTGCGGCGCAGGGTCAAGCGCCCGCGCATGGGCAGGTAAAGCCGGTTTCAGTCATCGCCCGTTTCAGACGCGACATCCCGCCCGTCGGTCGGCTGACGGCGGAACAGCGTGGCGACGGCGTGCCTGATGTCTTCCAGGATGGCATAGGTGACGGGAACGAGAATCAGGATAACGGCGGTACCGAAGATGACGCCGAACCCCAGAGAGGTGGCCATGGGGATGAGCAACTGAGCCTGCAGGCTCTTTTCGAACAACAGCGGGGTGAGGCCGGCGAACGTCGTGAGCGACGTCAGGAGGATGGGCCGGAACCGCGCCATTCCGGACTCCCGGATGGCCTCCTGCAGACCCTTGCCCTCCTTGCGCCGGCGGTTGATGAAGTCCACCATCACCAAACTGTCATTAATAACCACACCCGACAGCGCGACCAGTCCGAAAATCGACAGAATGGTAAGGTTGAGGCCCATGATGATATGCCCCAGCACGGCACCGACGAATCCGAAGGGGATCACGGCCATTATGATGAGCGGCTGAAGATAGGAGCGGAAGGGAATCGCGAGCAGGCCGAAGATCACGAAGAGGGCCATACCGAAGCTCCTTGACAGGCCCTCCATGGTCTCCTGCTGCTCTCTCTGTTCGCCTTCGAGGCTGAACCGGACGCGGGGGTGGGCCAGGACGATTGCCGGCAGCACGTTAGCGGTGACGTCCGCCAGGACCTCGTTGGCGTTGGTTCTGCTCTCATCCACGTCTGCGGTGACGCTGACGATACGCTGCCGGTCGGTACGGCGGATGGCGGCGTAACCCCGTCCCGGTTCCGTCCGTGCGGCGACCGAAAAGGGCACTTCAACGCCTTCCGGCGTGCGCAAACGCATGGTCTCCAGGTTGTTCATCGACCGCCGCTCGCTCTGGGGATAGCGGACCATCACCCGAACGTCGTCCCTTCCCCGCTGAATGCGCTGCGCCTCCTCGCCGTAGAACGCCTGTCTGACCTGCCGGGCGAGGTCTGACATGGTCAGACCCAGCAGATGCGCCTCTTCGGTGAGGGCAAGTTTCACTTCCTTCTTGCCGGGGCGAAACGAGTCCGCGATATCCAGGACACCCGGGTACTCGGCAAGCCTGGTCTTGAGTTTCTCCGCGGCGGTCCGGAGTTCGGCGTAATCCGGACCGGTAAGCTGGATATTGATTGGTTCGCCCACGGAAAAGAGCGAAGAGGTGAACGTCAGCTCCGTTGCATCGGGAATGGGTCCGGCCAGTTCGCGCCAGCGTCTGGCGATTTCGATGCTGCTGACGCTCCGCTCCTCGGCCGGCGTGAGCTCGATGTTGACTTCGCCCAGGTGGGCGCCGGAGTAGGAGGCGTTTCGTCCGCGGTTTTCACGCTGTGCCGCCCGAAGTGGCTGGTCCCCTACCAGCGCGAGCATGTGGGTGAAAATCTTCTCGTCGGTTTCCAATTCCAGTTCCCGCTGCAACCGGATCGCGGATGACTCCAGACGACGCACGACCCGGGCGGTTACCTCGGCGGGAGTACCCTGAGGCATGGTGAGGATCGCCGCCACGTTGTCGGCCGGGACCTGGGGAAGAAACACGAAGCCGATCCAGCCTCCCAGAATGAGTCCCGCCGTAAGGGTCAGCGCGGCCACCCCCACGGACGCGCTCAGGTATCGCCACGCCAGGCATCGTTCGAGAAAAGGACGGTAGGCCTGGTGGATGATCCATTCCAGACGGGATGAAAAGCCGTCTCGAAACCGCCTCAAGAACCCGCCGATGCGGGTGGTTGTTTTCTTTTTTTCGCGCAATTTGGCGTGCGCCAGGTGGGCGGGCAGGATGAACAGGGATTCAACCAGCGAGAAAACCAGCGTCAGAATGACGATCTCCGGGATCAGCCTCATAATCTTGCCGGAAGCGCCCGGGACCATCAGCAGGGGTGAAAACGCCGCAATAGACGTCAGAATCGCAAAGGTGACCGGCACGGCCACTTCCTGGGCGCCTGCGATGGCGCCGCGCAGGCCGCGCTCGCCCTGCTGGAACCTGCGGTAGATATTTTCACCGACGACAATGGCGTCGTCGACGACGATGCCCAGCACCACGATGAACGCAAAAAGCGAGATCAGGTTGATGGAGGCGCCAATGGTCGGCATCATCGCGATGGCGCCCAGGAAGGAGATGGGGATCCCCAGGGCGATCCAGAAGGCCAGGCGGAGCCTCAGGAACAGCGCCAGGATGACGAGGACGAGAATGAAGCCACCACGGCCGTTTTTCAGCATCAGGTTAAGCCGGCCCTCGAGAATCCTGGAGAAATCCGAGTAAACCGTAAGTGAAATACCTTCAGGCATGCGGGATTCAGCCGACTCGATGTACTCCTTGACTTTGCGGGAAATGTCGAGCGCGTCCTGTTCGCCCACACGGAAGACCTGTACCATCACGCCCGGTTCCAGGTCGAACCTTCCTGAAATGTCCGCGTCGGCGAATCCGTCCACAACCGTGGCCACGTCCCCCACGGTGAGCGTGGCGCCGTCCGGCCGCGTACGCAAAACGATACGCTCAAAGGCCGCGCCCCGGTAGGCCTGCCCTTTTGTGCGGAGCAGGATCTCGCCGCCTTGCGTCTTGATGGCGCCGCCGGGCAGATCGAGCGAGGAACGGCGCACTGCCCTGACGACTTCGTCGAAGGTGAGGTTGAAGCGCCGAAGCGCGGCTTCCGAGACTTCAATGGAGACCTCGTACGGGCGCGCGCCGCTCAATTCCGCCTGGGTAATTCCCGGAATGGCGGTAATCTCGTCCCGCACCTGTTCGCCCAGATATTTCAGGGTGACCTCGTCGGCGTTGCCCGATACGGCCACATTGATCACCTGGCGGCGCAGCACCACTTCCTGGATGGCAGGTTGTTCGGTTTCGTCCGGGAACGTGTCAATTGCGTCGACGGCGGACTTGACGTCCTCCAGGACTCTGCGCGCATCGGTTCCGGGCACAAGCTCGATATTCACGCTGCCCCGGTTTTCGGATGCCGTGGAACGGATACGCTTGATGCCTTCGATACTCTGAACGGCCTCTTCGATCCGCACGCAGACGCCCTCTTCCACTTCCTCGGGCGCCGCCCCGCGATAGATCACGGAAACCGAAACGACGTCGGCAGAAAACTCCGGAAAGATCTCCAGTTCGATGGCGCCGATGGTGATCAGCCCGCTGGCCAGGATAACGACCATGAGCAGATTGGCGGCGACGCTGTTCTCGGCGAACCAGGCGATTGCGCGATTCATCCGGCCCCTCCTTCAGTCCGGGCGGGGACCGTGTTTTCCGGGTCGAGGACGCGTACCTGCATCCCCTCCACAACGGCGTCCAGCGTGGATATGCAGACCCGCTCACCTCCGTCGAGGCCGGAACGGATGAGGGCATTCTCCGCTTCAAGCCTCAGCAGATCGACGCCACGAAAACGCAACCGGCTGTCCTCGTCGACGACAATGACCTGATTGGGCCCCCTGAGGGCCGTTCGGGGGACAACCGCGACCTCTCTTGCGACGCGTCCAAGGATTTCAACCTCGACGAACAGCCCGGAGAAGAGCGGCGCACGGTCCGGATCGTCGCCCTGGTCGTATGGCGCGTCGACGCGGGCGACCAGATTGACCATCCGCGTGCGGGCGTCGATCTCCCCTTCAATGCGTACGATTTCTCCCTCCCACGTGTGCGGCGACCCGGCGAAGACCGCATGTACCAACGCCTTCGGGCGGGTGCCGGGCTCGAGTTCGCTGCGAGCGTTGTAGACCAGATCCAGGTAGGCGAGTTGCTCATGCGGCACGGGCAGGCGGATCTCGGCGTAGTCCACGGCGTAGATGCGGGCAACGGGAGCGCCGGGATTGACGTACTGGCCCATGTCCACGATCTTGGACAGAACCCGCCCTTCGTACGGCGCGCGGATGCGGGTCCGTTCGAGCGCGAGACGGGCCTGTTCCTGGGATGCGCGCGCGGCATGCAGGGCGGCGCGGGCGTCGGCTAACTGGGGTTTCCGGAGGGCCAGGTCGGTGGCTTCACCGTTGCCCAGGCGCTGCCATTCCTGCCCGGCCAGTTCGGCTTCTTCCGTCTCCCGCGCCAGCCGCACCTCAGCCTGCGCGACCACCGCCCTCGCACGGTCGACGGCGAGTTCGTAGTCGCGCGGATCGATGGCGAGCAGTACGTCCCCGGCTTTGAAGAAACCGCCGTTTGCGAAGGCGGGAGAGACCCGGATAATCTGGCCGGCGACCTGTGAAACCAGGCTGGTTTTCGTACGTGGCGCAACCGTGCCCTGCGCGTTAACCGTCAGTTGAACATCTCTGATTTCCACAGGCATCGCCCGTACCAGCGGAGGCGGTACTTGCGGCGGCGCCACAACGACTTCGGAACGCGCGCTGATGAGGACGAATGCGCAAAGCGCTCCGAATGCGAGTACCGCTACCGGAAGCAGCGCCTTCGGATGCCGCCGGATCCAGCCGGACAGGCGCGGCGCATCCGGTCTCCTGCTTTGCAACGGTTTCAAGCTCATGTCTACAGTCCTTCCGTTGGCGTTGTCAACGTTGTCGAAGCCGTTCTGCGGGGACCCGCGAAACCCCCGCCCAGGGCCAGGTGCAGGTTGACCCGGTTCTCCAGGCGCTGCCGGCGTACGGCGATGAGCTGGCTTTCGGACGCGTAAGCTCCGCGCTGGGCATCCAGCATCGTATTCAGGTCCACCAGCCCTCCCGCGTACCTGTCTTCGGCCAGGCGGCGCGCGGCAAGGGCCTGTTCGGTTGCGGTTTCGAGTGCTGCCTGTCGTTTGGCCAGAAGGCTCTCCGCCGCGAGTGCGGTCTCGACTTCGGCACAGGCGGACAGCACGCTTTGAACGTATGCGGAGACGGCCTGTTCGGATTGTGAAGCGGCCAACTGAATGCCGCCGCGAATCCGTCCGCCCTGAAAGAGGGGCTGCAGGATATTACCCGCCAGGTTCCACACGCTGAAGTCGCCGTTGAGAAGATTCTCCAGGTCCCTGCTGCTGGTGCCGGCGGAACCCGTGAGGCTGATGCGGGGATACAGCGCCCGCTTCGCCTGCGTATACCGGGAGTACGACGCCGCAAGCCTGCGTTCCGCCGCCATCAGGTCCGGCCGGCGGGACACCAGTTCGGCCGGAAGGCCGGCTGGAATCGCTTCCGGAAGTTCCGGCAGGTTCAGGCCGGGGCTGAGCGCGGCGGCGGGGTACCGGCCCAGAAGGACTTCGAGCCGTCGCCGGGTTCCGTCCAGAACGAGCCGGCGCTGCTGAAGGACGGCCTCGGCGCCCGCCAGGTCCGATAGCGTTCGGCGGAGGTCGAGCGCATGCCGCAAACCACGCCTGTATCGTTCCCGCACGACCTCGCTGGAGGTCTTGAGGTTCTCTACCGTGGCTTCCGAAAGTTCAACCTGTCTGCGGGCTTCCACGGCGGCAAACCAGGTCTTCGCGGTCTGTCCGGCCAGCGAGAGCCGCGCGCCTCTGTGGTCCGCACGTGCGGCCTGGACGTCGGCCAGAGCGGCAGACGCGCCGGATCCCAGTCTGTTCCAGAGATCGAGTTCCCAGGAAACGTCGAGTGAGAGTCCAAAGCTGCTTGACGTTGACGTCAGAACGCCGTTTCCGGATCCAGGGATGGGCAGGCCGATGAAATTCTGTTTCCGGCG
>JAGWBX010000039.1:35854-37760 GCA_021295655.1 Candidatus Latescibacterota bacterium
CGTACGCTGGCGGCGGAGGCCTGAAGGTTGTGGTTGCGCGCCAGCGCTTCCGAAACCAGGTCCCTGAGGGTTTCGTCGTTGAAGGAACCCCACCAGAGCGTGTCCGCGGGCGCAGTGCCGGCCCGGCCCGCCGCCCACCCCTCCGGAATGGTTACGTCGAGGTCCGGCGGGTTCACCTCTGGCGCCGCGGCACAGGCCCCAAGCAGTAATGAGAGAAGAAGGAGAGTTGGTCTCACGTTTTGACTCCGTTGGGGGCGGCGGCCCGGAGGCCGGCCGCGAGAAACGCAACGAGGCGTCTGATGTTGTTTTCGACGTCGGACGGATCGCAAAGCCCGCCGGTCCTTCGCGGGATGAAATGCCTCCCCATCAGCGGCATGCTGAAGCTGCCGACCATGAACAGGAACCTCCAGAGAAGGTCGGTCCGGGACAGGTGCGGCAGGCCGCGGGAAAGTGCGGATGTAAATCGCTGAAAGACTTCGCCGAACTGTTCGGTGATCCTGATCGCCAGGTCTCCGGGTTCGGAATAGAGCCTTCCGATCAGCAGCATGAAATGCTCGCCGCCGCCGGCGGGTTTGTACGCCAGCCGCATCGCGGGCGCAACGAATGCATTTACAATGGATTCAATGGAGGGCTCGCCGCCGGCGGCCGCTTCTTCCGCATCGAGAAGGCGGCACCGTTCCCTGTTAAGAGGTTCCAGCCTCCGCGCGAATACCGCTTCGATAAGCGCTTCTTTGGAGCCGAAGTGGTAGTGGACGGAGGCCAGGTTTGCGGACGCCCCGGAAGTGATGGCGCGCAGAGACGTGGCGCCGATGCCGTGTTCGGCGAACAGTTGCTCGGCAGCGTTGAGGAGGCGGTCGTGAGTACCGGACTGGTTCATAGATTCACACTGCTGACGATTAAATTCAAACAAACGTATGTTTTAAACGAACGTTTTAATTTACCGATGCTTGAGACGCATGTCAAGAACATTCCTGCGCTTTGGAAATGTCAAAATCTCGCTTTCTCGATGTAAACAGTCCGTTGAGAGAGTCCATCCGGGCTACGTCCGAACAACGCGATGCCACGAAAGGGGGGCACGTCACAGGAACGCGTCGCAGGATGATTCAGCGATTAAATATTAATTTTTTAATTGACAAATTCCAAGACTTCGATATATTTCATATTAAGGAATTAATGACGCCAACACGCAACCCGGTGGTCATATATTATCGAGATTGGAGTGGCTGGTATGGCAAGGCCGAAGTCCCCTACGCTTACGGAAGCCGAACTCAGGCTGATGGACGTGCTATGGAAAAAGGAGGCGGCAACCGTGAGCGACGTTGTCGCTGCCCTGCCCCATAACGAACCGCTCGCCTATAGCACGGTGTTGACAACCCTCAGGATTCTGGAACGAAAGGGCTACGTGTCCCACGAAAAAGAGGGCCGGGCCTACGTCTACCAGCCGGTTGTGGGCCGAGAAGACGCCAGAAGAAGCGTGGTACGGTACATGATGAGCCGTTTTTTCAACAATTCAGCCGAAACCCTGGTGCTGAACATTCTCGAGAATGAAGCAGTGGACCCCGAAGTTCTCAAGCGTATGAAGCAGATGGTGGACGACAGCGGATAGAGGATGGCCTATGTTGGCGGCCTATGAAATTTTCGACGCCCTCTCCCGGGTAGTGGTGTCCTCCGCGCTCAGCGGACTGTGGAAGGGCCTTGTACTTACGATTGCGGTCGCGTGCCTGTTGAACCTGGCGCGGTGGGTGAACGCCCGGACCCGGTACGTGATCTGGACGGCCACGCTGATGGTGGTATTCGTGCTGCCCTGGTCCGGAATCTGGAGTCCGCCCGATCATGCGGCCACCGCAAGGATGTAGTTCGTGGCCGTGGAAACGCACGTATATGAGAAAGCCGGTAGACGAGGGCC
>JAGWBX010000040.1:0-38744 GCA_021295655.1 Candidatus Latescibacterota bacterium
CCTCGGCGGCCGGGCGTGCGGCAGGCGGGACGTATCGCGGATCGCGTGGGAACCGTAGTTTCTCGAACAGACTGAATGGGCTTGAGAAGAGAAACAGGGCTGGGATTGTATCGATTTCGAGGACTGAAATATGAATAGACGGATTCTGAACGTCTATGCGGATACGTCGGTTTTTGGTGGTGTATTCGATGACGAGTTTACTCGTGCCAGCCAGTTGTTTTTCGATATGGTTCGGCGGGGAGACGTTAATCTGGTGACATCTGTTGTGGTGAGAGAGGAACTTGGACCCGCTCCTGCCGAAGTTGTGTCCTTGTTTGAAGAAATGCTTAACTTTGCAGCAATTGTAGAAATAACCCAGGAGGCTCTGCAGCTACAGGAAGCTTATATGAGTGCGCAGATCGTGAGTGAACAATGGGCAGCGGATGCACTTCATGTTGCCCTGGCTACGATAGGAGACTGTTCGATAATCGTGAGCTGGAATTTCAGACATATCGTGCATTTCTCCAAAATCCCCTTGTACAATGCGGTAAACACACTTTCAGGATATTCAGGTATTGCGATCCATTCCCCCGTGGAGACAATCTACTATGAAGACGAAGAAGACCTTTGATTGTGTTGAAATGAAACGACGCGGCACGGAACGAATCCACGAGCAGGTCGCAGGTATGACAATCGAAGAACGGCTGTCGTTCTGGCGGGAACGTACCGAATCGCTGCGCGAGCGACAACAAGCGGTAATTGCGAGACGCAAATCGACAGGGGATTGACAAGGATTCTGCGCAAGTTCAAACCGGATTTCGAGGGTAGGATGCCCTGGTGTCCTGTCCCAAAAATACCTCACCATTCGGCCGCCTGTCTGCGTGCGTGAGATAGCACGCACAGGCAGGCCGATTCATCCCGTCTCGCTACGTTGGGCCGACCTGCCTAGACGCCTGCACTCAGGCGCCTTGCGAGCCGGGCGAGGCGATGCGAACTCCCAAAGGAGGCAGGCGCAGTACCGTGGACGCGAAGACCCGTGAGCAGTTTCCGCAGTCTCAGACTTTCACGATAGGTGAGAAATGCCCGTTGAAGCCGAGGAATTGGAGTTTTTGGCGACGGAGGAAAAAGGCGAGGTGTCGGCGTTGATCGCGCGGCCGGGCGGGGCGGATGCAATGCTGGTGCTCGGCCATGGGGCGGGCACCAATATGCGCCATGCGTTCATGCAGGGCCTGAGCGATGCGTTGAACGACGCGGGCATTGCCACGTTCCGTTTCAACTTTCCCTATTCCGAAAAAGGAGGCGGTATGGACGGCGAGAAGGTGCGCCTCGCCACCGTGCGCGCCGCCGTCGCAACCGCGTTGAATCACGCGAATGGCCTGCCTGTCTTCGCGGGCGGACATTCCATGAGCGGACGCATGTTTTCCATGGTCTGTTCGCAGGAATCGATGGATGGATTGAAGGGCATCGTGTTTTTCGCATTTCCATTGCACGCCGGAAAACCGAATTCAGAGCGCGCGGCGCATCTGCAGGACGTATCCGTACCGATGTTGTTCCTATCGGGACAGCGGGACAGGATGGCGGACCTGAAGCTGCTCGAGCCCGTCGTTCGCGGACTGAACACTGCGACGCTCCACGTTGTGGATACCGCGGATCACGGATTCAAGGTGCTGAAACGAAGGCATACGGACGAACCCGTTCTGGAGGAACTGGCCAGGGTGGCCGGCCAGTGGATGCGGGGACGTTGAGAAACCACGTCGATCACGATTTCAGGCGCGCCAACATCGGGTCACCGATAGGAGGGACGTTGTAATGAAGGAAAAAGTAAACCTGTCGGAAATCGAAGAGATATCCCGCCATTCACCCAAACGGAAATTCCAGGTGTCGCGGAAGGACGTGTCCGGATCGCTGGAAGCCGGTGTGGAGCCATTCGCGATCGACTGGGTGCGGTTGCAACCGGGCAATACAAACTTTCCCTATCACGCGCACCAGATCCAGTGGGAGTTCTACATTGTGGTCAGCGGCAGGGGCGTTGTCAGGCGGAACGACCGCACGTTCGACGTGGAAACCGGCGACGTGTTCGTTCAGCCGCCCGGCACGGCGCACCACATCCGGAATCCGAGCACCGACGAAGACCTGATCTACTACGTCATCGCCGATAATCCCGTGTGCGATCCATGTTATTATCCGGATTCGGAAAAGTGGGCCATCCGTCCCCCTGGCAAACTGGGCCGTATGACCGACGCGGAGTACTATGACGGAGAAGAGTAGAAGGGTCGGGCGTTCATCCGCGAGGCTGACCTTGATCCGAAATTCTTCGGGGAAGTAAAACCGAAAATATGCAAGTGGATAAAGGTGATTTAACGGCTGATTACCAGGATACACCAATATCCTTTTTGACGACCGTTACGCCCCGCTTCAGGGGTTTTCGTCGCGTTGCCGAGTTGCTTTTTTTCGAATTGGGCCTGACGCCAGTTCTTGCGGGAATTTATGGTGCAAAAAAGGGCGCGGCTTTGCCGGCGCCCTATTTTTTTTATCAGGCGGATCTTGACACGGCCGTCAATATGACGTATACTTTTTGAATATTAATACGTCATCCTCGTGAGGAGAACATAATGCAAACCAAACTCACCCTGAGGCTGGACGAGGATCTCGTCCGCCTCGCCAAAGCATTCGCGAGGTCCAGCGGAAAGTCCGTCTCCCGGATTGTGGCCGACTATTTCGCGCTCTTGGGAAACGAGAATCGCAATAGAGACACCACGCCCGCGGTTCGCGCTTTGCGAGGGGCGTTGCGGGGTGCTAACGAGGAAGACTACGGGAGGTATCTCGAGGAAAAATTCCTGTGAAAATCCTCTTTGATAACAATGTGGTATTGGATCTTCTGCTGGACCGAAAGCCGTTTTCAACGACCGCCGCCCGGCTCTTTTCCAGGGTCGACGAGGGTGACTTGTCCGGGTTTATCTGTGCAACGACCGTAACAACCGTCCACTTTCTTGCCCGTAGGACGGTTGGCGATCGGCGGGCACGGGAAGAGATAGGGAAATTGATGGACCTCTTTGAAGTCGCGTCGGTAAACCGGGTGGTCTTAGAAGGCGCCCTGGCGTCGCGTTTCTCAGACTTCGAGGATGCGGTATTGCATCAGGCCGCGCTGGACGTCGATGCGGACGGAATCGTGACCCGAAACGCGGGCGATTTCAAACGCACAGCGATTCCTGTCTATGCGCCCGATGAACTGGATCGCCTGGTGCAGGTGACGGGGGCGAGTATTTCAGACTGTTGACATAGCAGTGGCATTTGATCAGCGGCAACTGACCTGGAAGTCGTGAAGGAACTTGGGGTGATTGCGTCGTGCAAAGCGGATAGCACCTGGGGAATCCGGGAAAACTCCAGGCTGAGCAATCTGACCTAATGACTACTCTGACGGAAAACGGATTGTGTCAGAGGTCTAATACGGCTATATTTCGATTTTCGCATGCTTTGCGATGGGTTGGTTTTTCTTTCAGCAGGAGAGTCGGGTGTGGGAGATCTCTTGGAAAAGGAAATTGTATTTCGTTTGTATATGTACGAAGACGAGGAGTTAATCGACTTAGTTGAAGAGTACACATTAACCGCGCTCGGTGATATACCAAAAACTGGTGATTATATCATTAGTCCCTGGGTTTTGCCGAGTCTTGATCGAAAAGACCCTAAGAACCGAACGATATATGAGGTCGTTTCACGTTACTTTTTGCCCAAGAATGGAAAGGAAGAAGATTGGGTGTATATTGCTCTTGTCGTAAGAGAAAGAACAATGAACAAGGCCGAGTCTACGCTCCTTTTAGCTTCTCCATAATTCGCAAAGGATGAGTTTATGAGTATTGCCGTTATGGGAGTGCCGGTTGCGCGAAAGATGGGAATTCACATTTTTCATTCAGCTGAACAAAGTAAGGCACTGATTCAACAACGCGAAGAACAATCCGCTGAGGAAGAAGCTCTTCGTAACCTGGAGGAGACGAATGCTGTCGTATTGGCAACTACAGCTGAATGGTATGAATTCCTGGAGTTGCTCGAGCAAGAGCCTGAAAATTACGTCAAAGTGTGCCCAAATGGAGATGTAGAACGCACAATTAGAGGCTTGGAGCAATTTGGACGAAGCGTTCGAAAACCCAATTGGGTCAGTCTAGGTGAAGATGCTAAACGGAATTGTCCTGAATTACATGAAAAATTCAAAATAGTGGATGATAATCTAATAGCTTTTGTAGCACTCTTACGTGAGATAAGTTGGAGTTTATCGAATTTGCATAAGGCAGATAATCTTGATGAAACACAGTTGATACTGGTGGAGTAGCTTCTAAGGGGAGGAGGTGACGGTGGGTACCAGTGAAACTGTATTTCTACCAGTCGTAGAAAAGATATACTACTTTGATTCTAATGTAAAAAAGGACGCAGAGAAATTAACTAAACCTGCGCGAATTCGATTTGACGAATTCTTAGCTGATTTACGACTTGGAAAAATCCCCCTGACTGGCAAGAATATCGCGCGACAAGGCGGCGTCTTAAAATACCGGTTAAACGATAGTATTCGAATTGCATTCATTGTTCAAGGTGATAAAGAGAAGAGGGTGGTAATTTTAGGTATTGGTGACCATCCTAAAATGGAAAGAATCATGTCTGGATTGGAAGCCATGATGAAGCAATACAGGAGAGAGCGGCTGTAGTACACCGGCCACACAAAGACATTCATCGAAAGCCCCGGAGATCCGCTTCCCCGGGGCTTTGTTCTGGCGTAACCGCGGACGGCTCATGGAACTGAAGCAACCAGGTATTCCGCGGTGGAATCGTCACAACCGACGACCGCGAACTCACGGCGCGCGGGGATGAGAAAGGTATCGCCTTTCTCCGCGCGGAAGGCGTCGCCGCCGCCCTGGATCCCGGCGCTTCCCTGAATAAACGTGACCGCTGACACGGAGGTACCGGGTGGGTGGTCGATCCTGTTTCCGGAGGGGATAAATCGTTCAAGTCGAAAATGTTCGGACTCGATCAGGAGGGTCTGGCCGGAGCCTGCCGAGGGCAGCGTGGACGAGGCAACGGGTTGCCGGCGCGGGCCTTCGAAATCGATGACCGCAAGGGCGTCGTCAACATGCAATTCTCTGGGTTTTCCGTCGGCGCCGGGGCGGTTGTAGTCGAAAATGCGAAAGGTGATGTCGCTGGATTGCTGGACCTCGTACACCATAACCCCGGCGCAGAGGGCGTGTACCGTCCCCGGTGGGATGTAGACGACGTCGCCGGGGCGGGCGTCGAAAAACTCGACGGCATCCGAGACGCGGCTGTTGTCGATGGCATCCGCAAAATCGGACCTGTCAACGCCGGGTTTCAGGCCGCACGCGATGCGTCCGTCTTCCGATTGGAGCACGTACCAGGCTTCCATTTTCCCGAAATTCCCAAGATGCTTCATCCGGGCGTATGCATCGTCGGGGTGGACCTGGATGGATAGGTCCTGGTGCGCGTCGAGCAGCTTGACAAGCAGGGGAAATTCGCCGCCGTAGCGGTCGAAAACCACCCCGCCAAGCAACTCGCGGCCGTGCGATTCAACCAGGCCGCGAAGGGACCGTCCGGCAATCGGGCCGGCCGCAACGATGCTCTCCATGCCCGGGTGCGCGGAGATTTCCCAGGACTCGCCGTAGCGCCGGCCGGGCGGCAGGGCCTTGTCGAACTGTTCCTGCAGGCCTCGACCGCCCCAGATCATTTCTCGGAAATAGGGTTTAAGAGGAAGAACGCCTGGTAGCATGGCTGGATCCGTATTCGGTGGTTTGGATAGCCCGGAAGATCACGCGCCGTTCAAGATATCCGGTATGTTTCCCGATGTCAATGGCGTTCCGCTCAACGGACCTCTCTGAAAAAGCTGTCAGCGTGAATCGGTGAGACGGGAGACGGGAGACGGGAGCCGTTAGCCGTGAGAGGACATCTTTGCCCGATTGGTTCTGCCTCTACGCCATCGGCAAGATATGAAACCGAACGGGGCTGACAATCTCTACCCTCTTCCGACTACCCGCCTTCAGGCGACCTCTCCCCCCGGCCCCCTCTCTAATGGGAGAGGGTGAGGGAACCACGGATTCGGCCGTAGTCAGAATTCACCGGGTCTCGTCGTGCATTTTGACCCTCACATCCGGAAGCGGCTTGTTTGCTGCGAGGATATCTATTCCGCTTGCGGCATTTTGGCTCAGGCATTAGGTTAAGGATCTGCCGGACCCGGGAAAGCGCCGGCGCCTGTAACGGGCGCACCGACCCTTATCGGGATATGCCACCCGACCCTTGTAGAAGGCTGGATATGCCGGGCGATAGAATCGTAGAACTGGAGCGGCAAATTGGTGAACTGATGGCGGAACTCCACGCCCTGCAGAAGGAAAACCCGGCAGCGCCGGTTTCCAATTACACGTTCGAAACGTTGGCAGGCGAAACCACACTGCTCGACCTGTTCGGCGACAGGGAAAGGCTGCTGGCCATCCACAACATGGGCCAGGGTTGCCGCTATTGCACGCTCTGGGCGGACGGCTTCAACGGACTGCTCCCGCATCTGGAGAACGCTCTGGCAGTGGTACTCCTGTCAAAGGACCCTCCGGAAACCCAGCGCCGCTTCGCAAACGCTCGCGGGTGGCGTTTTCAACTGGCCTCACACGGCGGCGGAGACTACATCCGCGAGCAGTCTGTCATGGAGGGACACGACAACTACCCCGGCGCGGTGGTCTACCAGCGCGACGGGGACACGATTCTCCGCAAGAACGCGTGCGTTTTCGGGCCCGGAGACATCTACTGCTCAATGTGGACGCTGCTGGGCCTGGCGGGCCTCGACGAAGAGAATTGGACGCCTCAGTTCTCGTACTGGCGGCGTCCCGACAGCCTGGACGACGGCGGCAAAAACGTACTCGACTGAGAGCTTCGTTAAGCCGGGGACACGCCGCGAGTCGTCCCCAGGACGGCTTTTCTATTCTCCTTCGCGAATCGACCCGAGGTCTCGGTGAATCTGATTGTGTTGTGCAGCGACACCTTTCGAGTGGACCATCTGAGCTGTTACCGGGACGATTCGCCGGTCGATACACCCAATATCGACCGCCTGGCCGCGGAAGGCGTGCGATACGATTCCGCGTTCGGCGAAGGCATACCCACCCTGCCCGCCCGCCGGGTGCTCTATACCGGGCGGCCGATTTTTCCGTTCCTGTGGGCGCCTCAGAAGTGGGACCGGGTGCAGCTTGCCGGCTGGCATCCCCTGTTCCACGAGGACGTGACTCTGGCGGAGTGGCTGGTCGAACGCGGATACGTCACCGGGCTGATCAGCGATCTGCCTCACCAGTTCAAACCCGGCAAGAACTTCCACCGGGGGTTCGTTCAGTTCAACTGGGAACGCGGACAGGAAATGGATTACGTAGTCGCCGGGCCCCGCGACGTGGTTCCGGTTGACAGGTTCGATCCCACCGGGGTGGGCTCGCCCGTGCTGACGCAGTTTCTGATGAACAGCCGGGACTGGAAAGACGAGACCGACTGGTGCAGCGTTCGGGTGCTTCGGAAAGGCATCGAATTCCTCAGGGAAAATGCGCGCCAGCAGCCGTTCATGCTCTGGCTGGAGTGTTTTTTCCCGAACGAACCGTGGTTTGCCCCTCCCGAACTGGTGGAACAGCATTACGAGGGGGACGACCACGACGGCGTGGAGTGGATTTTTCCTCCTTCCAGCACGGACGGGATGAGCGAAAACCAGGTCCATCGGGTGCGGGCGCACTACCGGGGCCTGTGCGCGTTGATCGACCGGTGGTTCGGCCGGCTGATGGAAACCGCGGAAGACCTCGGGCTGCTGGAAGACTCGATCGTGGTCTTCCTTTCCGACCATGGCACGATGATGGGAGAACAGGGGCAACTCCATAAAGGCCCCGGCCGGCTGCGCTGGCAATGTACGCAGGTGCCGCTGATCATCCGGCATCCGGACGTGGCCGCCTACGGCGGAAACGTTGTGGAAGCATTCGTACAACACCAGGACCTGATGCCCACCCTTCTGGGATTGATGGGGATCGATGCCCCGGATCGATGTCTGGGCGAGGATCTCCTCACAGGAGAAATTGAACACGGGCGGGAACACGTGATTACCGCATTCGGAAACTACGCCAGCGTTCGCAGCAGGACCTGGAATTATCAGACACCCTGGGTGAAGAACAATCCTGTGCCGGCGGAGGGAAACAGGCAACCTCTGGCGCCGCAGGAGCTGTACGATCTGACGTCGGACCCCAATGAACTGGCCAACGTGGTGAGAGACCATTCCGACGTCGCAGAGGAATATCACAACCTGCTCATGGCGTATATTCGGAAAAACAGACCGGTGACCGGGGGCTCACTGGAAGTTGGCGAATCGGCCCTGTCACACGTGCCGCTATTCGATCAGTCACGGTTATAGTTGTTTTACCGGGACGCGGGCAAATCCGTTGAAAAGCGCGGCCGCCCGCCGCCCGGCATACACTCCAAGGAGGTTTGAGATGGCCGAGAAACTGCGGGTTCTGGTTCATGGCGCGGGCTGGGTTTCCACGCAGCACATCATGGCCTTCACCAACAACCCGAATACCGAGGTCGTGGCCGTATCCAGCCGGAAACTGTCAAGCGCGCGGACCCGCGCCGAAGAGGCCGGCCTGGAGGGCATCGGGCTGTACGATAGCTACGAGCAGGCCCTGTCGCACGACGGGGTGGACATCGTGTGCGTCTGCACCCCGCAGCGTTTTCACGCCGAAAACACAATCGCCGCGGCGGAGTCCGGAAAACACATTGTTATCGAGAAGCCCATCGCCAACAGCCTGGACGAAATCAGGGCCATGCGCGAGGCCGTGCACAAGGCAGGCGTGCGGACGGTGGTGAGCTTCGTGCTGCGGTGGAATCCGCTGTTCGAGACCATCAAGGCCATGGTCGCCGACGATGCCCTGGGAGACGTCTTCTACGTGGAGACGGACTACCAGCACGATATCGCAAGCTGGTGGACGGGCTGGGACGAGGCCAGGAAGACGAGCACCGGCGTGAGCGCGTTCCTCACCGGGGGATGCCACGCCATCGACTCGCTGCGCTGGTTCGCCGCGCAGGGCGAGTTCGAGGCCGCCCGACCCGTGGAGGTCTTCGCCTATTCGGGCGGTTATCGGAAGGGTCTCAAGAAAGAGTTCGACTACCTTGCCAACAAGTGGGTGGACGGCCTGCCCCTGGAGTACGACGATCTTGAAGTCGCCCTGGTGAAGTTTTCCAATGGGGCCGTCGGAAAGGTCTCCGTGAACTACGGGTGCATCATGCCGTACTCGTTCCCGGTCGAAATCTTCGGGAATAAGGGAACCGTCAAGGACAACAGGGTCTGGTCGCACAAGTATCCGGGGCAGAACAACTGGGTGGAGATTCCGGCCATCCTGCCGGACAGCGCGGACGTGACGCACCACCCGTTCCAGGGGCAGATGGACCATTTCGTGGAGTGTATTCAGACCAACACGGAATCGCACTGTAACCTGGACGACGCGATTGTCACGCATGAAATCGCGTTTGCGGCATTGCAGTGTTACGAAACCGGACAGCCGGTGAAACTCCCGCTGATACAGGACTGATTCCGAAACGGACGAGGCAAGCCGGCGATGTCCGGTTCGGAACCGCCGGTTTATCTCCGGGTCGGAAAGGGATCGTACATAATGAGAAAACGGAATCTGTTGTTTTTCGGGGTGGACAGCCTCTGGGCCGACCACATGAGCTGCTACGGGTACGAACGGCTGACGACGCCCTACGCGGACCGGCTGGCCACGCAGGGGGTGTTGTTCGAGAAAAACTACAGCCCGCATATTCCAACCACCTCCGCCTATGCGTCGATGCTGACCGGCATGGATTGTTTTTCCACGCAGGTCGTGGCGCTGCGCCACCAGGGCGGACTCAGACCCGAGGTGGCAAGTCTTCCCGAGATACTTCGCGACGCCGGATACGATACGACGTGCGTCGGTTTCACGGGCAACCCCGGTTCGCGGGGGTTCGACAGGTACCTCGACTACGAGGCATGGGGGTCCTGGGAGCAACGGCCCCTCCGCAAGGCCGAGTGGCTGAACGACGTTACGATTCCGGAACTGGAACGGCTCGCGGCTGCCGACCGGCCCTTCTTCCTGTTTTTACGGCATATGGACCCTCACGCACCTTACCTGCCGCCTCCGCCGTACGATACGATGTTTTACAGCGGTGACCCGTGCGATCCCGCCAAAACGTCGATGGAGCCCGTGCGGAATTTCAAGCCGTTTCGGGACTTTCATCTCAGCTGGATGCCGCCCGGCATCACCGACGCGGACTACGTGATCGCGCAGTACGACGGCGAAGTTGCGTATATGGATGCCTGTATCCAGCGGATCCTTACCCGCCTGGAGGAACTGGGACTGGCAGAAGAGACGCTGGTCGTATTCAACGGTGACCACGGCGAAACGCTCGCCGATCACGATTGTTATTTCGATCATCACGGCATGTACGATTGCACGCTGCACGTACCGCTGATTCTGCGCCTGCCTGGCGTGCTGCCGGAAGGTCTGCGCGTGAACGGCTATACGAGCCATCCGGACCTCGCGCCGACCCTTTTGGAGCTTCTGGACGTGCAGGCAAACATCGAATTTGACGGCGACAGCCTCCTGCCGCTGATTCATGGGCGGCGGGCGTCAAACCGGTCTGAATTCTACGTCACGGAGGCCACCTGGATGCGCAAGCACGGGTGGCGCACGCCCGAGTGGAAGCTGATTGTGGCGCTGGAGCCCGATTTCCACGGGAAGCCGGAGGTGGAGCTCTACAACATGGTGACGGACCCGGACGAGAACGTGAATCTTGCGGAAAATGAACCCGGTGTCGTGCGGATGCTTCGAAACCGCATGGACGCCTGGATTGCGAGACGCGAGGCGGAAACGGGCCTGACCAATCCGATGTTCACCAACCTGCAGTGGCACGGCACCCGTCACAAAGGCCCCTTTCCAAGTTCGAAAGCGGCGTATGACTCACTCTATATCGGGTCGCCGAAGACGGCCAGGAAACTGCAGGCGAGGGACGCCGGAGAAGACGAAGAAACAAACGGTGGCGAGTCGTAAACCAGGTCCGGATGGGCTTGCCGCCGTACTCACGTTGAAGGAGATTACCCCATGAGCAACGGATTTCCGCTCCTTGAGGTTTCGGGATCGCCCTTGAGTCGCGGTCAGGCGCACGGAGAGGTGTTCCGGGAGGAGATTCGTGCGCTGCTTCCGGTCTATTTTGACCACCTGGAACGGCTCAGCCGCGACCACCGGGTGCCGGTATTGAGCAAGACACGGGTGCTTGAAATCTCGGGGACCTACGCAGAACCCGCAGCAGCATACGCCGTGGACCTGTTGGAAGAGGCAAGGGGAATCGCAACAGGCGCCGGCGTGCCGATTGAGGAGATCATAGCGCTCAACGGCTTCCTGGACATTTTCGACTATCTCTCGCCGAACTTTATCGGGGCGGGTTGTACGACGTTTATGGTCCCGGACATGGAAGGCGGCGCACGGGCTGCAATCGGCCAGAATTACGACCTTGTAGAGATCTTCCAGCCTGCGGCGGTACTGCTGAGAATCACCGGTGCGGGACCGGACGCGCTCATGTACACAACCGCGGGAATGCTGGGTTGCGCGGGCTTGAACAGCGAAGGCATCGGCGTGGTTATCAACAACCTCGTCCCCGGCGACGCCGGACCCGGCGTTCCCTACCCCTTCGTGATCCGGCGGATTCTCGCCTCGGTTCAGATCGGAGACGCCATCGACGCCGCGGTCTCCTCTCGCCGGGCGTCCGGCATGAACTATGTGCTTTGCGACCGTCACGGGGAAATCTACAACCTGGAAACCACCGCAGACGACTACGAAGCCACCAGCCCGTTCGACGGACCGATGGCGCACTCGAACCACTATCTGGCGGACCGCCTGAGACCGCTGGAACGGCGGGCACACGATCAGCGCGGACAGAGCCTTGCCCGCTGGGGCCGGGCCACACGGCTTCTGCGCAGGTCTGCCGATCCGAATGCGGACACGATCAGATCGGCGTTGAGCGACCACGTGAACAGCCCCGTTTCGATCTGCAGGCACAGCGTGAACGGATGCGGGCAGACGATTTGCGGCATCGTTCTGGAGCCGTCCAACGGGCGGGCGTGGTTCGCCAGGGGCCCGTGCTGCGAACACGCGTGGCAGGAATACCGTCTGTTCGAAACCGCGGGCCGGCAGGTCGCCTGAAGGACCGTCGCCGCCCGCTGCAACTATCCATCCTCCTGACGGGACTGCGCTCCGGCGCACTAGAGAAAGTTATCGCAGATGGCCGTGAAAATCGAACGTTGGTTCAGAGCGCCCTACGCCATGCCGAACGGCGTACAGGCAACCGACGACGGTATCCGGGTGGTCGACCAGGTAACGGACCGCGTCGCGTTGTTGGAGGTCTCGGATGCGGACGAGTACGGGATGTTACGCCTGAGATCCGAAGTGCCCACCGGGTCGTCCAACACGAGCGGGTTGGCCTGGGGCGACGGATCGCTCTGGCTGGCGGCCAACGGATCGGCGGAGAAGTGGCGTACGCCCCGAGACACCGACGCGGATTCCGGCGAGATTCTTCGGGTGGATCCAGGGACCGGGGAAACCCGTGGGCGGTGGCCGCTGCCCGGCGGCGGTGGAACCCACGGGCTGGAATACGATTCCTTTGAATCCGGGACCTTGTGGCTGACCACGTTGAAGAGCCAGACGTTGACCCAGGTGCGGATTTCGGACTGGTCCGTTCTGCGGGTGATTCGCCTGCCGTACGGAAGAGCGCATGGCGTTGTACGAGTCGAAGACGGCGTGTGGGTTGTCCACACCTCGGACCGGACGATCGTGAAACTTGACGTTCAGTCCGGAAACGAGTTGGATCGAATCCGGATTCCGGACCGGTACCCCGAACCGCACGGACTTACCCGTTATCCTGAGGGCTTTCTGTATTGCGACGCGACGTCGGGATGGGTGGCAAGAATCGAGGCGGATGCGTAAAACACGTTATTGCCGCGTCACCGCAAGACGGTAAACAACGATGAAACACAAGGTACTTTCCATAACGGGTTCAACGCGGGGAACCGCGTACACCATGAGCAACAAGGTCCTGACCCACGCGGGAAAAACCCACGTGGCGTGGCTGGACCAGATCTGCAAGATTTACGTCCGGACCTACTTTCACAGGACCAGGCGCTGGGGAAAACCCGTGTACGTGGGTACGGGCGACGATAACCACGCCGGCGCGGCCTTTGCGATGGATTCAAGGGGATACCTGCACCTGGCGTTCGGACCCCATCACAATCCGATCCGCCACGTGGTGAGCAGACGTCCCAATACCGCAACGTCGTGGGTGGAACAACCCTTGTACGGAGGCGTAACGGCCACCTATCCGAGCCTGGTCTGCGACAAAGACGATACGTTGCATTCCTGTTACCGCGGGTCGTTCGCGGCAGAGCGGCCATGGTCGCTGGTTTATCAGAAAAAGACAAGAGGCGGCGAGTGGACGGACCCGGTCAAACTCGTGGACCCACAAGGACCGCCCGCGTATACGCAATTCGAGAACGCGCTTCACATCGACAGGCGCGGAACCCTTTACCTGGCTTATCATATCGTGCGGGCAACCGAAGCGGATCACGGCGACACGCGGGGCAGAGGGTTCGGCGTGATGCGTTCCTGCGACCGGGGCGAAAACTGGGAGACCGTTGACGGACGCGCGCTGGACCTCCCCGCAACCCCGGCTTCACCGTGCGTCATCGAATTCGACGAAGGGCTGGACGTGCGGATGGGCAACGTCGTGACCGGCGGCAGGGGATCGCTCTGCTTTACGCTGAACCGTCGCGAAGGCGGCGTGGCGGAGACGTTTTTCTATTCCAGAGGGAAGAACGACTGGCATGTGGTATCGTTGATGCCTCAGGCCGAACGCCTGTTCGGCGAATGCGAAATGTCGGACGTCTGCGCGCTCAGCATCGCGGACGACGGGGTGATATACGCAGCGGGCCCGGTCTGCCGGCGAGGCGGCGGCTGGGCGGATTCCAGCAACGAGATCGCGCTGTTTACATCCCGGGACGGCGGAGAGACGTTTTCGGGTTACCGGATATCGGCGAACGAGGCTACCGTATCCAACTGGCTTCCGGCCCTGGAACGTCAGACCGGACACAACAGGGTGGACGTACCCAACCTGGTCTACACGCATGGACACATCGGCGAGGGATGCAGCCCGGACCTCGATACGGAGATTCGACACGTATCGCTGACCGGCGTTGCAAAGGCGGAGGCAGCTGTCGTAGACGCCATGATCGCGGGCTCGGAGCAGCTGAGCGGGATGCGCTTTACCGGGGAACATCGCGAAAAAATGCGGCGGGACGTGGAGCAGTATCGGCTCCGTTACCGGGCACTTCGTGAGGTCGACGTGGGATACGACGTGAGCCCGGCATCGATTTTCCTGCCCGGCGTGAAGCCGCCGCCGTCCGGAGAACAGAGCGCGTTCCGGTTTTCCGCCTCCGCGGTCGAGCGACCGGAATCCGGGGACGACCTGGCCTTTCTGCCGGTGAGCGCGCTGGCCCGCCTGGTGGAGGCCCGCGAGGTATCTCCCCTGGAACTCACCCGGCTCTACCTGGACCGGTTGGATGCTATCGGCGGCAAGTTGAAATGCGTTGTTACACTCACGGAAGAACTGGCCCTGGCGCAGGCGAAGACCGCAGAGGCTGAGATCATGGCCGGGCGTTACCGGGGGCCGCTGCACGGAATCCCGTGGGGCGCCAAGGACCTGCTTGCCACGAAGGGAATCCGAACCACGTGGGGCGCCACCCCTTTCAAGGATCAAACCGGCGAGACCGACGCCGCCGTTGTGGAACGGCTTCGGGACGCGGGCGCGGTCCTGGCGGCCAAGCTCTCAACCGGAGCGCTCGCAATCGGACCGCACTGGTTTGGCGGAATGACCCGGAACCCCTGGGATACTGAAACGGACTCGAGCGGGTCTTCGGCCGGGCCGGGCGCCGCAACCGCCGCCGGTCTTGTCGGTTTCAGCATCGGCTCGGAGACTCTGGGGTCCATCGTTTCGCCGAGCCACACCTGCGGGGTAACGGGGCTGCGGCCGACCTACGGCCGGGTGAGCCGATACGGCGCGATGGCGCTTGCCTGGACCATGGACAAACTCGGTCCCATGTGCCGCGGCGTTGAAGATTGCTCGGCTGTGTTCAGCGCGATCCATGGACCGGACGGGAGAGACCGGTCCGTGGCGGACGCGCCGTTCAACTGGCCCGCGGCCCCGGATGTAACCGCGTTGCGAATCGGTTTCATCCAGCCGGAATTCGATGCCATCGAGGCATCCGATGACCGTACCGTGTACCAGGAGGCGATTCGCAAGTTTGAGGAACTGGGACTGCGGGTAGAGCCCGTGACGCTTCCCCCGTATCCGCACGGCGCGGTCTCGATGATGCTTTGCGTGGAAGCGGCGGCCGCGTTCGACAGTGCGACGCGGGCGGGCGAACTGGATACCATGATCGATGCGGACAGGAGTTCCTGGCCGACGGTATTTCGCAGCTATCGCATGGTGCCCGCCGTGGAATATCTGCGCGCGCAACAGGTGCGTTCCCTGATGATTGGGGACATGGAGGAACTGATGGCGGATTGGGACGTGCTGCTCGCACCCGGCAGAGGCGGCGCAAGTCTGACCATCACCAATCTCACCGGGCATCCTGCGCTGACGCTGAAATGCGGTTTCGCGGGCGGGATGCCGCGCGGATTGACGCTGATCGGGAACCTCTACGACGAAGCGACCGTTCTGGCCGCCGGTCTGGCGTACGAGCAAGCAACGGATTGGCATAATCAGCATCCACGCATCCGGTCCGCCTGATTCAGAAACCGGGATAAACTTCGTCGCCGTCCGGCGGGGCGGGGTCGGCCGGTGTACCGGCGATCCGGCGCCCGGTTACAGGGTCCGTGATCCGGCGGATTTCGGTTCAAGATAGCGCTCGATGAGTTTTTGGTGAAAATTTCAATCCATGGAGGTTTGGAAAGATGGCAGAGGAATTCAGAAGCATGCCATGCCGGCGGGTTGGGAACTCCGGTCTGTTCGTGTCCGTTGTCGGGCTGGGCATGTGGAAATGGGGCGACCCCGTGTACGATGGATCCCGCATCGGAGATCACGAGGGGTTTGAGGTCCTGGACCGCGCCCTGGAACTGGGCGTCTTTCACTGGGATACCGCATGTTCCTACAACCTGGGATCGGGCAACTCGGAACGCCTGCTGGGTCGCTACTTCGCCTCCCGCCCGCGATCGGTCAGGGAGCAGGTGGTCATGGCCACCAAGATTCACAACCCGGTGCGCCCGGAGCACGCCATGGAGGCCGATTTTACGCCGAATCAACAAGGCGCCTCCCGGACGTACATCCACTTCGGCGTGGACAAGTGTCTGGAACGGATGCAGACGGATTATATCGATCTGCTCTATCTTCACCAGAGTGGCACCGATGACGATGGAAACTACCGGGTCCCGATTGAGGAAACCTGGGGCGCTTTCGACGACCTGGTCTCGCAGGGAAAGGTACGCTACCTGGCGGTATCCAATCATTCGGCGACGCAGATGGCCAACGTGGTTGCGTCGCTGGAAAAGGTTGGCAAGGACGTGTCCCGGCGGATTGTGGCCGTGCAGAACCGATACAATCTCGTGCAACAGGATGCAGTGGCGTGCGAGGAGGGCGGCAGGGCGGCAGATTTCCTGAATGCGGCAGCCAGGGCCGACGTGGGGGTGATTCCCTTTTATCCGCTCGCGAGCGGCCTGCTCACGGGTCGGTATCGCAAGGGGAAACTGGAGGAAGCCAGCGGACGGATCATTGACGACGGCGACCAGGCCGAGTTTTTAACCGAACCCTACCTTGAGGCCGTTGAAGAGCTGCTCGCAGTTGCCGAAGCAAAGGGAATTTCCCTGGCCCAGCTCGCCATCGCCTGGCTTCTGGCCAACGAGCAGGTCCCGTCCGTAATCGCCGGCGTCACCGAAATGAGGCATCTGGAAGACAACGTGAACGCGGCCGGGGTGGAATTGACCGGCGACGACATGACGCGAATCGCTGAAATCGTGGATGCCGCGCTCGGAACCGGCTAGGAAGCCGGCGGATTTTCGCGCTGGTGCACGCTTTGTCGATCTTCCCATGTATCGCTTAAGGCCGACACGTCATGCTGGTTGAACGGATTGTAACCTACGGGCGAATGATCAAGTTTTCGCACAGCGTGTTCGCCCTTCCGTTTGCGTTCAGCGGCGCGGCGCTGGCGGCGCTGGAAGGGGACATTAGCCTGGTCCAGGTATTCTGGATCGCCGTGGCGATGGTCGGCGCCAGGAGCGCCGCGATGGGGTTCAACCGGCTCGTGGACCGTGACATGGACGCGGCGAACCCCAGGACCGCCGCGCGCGAGTTGCCGCGCGGCCGGATCTCGCCGGGCGCCGTTCGCGCGCTGATCGCGGTCTCGTCCGCGGCGCTGATACTGGCGGCCTGGCGCCTGAACCCCCTGTGTTTCGCGCTGTCGCCGGTGGCACTGGGAATCGTGCTCTTCTATTCGTACACCAAACGGTTCACCTGGGCCACGCAGTTTTTTCTCGGGCTCGCGCTGTCGGTTGCGCCTATCGGCGCCTGGATTGCAGTTACAGGAAGCCTGGACCCGGCGATCCTGCTTCTGGCCGGCGCCGTATTGGCGTGGGTATCCGGGTTCGATATCATCTATGCCTGTCAGGACGTGGCGTTTGACCGCGGCCATGGAATCTATTCGATTCCACAACGTTTCGGCGTGCCCCGGGGGCTGGTCATCGCGCGGGTTTTGCACGCGGTTTCCTTTCTTCTGATGTGCGCGGTGGGTGTGCGTTTCGGAATGGGCGTCATCTACGCGGCAGGATTGGTTGCGGTGGCGGGGCTGATGTTGTACGAGCACTCGCTGGTGAAGCCGGATGATTTTTCGAAACTGGGCGTGGCGTTCATGAACGTGAATGCCGCAATAAGCTCGGTCTATTTCGCCTTTACACTCGGAGACGTGCTGTGGCGGTAAACCGGACTGCGGTTGCGGTTACCGGCGCCAGTGGGGCGATTTATGCGCTGCGCACCCTGCGCGCGCTGCTGATGAACGGAGACGAAGTGCATCTTATCGTGTCCGGGTTCGGGTGGATGCTGCTGAGGGAGGAAGGGGGCTTTGAAGGAAAACAGTCCGAGTTTGGGAATTTCCTCACAGACCGTTATGGCGTTGACTTAACCAACGGACGCGTGATCGTTCACCAGATCGGCAATATGGCGGCGCCTGTCGCGAGCGGGTCCGTTGGCCTGCGCGGTATGGTTGTGGTGCCCTGTTCAATGAAATACCTGGCGAACATAGCCCATGGCGCATCCGGAAACCTGATTGAGAGGGCGGCGGACGTCACGCTCAAGGAACGGCGGCCGTTGATCCTGGTTCCGCGAGAAACGCCGATGAACCTGATCCACCTCCGCAACATGACCGCCGCGGCGGAGGCGGGGGCCGCCATCCTGCCGGCTATGCCGGCGTTCTACCAGAAGCCCGAGACCTTCGACGACCTGGCGGATTTTATCGCCGGGCGGATCCTGAATCTGCTGGGCATCGAACACGAACTCTTTCCGCCCTGGACCGGGACGTAACGCCGCGTCGACAGCGGCGCGAGGACGATCGAATGAAGACCGACCTGAGTCATCATATAGAAACGACCGCACTGGTCGACACCCACGAGCATCTGCGGAAAGAACCGGAATGGGTGAACGACGGCCCGGACATTCTGCAGGACCTGTTCGGCAACTACGTCCCGGCCGATCTTCACACGGCCGGCGCTTCTCCCGCGGCCATGAAGCGGCTGATGGACGGGTCGGACGCGGACGTTGCCGGGCGATTCGAGGGTATCCGCGAAGCATGGGAAGCGACGCAGTTTACCGGATACGGAGAAGCGGTGCGGTTGATCGCCAGGCATGTGTACGGCATCGACGACCTGAACGCGGACGCCATTGCGACCGCCCAGGAAAAGACACACGCACTGCGGCAACCCGGTGAACGACGTCGCCTGCTTTGCGACGTGGCCAACCTGGACCACGTCCAGACGGACGATTTCCAGTGGGCATGCCTCCCCGATCCGTCCGGGCTGGATTTCTTCCTCTACGACCTCTCCTGGGCGGGATTCTGCAACGGGGAGTTCGATCCCGAGCAGATCTACTCTGAGACGGACGTCGAGGTGACGGGACTTGACACCCTCCGGCAGGCGATGGAGGGGATCTTCTCGAATTACGCCGGTTGCGCCATTGCGGTGAAGGCGCAGCACGCCTACAGCCGCACCCTGAACTGGACGGAACGGAACCGTTCGGAGGCCGCCGCCGCGCTTGAAACAGTATTGACAAAACCGGAGAAGGACGTCCCTGTGCAGACGCGACTCTGTCTTGGGGACTGGTGCTGGGCGCGCGGCATGGAGCTGTCGATCGAACACAACCTGCCGTTCAAGATCCACACGGGATACTACGCGGGGAACGACCGCATGCCGGTGAGCCGGATCGCGGCGGGGAATATGTGTGCGCTATTCGCGCGATATCCAGACGCCCGTTTCGTCCTGATGCACATCGCCTATCCGTATAGCGACGAACTGATCGCGCTTGCCAAGCATTATCGGAACATATGGGTGGACCTCTGCTGGGCGTGGAGCATCGATCCGTACAGTTCGAGGGACTTTCTGCGCCGTTTTCTGCATGCCGTTCCGTCCAACAAGCTGTTTGCGTTCGGAGGCGACACCGGGTGGCCAACGGGATCCCTTGCGTATTCCATTCAGGCGCGTAACGAGATTCGCCGGGGACTCGAAGCGGAGATTTCGGAAGGATATATGACCGAAAAACAGGCGATCGACGTCGCGACCCGCATCATGCGGGCGAACCAGTACGCCTGTTTCGATATTCCCGGAACGCGTGCGAATATACGCGCCGCCGCCGGGTAATCCCGATTGCAGGTCTGTGGCGGCCATCAGGAAAAAGGAACCGCCGGTTGCTTGCATCCGGCGGTTCTTTATGTACTTCACCCGGACGTGTCGGGAATCCGTTCTACCGGTACGAGTCCACGTCGAAATTTACGCGCATGGAAACCAGCGCGCGAATGGTACGCACCCTGTCCTGGCGATTGCCTTCCGTCTGTGTGTACCCGCCAATCACGGCGGCCAGATCCAGCGCAAAATACCGATCCAGCTCAGCGCCTATCCCGAGCGTCCACGCGTCTCGGTCCGTCTCGATCCGAACCTCCGGTACCGGGCCGCCTCCCACGTAACGAACGGGATCGCGATAGTATCCGGCCCTCATGGCCACACCCCGGCCGGGAATGGCGTATTCACCGCCGAGATGGACCCGCACCGCACTCCGGTATTGCCGGCGAAAATCGTCGACGTACGGCGTGATGTTCCGGGCCAGGACGCTGTAAGTCGCTTCCTTTAAATCCCCGTAGTGTACGTCGCCGCTCAACGTCAATCCCTTCGTGGACCATCCCAGACCGAATCCCAGCGAAACCGGCTGGCGTATCTCATATCTGTCCGCGTAGTTGTCGCGAGGATAAATATCCGTACGATCGTCGAAGGTGTCTTCGAATTCATCTGCAAGCTCAGCCGACACCCGGATGGGAGTGGCCGCAGAAACCGTGAAACCGAGCCGGAAATTGGACGGATGCCAGTAGTGGATGCCGCCCTGAACGCCCAACGCGGAGAAATTGTCGTCGGACTCGAAGCGCTGGAAAATGCGAACCGTATCGACATGGACCTGCCGAACGTCTTCAAGCGTCAATTCCTGCATAAATCGGTTGGATCCACGCCATTTGTAGAGCGAAATCCCCGCGGACAGGCGCGGCGCCACGTCGATAGCTACGCCCATCGTCCATGCGCCAAGGGTACCCCTGTCTTCCGAAAAACCCGACTTATCGAATTCGGCGACCTCATCGTACGCGTCGATCCGCAATCCGCCGTCGAAGTGCCGGATGCGCCCGAACCCACCCGCAAAAACCAGGCTGCCACGATATACCGGAACCGGGTACACGAAGCCTGCGGACGCAAAACGCGTGCTGTTCAGCTCAAACGCCGAAGGCCGGCTGTAGAAGCTTGACTCATTCCGATAGCGGTCGTGCGCCATCCCCCACGAGACAGATCCGCGCCGTGCCCGTGCCAACCCTGCCGGATTCCAGAAGAGTCCGGAGAAATCATCCGATACCGTAACGTACGCGCCCCCCATCCCCATCGCGCGCGCTCCGATTCCGGAAAACCCGTCCAGCGCAACCTCCTGCGCGTTGAGCACTGCCGTCCAGGCGCATATTGTCAGCATCGAAACCAATGGACGGACCGGCTTCATCGCATCCCCCCTCTTCGACGCTTGCCCTCGCGCTTCTCCTCGCGCTTTTCCTGCTGCTTCTCGTCTTCTTTCGGTTTAGACGACTGACCGCCGCCCGAATCGCGCGGGTTCGAGGCGGTTCTCGAAGCGCTGCCCGATCCTTCCGTTTTCGAATCGCTCCGGATGGCGCTTGCCGCCGGCGCTCGCCGCCTCCGCGTCGTCTTTTTTACCTCGCCCTTCCGGACCGTACCGGCGGGCGCGTGCTCCCCGCCCCGCAATCCGGTATATCTGATGCGCAGACGCGGTTCGTGAAGGTCGATCGGGTCCGCGTCGACCGGGCGATACCTGTACGTGGGAGCGGGCAATCGACCGCGCGCGAGAACGCGCCGCATCCACCCCCTCCACCAGGGTCCGTATGCCGACGTCCAGTAGGCGTGTCTCCATCGGAAACCGCGTTGTGCCCACGACGGATATCGGGGAAAATACGGTTCGTAATACGGCGCCACCGCCCACCCGTACGGATCGAAACTGTTGTACACGTATTGCCTGTATACAACAACAGTGTCCGTATCCGCGGGCGACGCGGAACCGACACGGCTTTCCGTTTCATATCCGGGCGGCCGAATCTGCGTATAACAACCGGCAAGCGCGAACACACACGTCAGTGCGAGGCAGATACGATACACCATGGCAGCCTCCCAGGATCTGAAAATCGCACGGTCCACCCGGGCCATCCCTGCTCCAGCCCCTTTACGAAATAATAGCCAATTTTCAATATGGGGACAATACCCTGAGCGTTGATGAGACATATCATCCGGCTTTACGGAAAAGCATCGCGATGAGGGAGCGGAACCCCATGCTCTTGCGCCTGACAGGTTCGTCTTCCGGACAGCACGATCCCGAACCGGAACCGCTGTTTCCTGTCTTTACGGCGAGGCGGGACTCAATCTCGACGTCTTCAGGGAACCGGCCCTCCTTCAGCTTTGAGAAGACCGTCTCCCCGTCAGCCGTGATCTCAAATCTTCCCCTGCCCGATGGAACCAGCGTTAATCGAGAGATACCCGTCTTGTATTTTTCCAGCAGATGGCGCGTCAAACTGACGGCCTCGTCTTCGTAACCTCACATGGCGCAGTAGACGAGTTCGATATCCATAATCGGTCTCCTTTCGGTGAGAATTGTTGTCCATTTGGACAGCGGACGGGTTTGACGTCGTCAGGCCGAATCACCGGTATAGAAAGCGGCTGTACGCTCTGCCGCCGTGCGCGCAACGGCAGGGTCCGTGCCGGCACCCACGGCCGCCGTTTCCCACGCCTCGCTGCTGCCCACCATGAATGCCCTGCCTTCCGGCGAAGCGGCGAACTCGGCTTCATCCTGCAATGGCGCTTCCGGTTGCGTGATATGGTTCGAAAGGCCCATCAGACCCATTTCCCATCCCACGCCGGCCGCGCCCGGTCCATATTCGTCCCAGTGTTTCGAATGGCGCGCGGTGTGCGTGAGCCTCAATCGAGCGTGGCCGTTAGCGTCCTCACAGATGCGCGCTTCTACCCAACTGACGTCCCCGCCGAACTCCCAGGTGACCTCGAAATGAGAGGGGCGTTCGCACGCCGTGACTAATCCGCCTGCATTGCCTTCAAACTGATAGCGGCCGCCAGGCTTGAGATCGCCACTGATCGGCAGGAACCACCGTGAGATTCTCTCACCGTTCGTCACGGCATCCCAAAGGTCCTCAACAGTCGTGGGATAGCTGCGAACAACGGATACCGCGTGGACGGGTTTTCCATTACGCTCCGGCGACGACACGGTGCGTGTTGTCGTTTTCAGTTGCGCTTCAATATTTAAGCGCATGGCGTCCTCCTTTCCGCCAGGACGACTTCGCGATTGCTCGCCGGGCGATGCTTCGAAGCAGCCCACCGAACAACAGGACGTGAATCGGATACAGGGCGTGCCAGTAGAAGCGCCCCCAGAGCCCGGTCGGGTCGAAGACGGCGGTCTGGCGTATTCTGGATGCGCCTCCGCCCCGCGGTGTGACGTCGAACTCCAGCCAACCCCGCCCGGGGAGCTTCATCTCGGCCGCGAGCCGGAGGCGAATATCCGGCTTGCATGCATCCACCCGCCAGCAGTCCAGGACGTCGCCTGCGGCCAGGGTCTCGGGGTCCCGGCGGCCGCGGTTCATGCCCACCCCACCCAGCAGAAGATCGAACAGACCACGAAAACGCCAGATCCAGTCACCGTAGTACCAGCCACGGGCCCCGCCGATGCGCTGAATGGGGGCGAACGCGGCCGCGGGCCCGACCGGCAGATCCACGGCGGCCGAATGGATCAACCGGCTTCGAATACGGACGCCGCCCCAGCGCAGTACGGTTCCGGACGCCAGCGCGGCCTCCGACCACGGGGTGGCGGCGAATGCCGCGTCCTCTTCCTCGATGGCCCGTGCAATGGCCGCCCTCAGTCCGAGCGGCGTAATTGGAAGAGCGGTCCGCGCGGCGGCGTCGTTCACGACAGTGGCCGTACGAAGCCCGTCGATCAGTTCGCGGCCCACCCGCGCGTAGACCGGCGTTGTGAGCCCCAGCCACAGGCTGGACAGACGTGGCGTCAACAGCGGCACCGGGATCAATCCTCGTCGGAGACCGCGTTGCCTTGCATACTCCCGCATGATCTCGCGGTAGGAGACCACGTCTGCTCCGCCTATCTCGAACAGTCGGCTTTCTTCATAAGGAAGATCAAGCGCTGCAATCAGATAAGCGACCAGGTCGGTAAGCGCGATCGGTTGGGTGGGCGTACGTACCCACGAGGGGCAGACCATCACCGGCAGGCGTTCAACCAGGGCCCGGATCAGTTCGAACGACAGGCTGCCGGCGCCCAGCACGATCCCACTGCGGAATTCGATAACGGGCACACCGGAGGCCCGCAATACCTCGCCGGTCTCGTGACGGCTGCGCAGGTGCCTGGAGAGCCCGGCGGCGGCGCCGAGACCGCCCACGTAGACGATGCGCCGCACGCCGGCGGCGCGGGCCTCGTGACCGAAGTTGCGCGCCGCCAGGCGGTCCCGGGATTCGAAATCGGCGCTTCCGCCCATCGAATGGACCATGTAATATGCGGTGTCGATTCCCGCGAATGCACCCTGTAGCGAATCCGGATTCAGGCAGTCGCCGCGGACAACGCTGCTTTGCGGTCCGAGCCGTCCGATGAGCGCGTGGGGACGGCGGGTCATACAGCGGACGGAGCGGCCCTCCGCCTCGAGTGCCTCGAGCAGCCGCCCTCCGATGCAGCCCGTTGCGCCGGTCAGCAGGATCTCCGGCTGCTGTGTCTTCGCTGTCATCCGGCCGTCATTTCCCCTGGCTCGACCATGATGCGCGACGCCGAAGCGCCGTGGAACCTTCGTTAGAAACCTGGGCACGTTATTGAACGGATACCGCATTTCCAGCGCCCCGGCGATGGAGACGAAGGACCTGCGGGCCAACGCCTGCTTATCTTAACAGCCCCGAGTACTTAAAGGTCATGATATAGTCCTGCGAGCCCTGCCTCCTGGCCAGGGGTCGGTTGTCGTAAACGTCCCACCCGAATCCAAAGAGAAACTGGTCCTTATAAAAGGAGATGGCCACGCCCAGAGAAATGGCCAGTGAGTTCTCGGTTGAAAGGGCTTCGAGGACGTTGCCGATAGCGGTCAGATGGATGCCGGAAACCGACGGGTTATCCACGTTGTGCCACCCGGCAAAAGCAAGTCCGGGCAGGCCGATCAGGCGCTCGGTATGACCCCTGACGGGATTGCCGTCCGCGTCTGTATATTCGCGTCCGGGGCGAATCGCCAGAACGGAAACCAGCGGTCTGGCCTCGAACTCCCACTTCCACCCGCCGGCTTCCAGAAGCTGCGCCACGCTCTGTGGCGCGGCACCCGCGTAACTTCGGGTTGTGATCTTGAGTCTCACCCGTCGGGTGTCTTTTTCCGATAACTGCAGATTGAGATCTTCGGCCGGAACGCGGTCACCGCTCGACTCGTAAATTATGACCTTCTTCCTCTTGGTACTGCCTCTGGGCGCGTAGTTTTCGTCGAGACGGGTCCATTCGACAACCATTTCACGCCCGATCAGCGCGCGACGCAGCGAGTCGGGAATCGCGAAGGCCACGTCCACTCGGGTGCCGTCCTTCTGCACGATGGGGTCATTATTCCAGCCAACGGCCAGACGCTGTGTTTTTTCATCGCGCGAGACCAGGACCTCTACAATCTGTGCGAGGTCGACGTCCGCAAGCACCCCGCGCCCTTTGTATTCGAGCGGCCGCGCCCGGTCCTTGAAGTCATTGCTGACCAACCAGACGGATCCCCGGCGTTCACCCAGGGCGTTGGGCGCAAAAAGAAGTCTGAGACGCGCGGAACCCCCCGGGGCGAGCGCGAATTGCGCCGGCTCCACGCGGGCTTCCTTGCTCTGGGGATGCGCTTCGACCTGCAGTTCGGTATCGCCCACGTTTGTGGCCACGAAGGTCCGTTCCACGTCTTCGCCCAGGACCGCGTAGCCGAAATCGACGACCCCCGCCGGGTTCAACTCGATTTCTGCGCCCACGCCGCTGCCCTTGAGCAGGACGTCAAGCGCCATTTTTTCACCCGCGCCCAGACCGTCGATGCGCAAGGTCCCTGAGACTGCTCCTCGGGAGGACGGACTGAACGCCAGGTGCAACGGCAGTGCGCGCTGGCTATGGGCAGGCAACAGGAACGTGTTGCCCGCGTCGACCGGGGAGTTGACGGTGAATTCGGTACTCGTCAGGCGAAGCTGGTGAATCTCGAAATCGGCGTTGCCCACATTGGTGAGCTCGACGACTCTGGGGCTGCTTTCTCCAACGGCGACGCGCCCGAAGTCCACCGTTGCCGGACTGAGGGCGAAAAACCGGCCTACGCCCTGCAAGCGCACCGTCTGACGCCGGCCCTGGGCCTGAACGTGGAGTACTGCCTGGCGAGCACCGGCTTCTCTGGGCGAGAAGCTCAGCGCCAGCCGGGCGCTCGCGCCGGGTTGAACGAGGACGGAGTGCTGCGCAAGACCGAATTCAGCGCCCTCATCCGCCGCGACGGAGACCTCCACAACACCCGGCCGGCCTCCCCGGTTCCACAGGATCAGATGGTCGCGGGAGGTCTCGCCAATGGCCACGCTGCCGAAGTCAATGTCCCCACTGACAATCTCGATGCGCGGCGGGTTGACGCGGCCGCGACCTGTCAGGGGGATGGCGACCTCGACAGCTTCCGGGTCGCTGGTTTGCACGCGCAGAACACCACTGTGGGGCCCCTCGCTTCGGGGAACAAAGGCCGCGCTCAGGGCGAACCGTCCCTGGGGCGCAACGGTCGCCGGCGAGTCTGCCGTGCCGAGGACGTAGGCTGCGCCTTCAATAATGGCGCTTTCAACCCGTAGCGCGACCTGGCCCTGATTGAGGACGGTCACGTGGCGCGTCATGCGCTGCCCTACGTTTACGGAGCCAAAATCGAGGCCCACCCGCGGCAGGGGCGAAAATACGGCGCGCGGCGCCAGATCCCCGAAGTCGGTTGCGGAGACCACCAATTCCGTTGCAACCGACCCCGCGCGCGTGGGAACGAACGTAACGTCTATCCGCGTTTCACCGCCGGGGGCGGGCCACGGGACAACACCGCCCTCAACGTGAAAGGGACCTTGCGGACCGGCGATCTTCATCGGCCCGGCCGTAACGGGCCCGGCGCCGGTGTTCCTGACGACAACGACCGCTGTCGCCGCTTGACCCACGGGTATTGCACCGAAATCCAGACCTCCGGCCGGCAGGATTGCCGCCTTCGCCTCCGGCAGCGACGAAAAGACGGTGCGCGGCGCCTGGCCGCTCCCTCGCAGAGTAATGGACCATGTCCCGAAGTCGGCCGTGGAGATCACCATTTCCGTAGCAACAGACCCCACGCGAGTGGGGGCGAACGTAACGTCTATCCGCGTTTCACCGCCGGGGGCGGGCCACGGGGCAACACCGCCCTCAACGCGAAAGGGATCCTGCAGACCGGCAACTTTCATCGGCCCGTCCCCCACGGCCGTGCTGCCGGTGTTCTTGACGACGACGACCGCCGTTGCCGCCTGTCCAACGGGTATTGCACCGAAATCCAGCCCTTTTGCAGGCAGGATCGCCAGCCTTGGGGGAACGACCACCGCCTGAATCGGTACCGACAGGTGCTGGTCCATGAACCGGGAAACGATCCGCAACGTCAATTCGCCAACGTGCCGACCGACCGCGTTTGCAAGGAAGCGCACCTCGACGCGGCCGGCGCCCTTCGCATCCAGGCGCAGTGTATCCGCTCCTGCGGCAAAACCGCTGCCGCTGATGCCGAGAATCACGCTGAGCGCTTCGTCATGCAGGTTTTCGAGATCAACGGACCCGTTGGCTTCCGCCCCCACGTCGACCTCGCCCAGGTCGAGCGCCTCCGGGGCAATGGCGAGGGGTTGGGCGCGAAGTCCCGCTGTAAGGCAAAGGAGAGCGAGAAGAAAGAAGATTGCAGATCGTCCAGGCCGCATGAATGCCGATTTACAGGGTTGTTTGTGACCCGCGTTGGAGAGAAGCCGTAGACAACCCCTGAGGGATTCCCGGCGCCGATTCAGGCGACACTCATTCTGTGCGTACATAAGTCCGGATTACCTGCCGTGTCAGGTGGAGGAAAGCGGCTGCACACACGGCCGCGTCGATACCAATATACAAAAGGGGGGCGCGGAATTCAATCCGTCCCCCTCTTTCTTGACGACCGTTACGCCCCGTTTCAGGTGATTTTGCCATCCTCATTCCGATGTAAGATCCTCAACCGCTGTCGTTTCGGCGCCTGGCGCGGGCACCTTCGGCATCCGCCTTCTCCCGCGCTGCCAGTTGTTCCGCGGTGGGAACATACTGGCCTGCTCTCCTGTCGTCTTCGTCACTGAAGGGCGTGCCGTCGGCATGCCAGGCGCGGCCGACGATCGGGTCAAAGAATCTTTCACCTTTACGTCCAGAATCTCATTTATCCATGCGGTACCAGGCACCTTTTTCATGCAGGCTCCTCACCGGGCATAGCGGTCTGTAGTTAGTGGCCAATCCGTATCCTTTCGCCCTGATCAGGCCATCCATGAACGGCATAAGGGTGCAATTTAGCGTGAATAAAATCGCAAAAAAAGGCGGTTTCCTTACCCAAGGCATTGTATTATATTGTGGTTACGCAAATCACGATAACACAATGAAACAGCGGGAAACGACCGTGGAAGATCAGGATAAACCTCTCAGGGTGTCTTTCGAAATTCTTCCCGGTAAGCCGGTAGAATCCACCTTCAACGGGGCGTCCTGAGCAGCCTGCCTGTGCGGGTACGCTCGCAAACACACGACAGCGTTGTGATGCTGTCTCGTGACGTGGCGGGCTGTTTATTTCGAATTCGGGCTGATCCGTCACAGCCCGGGCACTGCATGGCGACAACCGAACGGATAATAATGCGATTTGTAGCACATTGCGGCCCGGAACAGCCAAAAAGCCATCCGCACTGGTGCGGGCCCTTCGATACCACCGAATCAGGGCCTTCCCGTAACGCGTTGCGCTGCGCTTCGCCCGGTGGAGACCGGCTTCGGCCCGGATCCCGCGGCGCCGGCGGAACGGCGGAGGAGGCAGGGCACCGGTGAGATCGACCAGCAGACGGGATCGGCGCCGCCGGCAGGTCAGACGTTTGCCTGGAGAGCGCATTCTGGTCCTCGATGGCGCGATTGGGACCATGATCCAGAGGTACGGACTGGACGAGGCCGACTTCCGCGGCGACCACTTTGCCTCGCACACCACCCCCCTTCTGGGCAACAACGATCTTCTCTCGCTCACCCGCCCCGACGTAATCGGCGAGATCCACCGCGCCTACCTGGCAGCGGGCGCCGACATCATCGAGACCAACACCTTCAGCTCCACACGGCTGCCGATGTCCGACTACGCGGTCGAGGACGCGGTTGCCGACATCAACCTCGAGGCCGCCAGGATCGCGCGGGAGGCCGCGGACGAATACACGGCACGCACGCCGGAGCGGCCCCGTTTCGTGGCCGGGGTCCTGGGCCCGACGAACCGCACCGCTTCCATATCCGCCGACGTGAACAACCCGGGCGCGAGGCAGGTCACCTTCGAAGAGCTCCGCGCCGCGTACGGCGAACAGGCCCGTGCCCTGATCGCCGGCGGCGTGGACCTCCTCATGGTCGAGACCGTTTTCGACACCCTGAACGCGAAGGCGGCCATCTTCGCCATCCTGGAGGTGCAGGAAGAGACCGGACTGGACGTCCCGATCATGATCTCGGGGACGATCACCGACCAGAGCGGTCGCACGCTGACCGGGCAGACCCCGGAGGCCTTCTACAATTCGCTCCGGCACGCCGCGCCGCTCTCCTTCGGGCTGAACTGTGCCCTGGGGCCCGACGCGCTGCGGCCCTACCTGCAGGAACTTGCGACCGTTTGCGAGAGTTGGTTGAGCTGCCACCCCAACGCGGGCCTGCCCAACGAATTCGGAGGCTACGACCTGTCGCCTGAAGCCATGGCGCGGACCATGGGCGAGTTGGCGCAGGCAGGGTTCCTCAACCTGGCCGGCGGCTGCTGCGGCACGACCCCGGAACATATCGCCGCGATCGACGAGGCGGTGGCGGGCGTGGCTCCGCGGCCGTGCCCCGAGTACTCCGTGCGGACCCGCCTGGCGGGACTGGAACCCGTCACCATCGGGCCCGACTCGCTCTTCGTGAACGTGGGCGAGCGCACCAACGTGACCGGTTCCGCCCGCTTCGCCCGCTTCATCCGCAACGGGGACTTCGAGACCGGACTCGAGGTGGCGCGCCAGCAGGTTCGGGGCGGCGCCCAGATCATCGACGTCAACATGGACGAGGGGCTGCTCGACGCCGAGGCGGCGATCGTAAGGTTCCTGAACATGATGGCAGCCGAGCCCGAGATCGCGCGGGTCCCCTTTATGATCGATTCTTCGAAGTGGGAGGTGATCGAGGCCGGGCTGAGGTGCGTGCAGGGAAAGGCGGTCGTGAACTCAATCAGCCTGAAGGACGGCGAGGACGCGTTCCGGGAGAAGGCGCGGCTGGCGCGCCGTTACGGGTCGGCGGTGGTTGTCATGGCCTTCGACGAGAGCGGCCAGGCAGGCACCGCGGACCACAAGGTGGAGATCTGCACCCGCGCCTATGACATCCTCGTGCGCCAGGAGGGCTTTCCGCCGGAGGACATCATCTTCGACCCCAACGTCTTCGCGGTTGCGACGGGGATCCCGGAGCACAACGAGTACGCGGCAGCTTTCATCGAAGCGACCGGGCGGATCAAGGAATCCCTTCCCCATTGCCTCGTAAGCGGCGGCGTGAGCAACGTCTCCTTCTCTTTCCGCGGGAGCCACGGGGTGCGCGAGGCCATGCATTCGGCCTTCCTGTACCACGCGGGGCGGGCCGGCATGGATATGGGAATCGTAAACGCCGGCGCGATTGCGGTTTACGATGAGATTCCGGATGAGTTGCTGGAAGCGGTGGAAGATGTGCTTTTCAACCGGCGGGAGGACGCGACGGACCGTCTAACGGCACTGGCGAGGAGCTACCGGGCAGGCTCGGGCGGAGACCCCGAGGATCTGTCGTGGCGCGAGTCGCCGGTGGAGGCACGGCTGAGCCACTCGCTGGTGCACGGAATCACCGACTACATCGAAGAGGACACCGAGGAGGCGCGGCGGGGAGTGAGACGGGCGCTCGACGTGATCGAGGGGCCGCTGATGGCGGGGATGAACACCGTCGGCGACCTGTTTGGCTCCGGGAGGATGTTTCTCCCGCAGGTTGTTAAAAGCGCCCGTGTGATGAAGCGCGCGGTGAGTTACCTGGTTCCGTACCTGGAACGCGAGAAAACGGCCGACGGAAGGGACCGGTCGGCCGGGCGCATCGTGCTGGCAACCGTGAAAGGCGACGTGCACGACATTGGCAAGAACATCGTCGGGATCGTGCTGCAGTGCAACAATTACGAGGTTTTCGATCTGGGAGTGATGGTGCCCGCGGAGGCGATTCTGGAGAAGGCGCACGAGGTGGACGCCGATATTGTGGGACTTTCGGGGTTGATCACGCCCAGCCTCGACCAGATGGTGCATGCGGCCTCCGAGATGGAGCGCGCCGGCATGGAAATCCCGCTGCTGATCGGCGGCGCCACCACGTCACGGGTCCACACCGCCGTGAAGATCGAGGAGCGGTACTCGGGCGCCACCATTCACGTGCTCGACGCCTCGCGCTGCGCGGAGGTGGCGGGGAAACTGCTCGACCCGTACAACCGCGCGGCATACACAGCCGGCATCCGCGAGGAGTACGCGGCCCTGCGAAGCAGAAGAGGAGCGACGCGACGCCGGGCTGCCCTGCTCTCGCTCGCGGACGCCCGCGCGAACCGGCTGTCGCTGGACTGGAATCGCTACTCCCCCGTCCGCACGGCCTGGACCGGTAACCGGATTTTTCCCGCCATCCCCGATCGCCTCGTCGCCGGCGGCCACGGTCCCTCCGCCGCCCCCTCGCCACAAACCGCCTGGTCCTACGACCTCGGCGAACTGGTCGAACGGATCGACTGGACCCCCTTCTTCCAGGCCTGGGAACTGCGCGGCACCTACCCCGACATCCTCTCCGATCCCGAGGTCGGTCCCGAGGCATCGAGTCTGCACCGGGACGCGCTCGCCCTTCTGGAGCGTCTCCGGATGGGTGGACGCCTGATCGCGCGAGCCGTCGTCGGGCTATACCCGGCCAACGCCGTGGGCGACGACATCGTGCTCTACGCCGATGAATCCCGGTCGACCCCACTGGCGGTCCTGCCCTGTCTGCGCCAGCAGTTCGCAAAGGGGGCGGGACGTCCCAATCTGTGCCTGGCGGACTTCGTGGCCCCGGCAACCTCCGGCGTGGCCGACCACGCTGGCGCTTTCGTGGTGACGGCCGGTGAGGGCGTGGCTGAACTCGCGGCCGAATTCGAGGACGCCGGCGACGACTACCAGAGCATCATGGTGAAGGCGCTGGCGGACCGGCTGGCCGAGGCCTTCGCCGAGCGCATGCACGAACGGGTGCGCCGCGAATTCTGGGGTTACGCACCGGAGGAGTCGCTGACCAACAGACAGCTGATTGGCGGGGATTACGGGGGGATCAGGCCGGCGCCGGGGTATCCGGCATGTCCGGATCATTCCACCAAGAGGGCCCTGTACGAGTTGCTGGACGCGGAGAGGATCGGCGTGACGCTGACTGAGAGCTGCGCTCTGGTCCCGGCCGCCTCCGTTGCCGGGCTGTACATCGGGCATCCGGACAGCTTCTACTTCGGTGTCGCACGGGTCGGCCAGGACCAGGTGGAAGACTACGCCCGCCGCGCGGGGACGTCCGTGGAGGAAGCCGAGAGGTGGCTGGCGCCGAACGTGGCGGAGGAGTTGGGAGATGGGGGGCGCGGCCAGGTTGCCGAGGTGGGCGCGGATGCAGGCGCCCGGGGTGAAAACCGGGAGGGCCCAGATGGCTGACCTGCGCGAGATGCTTGCCGACGGACGGGTCCTGGTGACAGACGGCGCCATGGGCACGGTGCTCTATGAACGGGGCGTGTTCGTGAACGTCTGCTACGACGAACTCAACGCGACGCACCCGGAACTCGTGGGGAAGGTGCACGCGCAATACCTCCACGCCGGGGCGGACATCCTGGAGACGAACACCTTCGGCGCGAACCCGGTGAAACTCTCGTCGTACCGTCTTGAGGACCGCACCGAGGAACTGAACTGTCTCGCCGCCGGGATCGCCGTGCGGGCGGGGAGGGGACGGGCGGTGGTGACGGGCGCGATCGGGCCGCTGGGGATTCGGGTCGAGCCGTTGGGGCCCACGTCCCTGGAGGAGGCTCGGGAGTACTTCGGCCGTCAGGTGGACGGGCTGCTGGCGGGTGGCGTGGACGGGTTCATCCTGGAGACCTTTTCCGACTTGGCCGAACTGGAGCAGGCGTTCCGGGCGGTGAAGAGCCGGTGCGATCTTCCCGTGATCGTCCAGGTTACGGTGGAAGGCGACGACGGCAAGACGGCTTCGGGCGCTTCGGCCGAGTAGGCCGCACGTGCGGCGGATAACTGGGGCGCCGACGTGGTGGGCCTCAACTGCTCAATCGGCCCGGCGGTTGTGCTGGAGGCGCTGGAGGGCATGGCCCGGGTCACCTCCCGTCCCCTCTCGGCCCAGCCCAACGCGGGGTCCCCCACTTTGGTGCGCGAACGCAAGATGTACCTCACGCGGCCCGACTACATGGCGCAATATGCGCGCCGCCTCATCGAAGCGGGCGCGCGGATCGTGGGCGGCTGTTGCGGAACGACCCCCGAGCACATCCGCCGCATCAGCGAGCAGGTCGCCGCCAGCCAGCCGCGCTCGACGTCGGTTCGGGTTACCCGCGAAACGGCCATCGACGTGGACGGGAAGCCGAAGCCGCCGCTGGCAACGCGTTCCGCCCTCGGCCGCCGGTTGGCACGGGGCGACTTCGTCACCTCGGTTCAGATCCTCCCTCCGCGGGGATGGGATACCACAGCACTCGTGAGGGACTGCCGCGCGCTGGGCGCAGCCGGGGCCGATGTGATCGCCGTACACGAGGACCGCGGCGCCGCGCGGCTCGGCGTGTTCGCCGCTGCCGCATCAATCGCGCGCTCCTGCCCGGGCATCGAGCCCCTGGTCCACTATACCTGTCGGGACCGCAAGCTCACCCGGATGATGAGCGACCTCCTGGGTGCGGCCGCGACCGGCCTGCACAACGTTCTGCTCCTGACGGGCGATCCTCCGGGACCCGATCACTACCCCGACTACCAGTCTGTTGTCGACGTCGACTCGATCGGTCTCACGAATGTTGTGACGGGACTGAACGCCGGAATCGGTCCCTCCGGCAACGATCTGGGCGATCCGGCCGGTTTCGTGGCGGGCGTCGCGCTGAACCAGGCGGCCCACGACCGCATCCGGGAACTGGGCCGCTTCCACTGGAAGGTGGATGCCGGTGCTGATTTCGCCGTGTCTCAGCCGGTCTTCGACGCTGGCCAACTGCGGGGATTCCTGGCGGAAGTCGAGCAGAGAATCCCGGTGATCGCGGGCATTCTGCCACTCGAGAGCGCCCGCCAGGCGGAGTATCTGCAGAACGAGGTACCGGGCGTGCATGTGCCGGACGAGGTGGTGGAGAGGATGCGGCGTGCAGAGAGGCGAGGGGGTGGCGCGGCCGTGGCCGAGGGGGTGGCAATCGCGTGTGAAATTGCCGGAGAGGTGCGGGGCGAGGTCGCCGGGGTTCAGGTCTCGGCGATCCGTGCAGGGGTGGAAGCCGTGTTGGGCGTGGTGGAGGGGCTGAGGGGGTAAGGATGTTTACACGACGGCGACGGTGAACAGCTCAAGTCCTCGATTCAGTTGGAATACAATATGAAATCGGAGAAATCATATTGATTGGCAAATGGAGATTCTCCCCAAACGCCCCACCACCTCACCACCCCGCAGGTTGCTCACATACACCTTCTCCGCCCCGGCGTCCCTGAGCCGGCGGATCGAGCGCGCGCAGACGTCGTCGGCGCTCATCCCGGCCGTGAACTCTGCCGTAATCTCGCGGGCCGGAACCGGGAAATAGCGGTTCAGATAACCGAGCGTGCGGGGATTGGCGCTGCGGTACAGGAACACGCCGTACACGACCGGAATGTCCACACCCAGGCGTTCCAACTCAGTGCGGAACAGCTTCACCTGGCCGAGCGAGTGGTGCGATACGATCTGCGTGAGGACGAAGTCGGCGTTGTAGTCCTGCGCGGCCACAAAGCGGGCCTGCTCGACCGGATCGCGGTGCGGGTTCGCCCATCCTCCAAGCGGGAACCCGGGCTGCACGCGTCGCAGGATGGCGCGCAGGTCGCTGCCGTGGGGAACGCATCGCTCGGGCCCGACCGTGGGGTCACCCCCCACCACGGCCACCCCTGCCACCCCCAATCCCACCGCTCTCTGCGCAAAGAGACGGCAATACTCCAGCGGGTGTTTGCACGTCAGAAAAGGCACCACCGTCTCCAGGTCCGCGGCGGCGCCAAGATTCGCGGTCAGATGGGCCAGGCTCTCCTCCTCCGGGTCTCCGGCGGCGTTGTCGGTGAGGAGGACGAAAGTTCCGTTGCGGGCGAGACGCCGGACCGAATGGTACATGTCGATCCAGACGTCAATGCCGCGGGCCGCGTCCAGACCCAGCCGGGGAGGCCGCAACTCGACGCCGACCAACGGCCCCGGTGCGCGCAATCGCGCCAGGATGCCGGTCGACGGGCCGGGGCGCACGTTCTCCGGGCGGCGGTGGACCTGGATCCCCCCTTCCCGGTCAGTCGATTGAGATATCATCACATGTCAGCTCCCTGATCATCCAATGACCGAAACCGAGGCCGGCGTTCAGCCGCGGGACCGGTTCCACGTCGCGCGTATCCGGTCCCGGCCGGCGGGACGTCCGGTGAGGAAAGAAGCGGCAATTGGACCGCTTTTCCACGGCCTTGTGTTTCAATCCATGTTCTGATGGAAAATTCCCGGCCAGAGAATATAAGCCTTCCGTCCGGATTCCGATAATGGTGTTTCAACTCTTATTCCAATGGAAGTCTCTCACGGGACACCGACTGCCGGTCACCGGCCACTGCCTCTATGCGTTTCAATCCTTGCTCTGATGGATGATACCTGGCGGGTTGTCGTCGCCTTTTTAAACAAAGTCGGCCAGATTTCGCAGCGCGTGAAGTGACGTACGGGCGCGGGCAGCCGCTTTGATCAGCCGACGGGAACGCCAGCCAGTCTCAATGATCCGGCTCGAATCCAACCGCGCGTCCCCGGCGATTTTGAGCGGTCAGTTGCCGGCGTCAATCTCGCGGATTGCAGCGGCCAGACGCCCCAGGCATACGGTGAGGAAAATTTCCTGGACAACGGGCGACTCTTGCCGCACCGGGCTGTTGATGAAGCGGCCGATGGCGGTGAGGACGACGTACACGGAGAGCACGTCGTAGGCCCGGTCGCTTGTGGCTGAAAGTCCATCGCGCACGGTGCGCACGATCTCCCGCATGGCCTGAACCAGCGGCTCGATGTTTTCCTCTTCATAAGCGACGACCGCCTCGCGGCAGAGGATCTTTAACCGGGCGCGGTATCCTGCGTCGATGCAGCGGGCCCCTCCCAGGGCGCCCGTTGCCCGACGCAGCAGACGGGTGACGTCGGCGACACGGTCGGTATCCTCGCGCGAGAGCAGGCGATAGAACCCGTCGCCAGCGCCCAGCGCACGGCAGACCCCGTTGAGTAGTTGCATGCGCACGGCTGGAGATGGAAAATCGGGCAGGCGACCCAGCGCGGGTCTCACGATGCGGCGTTCCTGACGCTCGCTGAGCACGTCGACCAGCGTTGGAAACGTCAGGGGATCGAAATCGCTGCCAAAATGCCAGAACAGCAGCTCATGGACTTCGTCCCCACCGATGCTGGCCAGGCCGCGGATGGCGCTGATGCGCACCCGGGGATCGGCGTCGTCCAGCGCCTCGACCAGCGGATCGATACTCGTAGAGGAGCCGAGGCGGCCCAGTGCCTCGGCGGCTTCGCTGCGGATGTCCGAGGCCCCGTCGAGCAGTTCGCGCACCAGGGGCTCGGTGGCGCTTTCCGACCGGCTCTCGCCAAGGGCGCGGGCCGCGGCCTGGCGCACACGGGGACTGGCGTCCGCCAGGGCCTGGATCAACTGCTCGATGGCGAGAGGATTGCCCGAGCGACCCAGTGCCTCGGCGGCGTGCGCTCGGGTACCCTCAGCCGTGGCAAGGCTGAAGATGGAGGCATTGTAGGCGTAGCTGAGGACGTTGCCGCGCAACATCCGGGAGAGCAGGCTGCGCGAGGTTGAGGCCCGCGCGTCTCTGACGGTGCGGAGAATCAACAAAGGCGCCAGCCGGGTCAACGCGCTGAGGGCAAAGATGACCTGTAAATCGCCCATGGGCACGCCGAACACGGAAAAGCGCAAGCCCGCCATCCGGGCCACGAGCAGGCCGCCCAACAGGGGGCCGAACGCGCCCATTAAGTTGACCGTCACCGACCAGGCAGCCAGGTACATCGTGCGTCTCTCGCCCTGGGGCAACAGGCCGAAGAGGAGGGGGTTGATGCCCACTCCGATCCCGGAGAAAAGAATGCCGCTCAGGACCAGGGCCACCGGCACCAGATGGTAAGCCTCCGGCTGGTTGAAAGCCCAGAGGCACGGAAGGAACGCAGCAGGCGTCATCAGGATTTGCAGGACGGGTCTGGCGCCGAAGCGGTCGATGAGGCCGGCCCAGAACCGGTAACCGGCGATGCTGGTCAGCATGAAAAGGGCGTTGAAAATCGAGACCTCCGTGTAGGAGATCTGCAGGCGGTCCAGCATGAAGACGCTGTAAAGCGGCCCGGCCAGCCCGACGCCAAAGGTCCACAGGCCGAAAAACAGGGCGGCGCGGCGGAAGTTGGCGTCGTGAAAGGGCTGCACAAGGTCGCGCAATCGCGTGCCCTGTTCGTCGGTGGCAGCCGCCCGTTGCGGAAAGGGGGCGCGGAGGAGGTTTAAGTAACCTGATAATCCAAAAAGCGACCCGACGGCAAAGACCCAGACAAAACCAGCGGGAAAAAGGTCGAGGAAATGGCCGATCGCAAAACCGGCGACCATAGCCACTATCGTGCTGACGATCGTCTGGCGGCTGGCGAAGCGCGCGCGGATATTCTCCGGAACCGCATTGGCGATCCAGGTGCTGTAAAAGGGCGAAATCGCGTAGCCGCAGAACAGGCTGAGGCAGACCATGGCCACCAGAGCCGGAAGCCTGTAGTGTTCCGGAACGAGGAGGGGGATGATCAGCGGCAGTCCGCGGAAGGCGATCTCAACGCAGCCGACGCCGATGACAAAGCGCTTCTTGTCGCGGACGCGGGCGCTCAGGAAGGGCACGAGCAATTGTGTCAGCGCGAGGAAGTACGCGGCAGAAGTAAAGAGGGCGATGAAGGCGCCGTCGGCCCCCAGGTACAGGGCAAATCCTGTAAAGGCGGCTGTCCCCAATCCGCAAGCCTGCCCCCAGGCACCCCACAAGCCACTGGCGACGATGAAGGACCGGAGTGCGCGATGCACCTGGCCGCGTGAGAGAGAAGGTTTATTCTCCAAGGTGGAAGATCGCCTTGCGATGTCTGAAACGGACAACGGATGCAGCCTGTCGTTCTCTGTTTGGTTCTAACCTTGATTCGCTATTTTTCCGGGACGTAAAATCTAATATAGGCAAGTGGATAAAGGCGATTTGACGGCTGATTACCAGGATACACCAGGTCACCGGACGTGAACTGATAAAACGTCCTTTTTGACGACCGTTGCGCCCCGTTTCAGGGGTTTTCGTCGTGTTGCCGAGTTGCTGTTTTTTTCGGATTGGGGGTAAGCCAGACCACCTGCTTTTCAGTCCTGGTTACGGGGGAAAATTCAGAGGGAAGAAAATTTAAGCCTTCCGTCC
>JAGWBX010000040.1:38779-43573 GCA_021295655.1 Candidatus Latescibacterota bacterium
GCAAGTAGATAAAGGCGATTTAACTTCTGATTACCAGGATACACCAGGTCACTGGACGTGAACTGAAAGCATGTCCTTTCTGATGACCGATACGCCCCGTTTCAGGGGTTTTCGTCGCGTTGCCGTGTTACTTTTTTTGGATTGGGGTGTTCCCGACCGATTAGTCGGTATCCAATTCGCGTTTCAGGTCGTCGATCCACCGGTCGGTCTCGGCCCAGTGGGCGAGCTGTTCGAGGGTGGGCACGGGCAGGTTGGCCTTTTCGTAGTCCGCATCGGTAAACGGTCGGCCGTCCGGGTGCCAGCATTGGAAGGCGGCGGGGTCCTGGCGATTTTTAACGTGTTCAGACATATCGAGTTTCATTCCTTGCTGTGATGGAATGTGTCCAACGAATCGAGCCGTCGACGATCTTTCCGTCCTGGTTTGTGGTTCGGCCCGGGCACTGCTCAATTATCTTCCCGGATCCTGGCCAGCGCCTCGCTCGCGGCCTCTGCGATTGAACCCGGAGAATCCTCGAGATTCTCGTGAATCCATTCGAGATACCTCACCGCCCGCCGCTCCCGGAATTCGCCGAGTTGCCGGATGATGGTCTCACCCAGACCGGCGCCTATAGGATATCTGTCCATGGACATATGCTCGAAGAGGCTATCCAGCAGATGCAGCAGGTGCCGGCGAATCTCTTCCGTATCCGGTGAGGGTTTCCAGACGTAGCGCGGGTTTTCCTCGCTCACCAGAACATCTGGTTGACCTGCCTGGACCCGCCGTTCCTCTTTCCAGCCGCCATGGCGCATCACCGGCCCGATGGGGACGGGATCGCGATCGGGCCGGCGGTGTGGATGGTTCGCACAATAGGTGTAGAAGGGGTTCTCTATCGCGATGTCCCTGATCTCGCACCAGGGCGGTATGCTCTTGTCCGCGTGCTGCAACCAGTCGCGCTCTCCCCGGTTCCTTCTATTGAACCAGCAGGTTCCGCAACAGTCCGATCCTCCATTCGGCATCGCTCAGCCCTCCCTCAGGTTGTACCTCCACAACTGCTCCCGCAAACGGTCTTGCGCGCGTGCACCGTAACATTTCCCAATCGAATTGGAATCCTCCGCCAGGCATAACATAACGTGCATTTGTCGCAAGTATTGCGACAACATTCAATTTCGCGGTAGGACTTCAACGCAAAATGGGTGCTGCCGTCAGCCGGAAACAGTGAGAAGAGAAGCCGGTGTGAAGGTGGGGCAGACATTCCTGTCTGCCCTTATCAATGTCCTTCTGTCGAGATGCAGACGGAAAGAAGGCGCGCGATTTTCAACGCGGGGACGCACTTTCCTCGGTCAGGCCAAGTTGGCAACGCGGCGCTCGGCGGCGGCGACGTCGGCGGCGCCGTCGAGCACGGTGATCTCCAGATGGAACTCGCGTGTGGCGCCGGGTTCCAGGTATTCCAGGAAGTTGTGCGTGCGGTTCCAGGCACGCCCGAGGGGCGAACAGTTGCCCGGCTCCACGCCGGTCACGTAGCCGGCGGCGGCGAAGTGCTGCCACTGGGTGACCAGCGGCAGTTCGGCAGCCGGCATGCGCCACTGCAGGCCGAACGCCAGCCGGTCGTTAATCAACGCAACGGTCACGTTGCCGTTGGCGTCCGGTACCGGCCGGTGTACGAAGACGTCGTCGCCGGCGGCCGGCTCCGGGGCGCGCGCCCGCTCGTACACAGCCGCATCGACCGGGCGGTCCTGCAGCCACTCGGTACTTAGCCGGCTGTTGACCAGAAACCGGGTACCCTCGTCGAGCAGGGGGAAGCCGGGATTGGTGTGGTACACCAGCATCAACGGCGAGCGCAACCCGCCGAGGTTCTCCACGCAGTCGTGGATGCTGATGCGGCGCTCGCCCAGTGTCGTGGTGATTTCGCGGCGCAGTTCGAGCGTTGTGCCAAGTGCCACCGCTTCGCGCATGGTGCCGGCGATGCGCAGGCGGTATTCGTCTCCCAGCCAGTCTCCTCCGGCGCTAACCTCGCGCGCTGGGATGGCGGACAGCCGCCCGTGCAGGCCCAACTCCTCGCCTTCCTCCTCAGGGTCGGTTTCGGGATGGCCGACGAAGGTCATGCCGCAACTGATCAGCAGGCCGCCGAAGAAACTGCGCATCCAGCCGTAACCGACGGACTCGAAAAATGCCGGGCCAACGTCCCCCGTGGCGCTGCGGAAACACAGCGACCGCCCCCGATAGGTTGCGGCAGCGATGTCGAGCGCCCGTCCGGGCAGCACAGAAAAGCTCAGTCCGGAGGCGTTGCTCACCTCGATCAATCCGGCGCCGCGCTCATTGCCCTCGGTCAACTCCGCACGGCGAACAGCCGCAAGCTGGCTCATGTCGCCGACCAACCGCAGTAGCTCCGCCTTCGTGTAGTCGCGTCCAAACAGATGCGCCATGCTCTCTCCTCTCGTGGAAGGGGTGGCGCCCGGTGCACGAGTTCGTTCACGTTTCAATTCCGGTTCTTTTGGAAAATGTACAGCGATTGTCGTGCGTACCCGGTGCACCTCGACCATTCGGTTTCTTGGTGATGTTTAAGCAACCTCGAACAGACAGCGCAGCCACTCGCTTGTGGTATCGCGGATGCCATCCACGTCAACTACGAACTCCTGCCCCCTGACGCCCGTGCGTACAGCTTTTCCATCGTTGCTGCGATATCCGGGGCGTCACCGAGATAATGCCGTTCGGCCAACTCCCTCACATCTTCGGGAATCCCGTGGCGTGCTTCCGCGATCGGGCCCGCGATGGCGGCCAACGTGTCCGAATCTCCACCCAGTGAGACCGCATTGCGAATTGCGTCTTCGAATGAGGTCGATTCCAGCGCACAGGTGATCGCCTCGGGAACTGTTCCCTGGCAGGTCACATCGAAGGAGTAGCCAGGCCGAATCTGGTCCACGGTGCGTGACAGGTCGTACCCGTATTCGGCGGAGACGGCGGCCTGGATCGCCGAGGGTCGCGTTTCCCGGAGGGCGAGCCAAATCGCGTGGACCGTTGCCCGCGCGCCCTTTATCCCTTCGGGGTGATCGTGAGTGACGGCAGTAATCTGGTCGGTGGCGGCCAGGGCCAACGTAAGATCATCTCGATGGATCAGAGCAGCCGGCGAGACCCGCATCGCCGCACCGTTGCCAAAGCTATCGTAGGGCTCGGGTGAGTCGGACCGCATCCAATTGCGAAACCAAAGCCCGTAGCCTGCCCTCGGGTATTGGCGGCACCACTCCTGTAGCGTCGTCACCGCTGATCGGCCGTTCATCAGGATATCGGCAACGGCGGCCGTGCATACGCTATCGTCCGTGAACCGGCCGTGTTGATTGAAGAATTCGAAGTCCTTCGTCTTGATCTGTCTCCCGCGGCCCTCGTAGACCGAACCTGCGATGTCCCCGATGATCGCTCCCCACATGTGGGCTTCCTCCAGTCGTAGCGGTGCCGTTTCTTATGCTGCTTACATACGGTAAGGCGTTGAAATCCCCCCACCACCGTCGCCGGCCCTTCGACAAGCTCAGGGATCGGCTCGGCTTCTGCGACTCCCCCTCGAGGGGGGCATGATTGAACCTTCAAACGGGCTCGCCCGATCATTGCCACCTGTTTGGTTGCGGCTGACCATAGCGAAGCCGCGCCAGGACGATGTCTATGTCCGATTTTTTGACGAATGAAATCGTGCTCGTTTGGCTGGGCCTCAAATAGCTTTCGATTCATACACCCGCCCCGCCTCAATCATATCCTCGGCGATCTCCTGTCTCAATGCCTCCGGCGCGAGGACCTCGCAATCCGGACCCCATCTTCGGATCCAGGGCTTCATCTCGAGCGTGTGTTTCACCCTCAGCCGAAGTCTGCACCCGCCGTCCGGCTCGTCCGTCACGTCCACGACGCCCGGCCAGTCCGATTCCCGCACGCGGTAGGAGACCTTTTCTGAAAACCGAAGCGCCACGTCCACAACCTCATCACCGCCCATGATACCCCACGAGTGCTCGAGAAATTCGTACGGATCGAATCCGTCCCTCGTCTTGAATGCCGTCTCCAGCAGGGTCGCCCGTTCAATGCGTTCCACCTTGAATTCACGGATGTCCTTCCGCAAATGGTCGTATCCGATCACGTAGCAGGCGTACCCCACGGGTGACGGCTCGATGAAGTAGGGGTCGACGTTGCGTTCGGTCGTTTCCCCGGTCTGTGGATTGTGATAGGTCAGACGCACCTGCCTGCGTTCGGACCAGGCGCCGGTAAGGGTTTCCAGAACGCGGATATGTTCGGGATCGGGTCTGCGTTTGTCTGCTACCGCGGCGGTCCGATTGATGTGTTCGCCAATGGATTCCGGCATTGCGCCTGCAAGTTTCTCCAGGGCCGACACCACGTGCGGACTGTGTTCGTCGCTGTGCGCGGAGAGCAGACGCGCGGCCAGATAGAGCGCCAGGGCTTCGTGCAGATTCACACGGACGGTGGTCAGATACCGGTCTTTCAGGACACCGAACCGTCCGTTGTCCTCCCAAATCGGCGACCCCGCCTCTCCAAGCGACTGTATGTCCCGATATACCGTGCTTCGATGCACGCCGAACCGTGCGGCGATTTCCGTAGCCCTCCTGCCGCCGGCGGCTTGATAGAGATAGGTTTCAATCGCCGTGAGGCGTTCGGCGCGGATCATGGTGCGTTCCATCCGGAATCCTCCGCGTAAACGTAAACATGGATTGTCGCAGCTATTGCGACAACATGGAAGAAAGCTGTCAGCTTGAATCAAAAACCCAATCAATCGATGTCAGCGCCGGGACGTGAGAAGATCCAATCGGCGCGGGGAACGGCAG
>JAGWBX010000040.1:43697-49836 GCA_021295655.1 Candidatus Latescibacterota bacterium
GCCGTAAGCTGTCAGCTATCAGCTGTCAGCCGTCAGCTTGAATCAAAAACCCAATCAATCGATGTCAGCGCCGGGACGTAAGAAGATCCAATCGACGCAGGGAAAGGCAGTGGTCAGCAAAAAGCTATCAGCTGTCAGCCGTCAGCCGTCAGCTTGAACCAAAAAATCCAATCCGTTGACGTCTGCGCCTGGACGCGGACGGCCATCGTCGGCGCGGCGAGGGCAGAACCTGCCTGCCGAGCCTGCTGTCGGCGCAGGCAGGTTCTGCCCTCGGTCCGGGGGACAAAGGCAGCCGTCGCCTGCCTGTGCGTTGCACGCAGACAGGCCGGCCCTTCGACAAGCTCAGGGATCGGCTCGGCGTCTGCGACTCCCCCTCAAGGGGGGAGTGATTGAACCTTCAAACGGGCTCGTCCGTTAATTGCCACCTGTTTGATTGAAGCTGAGCAATGCGAAACCGCTGCAGGGGAGTGGTAGAACAAAGCCTGCCAATGGGTAATACTGGCAGGCGAGTTGTAGACGATAATGTCGGGCGGTTGTTTTTACTCTTTGGCGCCTATTTTTGCTTCGTTCGCGGCAATCCGTTCGCCGAAGGAATCCAATCGTGTGTCAATTGCATCAAACTTGGTATCCATTTTATTTTCCAAATTGCCTATTCTATGAGTCAGTCGATCTTCCAAACTGTCTATTCTTTGATTGATTCCGGATGAGAAACTCCACAGAGAGCCCCATAAGGCCAGTAGAAAAATGGCGAATCGAAGATTGTCTTCATTGAGGGTTTTACCGTTCATGTTACACCCCAGAGGTAATTTTTCGGCGTGCTCCGTCACAGGAGAAATCTAACGGATCCGAGTGTCTTGTCAAGCCATAGAGTTACAAGGAAGATTGCTGCGAGTTCTACGGATAAAGGTCGGGAAGAGCTGGTTGTGGAGGTTGCGGACGGTCGGTATCAACCGCCGAAGGTGGAGATAAAAGAGGACATTGTCATGGCTGCAAGTCCGGAGGAGTTGCATTAGACCGAGCCGTCACCTCATTTCTCCACACGCCTTCAACAGAACCGCAGGCAGCCGTTTCAGCTGTTCGTTACGGGGGTCGACTTCAAATCCGCCTGACTCCAGCGCCGTAACGCCGAGCAGGGGTTCGGCGCCCGCATCCCCATAGACAATGGTCCCGCCGACCACTTCTCCTTCGAACTCCAGTTCGACAATCGTGATGTCCATGGCGACGGATTTTCCGTCTGCAAGTACGTACTCGCGGCTGCCTCTCGGTGTGAGACCGATCGCATCGAGATGCACCCGTGGCACGAGCGAATCGAACGCGCCTGTATCGACGAGAAATTTTCCAGTCCAGGTACGTTCCGGATCCGCGGGGTTACGGATGGTTACGTCGACGTAGGTCGCGCCCATTGGCCGTTCTCCAGGTGAACGGGTTTCACCATTGAATTCATTAAATCATAGCGAATTTCTGCGACCAAAGCAAGACGCGGCCGGCGTCTGGCCAACGGCCGGTCGCCCCTGCGGATATCACGCAGCGGAATGATTTCGTAGGGGCAACCCTTGTGGTTGGCCGCTTGGCGCCCGTCAGTCGGTTGTAACGGCCGTGCCGCTGACCGAGACCATGAGCATGCTGCCCTGTCCGACGACCTCGTAATCCAGATCGATACCCACAACGGCATTGCCGCCCTGCTGGCGTGCCGCTTCTTCCATTTCACCAAGCGCGATCTCGCGGGCGTGTTTCAGTTCTTTCTCATACGCCGCGGATCGCCCGCCCACGATGTCGCGAATGCCGGCGAAGAAATCCTTGAAGATGTTCGCGCCCAGAATGGCCTCGCCCGTAACGATGCCCCTGTACTCACGAATGGTTTTGCCTTCGATACCCGGTGTGGTCGTCAGAATCACGTCGGTGTCTCCTCGATTAAGGTTGACGATTGGCGGCCGGTATACGGTGTCGGACTCCTCTATTAAGGCCTATTTGTAGCTGTTGTAGACGATCGCGAGCCAGCGGTCGGTGCTCATCCACCCCTGCCCCCAGGACTGCCATTTCTCCGGCACCCCGGCGGCCTGTATTTCTTCCAGCGTCTTTCCTGCCGCGATGGACTCCTTGACCAGGTTCGCGCACGTTTCCAGCATCTCCAGCGCCGTCATCATGTCGTCCGGCACGGCGAGCGGCCCGTGACCGGGGATTATACGCGCATCCGGAGAGATTTGTTTCAGGAGGGACCGGACGGCCTCGATATAGCCCTGGACGTTTCCGCCGCCGCGGAGGTCGACATATGGGAATCTGCCGTTGAAGAAGAGATCTCCGGTGTGGACGACGTTGGATCCGGTAAAGAACACCACACCGTCGCCGTCGGTGTGGGCATTCGGAAAGTGGACCACGCGCAATTCCTCGCCGTTGAAATGAATCGACAGGCCTTCATCGAATGTGATTTCCGGCAGGGCGGTTTCGGGTAACGGCCTGTCGTCAACGCGCCTGGCAGCAAGGCGGTCCCGGACGTTTCTGTGCGCGACGATGACGCCTTTCTCTCCAAAATGCGCGTTCCCGCCGGTATGGTCGCCATGGTAATGCGTATTCAGGACGAAGGTTGGATCTCCGCCCCCCAACTCGCCGATGGCGGCGCGGATCTTTTCGGCCAGCGGCGCGAACTGATCGTCCACAATCAGGACGCCGTCCGCGCCAACGGACACGCCGATGTTGCCGCCGCTTCCTTCCAACATATAGATACGGTCCGTGAGTCGGGTGGTCTTAATCTTGACCGCGGAAAAATCCCTCTGCGCGAATGCCGTACCGAAAAAGGTCAGAAACGCGACTATCGGTATCCATCCGGTCATAACGAAGATCCTCCAAAGGCGGTGAGAAGGAAGAAGGAAGAAACAGAGCGAACGGCAAACAGTGGTCAGTGGTCAGTAAAAACAGCGAAAACAAAAAATCCAATCGGTTGACGTCAATGCCGCGACGCAGAAGGCCATCGTCGGGGTACCGAGGGCAGGACCTGCCTGCCGAGCCTGCTGTCGGCGCAGGCAGGTGCCCCCGGTCCGGCGGAAAAAAACGAGATAGGAAAAATCGATCGATTGCCGGCGACCCTGCGCACGATTTCGTAGGGGCAACCCTTGCGATTGCCCGCGCCGCGCGGCTGATGGCGGCCTTCTTCCCGCTCCCGTCTTCCCGAATTTAAAAAGGCCTGGCCCCTACCCTGGACCTTTGAATCCAACCTTGCAGGCGACCTCCGGACAGAATCCGGATCGCCCGTTTTTTCCCGCGACTTCCGCTACGCCGTCCGTCCGTCGATGGTGCCCACTTGGATCTTGAGTTCATCCCGGTTCACGACGCGGTCGACGCGCCCGTCGCGGACCCATACAACCCTGTCGGAAACGCTCAGCATCTTGTGGTCGTGCGTGGCCGAAACCACGGTGACGCCGGAATCCTTGTTCATCTGACGAAGAAGTTCGATAATCTCTGTGCCGGTGCGCAGGTCCAGGTTTCCAGTGGGTTCATCGGCCAGAATCAGGGCCGGATCGTTGGCGAACGCCCGGGCAACCGCCACACGCTGTTGCTGCCCGCCCGATAGCTCGAAGGGCTTGTGCGATACCCGGTCGCCCAACCCCACCTTTTTCAACAGTTCCACGCCCTTGTCCCTTGCCTCGTCGCTGGTCAGCCCCGCAAATACCATGGGCAGCGTTACGTTTTCCAGCGCCGTCATCACCGGAATCAGATTGAACGTCTGGAAAATATACCCGATTTTCCGGCATCGTAACCACGCCAGTTCATAGGCATCGAGCTGCGCAACGTCGACGTCGTCGATGTACACCTTGCCGTCGCTGGGTTTGTCCAGACCGCCGACCATATTGAACAGGGTGGTTTTTCCTGAGCCCGAAGGGCCCATAATGGAGATGTACTCGCCCTGTTCAATTTCGATATCCACCCCTTTGAGCGCGGCCACCTGCACGTCGCCCATCTCGTAGACTTTTTTCACATCCTGCGTTCGTACGACGGCCATCGGCGACCTCTCTATGAATAACGGAAACGGGGTGTTCGACTCGAATCAGATTGGTAAGTTTCGGCTATACTTCCAGACGCATTGCGTCTACAGGCTCCATCTTGGCGGCGCGATAGGCGGGAAGAATTCCGCCCATCAGGGAAAGGAAGGAACCAAGCACGATTGCCGTCAGCCCGCGCTCCAGAATGACAGGCCACGGCACGTGACCCATAACGCCGGTGCCATAGCCGATCCAGGACGTTAGAATGGACAGCAGAAAACCCACTCCCACGCCCAGCACGGTGCCCGCCATACCCATGAAAGCGGACTCAAGTATGAACAGTTTGACAATGAATCCATCCAGCGCTCCCATGCATTTCATCGTGCCGATCTCCCGGAAGCGCTCGGTGACGGACATCAGCATCGCGTTGGTAATGCCCACCAGGCAAACCAGCAGGGAAAGCACAACCAGCCACGTGTTCTTGGCCTCCTCCTGTCGATTGGCTTCGCTCTCCTGACTGATGTCGATTCCCTTCTGCTGGAGAATGAGATTCATCTTCGGATCGTTGGCGCCTCGAAGGCTGTTGACGATGGAACTGGTGGTCCAGATGGACATCAGAAACGCGATGGCCAGAATAATGCTGCTTACCGTAATCAACGACCGCCCGAATCGGATTTTAACACTGTTGAAACTGATTTCAACGGCCTTTTTGACCGGCAGTTTGACCTGCGTGCCGATCTCCCGGCGGGCAGGGGACGCATGACTTTCCGCCATGAACTCCTCCAACAACAATCTGTAACGAACGACGCGACGTTTAAATGGACCTGTTCGTTGACTGAATCTCCCGAGTGTTTCTTCTGTACCGGCGCCGGTGCGCCAGCCCTATCTGACTTCAGCGTCGCGCATCCCTTGGACGTGGGTGCGCCCCTCGCGTGTTGTATAATACGCCCGATCCGCCAACAACTGTCTCGCCCGGTCGAACAACGCCAGCGTCTGAACGACTTCCGGGTCCTGGCTCACGGCCACCCTGCCCGCCTCCCGGTCTCCCCAACGGAATTTCGCGAAATAGCGTTTCATCTGTCGCTTGATTAAATCAGTGCCCGATTCGAAATCCGCATCCGTAAACGTCTGATCGGTTTCCCACGCCTTGAGAAAATCCTTGAACGCCGTTATCTCGCGTGTACCAGGCGTATATTGGAGAAGATAGGCATCAAAATCCGGGTACGCGGCGGTGAACTCCGAACCGCGTCGACTGGCGAATTCAAAAAAGTGCCGCGTGGTGAGCCGCCGTTCGAAATCACCCAGGCGCGTCGATTCCAACTCAACGTCTGGTGTGATCCCGCCGCTACCGTAGACCTTCCGGTTCAGAATCCGCGTAAAGTAGACCGGCTGAGAGAGAACGCTGTCAGGATCGGCATTGGGATCGTATCCGTCGTGCGCCTCTTGCATATATGCGCGCCTGTCGCTTGAATACGGACGCTGGATCGGCCGCTCGCTGGGTGTGAAATAGCGCGCCACCGTGAGCAGGACGGCGCCGCCGTTTTTTAGCGGATACTGTTTCTGAACCAGTCCTTTGCCAAACGTGGTCCGGCCGACGACAAGCCCGCGATCGTAGTCCTGGACGGCGCCCGCCACGATTTCTGAAGCGCTGGCGCTGTAGCTGTCCACAAGCACCGTTAGCGGCATATCGACGGGCAGGACCGGGTCGCGGTCCGCGAAATGATCTTCGCGGGAGCTACTCGTGCGGCCCTCGGTATACACGAGAAGGCGGTCTTTTTCGAGGAACTGGTCCGCCACCGCAACGGCCTGCTCAAGGTAACCGCCGCCGTTGCCGCGCAGATCGAGGATCAGTTTACTTGCGCCCTCATCGACGAGTCCATTGAGAGCAACCCGCAACTCACGGGACGTGCGGCTGGAGAACCGGTCAACCTTCACGTAACCCACGTCCGAACCGAGTTTGAATGCATACGGCACGCTCGGCACTTCTATCTTGTCGCGGATAATTTCAATGGTGAGGGGGGCGGCCACGCCCGAACGATGAACCAGAACGATCACCTTGCTGCCCTTGGGACCCTTAAGCCGCCGTTTCACCTCATCGGTCATCCGAACTCCAACCACCGACACCCCCTCGATCTTCACGCTGCGGTCGCCGGCCTGGAGGCCCG
>JAGWBX010000003.1 GCA_021295655.1 Candidatus Latescibacterota bacterium
CTTCACAATTTCTCCGCGACCCGCAACGTCGCACTTCTGCACCGCGGGTTTCGCTGGCGCTCTGCCGGATCCGGGCGTATGCCTCCGGGCGTCAGGACACGTGCCTGGGGAACCCGGCCACATCCGCAAACGGGCAGATCCGGAGGGCAAACGCAGCCCAGAGAAGCCGACCGAAACACCTTTTTTACCGTGCGGTCTTCAAGCGAGTGATAGGACAGAACGCCGATTCGCCCGCCCGTCGTCAACCTCCCGATTGCATACTCGAGTGTTTCCTGGAGCTGGTCCAGTTCGCCGTTTACTTCAATCCGGATTGCCTGGAAGACTCTTGAAAGGGTCTTTATGGTTTGAGGTCCCGGCGCGGTCTCCGAAATCAGCGCGGCCAGTTCGAATGTGTTATTCAACGGCTCCCGGACCCGCCGGCGGCAAATCGCCCGGGCGATTCGGCCGGCAGCGCGCTCTTCTCCGAATTCACGGAAAATCCGGGTCAGCTTCTCCGGAGAGCAGGCATTCACGACCTCCTTCGCCGACCGGAGGGCGTCGGGTCCCATGCGCATATCCAAAGGCCCGTTTTTTTTATAGCTGAAACCGCGGGAGGCCGCATCGATCTGATGGGAAGAGACGCCGAGATCGAAAAGCGCTCCCGAAATCCGTTTTACCTTCAGCTTTTCCAGGACCCCCGGCAGTTCCCGGAAGGATGTCTCGACGATTACCAATCGATGAGAAAATCTGCGCAGCCGACCGGCCGCGGCCTGAACCGCCTCCGGGTCCCGGTCGAGTCCAATCAATCGGCCCTGCGGACCCATCCGCTCCAGTAGATGTTCCGCGTGGCCCCCGCCTCCCACCGTCCCGTCGACGTACACGCCGTTCGGGTCGTTTACCACCCGAAGGGCCGTTTCGGGCCCCATTACCGGCGTATGAAATTCGGCAGTCCCGGACATTGACGGAACACTAGAGGATGTCCAGTTCTTCAGCGAATGTTTCCAGATTCTGTCCAACGTCACTCATATCCGCGGAGTATCGCTCCGGATTCCAGATTTCTATCCTGTTGCCCACGCCGCTGAGCGTCGCACGATCCGAAATCTCGGATACATCGAGCAGCTTTCGGGGAACCAGCAGACGCCCCTGCCGGTCGATTCTTGTCTCCGCGGCGCCCCCCATCACCCAGCGGGCGATTTGCCGTTTTACCCTTCCCTTATGGCTCCCCTCCCTTATCTGCTGCAAAACCTGCTGCCACCCTATTGGATCAAATCCGGCCAGGCAGCCGTCGAACCATCTGGCAATGACGAGCGAAGTGACATGAGTGGGCAATACCCGGCGAATGGCGGCAGGGACAATCAGCCGACCCTTGTTATCGACGGGAATATCCTCATATTCTCCAATGAACAGTGGCGTTTCGTCCGGCATGGCTGTCACTCGGAGCTTATTGGACTTCTACAGCGGCATGATCCATATTGGCAATAATGGCGTCTCGAAGTTGCTCCGGAGGGGAACCGAATCGAAAGCCCCGACTGACGTGCCGGGGCCGGTCCTGCTCGAGCGATACCTTCGAAAACTCCCATGTCCTCCCCAATGCACCACTTTCCACCACTTTCCACCACCAAAATTAGGGCCTGGATATATAAAAGTCAAGGGATTTCTAGACGATTTTTTGCCTTATCTTCAAAAAAAACAACCCCGTGACCATGTGTGTATATACATGGCACATCCGGGCATCCAGGGTAAATGTGGTGGGTGCGAAGAGGAAGGTGCAGAATAAATACCAGATGTTGTGCAATGGCGCACGCTCCAGCCGGCCGTTTTCCGCGGCAGGGGCCGTTGTGTCTTGACCTTCCGGTGTTGTCCGGATATCTTTTCAGCAATGAAACGGATGATCCTCACGCTCCTGTTCTACGGACTGCTGGCTTGCACGGCACGGCATGGATCCGTACCCGACGAACGACAACTGGCGCACGTCGTTCTCGAAGTCATCCGCCTGCATCAACGGTACGCGGAACATCCCGACAGTCTCAACCTGAAGCGAAACGCCGTTCTTGCAAGAATCGAGTTCACCGAAGAAGACCTTGAAAGGCTGACCGCAACCTGGAAGACGAACCCCGAAGCCTTTGAGGCGCTGGGCGGCAGCATTATGGAAACGCTTGAAGCCGACAGCGTGTTCGTTCACTGGAAGAAGACCGCGAAGAGAAGCACCACCGGCAGACGCCGGGCGGACAAAAAAAGATGAGGGCGGGTTCGAAGCCCCGCCCTCATCTTGCGGCAATGCCGAAACAACCGGGTCCGGCTCAGTAGAACAATCCCCAGATCCTTCCGATGTCACCGAAGGTCACGTACACCATAAGTCCGAGCAGGAATATGAACCCGACTTGCTGGATTCGCTCTTTCTGACGTGCGGAAAGCGACCGCCGAGAAATGGCTTCCACGCTCAGGATCGTCAGATGGCCGCCGTCCAGCGCCGGAATCGGCAACAGGTTCAGGACGGCGAGGTTGATACTCAACATCGCCATGAAATCAAGCAGCGCTTCCAGACCTTCCCTTGCCTTGCTCCCGGCCATCTGCGCAATCCCCACCGGGCCGGCGATCATTCTTCCGGACACTTCACCCATGACAAGGCGCTTGATCAACGTGAATATCAGCGTGGTATACCCCACCAGGTCCCGTCCGCTACGTTCAATGGCGGTAGCTATCGTCACCGGCACCCGCGCACTGGGCTCGTAAGACGGACCGATGCCGATCACACCGATGATACGCCCCCCGCCCTGCTGGGGCTGAGGCACGATAATCGCCACCATCTCCTCTTTGCCGCGCAACCACCGAATCTCGGTTTCCAGACCCGGCCTCGCGGAAATCTTCTCTCTCATCTCGTTCCATCCGCTCACGGATTCACCGGCGATGGACAGCACGCGGTCTCCAGGCTCCATCCCGCCTCTCGCAGCCGGGTACCCCGGCATCACCGATCCGGCGGTGGAGGGCAGAAAAGGATCGAAACCCAGCTCCGGCCCGGGATCGGGGGTGGCTACAAGAAACACCACTTCCTCGCCACGAGCCACTTCAAGGGCAATGTCCCCGTCGTCACCCGCGCCGTATGCTTCGACCAGGCTGCCCCAGTCGTCCACCGGGGTCCCGTTAATCGCCAGGATCCGGTCATCCGTGCGCAATCCGGCAGCGTAGAACGGAGACGCCGCCTCGATCCGGCCCACCCTTGTCGTCTGTAAGACATAGTCCCCCAGGGTGAGACGCAGTCCCAATATCAGCATGAATCCGAGCAGAAAATTCATGACGGGACCCGCGACCATTACCGCCATCTGAATTCCCCTCGACTTCGACTGAAATTCCCAGGGCTCCCGCTTTACGTCCGCACTGCCGAAATCCGACATTCCCGCTACCTTCACGTATCCTCCGATGGGCAGCCAGGAAATGCAATATTCGGTCTCGCCAACCGTTATGCCGAACGCCTTGGGCGGAAATCCCAGCGAGAACTGCTCCACGCGAATGCCCGATCTCTTGGCCACGATGAAATGACCGAATTCGTGAACGAAGACCAGGACGCCCAATACCAGAATGAAATAGAAAATGGTTTCCAGAAATTCCAAAGCGTTTGACTCCTGTAGAGCTTACAGTAAGGGTTCTACGCAAAATGCGTGCATGATTAGTAACGCTGTTTAATACATACCGAAGGGCGTTGAAATCCCCCCACCGCATCAGCCGCCGCGGGAGTTTTCAAGCTATCTCTTCAGGCGTGCGACGACGTCCCTTGCCTTCTCTCGCCCCCAGCGGTCCGCTTCGAACACTGCGTCGAGATTCGAGCCGGACGCGTTGACGTGCGCATCGAGGGTCTGTCGTACGACGTCCGGTACGTCCAGGAACCCGATGCGCCCTGCCAGAAAGGAATAGACGCCGACCTCGTTGGCGGCGTTGAGTACTGCCGCCGCCGTACCTCCCGCGCGGCAAACTTCGTACGCAAGCGCAAGACAGGGAAACCGCTCCAGGTCCGGCGCGTGAAAGCTCAACGAACCCGTGGACACCAGGTCCAGCGACGGAACGCGTGTCGGCAGCCGGTCCGGATGGGTCAACGCCTGCTGAATGGGCAGGCGCATATCGGGCCGGCTCAGGTGCGCGGTCAGGCTTCCGTCCAGGAACTCCACCAGACAATGCACGATCGATTGCCGGTGAATCACGACGTCGATCTGTTCGATATCGAGACCGAGAAACCAGCGGGATTCGATCACCTCGAAACCCTTGTTCATCAGCGTCGCGGAATCGATTGTAATTTTCGGTCCCATCCTCCACGTCGGATGACGGAGGGCCTCGTCGGGTGTCGCGCGGGCCATCTCATCCAGAGACATATCGAAGAACGGACCTCCGGAGGCGGGAAGCACGATGCGGGTCACCTGCCGCGGCGAAATTTCCTGAAGGTTCTGCCACAGGGGTGTAAGTTCGCTGTCCAGGGGGATCAACCGCACGCCGTTTCGCGCCGCAAGATCCGTGACCAGTTGTCCCGCTACGACCAGCGTTTCCTTATTTGCGATTGCGACGTCCTTGCCTGCCTCTACCGCCGCCAGGGTTGGCCGCAGTCCTACTCCCGCAACCAGCCCGTTGATTACCAGATCCACCGTCGGGTCGGTTGCCAACGCGAGGAGTCCATCAGAACCGTGCAACACCTCAACACCCTTCAACTCACGCCTCTCACCCGCCTCTTTTGCGTACTGTTCTCCCACGCAAACCCGTTCCGGCCGGAAACGCGTCACCTGATCGCAGAGCAGATCGATATTGCTTCCCGCGCTGAGGCATTCGACTTCGAACCGTTCGGGCAGACCGGCCAGTACGTCCAGCGTACTGGTGCCGATAGATCCCGTCGACCCAAGCAGCGAAACCCGCTTCATACACAGACCCCGTTCACGTCAACGGGTGAACGTAACTGAAGGTTCGTGGTTTTAGTGAAACAGGCGGAGGTAAAGGTATACCAAAGGGTACACGAACAGAAAACTGTCGAACCGGTCCAGCACGCCGCCGTGTCCCGGAATCAGGGCGGAAGCATCCTTGACTCCCGCGTTCCTCTTTATCATTGATTCGACAAGGTCTCCCCAAAGCGCGCCCAGCCCCACCACGATTCCCAGTGCGATACCGGCTGGAAAGGGATACAATTTCAATACGTTGCCGCCGGCAAGCATTACTGCTACAGCCCCTGTGATTCCACCCGCGAAGCCTGCCCCGGTCTTGCGGGGGCTGATACGTGGGAAAGGGTGTCGTTTCCCCCAGAGGCGCCCGGTAAAGTAGGCGAAGATATCCGTACCCCAGATTCCAAGAAGTACCAGAACGGCAAACCACCTTGCGCCCGCTTCGGCGGGTTCGAATCCGGAAAAGTTCCGAACCAGCAGCGCAAAGGCGGAAAGCAGTCCGACATAGCACGAACCGGCGAATGTCGCTTCGGCGTCCGCGAGCCGAAATTTACCCTCCCTGTTTCCCAGTGCCAGGGTCAGCAGAACAAGGAGGATCACCACAAACGGGACCAGCCAGAGTCGATCTCCGAACCAGTTCAACCAGAGACACCAAATCAAAGAGGCCGCAACCCCGACTCCCGTCCAGGGATGCAGCCCCCGCTTTTTCTGCATCTGGCAGTATTCCCACGTACCACACGCGGCCACCGCGCACACGCCGATCAGGAGCGGTATTCCACCAACCCGGAACAGAACCAGAAAAAGCGGCCCGAAGACCGCCGCCGCTGAGACACGGTGAAACAGATTCGACTGTACCGCCAAAACCACCCCTGCTTGACGAAAGCGAGAGTTGGAGTGAACCCCGTTATACGGGCTCCACTCCCGTCGCCGCGCCCATCCGCTTTGCAACCCCGTTCCCGGCGCCGATCGCCGAAGAACGGACCTGCGCGCTGGTCTTTCCGAAACGGCGCTCCCTGGACTGATACGCCCGTACGGCTTCGTACAGATGTTCGCGCCTGAAATCGGGCCACAAGACCGGCGTGAACCAGAATTCCGTGTACGCACACTGCCAGAGCATGAAATTACTCAGACGAAACTCTCCGCTTGTGCGGATCAGCAAATCGGGGTCGGGCAGATCGGTGGTGTAGAGCATCCTGGAAAACAGCTTCCCGTCGATTCCCTCGCTGTTGACACTTCCCTGTTCCACCGCGGAGGCAATACGTCTGACGGCCTGGAGGATATCGCTGCGGCCATCGTAACTCATTGCCAGATTCAGCGTCAGCCCGGTGTTTCCCGCTGTCCTGAACATGGCGTATTTCATCGCCTGACGCGCCTGCCTTGCAAGACGGTCCGTATCTCCGGTTGCAATCAGGCGGACGTTATTCTCGAGGAGTTCCTTCAGTTCCTCAACGGCAACGTCCCGCAACAACTGCATTAACGAAAGGACTTCCGACCAGGGGCGCCGCCAGTTGTCCGTTCCGAATGCAAACAGAGTGAGAATATCGATTCCAAGTTCCCCGCAAGCCCGCACAATGTCACGGACGACTTTACGAGCGGAACGGTGGCCCTGAGTCCTGACAAGGCCGTGCTTTTGCGCCCAGCGGCCATTCCCGTCCATGATGATTGCGACATGCCCCGGGAGATTGCCATCTGCCTTCAGTTCATTCTGAATATCCACGTCGTGGCGATCCAAGATTCCCTCTTCGTGTCCTATCCCGGAAATATCTAACCATTCTGCCGAAGTCAGGCTACCAATTTCCGCGACAGGACATTGGAATTTGCCGTTACTACCTTAAAATTCGGCGTTTGAAATTTAAAAGCCCGCACAGTCAAAGTCAAGCGAACTTTTCCGCCTGAACGCGCCGCTCCCTACCCGCAATGCCGTTATTCCATGCCCCTCCCGTCTTGACAACCCCCCACCCACGAGGTATTGTTATGGACCCCGGCGCCGCTGAAAAGTTTCAAGTCACATCAACTCCCTATGCCATCCAAAGCGCAAATCCGAAATGTCACAAGGAAACGTCGGTCCGAACTGTCGCCGGGGGAGGTCCGCGCCCGGAGCGATGACATTGTCGCGCGTCTGACCGACCGGGAGGTCTACCGACGCGCCGCATGCCTGGCCAGCTACGTGTCGATCTCGAACGAAGTCGACACCCACACCCTCATCGATCGTGCCCTGGAAATCGGCAAGCGGGTTGCAGTGCCTGTCGTGGAGCCGAACCGCACGCTGATTCACCTTGAAATTCGCAGCATGGCTGAACTGAAACCATCGGGTTTCGGCCTTCTGGAGCCGTCCGGCAAAGACGGCGCCGTGGTCCCGCCAGACGCCTTCGATATCGTGCTTGTGCCGGGTCTGGCCTTCGACCGCGCTGGAAATCGCGTGGGCTTCGGCGCGGGGTACTACGACCGCTTCCTTTCGCTGGCCCACGCTTTCAAGATCGGCCTCGCATACGACTTCCAGCTCTTCGATCGGCTGCCGCACGGCCCTCGCGATATCCCGATGGACCTGGTGATTACCGAATCTGAAGTCTACTCGACGGTCCTGGTATGAAATCCTGAAGGCGGTAAGCGGGTAGACGCAAGACGGAAGCGGGGAGAGATTGCCTGCCTTGTGAGGATTCTTCTCAGGCGGGAGACAAGGAGATGACACATATCGGGCAGGGATTTCTTCTACCGGCTTGCGTCTCACCTCTACCCTTGCGTGGAGTGGGGGATTTTCGGGGTAATGTCAGCCGGATTTCAAGCCAGGCGGGAGTTTCAGATGCCCATGTCGCCCGCTGAACTGCGACTCTTCATCGACCAGCACCGTGCATGGATCGATTCTGGAGGAACAGCAGGAGAACGGGCCGAGATGTCCGGCGTAAACCTGAACCGGGCGGAACTTCAGGATGCCAGACTCGAGTACGCGGATCTGAGCGAAGCCATCCTCAGCGGCGCCCGGTTCCAGAACGCCGACCTGCACGGCGCCAACCTCCAGCGCGCCAGACTCTACGAAGCCAACTTCCGTGGTGCAAACCTTCAGGACGCCGATCTCTCCGGCGCCCCCCTCCAGCGCGCCCTGTTCCAGGGCGCCAATCTCATGAACGCCAATCTTGCGCCGGCAGACCTGGAACTCGCCGATCTGACGAATGCCGATCTTTCCGGCGCCCGGCTGCAAAGGGCTACACTACGTGGCGCGAACCTGCGAGATGCCACGCTCGGTGGAACCGATTTACGGAGGGTGGACCTCAAGGACGCCAACCTGCTCAACGCCGACCTGCAGGGAGCCAATCTGAGAGGCGCGAACCTTCAGGGTGCGAATCTTCAGGGGGCCGACCTCAGAAATGCAGATCTGCAAAGCGCAAGGCTGCAGAATGCGGACCTTGTACAGGCAGACCTCCGGTACGCGAGGTTTGTTAAGGCCCGAATGCAGAACGCCGACCTCTACAAGGCCAATCTTCAGAATTCAGACCTCCGCGGCGCCGACTTGCGAAATGCCGTGGGATTCACCGGCAGACACATCGGGCAGGCGCGTACGGACGGGACAACCAGGATCCGTGATTAACCTTGATTCCATATTTTTCCGGGACGCAAAATCGAATATAAACAAGTGGATAAAGGTGATTTGACGGCTGATTACCAGGATACACCAGGTCACTGGACGTGAACTGAAAAGATGTCCTTTTTGACGACCGTTGCGCCCCGTTTCAGGGGGTTTCGTCTCGTCGCCGAGTTGCTGTTTTTTCGGATTGGGGTCGACGTCACTTTATAAAGTTTCAGGCATCAGGAAACTGCGCGGGAAGTGAACCTTCCGGCCTCTTCCGCAGGTGTTCGGAGGACCGGCGGTGGCGGGCACGTGAGATGAACGTCTCGGCCTGTGGCCGGGTGGGTGAAGTGAAGTTCATGCGCGTGAAGGTGGTATCCGATGTCTCCCGGCAGCGCGGCACGGTCTCCAGCGGCTGGAACTGCCGGGAGGCCGCCGGCGCGGTAGAGCGGGTCGCCAATCAACGGATGTCCGGCGACGGCAAGGTGAATCCGGATCTGATGGGCGCGGCCGGTGACGAGATTGACACGAATCAGGCTCCGATTGCCGTCCGGGACGTAGTTGAGGACCCGGCATTCCGTCTTGGCGGGTTTTCCTTCGCATGTTGCCGCGTACAGGTACCCGGTCGGCGCATAGGGAATCCGGCCTATGGGCACGTCCACCGTAAACCGATCGGGCATGTCCGTGCCGGCGACGAGTGTGCGGTAGGCCTTTTCGATGCGCCGGCGCCGGAAATCCTCGGAGATGAATTGCCTTGCCGATTCGGAACGTGCGAACAGAACAATGCCGGAGGTTCCCCGCCCCAGGCGATGAAGGGGCGCCGGACCCGGGGTTTCCCGGTAGTGTTCTCGGACGCGGGCGAGCAGCGTGTTCCGAAGGTGTTGGCCGCCGGGCAACACGGGAAGGCCGGCCGGTTTGGCTACGGCAATCAGGTGGTCGTCTTCATAGAGCAGTGCAAACGAACAGGGGGCGTCCGGTTCCCGCCATGGCCTCCGGTTGTAGGTGAGCCGATGCCCCTTGACAAGCGGGGTTTCGGGCGTGGTCGGCCTGTCATTCAGCCGCACTTCGCCGGACAGGATCCGTTTCCGCCACGCTTCTCCGGACGAGTGCGGATAGCGCCGGATATAGAACAGAAGAACGGTTTCCCCCGCCGCATCCGGCTGGATACGGTTTATATAGGTCCATCCTTGATTTGTCGGCGTGGTTTCGCCCATATGCGTGAAATATAACGCCGCTGGGGGGTCCGGTCTATTTCAATTTCGCCCGCGGGCGTTTGTCTGCGCGCCCGGTATGTCCTCTCCCGGACGACACTTCCAGTGTGTAATGTAATATACGACACGGCGATTGCAGATCCGCAGATAGGGAAAACGCCTCGACAGTAGCGTCTCAAATCTATGATAATTGGAAAGATAGTCCATCATCACCGTGTTCAGACAAACCAGGGCATAGTGATTGCGGAACAGATCCCGACGGGATGGGATCTATTCCAGAAAACGCGGCGCACCGGATCGACAATGCCCTCCAGCAGCGGGAACCGCGCGTTGTAACCGGTCACGGCGCAAAGTCTGGCAGCATGGCGTGGTGCGGTTTCCCCGTGGCGCGGATCGTGCTCGCGGCTTGCTGCGTGCTCCTGTGTGTTTTCAGGATCCCGGTTCAAGCTGATGCAGCATTCGAGTTTCAGGCGGTGGGCGCCCGGCCCGGCGGGTTGGGAGATACGTTCGCGGGTTGGGCGCAAGGCGTCGACGGCGTTTTCTGGAATGCAGGCGCGGTAGCCTGGGGCAAGGGCGTCAGTATCACGGGAGGTTATAATCGGCCTTTTGGCATGGCGGCGCTGGATGCCCATGCCATCGGGACTGTCGCATCTAACGGCCGGGCCGCCGTGGGCCTGAGCTATCTGGAGTACGGATTCAGCCTGTATCGCGAGCGGACAGCCGGTCTGACAATTGGAATTCGGTTGGTATCCCGGCTGGGTCTCGGGCTACGGATCCGACGCCTGCGGTTGTCGATCGCCGGCGACGCCAAACGCGCGTGGACGGCGTTCGATCTGGGTGCCAGGATCGTACTCAGGCCGAAGGTCATTCTGGGGCTTGCGGCGTGGAATGCCGGCGGGCAGTCGGTGGACGTATTGGGTCAGGGTGGGATGGCAGGCGTGGGGTTTGAGGTGGTACCTGACGTGGCACTGCTCCTGGATATTCGCAAGGAGGCCGGTCGGCCCGCGGGGGTGAGCGCGGGTGTGGAGTACAGCCCGGCCCGCCGGGTTATGCTTCGGATGGGCGCAGGGGGCAGGGCCGAGCGATTGTCTGTGGGGGCGGGTGTGACTCATCAGGGCTTTCGGATCGACTACGCGACGCTGTACCATACTGTATTGGGGCTGTCGCACCGGGTCTCCCTGACGATGGGACGTTGAAGGATGCGCGATCTTGACACCGGAAGGATGTTGTCCTATTTTTTGGTACGACAATGTACAGAGGTCCCGGTCACCCTTACAGCGTTCGGAATTTCGTTCTGAAACAGGCGGGAACCAAGTCGGATGATCAAAAGGATTCTCCGGGAGGCGGGGCTATTCGCGGGTTGCGCCGTACTCACCGGTATCGTGGGGCTGGTTCTGCTCGATCGATTCATCATGCCGCGTCTGGTCCGGGCCGGTCAGCGTGTTGAGGTCCCCGACATTGTCAGTCTGACACCCGAAGACGCCGGCCGCGCCCTGTCTCAGCGGGGGTTAAGGTTTAAGCTGCAGCCCGCAAGATGGGACACGTCCATTGCCGAAGGCAGGCTGGTACAACAGAATCCGCCTGCGTATTCGCACGTGAAGATCAACCGGACGGTATATGCAGTGCCCAGCCGCGGGGTCCGGTTATACGCTGTGCCCGATCTCCGGGAGAAATCCCTGCGCCAGGCCCAGTTATGGATTGCACAGGCGGGCCTGGCCATGGGAGACACGCTAGAAGATGCGTCTGAAATTGTCAGGGAGGGATTGATCATCAGCCAGGACCCGCCTCCCGGTCAACAGGTACAGAGCGGAACACCAATATCGGTAACGTTAAGCAACGGTCCTCCGGGAGAGATGGTCCCGATGCCGAATCTGGTGGGAAAGCCGCTTGAGGCGGCCCGGGCCCAGTTGGAGGAAGCCGGGCTCCAGGTGCGGGACATCCGATATGAATTCAGCACCCAGCATCTGTTGAACGTGGTGATCCGGCATGTGCCCGCGTCGGGTGAAGAAGTGAAACAGGGGACGCGGGTGCGGCTGGTGGTAAGCAAATTGTAACGGATGGTTGCCGCCGCGCATGGGTTTCCGCTTCATGCCCAACCCCCTGTCCCACAATTGGAGGGTTTTTTTTATGATCAAAATCGCCCCGTCTCTTCTGGCAGCGGATTTTGTCTTGCTCGAACGCGAGATTCGGGCGGTGGAAGCCGCTGGCGCGGACTACATTCATCTGGATGTGATGGACGGGCATTTTGTGCCGAATATCACGTTTGGTCCGATGGTAGTGGAAGCCATTCGCAAAACGACGGCGTTGACCCTGGACGTGCATCTCATGATTTCCGATCCGGGCAGGTACGTGAGGGCGTTCGCGGACAGCGGGGCCGACGTCTGTACTGTACACGTAGAGGTGGGTACGGATCTGCGTGCATTGCTGCGTGAAATCCGAGAGTTGGGAATGCGGGCAGGGGCCACGGTGAAGCCCGCAACACCGGTGGAGGCGCTGTATCCGCTATTGCCGTCTCTGGATCTTGCACTTGTAATGTCGGTTGAACCGGGATTCGGCGGTCAGGCGTTTATGCCTGAGTCTCTGGAAAAGGTGCGGAGATTGCGGGCGGAGATCGAGCGCCAGGATGTGGATGTCGAGATAGAAATCGACGGGGGTATCGGATTGGAGAACGCGGGACAGGCCGTCGCGGCGGGTGCGGAAGTGCTGGTGGCGGGATCGGCCGCGTTTCGTGATGGCAAAGTGGTTAAAAACGTGGCTGCGTTGCGCCGCGCGGGACTGGCGGGACTGACGTAGCAAACAAACCGGACTCATCATCCCCTGAACCCGGCGGGCTCTCAGGAACGGGACCGTTGGACGGGCGATCCGTCACACACCTTATATTGATATCGACTCCAGGGCACGCCGATGCAACGGTCGCACCCTACCCGGGGAGGTGCCTGATTCCGGAGTTTTTTTGTTGCGTAAATTCCTGTCGTCCCGTATTTTTACAGGTCTGTTTCCCTTTTGAGGTTTGATAACGGGGCCGCCCCATGTTCGATCATCTCACGGAAAAGCTGGAAGGGGTTTTCAAAAGACTCCGCGGCCGGGGCAGGTTGGTCGAAACCAATATCGACGAAGCGCTGAGAGACGTGCGACGCGCGCTTCTTGAGGCGGACGTCAACTATAAGGTGGCGAGGACGTTCGTCGCCCGTGTCAGGGAGCGGGCGATCGGGCGGGAGGTGTTGCGAAGCATCACCCCCGGGCAGCAGGTCGTCAAGGTTGTGCACGACGAGTTGATTCACCTCCTGGGAGACGAGCACGAGGAGTTGAATCTGACCGGACCGGCGCCCAATGTGGTCATGGTCGTCGGTCTGCAGGGATCGGGCAAGACGACGCTGTGTGCCAAACTTGCACGGCTCCTTAAAGGGAAGCGACGGAGGCCGCTCCTTGTGGCGGCCGATATCTACCGTCCGGCAGCCATCGACCAGCTTTGCGTACTGGGCGCGCCAATAGACGTCCCGGTCCACCGGGCGGCGGAGGGGACCGATCCGGCGTTGATCTGCGCAGGGGCAGTGGATCTGGCGCGGGCGGACGGGATGGATCCCGTTATTCTGGATACGGCCGGCCGGCTGCACGTCGATGACGTCCGGATGGAGGAATTGAAGAAGATACGAGAAGCGGTTTCGCCGGGTGAGATTCTGTTTGTCGCGGACGGGATGACGGGTCAGGATGCGGTCTCGGCGGCGACGGCGTTTTACGAGCAACTCAGCTTTACAGGAATCGTACTGACGCGCCTCGATAGCGATACGCGCGGCGGCGCGGCGCTGTCCATCCGCGACGTCACGGGTGTGCCCATCAAGTACGCGGGCGTCAGCGAGAAGGTGGATGGCATAGAGCCGTTTCATCCGGACCGGATGGCCTCCCGGATTCTGGGTATGGGCGACGTCGTGACGCTGGTGGAACGGGCGCAGGAGGCGGTGGATGTCAAGCAGGCGCAGAAGCTGGAGAAAAAGCTGCGAAGCGCCGCGTTTACGTTCGATGATTTTCTGCAGCAGTTGGACCAGGTTCGCAAGATGGGGCCACTGAGCCAGTTGATGGACATGATCCCCGGGGCCGGAAAGCAATTGAAGGGACTGCAGGTGGATGACGATGCGTTCATGCATACGGAAGCGATCATCCTGTCAATGACACGGCAGGAACGGGCCAATCCTCAGATTCTGAACGGCAGCAGGCGTCGCCGTATCGCGAATGGCAGCGGATGCAGCATCCAGCAAGTGAACAGGCTGATAAAGCAGTTCGGAATGATGCGAAAGATGATGAAACGGATGACGAGGATGGAGAAGCAGGGACGCGGCGCAGCCGTACCGTTCCCGGGTTGAGGGGGGTTTGTCCAGGATGGCGTGGGAAGCTGACAGGTACCGGGGCAGATATCCCCGAAGTTGAAAAATCCCCGGTGTGTGGTTCATTAACAGGAGGATGTATTTTGGTAAAGATTCGATTGACCCGAAAGGGCGCCAGGAATGCGCCGTTCTACAGGGTTGTGGTCGCGGATAGCCGGTCTCCTCGGGACGGTCGGTTCATTGAGAGTCTCGGGTACTACGATCCAACCGTGAGTCCACGGGTGGTGCGGCTGAACGAGGAGCGTGCGCGCCACTGGCTGGACCTGGGCGCCGAGCCGTCAGGAACGGTGAAGAGTCTGCTTAGGCAGCAGGGAATTCTGAGCCAGGGCGTCGATGCCGGCGAAATGGACGAGGCCGACGCTGAAGCCGAGGAATAGTCCTTGCCCCGAAATCCGGTCCACCGGGAACAATACGTCGTCATCGGCAGGATTCTGAAACCCAGGGGTCTCGGCGGGGAGGCTTTTCTGCATCCGCTCACGGATTTTCCCGAACGGTTTCAGGTTCTCAGGAAAGCGCTGGTCGAAAAGCCCGACGGGAACCGGATGACACTTGGGATCGACCGGGTTCGGAAATGCGGGCGGCGAATGGCCATTAAATTTCTCGATATCGATTCGCCGGAAGCGGTTGCGCCGTTTCGCGGCAGCGAGTTGCTTGTACCGGCCGACGAAGTGTATCCGCTTCCCGAAGATACGTTTTATGTGTTTGAGATTGTGGGACTGAAGGTCGAGACGGAAGCAGGCCCGGAAGTCGGGCGCGTGGTCGATGTGATTACCCATCCCGCAAACGATATATACGTTGTCAAAAGGGAGGATGGGGGCGAGGCGTTGATACCCGCCGCGAGGGATCTGGTTCGAATAGACCTGGCGGGCGGGCGTCTGGTTGTGAAGAACGTGGAAGGACTCCTGGATCGGTAGACGGGAATAACCGCCGTGCAACCCGGACGGGACGCATCGGCCCGTTGAAAAAGCCCATCCCGCCTCGTCTGCAGAGCGACGTTTTCAACGGACTGCAATGCATATCGACTTTCTCACCATATTTCCCGACCTGATCCGGGACGCGGCGGCTTACGGCATAGCAGGGCGTGCGATCCGTGCCGGTCTGGTAGACGTCATCGCGCACGATTTGCGGGATTTTGCCGATGACGTTCACCGTACGGTGGACGATACACCCTGCGGCGGCGGAGCGGGAATGGTCTTCAAGCCGGAACCGGTCGCCCGTGCACTGGCCGCCATTCAAGACGCCGGACGGCCGCTTGAAAACGTAATTTTCCTGTCGCCGGACGGAGAGCGGCTGGATCAGAAGACGGTGAACCGCCTGTCCATCGCGCCCAATCTGGTGTTACTGTGCGGCCGGTACCGGGGTATTGACGAACGTATTCGCGAGTTGTACGTTACCGAAGAGATTTCGGTAGGCGATTACGTGTTGAGTGGCGGCGAATTGCCCGCGCTGGTGTTAATGGATGCCGTTGTGCGACTGATCCCCGGGGCAATGGGAGACGCGGAGTCGGCCCTGGAGGATTCGTTCCAGAACGGGCTTTTGGATTGCCCCTGGTATACGAGGCCCAGGGAGTTCGAGGGGTTGCGGGTTCCCGATGTTCTGTTGAGCGGAGACCATCAGCGGATTGCAGACTGGCGGCGCAATACCGCTGTACAACGGACCCGGATACGGCGTCCGGATCTTTACGAAAGCATCGAAACCGGCGACACGGCCGGCTCGGAAAACGAGGATGCTGGCAGGCACGGGAGATCATAGCCGCCGATGCAAGGGAATTTTCCGTGCGTAAATGGATGAATGAGGGCGACGGTCTTTCCCTCGGAAGTCGTTCATCGTTTCAGGAGCGTTACCATGGATGCATTGATAAAATCCCTAACGGAAGAACAGATCAAATCCGACCTGCCGGCATTTGGCGCCGGGGACACCGTGCGGGTGCACGTACGTGTGGTTGAGGGCGAGAAGGAGCGCACGCAGGTGTTCGAGGGCGTGGTTATTCAGCGCCGGGGCCACGGGATCCACGAAACCTTCACCGTACGAAAGATGGTGGTGGGCGGCGTGGGTGTCGAGCGGATTTTTCCGCTGCACTCACCTCGGGTGGCGAGGGTCGAACTGATTCGTAGCGGCAAGGTGCGCCGTACACGTATTAAGTATCTGCGCGAACTGCAGGGCAAAGCCGCGAGGATTGAAGAAAAAAGGAACGCGCAAACCGGATGACGACACGCAATGCCAGAAGACGCGCTCGCGGCCGCGCGGGGCGCAGGAGTCAGGCACAACGGCGGGAACCTGCCCGGAGTCCGCTGCCCTATTCACGGAGGAACTGGACCTTCCTTGGCGCAGGCGTGGGAACGATACTGATCGGTTACCTGTGTCTGTCTCAGCCCCCGGTCGACGGTTTCCTGTCGCTTACGTTGGCGCCGGTTCTGCTGGTGATCGGGTACTGTGTGCTGATCCCGCTCGGGCTGCTGCTGGGCGGGTCGGAAAAACCGGCCGAAGACGCGTCCGAAGAATCCATGGGCGGTTAGCTCAGCTGGTTAGAGCGCCTGCCTTACAAGCAGGAGGTCACTGGTTCGAATCCAGTATCGCCCACCATTTCCCCAGCCCGATCGTCGTTGTACCGTCTTCAGACGATCGCGGCGCATTGATCCTCTCTGTGTGCCCGTCCGGCCTTTTCTCTTCCCTTCAGCTCTCTTACGGCTTCAGCAGCCCGGATGGGCTTTATCAACGGACTGCCGGCGGATAACAATCGCGATGCCATATCGCGGTTCGTTCGACCTGGGCATGGAAGTCGATGGACGGCTCGAACCCGAGTTCCTCCCGGGCCCGGGAAATGTCGGCCAGGGTATGAGCGACGTCGCCGACGCGTGGCGGCCGGCGTTCGAGAGGGAGTTCCCTCCCGGCAATCTGTTCGAGAACGTCCTTGACCTCCAGGAGGGAATGAGCCTCACCCTGTCCCACGTTCAGCACATCAGCCCCGAAGCCGCGTTCCCGGGTTGACGCGGCGATGGTCGCCTCTACGACGTTATCGACAAAGCAGAAATCCCGGGTTTGCGTGCCGTCGCCCTCCAGGAAGGGTTGATTCGAAGGATCTACGAACAGATGATACGGCCAGGCCGAAAGCACAGTCGAATAGTCGCCGCCGTAAAGCGCGCCCGGCCCGAACACGTTGAAATACCTGAGGCTCACAACGTCCAGGCCATACAGTCGGTGGAACATATCGCACCACTGCTCACCCTGAAGCTTCGCCAGCGCGTACGGCGATTGCGGATTCGACGGGTATGTCTCCGGGGTGGGAAGAACCCTCGCCTCTCCGCACACCGCGCTGCTGCTGGCGAAAACGAGCCGGGTTTTCTCAGCCAGTCCGGCTTTTAGAATCCCGTTGAGTACGGACAGCGTTCCCATCGCGTTCGCCTCCGCGCTGCGCAACGGATTCCGCACCGAGTACGGAACTCTCGGCTTGGCCGCCAGGTGAAGGACCGCGTCCGGAATGGCGTTTTTCAGAAGCCGTACGAACCAGTCCGCATCCACGACGCTGTGGGCGTGATATTGAACGCCCTCCACGCCGTTGGGAGGCGTTCCGGAAGACAGATCGTCAACGCCGATAACGCCATGTCCGATTTCCGTGAGACGACGGCATGTATTCTGACCGATAAAGCCGTTGCTGCCTGTAACGATAAACCTCATTGTGCAAGACCTCGTTTTCCACACCCGTAATAGGCTCTGGTGAAGCACGCCACGCAAAGGAGCGATCGTCAGTTACGATCATTATACGGAACACCGGGCGATAAGTTGCAACTCCCCGTTGTCTGACCCGTATTCAGAGGCGAGACAATATACCAATCTGGAGGATTATCGCAACGGATGTCGGTTTAAATCTGACAGTAGGTCGACTTCGGGCAAGCCGCTGACACGTGAGAATCGATGCGGATGCCAGGAAACGGAACGGAATCCTGGAGGACTTGCAGTCCCATGTCTGACCAATTCACGAAGACTTTCGAAAAACTGTGGATCGGCTTCCGGTCCCGCTGGTGCGACAGCCACGACCTGGGCGGGGCCACGGCGTTCAGCCACAGGGACGTCAAAGTGCCCATGCTGCACCGTGTCGTACAGATTGACGTGCCAGAAACGATGGTGGACGCATTGATCGACAGCGCACTTGACTATTTTAGAGACAGGGACTTCGAATGTGCGTTCACCCTGTCGCCGCTGGACCGGCCCGCTGATCTGGCCGAACGGCTGAAAAGACGCGGATTCGCGTTTGATTTACAGGCCGTGGCGATGCTCTGCAACCGGGAGGTCCGGCCCTCCGTTTCCGAATCCGTTGAGGTTGAAGAGCTCGATCCGGACCGGTACGAAGTCTGGGCTGCCACCATGTGTCGCAGTTTCGATTTCCCGGACGACGTGGGCGCCCTTGGTCGAGGGGTTCTGGATATTCCGGAAGTACGGCTCTACCTCGCGTACGTTGATCGCGAGCCTGCGGGAACCGCATTGCTCTACACCAGATACGGTCTGGGTTGTGTGGACTTCATCGGCACGTTGCCTGAATACCGCCGCAGAGGCGTGGCATCCGCCGTGACCGCCCGTGCGGTGGTGGACTCACATTCGATGGGCAATCGATGGACCGGGCTCGAAGTGGCAGCCGGCAGCGCCGCCGAAAGGGTCTACAAGAGGGTCGGGTTCCGTCCCGTGCACAACCGCCCGCGTTACGTCAGGAGCACGAGCCAGGCCGACCGTGATCGCGGGCCTTCCCGAGCCTGAAACAAACGCTGTTCCTGCGCCAGACCGTCGCTCCCGACGTCGCCGGGAACGGCTGCCCGGAGCGCGACCCGGATCCGCGAGCGGCCTGCCGCGGATCTGTTCTGTCCGGGCGGCCGAAACCCGGTTATATTCAAATGTGTAACGCCCCCTTGCAGGGGTGGTGGAATACACTATATTTAGAAATATATTGTTCTTGACTTGAAATTCGATGGTCGTTATCATTTCCGCTCCGGTTTCTGAACCGCCTGTCAGGCGGCCCTTCGCATCATCCGATGCACTGGAGGCCATTGAGTGGCACAGCAGACGCTGGTCAGTTTTTTCGACTTTCTCTGGATGTCCGGTTTACTCCTGGCGCCCATGCTGTTGCTGGGGTTGTTCCTCTCGGGTCTGATCCATGTATTTATTTCCCGTGAGGCCATCCTCAGGTGGCTCAAGGACGACAGCCTGAAATCCGTTGCCGTGAGTTCGGCCGTGGGCGTGCCCGTGCCGCTGTGCAGTTGTTCCGTTGTGCCGGTGGTCGCCGAGATGCGCAGGAAGGGCGCATCCCGATCGTCCTGCATGTCGTTCCTGATAACCGCACCCGAGACCGGGGCGGACTCGATTCTGGTCACAAACGCCTTCTTCGGATTTGTCGCCGCGGTGGTGCGTCCGGTGATCAGCTTTATCACGGCCGTCGTCGCCGGCATCTTTTGTATCGGCCTGATACGTAACGACCCTGAAGAAACCGTGTCGGACCACAGCCACGACGATCACGACCACGAACATGATCACGACCATGACCACGGGCACGATCATGACCACGATCACGGTTCGCACGAGCCCCTCATTCCCGAAACTGACGACTGCTACGTCAGCTTTTCGCGATTGAAGGGCCTTTTCGTCCAGTGGCTGAAGAGCGTCGCCACGGTGGCCGGCCGCTGGAGGTCCCTTTCCTGGGTGAAGCCCGCATTCTACCGGGAAGCGCTGGAAGCGGAGGAGGCCGGAAAGGCTTCTCCGGGGGATTCGTCCGAGGACGGTCAGGCACTCGATTTCAAAAAGCTGGTGAAGCACGTCTTTCACTACGGTTTCGTGGAGATTGCGGACGATATCCTCTTCGCGCTGCTGGTTGGCGTGGCCCTGGGCGGGGTGCTCTTCCTGGTGATACCGGGCGACCTGATGACAAACGAATATGCCCGTTGGGTCTCCTATCCCGTGATGGTGCTGGTCGGCGTTCCTCTCTATATCTGCGCATCGGCAAGCACGCCGATCGCCGCGGCCCTCGTTGCGAAGGGATTCAGCCCCGGAGCGGCGCTGATTTTTCTGATGACCGGGCCGGCAACCAATACCGGCACGATCGCGATCATCGTCAGCCAATTCGGCGCACGGTTCGCCACCATATACGTAGCTGCGGTCATCGCGGTTACAGTCGCACTCGGGATTGTGATCGACGCGCTGCTCCTGGCCACCGGCCTGACGATTCCGGTGTACCTCGGTCCCTCCGAATCGCCTGCGATACAGTTCCTGCAGTGGGGATCGGCGCTGGTTCTCATCGCTCTCATTGTCTGGCGTTTCCGGGCGGGCGCCCTCCGCAGTGGCTGGGAGGACCTGCTTCTCAACATAAGACCCCTGTCGAGAACGTGGGCTCAGGTCTGGGAGCGCATCACGCGCGGGCGTAACTTCAAGGGGGTCATTTCTCCCGGCACGCCAATGGGAAAGATGGTCTGGGGATTGCTCCTCGTCCTGTTCCTGGCCAGCGGATTCACAACCGTACCCCCCCATGCGGTGGGTTATGGCCGGCTTCTGGGGGAGGTCTACTGGCGTGACATCCAGCCGGGGTTGAGCTATCTCGCCCCGTGGCCCTTCGTCAAAGTGGATAAGTGGCCGGTACGGGAAGTGAAGTCCATCCTTTGTGAAACGCCCGAAGAGTACGTGTCCGGCGACCTCAACCTGATATCTCTTACCGTCAACGTGCAATACAGGGTTACGGATCCCTACGTCTATCATTATCGGACGGAGGACCCGCAAGAAGTCATCGCCGAAGTCGTCAAGGCCCACGTGCGTTCCTTCATTTCCGCGCGGGACCTCGAAAGATTGCTGAACGTGCATCGCGCAACGCTCGAAGAACATCTCACCCGGTCCTTCGACGTGGACGTGCACTTCGCAAATTCGGTTTTGAAAACCGTTGAAATCGTCAAGGTCAGCCTGCTGGACGTGAGCCCCGTGGCGGAAACCATGAGCGCTTTCCGGGACGTATCCAGCGCGCAGGAAGACCGGGAGCGGATTATTGTCAACGCGCAGCGCTTCCTGGTATCGCTGGTGCCCCAGGCTCACGGAAACGCGGCGTGGGAGGTACAGCAGGCCGACGGCGAGGCATATCGGAGGGTCAAGACGGCGGCCGCTGAGGCCGATGCGATATCCACGGTCTCCAGGGCCGTCAGAACCGCGCCGGGCGTTCTGAGGAACATGCTCTGGCGGGAGAAACTGGAATCGGCGTTGGCCGGCAATCCAAAGATCATCGTTCCCAACAAGAAGAGTCTCGAAAAGGTCGCGCTGTGGAAGAGAAACACATCCGGCGCCAACCCGCCGGCCGGCCATGGAAAAAAGGGCCACTAAGCGGTAAGCGCGGCAGTTTCAGGCATGCGATGCATGTCCGGGACGGAGCGCCGGATTCCACGCCATTCGGTTGGCGCTCGATAATTCAGATTCGCACCGGGTCCGCGGGTCGATCTCGCACACGCGACCCGGACGCCCTTACTGACGAGGAAAGGCAATGACGCTCAAGAAAGCCACAATGACCGCGGCCATCGCCGTGATCGTCGGCGCAATCGTCTACGACAGCATCTACATTATCCACGAAACCCAGCAGGGCGTACTGACCCACTTCGGCAGGATTTCGCCGCCCGTGCGACAACCCGGGCTTCACGTGAAGTGGCCCCGCCCGATCTCCAGGATTTACAAGGTGGATCGGCGTATTCATACGCTGACCGACGTGCCTCACGAACTGATCACAGACGATCAGAAGAGCGTTCGCGTGGACGGGTACCTGCTGTGGCGGACCGTGGATCCCATTCTGTTCGTTGAGGCGATCCGCACCGGGAAGAACGCCGTTGAGCGCTTGCAGGATCTCTACCTGTCCAGCAGCGGGATCATCATCAGCAACAAGGCTCTGGACGCCTTTATCGGGCTGGGGCTGGAACACGAAGACCTGAACGAGGCTTCGCGGGAAATACACGCCAGAATCGCGCCAACTGCCAGAGAAAGCTACGGCATCGAAGTCATCGAGGCGGGAATCGTTGAATACACACTGCCCACGGAGAACCGGCCGAGCGTCATCCAGCGCATGATCGCGGAACGGGCGCGCATTGCCGCCCGGTATCGTAGCGAGGGTGAGGAAATGGCGCTGCGTATCGAGGCCCTGGCCATTAACGAACACGAAAAGCTGCTGGCCGACGCCCACGCGGAGGCAACCGCCATTCTCGGTAAGGCCGAGGCCGAGGCGATGGGCGTGCTGGGCAAGGCATACCGGCAGGACCCGGGATTCTACAGTTTCATCCGCGCGCTGGACAGCTACGATCTGATTATCGACCGCAACACGACGTTGATGCTGCCGGCCGACAACGAGTTGTTCAAATACCTCAACAGCAGGACCACGCCCCGATAAAACCAGAGTTCAAGCGCAATGAGCGAACAGTCACAATTGCCGCAAAGTACGCGGATCATCTACGCCGTCTTCGATTATTACTCGAAACACCGGCGGCGAATCGTCGTCTGGACCGCTGTGGCGGCTGTCGTCTGCATTCTGGCCAGCGGGTTGTACATTGTGAAAAAGGAAGAACTCGGCGTCGTGCTCCGGTTCGGCAGGGTCGTGAATACCAACGTCCGCCCCGGAATACGCTATTGCATTCCAATCATCGATCAGGTGCACATCCGCAAGGTCAAGCGGGTCACCCGATTCCAGGTATCCAGCAGGGAAGGCAGCACGGTCAACTTCACCATATTGTCCGGCGACGTGAATCTGCTTGAGGTAAGCGTCGCGCTTCAGTACCGGATCGACAATCTCGGGAATTTCCTGTTCGTCTCCAGCGATCCCATTGCGATGTTGACCGTCTACACCCGTGAAGAACTGATCGACGTCCTGGGCGAGAACTTCATTGATCTGATCCTGACCTCGAATCGAAACATCATTCAAAGCAGGCTGTTCGACAGGATTACCGCGTGGCTCGAAAACCGCGACATCGGGATTGAACTCGTTTCTCTCGACATCGTCGACGTGCGCCCCATCGAGGAAACCATTGCAGCGTTCAGGGACGTCAGCGACGCATTTGCGGAGCGGGCAAAGGCAGTCAGCGACGCCAATCGACAGAAGGAGCAGCTGATTGCGCGCAGCCGGGGACAGGCCCAGGCGCTGGTACTGGAAGCAAAGGCCAGGGCAGCAGAACGGGTCGTGCAGGCGAAAAGCAGCGCCGGGGCGTTTACGGCTCTGCTGGCGGAGTACAGGCGGCAGCCCTCACACGTCCGTATCACGCGCTACTGGGATCGGATGCGAAGGATCTTTTCGGATGCGAGCCTGGCGGCGGTCAACCCGGCCAATCAGTCGGCCATCGACATTAACATGATTGACGGCGCGGGCGAGGGGTTCACGCCGGCCGATCTGGCCCTGGGGGAGCAACCTTCGGTAACCGGCGCCGCGACCGGCAGGATGGCGTTATCGTCAACGCAGATGCCCAATATACACAGGATAGAAAATGTAGACGAGGACAAACTCACGCTCGACGGGCAGTTTCACAGAGCGCGCGCGGAACGCGATCACCTGGACGTGGCCAATCCCCGGTCGCTCATTTTCGACACACCTTCGATATTCTCTCATAGCCACGTTGTGCGTGGCAAACGGTTCAGCCGGCAGGAGCAGGAAAAGCCGATGGTGGAGGTGCTCCCTGAGGAGGATGCCAGGTCGACGAAGCAGGCAACGCCCGGCGTCAAATCCGGGAAGAAAACGAAGGCCGGCCCCAAGCAGGGGAAGAAGAACGTGGCTGCCGGCAAATCGGGAAAGAAGGGGGAGGGTGGCGCCACGTCGAAGTAGATGTGACACGCCTCGGGAAGAGGGTAGCGAATGGCGGCACACATCGTCAGTGGGCTATGGGTATTCTGGCTCGCCCTGCTGCCTGTCGCGACGTCCCAAGCGGCGCAAGGTGTCAGCGATACAACGATTGTCTTCGGTCAGAGCGCGTGTTTTTCCGGGCCGAACAGACAGTTGGGGTTCAACTACCGGGTCGGTATTCGCGCGGCCTTTCTCGAGGCGAACCGCGGCGGCGGCGTTAACGGAAGAATTCTGAAGCTGATTTCCCTCGACGACGCCTACGAACCCGATCTGGCGGCCGCCAACGCGGAACGTTTCGCTTCCGAGGACGACGTATTCGCCGTTATCGGCGGCGTGGGTACGCCCACGGCGAAACGCATCGCGCCGGTGCTGAAGACGGCAAAGATTCCCTTTGTGGGACCGTTTACCGGCGCTGCGTTCCTGCGCAATGCTCTAAGGTTTCCAAACGTCGTCAACCTCAGAGCGGGTTATCTGGACGAGACCCGCGTTCTGGTAAATCACATTCAGAGGAAACGGGGCAAGAAGCGGTTCGGCATTATCTATCAGGACGATGCTTTCGGGCGTTCCGTCCTGAAGAACTACAAGTCGATTCTCGACGGCAAGGGAATTCCCATTCTGGCGAAAACCGCTTTCTCCCGAAACACCCATGCCGTCCAGGCCAGCCTGTTCGCCCTGGCCAAGGCCGACCTGGAGGCCATCATGATCGTTGGCGCTTATGCCTCCAACTCTGAAATTATCAACCTGGCGCACTCTCTTGGCCACAGATACATTATGGCCAATCTTTCATTCGTACTGTCCTACGAGTTGAAGAAGCGGATTGACGCGCCAAACGACAGAATACTGGTCTCCGAAGTGATGCCCGATGCCCGCGACACGGGCATGCTGGTGGTCAGGAACTTTCATCGGGCCATGGGGGCCGTGGACACTGCAAGCGGTGAGGAGGACGGGAATTACGGCGTCAACGAGGTGTCCCTCGAGGGATACATTCTGGGCCGCTTCGTCATCGAAGTGCTGGAGCGCATGGGCGGGACGTTGACGCGGGAGCACTTTCTGCAGCAGGCATTGTCGTCCGGACCGATAGCGATTGACGATTGGACGCTCGCTTTCGAGCCTGGAACAAACTCGGGTTCGCGCTACGTCCGTCTGATCGATCTCGGAGGAAATTGACCCTTGAAAAAGGTGGATGAATTTTCGGCCGAAGAAATCGGCGAAGAGTGGTTGAGGGAGCTCTACAAGGTCGTCCATATGCGGCGCGGCACGATGTTCAGGCTGATCACCGAGTCGGCCCGACTGCTGCTGCTGGGCAATGCAGGCGGTGCGGCATTGGTCATCAGATTCATGAGTTCGCCTTCAGGAGTCGAAGACGCGGCCTACCACTGGATCGCCCTGACGACGCTGCTCGTATTTGCAACCGGGACCCTGGCATCTGCGCTGACGATGATTCTTGTCGCGATGGTCTCGGTAAAGGAGGCCCACAGCGCCGAGGAGGCATTGAAAAATTTCGCGGATCGGAAAATCAATCGCACCCAGGTGCTCTTCACCCTGGGCGAACAGACGTTTCGTATTGCCGATTATTCATTGGTATCGGGCGCGGTCAGCATAGGCGGGTTTATGCTGGGCGGGCTGAGCAGCATCCTGCTTCTTATGTTTTTCTTCTAATGCGCTTCGGGTCTGAAAGCGACAATGATCGTAAGGGGGCAGCCCGTTGCGGGAGGTGGGGTTGCCCCCGAATAATTCCAATGAAGAAACGTATTGTGCGACCCCGAGGGTTCTCCAGGGAATTTCCATTCTGGCATCTGGCGAAAGTGAGTCGTCACGACGGCCCCTGCTCGGGCGCAGGTGTTGGAGAAGGCAGTGCGGCTTCCCAAGCCAAATTGAGGTGAGGTTATTGTGGATTACGAAGGGCTACTGATTATTATCGGGTACTCACTCGGCATCTTTGCCGTTTCATTTATTGGCGGGAGACTGGCCGTTCTGGGGTCCATAACCCACACGAGGATTCAGATACTGATGAGCCTCGTGGCGGGATTCATCCTCGGCATTGCCATGTACCATCTCTTTCCCCACAGTCTCGAACGGATTACCGGTCCGGGAAACGTGGAAAAAGCCGTCGCGTGGGTGGTGTTCGGCATGATCCTGATGATCTTCCTGCTGCGCGTCTTTCATTTCCATCAGCACGACTTCAGCACTGAAGCCGGCGAACTGTACGATCATCACGACCACGGCGAAGCCGGCGGACACTCGGGCAGTCTGGTAGGGGTTGCCATGGGCCTGGGCGTACATACCGTTACCGAAGGCGTCGCCCTGGGCACCAGCATGCGGGTGAGTTCGCCGCATGAAGACGGCGGGGCGCTGCCCGCCCTCGGGGTATTCCTTGCCATTCTTCTTCACAAACCGCTCGACGCGTATTCCATCATTGGCATGATGAAGTTCGCGGGGCACGGCGCACGCGCGCGGACCGTGGCTAACGTCGCGTTTGCTTCATTGTGTCCGCTGGTCGCTCTTGCCAGTTTCTGGGGGGTGGGACTTCTCGGCCTGGACGACGGCTCGGTTATCGGCTACGTGCTTGCGTTTGCCGCGGGCGCGTTTCTGTGCATTGCCCTGAGCGATCTGCTGCCCGAGATCCACTTCCACAGCCACGACCGCGGCAAACTCATTGTCGCCCTTCTCGTTGGAATCGGTCTGGCCTACGCTCTCTATTTCGTTGAATCCAGCGCCGTTCACGGAACGCAAGAAATGCACGGGCATTAGTGTTCTGTCCCAAGAGTACCTCACCATTCGGCCGCCTGTCTGCGTGCGTGAGATAGCACGCACAGGCAGGCCGACTCACCCCGTCTCGCTATGTTGGACCGACCTTGCTCAGGTCGCCTGCCTCACCCAAGCGCTTTCAAGCCCGCTTGGATCATTTCCGAATATTCCTCTGTTTTTCCCGGTGTATAGACGTCCATCGGCATCACCACCATGCGGGGGACCGCGCGGTCGGCCACGGGCGTCACGCCTGGTCCGTAGCGCGCCTGCCCTTTGTAATGGGGGCACCGGATGGGGCACCCCTTGCCGTACGCCAGGACCTCGGTGAAAATCGGGTCCTCCGCGGCGGAGCGTCGTTTGTAACCGATCGAGACGGGACATCCATGTTCGACCATGGTCTTCTGAAATCGCTCGACCGGGATCCCCTCGCTGTCGCCTTCGAACCGAAAGGCAACGGCGTGGTAGGCATTGACGCATCCCTCTTCGACGCGCTGGGGAACGAGCCACGGGGATTCCTTCGCGGCCTCGCGGTAGAGCTCACCTGCCCTGTGATGCGCCGCAATAATGTCGTCCGCCCGGTCCATCTGCGCGAGCATCACCCCGGCCTGTAGTTCCGTCATACGGTAATTCCAGCCCAGCGTCGTCTTGATGATCCTCATCTCGAGCATCTTCTGCAGCATTTCGGGACGGTTGGTCACCGCCATGCCGCCGTCGCCGCTGGTGAGGTGTTTGGCCTCCTGGAAACTGTACGACCCGATCGACCCGAGCGTCCCCAACGGACTCCCGCGGTAGGAACCGCCGACCCCGTGCGCCACGTCTTCGATGACGGGAAGCCCGTAGCTCTGTGCCACCTTGAGGATCCCGTCGTAATCCGGCGGGTTCCCCCACATCGGCGTGCAGATGACGGCGCCAGTGTGTTCCGTGATGCACGCCTCGAGGGATTCGGGATCCATATTCCAGGTATCCTCGATGATGTCGCAGAATACCGGCACCCCGTTGTGATACATAACCGCTGCGCCGCCGAAGTGAACCACCGGGTCGCAGACGACTTCCACGCCCGGTCCAACGCCCGCAGCCGCCACGGCCGTGTGCAGCACGCTCATCGCACTGTTCATTGCCACCGCGTATTCGGCCCCTACCCACGCTGCAAACCGCTCCTCCAGTTGCGACGTGAATTTGCCGGTCTTGCTGTTCAGCGTCCCGCTGGCGATCACCTTCGCCAGGTAGTCCATCTCAAGCTGTCCGAACCGCTCCATGTCGACCTCCTCCTGGTTCCTTTCGCGCCTCACGACCGACGGCGCCACGGCGCGAATCCGCCACGTGGTTCAAATCAGTCACCGACCAGATGCCACGGAAACTTCGTTGTTCGGTATACCTGGCGACCCCAATCCAGATCTTCAGGGAACATGAAGCATTTGCCGGCCCTGGGATCGATCGCCCTGCCCGAGGACACATGTTCCAGCATTGCCCGCTGGAGCGACGTGTCGCCGGGCGCCCTGCTCAGGTCGTCCGCCGCATTCCCGAAAACCGTCTGCAGTATCGACCGTTCCGAGATGCCGCCGGGCACCAGGTAGAACTCCCGCAGAAAACGCACCAGATTGGAACCGGACGGCAGCCAATCCTCCAATTGCGTATCCAGCAACCAGGAACCACAGAAGAACGCCTTGTACGGGCGATCGGGAAAATGGCGAGGGAAGAAGTCCATCGCGGCCCGAAAGGAGTCCCCGCAAGCGGTATGGTCCAGCGGTATTCCCCCGGGAATATGAAAATACAGAACGGGGTCCCCAGGTCCCAGAACGGAAACCCAGTCGGCCGCGGCAAGCGTCACCATTTCTTCGCAGGCCCGGCCGGACGGAAGGATGGGGTGTCCGGCAATCCTGTCTCCCGTAATCCTGAGCCGGGAGGTCCATGCGGGCGGCGCATCTCCGCCTCTGTGCCGCTGGCCGTCGCGCCGAAAGGAAACGCCGTCTTCGCTGAGCGCAACGACCACGGACGACTCCCTGTGACGATAGACGCGAAACGGGTCGTTCATCACGTTGAATTGATGTTCGAGCCGGCCCAGGGCGTAGATTTCACCACGGAGGAAATTTGCCAGCCAGCGGGCCGCGTGTCCGTCCAGGCCCCATTGGCCGAAGATCTCACTGCACGATTCACCCCTCAGGTAAATCTGATCCATGCTTTCCCGAACAACCCGTTCGGAAACCCCGTGCGCGCGGTGCGTCGCTCGCATCTGGGGAAACCGCGAGAGCAGCACCAGCAGGTAGAAGAGACCCGCCAGTTCTCCCAGAGGGCCCTTCATACACGGCCAATCGTCCGCTAGGCGGCTGGAATATCCTTCCACGTGGTAGAGACACCAGTGGCAATGCCACGCCAGCGCGCGCAACGCGGGCTCGTTCGCCACCCGGGCCGCCGCGGCGACTGCAGCCTCCACGATATCTTCCGGGAGATAAATCCCCCGGCAGGCCTCGCTCACGAAGTCCGGTGACAGAAACGGGACCTCCCCGTCCGCCATCACGCGCTGTGAGACCTCCCACGCCGGTTCGAGTACCTCCCGAGATGGCTCGATTCCCAAATCCTCGACCACCCGGTTGAGTTCCATATCCGCCTTTCCTGTACTCAATCCAATCCAGAGGCGTCTGTGCGAGAGAACCAGGCGTCCTGCCGTACTGTGTTGGAAACGTGCACAATCAGGCTGTTTCAAAATCCGACTTAGAAATAGCCTGATATACATGTGATCTGCAGCAGGAATACCGAAAATCAGAACGCCATCGGCTCCGTGCCGGTGTTGCGATTCAATGGCGATTCACGCTACGGATGCGCGGAGATCATTTCACGTCCACTGGCAATCAGGCTGTCGATCGCGGCGAGGTCGGATATGGACTCCGTGTGGAGCCTGTCTGACCGTTGACGGCGTTGGGACGCCGATTCACATGGCTTCAGCGGCAACCGTCTCAAGTGCAACGCGAAGAGTACGCCGCTGAGAATGGTATCGGCGATCAGGAAGCCCGGGATGGATTTGACTTCGGGTTCGGTGATGTCCGTACCAAGTCGCCGTGCTTCCTTCCGGTAGGCTCCGAAGTGACGGGCGAAATCTCGTCGCCACAAGTCGGGATCGCGGGACAGGGGGCCGGCGATCGTCCTGGCCAGGTCGGCGGATGCAACCACGACGTCGAAGATCCGCGGTCCGTTGCAGAGCAGGTCCCAGTCGAACAGTCCGCTTACCCTGTCGGCATCGAACGCCACGTTGCAGGATCTGAAATCCCCGTGAATCCAGGTCCGATTGAGTTCCCGGTATGCACCCGAGGCAAAGAAACCGGCCAGCCAGTCGATTGCATGGTCTACGGCGGATTCTGCGACCTGCTCCGTTTTCGGGAGGTCTTTCAACCGCTCCCTGAGGCTGTCGGGATTTTCCGTGTACATGACCGGAAGCAATCCATCCCGGACAGCGAGGTCCCCGTGGTTGCAATATCCCTCGGCCGTGGAATGGTAGTGCGCCAGGAAGGTCATCACATTTGCCGCCTGGTTGCCGTTCAGTTCCCCAGGGTTAGTGTATACCGTCCCGCGGATGTATCGGTGTACGGAAAACAGTTCTCCATCCATCTCTGCGGCGACCTGTCCGTCGGCCGCCGGAACCAGTTCGTCCACCGGTATACCTCGGTACCCCAGGTACGACAGGAATGACGAAAGGCGTTCGATCTCGAAGATCGAACTTCGGACGCGGTTCACGCGAATGACGAAATCACCTTGCGACGTTTCGGCCAGATACACTTCATTGAGCACGCCGCCCGTCAGGCGAGACGTACGGCGACAGGAACCGAGATCGTAGTGTCGCGAAACCACCTCAACGATATGGCGCTTTCGCCGGGCAAGGGCAGTCGGGGAATCGGCGCGTGTCATTTTTAAGAACAATGTGATCGTGTCGTTCGCGATGGCTTCGACCATCCGACTCGTAAGGATCGGACCGCGAGCTGTCCGGGTGCGTGAATGGTTGACATCCCCGGCGTCGGACAACTGTATGATATGTGCATTTTCTTTGCCATGCCAAAACAGATTCTTGTGGTCGGCGGCCATGTATCGCGCTATAAGATGATGGATCCATACGTGGTCCGGTGGGTGTGAAATTATCGCGTGAAGACTATTGACTTTCGTGAGAATGGCGGCTATATTTGCGTTCGAAAGTATTAGATTAAGTGATTGTACGATAGAAAAACGCGGTCTGCGGCTTGAAGGCAGGAAACGGAAAGTCGGCGGTCCCGCGAAGACCGCTGGGAGCAAGATAACAGCTTTTACGGAGACAGCGGCATTATAACCGTACCTTCCGCATATGTCGACGGCTATCCGAAGGGGCGGCGTTACAACCGTGAACTCGCCGACAACTACATGAAACACACCACCGTCGGCGACCCGCCGCTCGATCCGGTCATGGAGGAATCAGCCGGGCTTCCACCCCAGGACCTGCACCGGTTCATTAAAGCCGGCATCGACGAGGAGGAAGACGACATGCGCAGCGCTCCGTTGGCGTTGCGCGATTTTTTCGACAACCTTGAAGATCCGCCCTGGTTCGAATACGAATCCTTCAGGCCGGGCATGCGCGCCTTCCATATGAACACGACAAACATCCTGGTCGCTTTTGTGACGGGCGTGCTGATCGAAGGATTCGCGACCATGATCGCCAGGTCTTTATGCCCGATCACGTTCAGTCGTCAAAATCGAGCCCCTATTAATCGATTCCCGTGCGGAAGATGACGAACCCGGCCGGGCGACGGACTGCAGGAGATTTATCGAATAGATGACACGTGTATTTCCGAATGTACCGGTCTTGACGCCGTCGTCCGCAACCGACGGTGATGTCATCGCCGTTCCCGGTCTGGGATGGGGGCGGCGATGAATCTTGTGCTCCAGGATCGATATATAGACGCCATCCTGCGCTATCGGTGGATCGTGGTCGTTGCGGCAACGCTGCTGATGGCGGCCATGACGGCCGGGGTCCGGTTTATCACGGTAACAAACGACTACCGCGTTCTGTTCAGCGAAGACAACCCTCAGCTTCTTGCCTTCGACGCGCTGGAGAACACCTATTCCACGTCCAACGCGGCATTGATCGCCATTACGCCGGAACAGGGCTCGGTGTTCTCCAGGGAAGCGCTCGGCGCGGTTGAAGCGTTGACCGATGCCGCGTGGCGCGCGCCCTATTCCAGCCGTGTAAACTCCCTCACCAACTATACGCACAGCGAGGCATCCGGGGACGACCTGATTGTCGCGCCGCTCGTCGAGGATGCGCAGGCTCTGAGTGACGCCCAACTGGCGCGAATCGAAATAACCGCGCTGGCAGCCGTCGAAATTGCAGGACGCCTGGTTTCCCGTGATGGGCGCACGGCCGGTGTTGCCATAAACTTCGTCCTGCCGGAGAATCCGGACCAGGCGGTCGTCGAAATTACCGACTATCTGGTTTTGCGTCTGAGCGAGGCCCGGGCCCAACATCCGGGTATCGCCTATCACCTCACCGGCGACGTGGTCATGAACAGGGCTTTTTCTGACGCCACGCAGGACGACATGCGTACCCTTACGCCGATCGTGTTCGTGATTATCATCGTCGCTACAATCGCTCTTCTGCGCTCGGTCCTCGGGACCATTGCGATCGTTGCCGTGATCGTTTTTGTCGTCAATACCACCGTGGGTTTCGCCGGGTGGAGCCGTGTGGTGTTCAGCCCCACGAACGCCGGGATACCGATTATCGTCATGGTGATCGCCATGGCCGATGCCATCCACATTGTCACGAGCGTTCTGTTGGGAATGAGGCGCGGACTTGCCAGGAACGAGGCGATTGCCGAATCATTCCGAATCAATGTCTATCCGATATTCATAACCTCGGTTACGACAGCGATCGGATTTCTCAGCCTGAACGCCTCGGATTCGCCGCCCTTCCATATCCTGGGCAACTACGTTGCGTTCGGCGTCCTATGCGCACTCGTCTACTCCGTCACGCTTCTCCCTGCGCTTCTGTCCCTGTTGCCGCTGCGTGTGCCGGCCCGGAGAACACAGGATAAGGACCTGCTCGGCCGTTTTGCGGAGATCGTCATCGCCCGGCGCAAATTCCTGCTGGCGGTCCTCATTCCAGCGGTGGCCTGCCTGTCGATGGGCATCTCTCGTATCGAACTGAGCGACAACATGGCTCAGTATTTCGACGACCGTTACGAGTTCCGCCGCGATACGGACTACATCATCCAGAATCTGACCGGACTGGATAAGCTGGAATACTCAATGAACTCGGGGAGGGAAGGCGGCATCACTCAACCCGAATATCTGCGCAAGATCGATGCTTTTGCCGGGTGGTACAGGGAGCAGCCCGAGGTGACGCACGTCCAGGTGTTTTCGGACATTATGAAGCGGCTCAACAAGAACATGCACGGTGACGATCCGGCCTACTATCGATTGCCGGAAGAACCGGACCTCGCGGCACAGTACCTGTTGCTGTACGAGCTGTCGCTCCCGTTCGGCAGCGATCTCAATGACCGCATCGACGTCGCAAAGTCCTCTACTCGAATGGTCGTCACCACCAGGAACGCGTGGTCTCGCGATCTGCGTGAACTCGATGGACGCGCGCAGGCCTGGCTTCGCGCAAACGCGCCCGAATTCGCGCAGGAGGCTTCGGGGCTGAGCATTGTGTTTGCCCACCTGTCGCTGCGGAATATCAACAGCATGTTGCGCGGTACGATCCTGGCCATGGCGCTTATCTCGTTTATCCTGATCTGGATTTTCAAGAGCGTACGCATCGGACTCCTGAGTCTTCTGCCGAATTTCATCCCGGCGATCATGAGCTTCGGCCTGTGGGGTTATATCGTTGGCAACGTGGGCATCGCCTCATCGGTGGTCATCGCCGTGGTTTTCGGAATTGTCGTAGACGACACGATTCACTTCCTGAGCAAGTATCTCAAAGCCAGGCGCAAGAAACTTGACGCGCCGGAGGCGGTGCGCTACGCCTTCCGCACGGTGGGCCACGCATTATGGACAACCACTACGGTTCTGTCGGCGGGCTTCCTGGTATTCGCAACGTCGGGGTTCCAGGTGAGTTGGGCGCTCGGCCTTCTGGTCACGATCACGATCATCTTCGCGCTGGTCGCCGATTTCCTGCTCCTGCCGGCGCTGCTGATTACCATCGACCGGAGAAAACTATGAGTTATCCACGCAAAGTACTCGCGTTTTCGACGCCATGGCTGATTGTCGCGGCGGCTATCGGCGCGCCGGCGCCCGTTCACTCGCAGAACGTGACGTCGGATGCAACCGGCCTGAGTATCGCCCGGGAATCCCGTGCCCGCGAGGAAGGCTTTGGCAACTTCACCGCGCAGCAGGCCATGGTGCTTCGCAACAAGCACGGGCAGGAGAGCTGGCGTCAACTCCGCGTAAAGGTCCTGGAGGTACCTGGCGCCGGCGACAAGAGCCTGTTTGTATTTGACGAGCCGCGCGACGTCCGGGGAACGGCGCTTCTCGTCCACGCGCACCGGGACCGTGCGGACGATCAGTGGCTCTATCTGCCCGCTTTGAAACGCGTCAAACGGATCAGTTCGTCGAACCGGTCCGGTTCCTTCATGGGCAGTGAGTTCGCCTATGAAGACATGACCGCCCAGGCGGTGGAGAAATTTACCTACCGCTATCTGCGTGACGAGCCCTGCGGCAGTCTGACCTGCACGGTAACTGAGCGCTACCCCACGGACAAGAAATCAGGCTACAGCCGCCAGGTGGTGTGGCGTGACAGGGACGAGCTTCGCGTACGTAAAGTGGAATATTACGACCGCAAGGACGCGCATCTGAAGACGCTCACGCTGGAGAACTACGGGCTATACGCGGGTCGTTACTGGCGCGCGGGGGTGATGACCATGGTCAATCACCTCACCGGGAAAAGCACGGTGCTGACCTGGACGGGGTTCAAGTTCGGGACTGACCTTGGCGACCGCGACTTTTCACGCACCGGACTGAAACGGGCGCGTTAATGCTGAATCGTATCGTTCACCAATGCGCGCCGCTCGTTGCCGCCTGGATACTCGCGCCTTTATTTTCCGGCAATGCCATTGCCCAGATCGAAACGCTGGAGTTGTCCGGGCGTCTGAGTGTCGAGAGCCGCTGGTTTCCCAGGACCGGCGCCTGGCCCGGCCAGCGTTCCCACGGAAGCGGCGTTGTCGCCGAGCCCAGGCTCTACGTCGAGGATGCCCGGGGCAGAAGTTTCACCCTGGCCCCGTTCCTGCGCTTCGACGCCGGGGACGAGCGGCGCACCCATGTCGATCTGCGGGAAGCCTATTTTCTTGCCTTCGGCGAGTTCCTCGGTCAGGAATGGGAAGTGCGTCTGGGGGTCGACAGGGTGTTCTGGGGCGTGACCGAATCCCGCCACCTGGTGAATATCGTCAACCAGATCGACCTCGTGGAACACCCGTACAGAGAACCCACACTGGGACAACCCATGGCGCATCTAACGTTTTCCGGAGACTGGGGCGCCGTGGAACTGTTCGGCATGACCTGGCACCGCGCCCGCACGTTTCCAGGGAATTCCGGCCGTCTGCGCTTCCCGCTTGTTGTCGACAATGAGCGGGCTTCGTATGAGCGTGACGCCGGACGGTGGCAGCCGGAATTCGCCGCCCGGTACAGCCGAAGTTCCGGAGAGATGGACGTTGGCGTCAGCGTATTCGATGGAATCAGCCGCGATCCTCTGCTGTTGCCGGGCGTCGACCCAGGCGGCGGACCGGTACTGATACCAGACTATGAACGGATCCGGCAGTTCGGGCTCGACGCCCAATTGACGGCCGGACCGTGGCTTTTCAAGCTCGAGGGACTCGGCAGGGCCGGCTCGCGGGACCGTCGCGGCGTGGAGGAGGACTACGTTGCTTCCACGCTGGGCGCTGAGTATACGGTCCATTCCTTACTCGGCTCGGCGGCCGAACTGAGCCTGATCGGGGAATGGAACTACGACGGCCGCGGCCGGAATGCGACGAATATCTTTCAGAACGACCTCTTCCTTGCCGCGCGTCTCGCGTTCAACGACATCCAGAGCACCGAAGTACTCGGCAGCATGATGAACGATTTCGACACAACAACACGCGTTTTGACTTTCGAAGTGAACCGGCGAATCTCCGGCAGGTTCTCCCTGCACCTGGAGGCGATTGCCCTTCTCGACGTCGATGCCGGCGACCTGTCCTACGCCAGTCGTAGAGACAGTTTCGTCGAGCTAAACGTGATCTACAATCACTGAGATCTCTATTTGGACGGGAGTTCATCCCTCGGGGAGGCCGTGATGTCGATTGATCGCAGACGTTTTCTATGTCAGGCAGGCACATTGGGGGCCGCCGCGTTTGTGACGCCGGGGGTGTTTGCCGAGCAACTCATGCAAACGCCGCGGCAGACCGAGGGTCCGTTTTACCCGGACCGGATGCCGCTGGACGTCGATAACGATCTTCTGATCATCAACGACGCGATGACGGCGGCGGTGGGGCAGATCACGCATCTGACCGGGCGCGTCACCGATGTGCGGGGCCGACCCGTGAAGCGTGCCCAGGTGGAGATCTGGCAGGTCGACAGCAACGGCGTCTACATTCATAGCGATGCCCCGCAAAGAAACAGGCGGGACCGGAATTTTCAGGGTTTCGGGCGATTTGAAACGGGCTCCACGGGTGAATACCGTTTTCGTACGATCAAGCCCGTCAGATATTCGGGCGGCCGGGCGGCCCATATTCATTTTGGGATCAACAGGAACGGACGCCGGATCCTGACCACGCAGATGTACGTGAAAGGAAACCCGGACAACGAGCGAGACTCCATATTTCGGAGGTCCGGCCGCGCGTCACACGACCTGTTGTCCGTGCCGTTCAAGCCGCTGGCCGGATCGGAAATTGGAGAACTGACCGCAAATTTCAATATTGTCGTTGGGGAGACACCCGAAGATGGAATTCAATACAGAGGATGGAGGGGTCGGTGACGGGGCTGGTAACATTCAGATTCGAGAAAAAACAATCTGCGCCGCTTGACGAAATTGTATTTTGTGGCTATTCTTTTGCACTCACAATCCTACCAGGAAACCGTACAGAGACGCCATCGCGAAGGACTCGCTGAATGCCGAGAAAACCTCGGGTTGTTTACCGAGCCATGAAGGAGGACTCGGATGGCAAACCTCTCGCAGGACGTTCGGGAAGAACATTGGGGGTTCGCATCAGTGGACAATATGCTGATATAAAGATTACCAATTGCAAAGTACGCCCCAAGGCAGGAGGCATGTCCGTAACGCCGGACACGATTCAGCAACTACCGAAGTCAAGACTGCCCAGATCCCTTGGAGGCGAAGGGCGCGATCCGGTTTTTTCTTTTGATTTGGCTGATTTGCCCTCTTCTTTGGTTCTACGTCGAGACCGACCAACTCACGCGTTACTCGAACCATCAATGTGCTGTTTATTCCGGGACTACGAGCGAAATTTACATGGAACAAGGGAAAATTGGACGAAAAGTTATGAGTGAAGCCTTCAATCGATATCGTCATTTGGAACGGGACCTGATTTATATCCGATGGCAGCATGCAGGGTTCGAATCGGAAGAAGAAGATACCATTCTGGACGCTATGGAGAAGGTCTGGTATGAAATGAGCGAAAAGGAACAGCAATTATTGTACAGCGAAGGTACGCGGTCACTAATACGTAATACCGGCGTGACAATTTCGTTTAGGGCCCGGACCCAAAAGGATATCTGGCGAAAATCCAATTTCAGGACGCCCGCCCGGATTCTTACGGAGGTGGCCTGATGTACCTCACCGCTCAGCGGGTTCGACGAATAAAAGGGGAGAGAGCGGAGGTTGGTGTCAATGCTTTCCTTTACCAGCACGAAGAACATGACCTTCCCGACGACTTAAAAGACGACAAGAACGTCGTAGACCGAGTCGCCAATCAGAATCAAGGGACACTTGTCGCCGAGTCTGTGGACCTGGTGCCGGGAGGCAATTCTGTACTTAGCTTTGTGGATGTTGTTGGCAGGGAGGGCGTCAACAAAGAGCGAATTAGGGATTTCCTTGACCAAAATGAACCCGATGTAGACGAATTCACCATTACCAGATCCGCTCCAGATCTCGCGGTAAGATTCGGAATCACCTATGGTTTGCAGGGACAGGAGGTAAGAGAGTACAGGGCCCTCATGGAGCGGGCTATACATGTACTTGAGTCCCCGGAGCCTCCCAGGTGGCGCTCTCAAGCTCCATGGATGGAGATTTGCCGCGAGAGTCGCGATAACCAGAGCAGATTCAGTTTATCTGCAGAAACGTCAAATAGACTCAAAAAGATACATGGTGCTACGTGGGCCTCGGCGCGGGTATCAGTGGATCGCCAGACAACGGAAAATTTCGAATTTATACACAGCGACCTCATACAGCACATTGCGCCAATGTTGACGGGTATGAGCCTTGAACAGATTGCTGCGCACGGGGGATTGATAATTAGCGATATATCAATCGGAAAAAAGCTTAAATGGCCAGAACTTAAGGAGATTTAGTCAAGTAAGGAGACCACTTTTCACCAGAAGTACTCAAACTCTCCTCAGAAACCTGCCGGGATTGCCCACCCAGACCTCTCCCGCGGGCACGTCGCGCAGGATCAGTGTCCCGGCGCCTACCATGCTTCCCTCGCCGATCCTTGCGCCGATAATCGTCGAGTTCGTACCCAGGAAACAGTTCCGTCCCACCCGCACGCTTCCCGAAAAACTCACTCCCACGGCCAGGCAGGAGTAGTCTTCGATCACGTCGTCGTGGGACAGTCCAACGTTCTGCAGGATGATCACGTGGTCGCCGATGGTTACGAATGCCCCAACCGTCGTTCCCGCCAGAATAACCGATCCCGGTCCCACCGTGCTTTGCCGGGAAACGAACGCGTGGGGATGAATAATCGTGGCGAAGCGTTCCCTCGGCAGGCTCAGTTCGGCAACGGTGCCCGGCCAGGTTTGATAACTCCCAGGGCCGAACGAAAAGCCGGTAATCTGTACGTCCTCCGGCAGGGCGCGAACGGTGTCAAAGTCCCCCAGGTGCTTCAGGCCGCCCTTATTCACGGGCGTGCCGTTCCGCGTCACGTATCCCAGCACCTCATAGGTCGGTTTCAGGGCATTGATTTCCTGCACGGCGTCCAGAATGTCGGAATTGTTGGATCCAATGCCCAGGAAGACCAGCTTCTGCATAAAGCCCCTCCGGTAGCCAGCGGCTCTTCTGTTTCGGCCGGGTCTGGCGACGCTGTCAGCTGTAAACCGCCGATATACCGCAACTGTCGATGCCGTTACCCAATGCCACCTGCGCGAAGTCCTGACCGTATCGGGTGACGATCTCAAACGGCGTCTGCCGGCCGTCCACCCGAACTTCCGTCAGCGCTTCTCCGCCGAATGCCGCCGGAATCAACCAGCGCAGATTTCCGTCGTCCGTCGCGCCCGTTGCCGTGAACGTCAGCGTGTGGTCCTGCCAGGACATACGCGCGACGCGCCACCGGTCCCGCAACAGCCAGAAATCGCACCACTGATCGTACGACCAGACCGGTACATTCCGTTCCGCGGCCTTTTCGAGCAGAACGAGCCCGTGCGGCCTCGAGAATCTCACCCAGTTGCCGGGATGCAGGATCACGCCGTACGGCACGTGGAAGCGGGTGGCGCTGTCGCAGAGGATGCGGTCCGCGAGTACGCCGTACATCTCCGGCGAATAGTGGAAGGATTTGGGGGCGCTCTCCTGGAACCAGACGTCATCCGACAGGTGGGTGTGCTGCTGGAGTACGTCAACAAGGCGGCCGTCCGGGTGGCAGAACCGCATGGGCATGGCCGCCCCTCTCAGGTGATACGGTCCGCTGCAGCGGTCCCGCATATAGGCCGAACACAGGTAGTTCGCGTCCATCCGGATGCCCAGGCGCGCCTGAGCCTCCACCAGTTCCATGTAACCTGCCCAGGAAAGACAGTGGTTGCGAACACTCTTGGGCTCAAACCCGTACATTTCCTCGAAGAGTAGAATCTGCCGCTCGAATTCCGCAACCCGATCCTCGATCGATCGACCGTCCATCGCCCGGAGATTCGGATGCGGACCGACGTCGTGGTTTTGGCGGTACCGCTGCACGTCCTCGGCCGTCGAATCCGTCCCGATCGGAATAATGTAGAGACTCATGCGCGCGCCAGCCGCCGATACTTCCCGGAATTCCTGCTCCGTCGCAGAAATCTCCGCCCCGTCCTCGTCTCCTGAATAAAGCACAAGGGCGGCTGCCCCGCCAGGCAGGTGCCAGAGCAGGGGGACGGGCGCGGGAACGAACCGGCAGACCAGTTCCACCAGCCACCGCGCCAGCAGATCGGCAAATGGCAGCAGGCCGCTGTCCGCCGGCCCCAGGTCGATTCCAATGGAGTCCGCCCGGACGTTTCCGCCCACCGCCCGTTCGATCTGACACGGGTCTCCCTGACGCAGGGTGAATACGCACGCGGGCAGGTCGAAAGCGAATGCGAGGATCCGTCCCTTTCCGTACGGCGTTTCGAAAATCCCAACGGACTCTCCCTCAAATGCGTCCGGATGGTAAAGATAGGCGATACCGACTCCCGCGTCAGATTTCTCAATGTAATGTCCCGCCGCCCCGACAACCGGGAAGTCCTCGCCCGAAACGCCTCCCGCCGGAAATCGTGACGGGCGCAGGCGAAGCGGCGCGGCCTTGGTGCCCTCGCAGGCCAGCCCCGCGGCGTGGGCAAGTACGTCTCCGGGAAGGAACGTCACGACGGCGCCGCCGCGCCGTGCATAATCAATCAGGAATTCCTGCGTCTGCACATCTCTTTCGGATGCCGGGCAGACCAGTACGGGAGTCGACGCAGGATCCAGGGCCTCCACCTGTTCCTCGCCGATCCGATCGAACGCGGCAAGTCCCCAGGTCTTGAAGATCTCGGCGACGTAGTCCGAAAGATCGGGCGGATGGGTCAGGATGCCGATTTTCATGGCTAAAAACCTCCGCGACTAATGAGGGAGTATTACTGCACGCCGAATATCCTCGCCGCATTGTCCCAGAGGATTACGCGCTTCAATGCATCGGGAATGTCGGCGTACAGTACCCTTCCGAGTTGATAGGGAAATCCGTTTACCGGGTGGTCCGATCCGTACAGGATCTGCGTGGGTGGCGCGTGCTCGACCAGCCAGGCAAGGGTGCCACGCGCCATTTTCGAGTAACCCAGGTCGAAAAACAAATTCGGCCGCGCGTGCGCGACGTCGAGGAAGGGCTTTAGTTCCTCACGGGTGCCTCCGCCGATATGCGCATAGATGAACTTGGCATCCGGGAACGCCGCGAGCGTATCCATGAGGAAGGCAGGAGACGGTCCTCGGTTGACATGGCACAGCATGGGACAGTTGCGCTCGTGCGCCGTCTGAAACGCCAGGCGGTAGCCTGGGTCCTCGGTTGACGTGTCGTGAAGCCCGCAGTGGAGCTTGATGCCCCGGCAGCCGAGTTCGTCGAATCCGCGCGCCATCTCATCGGCCATCTCCGATTCGTAATTCGGGTTGTAGACCACGTATCCCACGAGCCGGTCCGGATAGGACGCCACGCCCGCACCGATCCGGGAATTTCCTTCACAATAATCGGCGCCGATGGCCAGAAAGTGGCTGACCGCGAACCGCTCCACCCCCACTTCGTCCATTCGCGATACCATCTGTTCGGCTGACCAATCCCTGTGATACTTCGAATGAAATCTGCCCAGATGTCCGTGCACGTCAAACACGCGGAATCCGTTTGCGCCGCAACGCCAGACCGGCGCCGTTCCAGGTTCCCGTTCCGGCAGACCCAGCAGCCGCCGAAGTGTGTTCCCGGCGATATCGGCTCTTATGTTTTCTGATATTCGCGCGCCCGCCAGAAGGCCCAGCGGGCCTCCAGGGTCCCATGCGGGCATCCCGGTCCCGAACAACAGGCGGCGGTGCCCGAACCGTTCGGAAATCTCCTCCACAATCCGCGATTCCTGGATGTAGGAAGCCTCGATATGGATGTTTGGAAACGCGTCCCAAACTCCAAACAACGCCCGCGCGGTAGTGCCGCCTTCGCGAATCAACACGAGCGGCAGCGCGGGGTGGGCTTCTGCGATTTCGAAGACCGCACGCCAGTCGGTGAGCTGGCTCCAGCTTGTGCGCCCCTGGTCCAGAATCAACGGAATTCCCGCTTCCGAAAGGGCCTTCAGCAGCGGCCGCAGAATTCGTTCCAGCAACGGAAAAACGTGTACTCCCGGGAAAATCCTGGCCGCCCGCACCCCATGCGCGCGCATCTGCGCCACGAGTTCCTGCGGCTCGGGCAGTTCCCCCGTTCCCGGCGGCAGCACGGCCCAACAAGGATGCAGGCGCGGGTGGGAACGCGTGGCCTCAACCACCCAGGCGTTTCCGTCCGCCGGGTGTCCCATGGCGACGTGGCTCGCGTGGACCAGGGCTTCCGAGATGCCCAGACGATCCATCTCGGCCAGCAGCTCCCCGGGTGTCCGGAAGCACGTCTCGCGGTCGGTACGGGTGGGTCCAAGCATACAGTTCATGTCGAAAATTTCCATGCCGTCTGCTCCTTCCACTATTGTCGACTAGACGAAGACCCGGTTGCCAATCGTTCCGGTGAAATAGTCCACGATGGCCCACACACCCGCACCGGTCGCCTCTCCAAGAATTATCCCCATGAAAATCGGCCGGGTCCTGCGGAAAAGCGTCGCCCCTCCGAATTTCAGTGCGATCGCCTTCATCCCCCAGGCCAGGAACACACTGAAAAAATAGGTATCCGTGTACCAGATCGTACTTAGAGGCAGTGCCACCGGGTGCAGAGGCCACCATCTAAGCCGCATTCTCAGCAGGGTCAACAGGCCCGCAACCCCCATCCCGAGTCCGGTATACACCAGTCCTCTTGTGAAGACCGGACTCGGCTCCAGCATGCGCGGGCCTACAAAGGCATCGAAAGGAATGCGGGAATAATCGCGGAAGTGGCGGTCCAGGTTCAGGCCGCCGCGCGCATAGCCCAGGTCCAGCGTCATCTTGCTTGCCACAATCAGTCCAACCGCCATTGCCGCGCCGAGAGCCCAGATCAAGCCCCGTTTGCGCCCCATCCCCCTTGACAGCCACAACGCCCCCAGCGCGCCGGGCATCCCGTTGCTGACCCGGGTCATTGTCCAGGCATAGCCGAACCCGAGGGTCACGAGCCCTGCCGGGCTGAACGCCGCCGACCCCGTTGCGCAAACCACAAACTCGGCGGGATTGATCGGCGAATACGCGGCCACGAATCCCGTCTCGCTCACAATCCGGGCAAGTACAAAAAACACCACGATGCACGAGAAGAACAGAAACACGATCAATGCGAGCGAGATTCCCGCCTGATGGAGCCAGCACCCGAGGTAAACCAGCCCGCCCAGGGCTCCGAATACGGCCGCCCGGTAAGAGATAACTTCTCCGGAATCGTCGGCGGTTGACGGTATCCCGAACGCCCTGGAAAAAATTCCGCGCAGGTGGCCGCGCGCCGTCCACGCGCTGTAGGCGGCCAGCACCAGCATATAGCCCATCCCCGTCAGCGCCAGAAAGGACGAGCCCCGTGAACTGAACCGGCCCACCATTCCGGACGCATCCGCATACTCCGCGCCCAGAACTGCGAGCGTTCCCCTGATGACCTTGGAGATCACATTGAACAGCCAGATGCTGAGGCTCACGTCCAGGTTCACAAAGTAGGAATACCCGAGAATTGCAAAGTGCAATCTGAGTGGCAACGGCGTCGTGCCCTGGAAGATCCAGAGCATCGTCCCCATCTGGATTCTGGGCAGTGTATGGAAATAGTGATTCAGCCCATTGATCGTACCAATCAGAAGTGGAATTGCAAAACCCGCCCACATCAACCGGTTCCTGAACAGGGGATTCAGCCGCCCGCGCCCCGTTTCCGCCATTTCCAGCGGCACCTGCAGAATCGGGAACGCGAACCGCTCGTGCTCCGACCACTGCTTGCGAAACATCACGGCGATGCATATCAGCACCCCGAACAACACCAAAAAAAAAGACCCCCAACTCGCCAACGGGGCCAGCCACGCCAGCCACGGGATGGAGACATCGGGCGGGAGCCCCTCGTAGAACCCACGCACGGCCTCGGCGTTCCGGGGGGCCGTCCACGGGAAAACATGGGGCAGCACCGCCTCGAGGTCAGGGCGCTCCGGCGAAGCGTAGTAGGTCATGCCGGTCAGGAAGGCGATTAGCCACTTGACCATCCACAGGGCGGGCATCGACACCAGAAGCATTGAGAAGATGCACAGGAGTTCTCCCCGTTTCAGGGTGTACCCCGGCTTCAGCACGACGTTGCAGAGAAGGATCAGTAAGAGAAAAACGAACAGGACGCCACGGTCCACAAAATAGAAGTGGAGCGACGTGCCCTGGATCACCATTCGGTTGTAGGGGATGACAACTGCCAGAAAGAGGCACAGCGCGAGCCCGATCAGGAAGGCCCTGCCAGTCAGTCCGTCCCGTACCTCCTCACGCATGCCGCTGCGTTCACCAGGCGCCCGATCTTGAAGGCTTTTCGCCGGGACGTCGGCCATCCCTCACGTCCTCCTTTGTACCGCACATCCTGGAATTCGACTATCGACGGGATATCCTACTACATCCGTTCCAGAGTCCTACCTCGACGGTAGCGAGGTGACTTCACCAGGTGAATCCACATCATCCGGAGTAACCTTACTCTCCTCGAGGACGGTCTGAATTTCATATATTGATCCGCTGCGTTCCGCCGGAGGAAGCGGGACCCGGATCGGGACGCTGACCATACGCGGTTCCCGGGTGGGTTCCCCGCGGAGGATCTTGCCGTTGAACTCTTCCCAGGCATTTATGGGCTGAACCAGCGGAAAGGCATCCAGCGCGCAATACATATAGAGCAGAAGACGCCTGGGCTTGCCGGAAGTGTTTGGGGTAGAGGCGTGCAGCATCCGGACGTGGTGGATAGAGATGCCACCTGCCTTGAGTTCAATGGGTACGGCGCCTTCGCCGGTGAAATCCGGCTCCGTGACCGCACCGGCAAAGCGACCGTTGAGGTGGTGGTCGTGGATGCGCCCCTTGTGAGACCCCGGAACGACAAGCAGACAGCCGTTCTCGAGGGTCATGTCGTCTATTGCGACGCCGACGGCGAGCAGATCGTCGTTGGTGTGGGGGTAGAACGCCCAGTCCTGGTGCCATTCCACGGGGCTGCCCACCTCCGCGGATTTCATATTCAGCTTGTCTCCGTTCGTCCGGATGCCGGGTCCGATGAGCTGCGCGGTGATGTCGAGTATCTTTTCGTGCCGCAGGCCGCGGGCGTACGCGTCGTGCTGCCTCGAGGGATCTATGAGACGGCGCAACTGCGGGAATTCGGGCGTATGGCCCGGTTCCAGGTCGAATACACTGTCGGTTTCGGTGACCTGCCGCGATGCTTCGACGAATGCGTCGGTCACCCGGCGAAGTTCCTCGACCTCGTCGCGGGAGAGAACGTCCTCCACGCCCAGATAGCCGTTGATACGGTAGAAATCAATCTGATCCTGAGAAAGCATGGTTTCGGCTCCTTCCGCCAAGAGTGATCGTTCGATCATCGATGGACGTTTCAATCGTCAGAGCAGGAACAAGTTGCCGACTTTCCCGGTAAAATAGTCAATAATACTCCACATTCCCAAACAAACCGCCTCACCCACGATAATCCCGATAAAGAACGGCCTGGTTTTCCGGTACAGGGACGCCCCGCCGAACTTCATCACCAACGCTTTGATCCCCCAGGCCAGAAAAACACTGAAATAATAGTGTTCCGTCATCCAGATCGTACTCACCGGCAACGCCACCGGGTGCAGCGGCCACCATGGCAGGCGCATTCGCAGGACCATGAGCAGCACGGCAATGCCCAGGCCCAATCCTGTATATACGAATCCCCTGTAGAAGACCGCACTCGGATCCAGCAGGCGGCGCCCCACGTATTCGTCGAACGGCAGGGCGGCGTCGTTCACGTCGCGGAACCAGTAATCGAGGTTTCGGCCTCCGTGGGCGTACCCGAGATCCAGCGTCGTGTGGCTGGCGACGACCAGGCCCACGGCGAGGGCCGCGCCCATTGCCCAGATCAGGCCTCGAGTCTTTCCCATTTCCCGGGCCAGCCTGAGCGCCGCGGAAGCACGGGGCATCATCGTATTCAGCCGGGTCATCGTCCATACGTAATTCAGTCCGTTCGTAACCAGCCCCGTGGGACCGAACGCCGAGGACCCTACCGCGCAGACCACAAACTCCGACGGATTCAGCGGAGAATAGGTGGCGGCATAGCCTGTTTCGCTTACGATCCGCGCGAGCACGAGGAATACGACGAAGCAGGCGGCAAACAGCAAGGCGATAACGTGCGGCGGCAGTCCCGCCTGGTAGAGCCAGCAACCCAGATACAGCGTCCCCACGAACACACAAGCCACCGCTGTCCGATAGGGGAGCACCTCCTCCGAATCGTCCAGGCTCGACTCGCGACCCAGAGCCTTTGTCCACACAGCCTTTAAATGTCCCCGGGCAATCCACAGGCTGTACCCGGCCAGGGCCAGCATGTACCCCATGCCCATAAACGCCAGGAGCTCCGACCCCTGGGAGCTGTGCCGACCCACCATCCCGGATACGCCGTATCGTTCCGCGCCCAGCATGACGAACGCGCCGTTTATGCATTTGGCGATGACATTGAAGAGCCAGATGCTGAGGCTCACGTCCAGGTTTACGAAGTAGGCATAGCCAAGGAGCGCAAAGTTGAGTCTTATCGACAGCGGAATCGCGCGCCTGAAGACCCAGATCATCGCCCGAAGGCTCATTCGGGGCAGTGTGTGGAAATAGCTGTGCAATGCGTTGACGGAACCGATGCCGAACGGAACCGCAAAGCCCGACCACATCAACCGGCCGCGGAACAGCTGTCCAATCAGACCCTCTCCTCGCTCGCCCATCGCGAGGGGAACCTGCATGATCGGAAAGGCGAACCGCTCGTGTTCCTCCCACTGCTTTCTCAGGATGACGGCCACACAGCCCAGTACTACAAACAGCGCGACCAGGAACGAGCCCCAACTCCACAGAGGGACCACCCACGCCCACCAGGGGACGGAACCTCCCTTCGGCAATCCTTCGTACAGCCACCTGACGGGCTCGGCGTCCAGGACCGCCAGCCATGGCAGCGAATAGGGGAGGACGGCCTCCAGGTGCCGCATCTCCGGCGAGGCGTAGTAGGTCACGCCGGTCATGAATCCGAGCAATGCCTTGCCCATCGCCCATGCGGGCATCAGGAGCAGCAGCATGGCATAGATGGCCAGCAGCTCGCCCCGGCCCAGGGCGAAGCGGCGTTTCAGCAGGCCGAGCAGGGGGTTGATCAATACTGCCAGACAGAAAAAGAGGAACAGCACGCCCCGATCCAGGAAGTACCAGCCCATGAAGGGGCCCTGGACCACCATCCGGTTGTACGTCAGCCAGACCCCCAGAAGGGCGCATAGCCCGAGTCCGATCAGGAACGCCCGGCACGACAGTCCATCGCCGGTCGACGCGGCCGTTTTTCGGACATCAGACATGACCATTCGGGCTGACTGAGCCATTCGTACGACACCTCCGGACTGTGGCGCGAAAGCAATCAACCTTCGAACTGTATGTGTATTGCCAGCAGGTCGCAATCGCCCGGAACGTCCAGCGGTATGCGCGTCACGCCGTCTTTTGACGAAACGACACGTTCAAGCCAGCTTTCTCCGGACCAGATCTCATTGACGTCGTAGACGGTCTTTCCCTTATGAAGGACGATCTCCAGCGCGGTCCGGCTCCTGACCGGCGTATATGGAAAGACGATGGCGAGCAGGGAATCGCTGTCATTGACCATTGGAAGCAACTCGATGGTGGGCACGGCCCGGCGGTCTGTCGGCCGCAGCGTTCGGTAATCGTCCACCGGCGGAAAGGGATCCAACCTCACAAGGGGCCGTCGGCCGGACGCCCAGAGAAGCATTCTCCGCAGCAACGCCACGTTCGAAGTCTCCTCGAGAAAAGACATGCCGGGGATGTTTCCCGTATATTTCACGGCAGGCATGCCCGCCAGCCAGGCCTCCCGGCGGGACCCGTCCTCCACCAGCACCAGGGCCGGCCGGCCGTCGACGGTCCCCAGCACCTGCCCGTCCGGAAAACCGGCGTCCACCCGGGTTTCGAGGACCACGGGATGTTCCAGGCCCTCTGTGAGCGGGTGATTGTCCAACAGGTCCAGTTCAAAGGTTCCCGTGTCGATCGCGCAAGGCAGCTTGCACGGACCGGTGCCCGGCCAGGGGTCGGCCGGCCGGTTTCCGACCCACAGAAGACCCTCTCCGCGTTCGGCAACCGCGTTGACACAATCGAGCTGGGACTGCGTGAGGCAATGCGCCTCGGGCAGGATCACCGGTCCCGTGAGCTGGTCGGCCGCGTCGTCCAGTCGCTCGTCCCAGAACCATCGCCACGGCAATCCGGTCCGGTAGACCATATCGACCATCCGAATCAAGCCGGTGTGTCCCCAGTTCGAATCGTAGTGGCCGGTGATCTCTGACTGCTGCGGCATGATCATCGTGGCGAAGCTGTACGGACGGTGGGACGCAAACACCGGCATGAGGCGCCGGGTCTCGTCGAACGCTTCGAAGAATCCCGGGATGATCTTCATCTGCTCGTAAGTGAACGGCATCACCATGTCCGCGCCGAGCGCGAACGGCACCACGCCGGCCAGCAAGCCGTCCTGCCTGCCCATCGGCACCGCCTGCGCCGGTGGCATGAAGCCCTGTGGATAGATATCCACCTGCCGATCCATGCATGCGCCCATCAGACTTCTCGTGGTTTCCGAAAGGATCCTGCGGTGCGGCCGGTGCAGAATGAGATCGTCGTGATTGAAATGATAGGGATCCGTGGCGATCACATCATGTGAACGTGCGTCGCGGGCGAGGCGGATGGCCGTCTGCCAGGCATTGTAGTTCCGCTCGGGGATGGCGGGACTGTGCTGGATGCCCACAACCACATGGGGACGGACGTCTTTGATGGCGCGCCGAAACTCTGAGTGTACCGCGTCCCAGTTTTCAAAGCGGTTTTCCAGCCATGTGTACCACAACGGGTCATCCCAATCCGCAATCCGGGGAGGCTTGACGCCGGTCCGTTTGCTGAATTCAGCCTCGCAGAACGCGCAGTAACAGCCGATTGTGCCGTCTCCGAACCCAAGACACGCTTCGTCGTTGAGGTGGATCTCACGCACCGCGGGCCAGTTGCAGATTTCCATCAGCAGGGTGAGGTAGTGACTTTTGTTTTCGGGCTGAAAAGGACACAAATACCGGACCGGCAGCCCGTCCAGGTCCAGGACTCCGTCATCGCCGACCATATACATCAGCCGGTGGGGTTCTTCCGCCAACAGACGTTCCTGATACTTTATGTACCCGGTGAAGGCGATGAATCCCAGGTCCCGTTCCTCGCACATCCGGGCAAGCCTCTCGGACTGCTCCAGCGAGAAGCCCTGTTGTTTTATCGCCGGCGTGACCGTGACGCCTGCGCCCACGTCGGTGAATCCTTCGCGGACGATCCGGTCGAGCGTCACTTCATTCAGCACGGTATCCGGAAAAAGCAGCAGCGCCGCGCGGCGGAGCGTTCGGTTCCGGTCTGGCATCGCGTTCTCCTTTTAAGGTATGCCCTGGATGAAATTTCGGGATCCCCGGGTTGCCCGATCCGCATCCGCACCACAGGCGAATTACGACGAACTCCAGTAGCCTATGAACGGCCAGGTTTTAAGCCGTCCCGTAAAGACGCTTAGCACCGACCACCCTCCCGAGCAGATGACCTCGCCCAGGATCATCCCGATAAAGAACGGACGCGCCTTTCTGTAGAGGTCCGCCCCGCCCACCCGCAGAATGATCGCCTTGACTCCCCACGCCAGAAACACGCTGAATCCGAACCAGTCCATGTACCATACCGTACTCAAAGGAAGCGCGGCCGGATGGAACGGCCACCACGGCAGACGCATCCTGAGCAGGATCAGCAGGGCGGCAACCGCGGTGCCCATGGCCGTATAGATAAAGCCCGTTGTGAAGATCGGGCTGGGCTCCAGCAGCCGGCGTCCGATAAACTCGTCAAATGGAGAAGCCGCGTCGTTCACGTTGCTGAACCAGGGATAGTCGATGTTCACGCCGCCGTGCGTATACCCTAAATTCAACGTCGTGTAGCCCGTGGCGACCAGCCCCAGGGCCAGCGCCGCCCCCATTGCCCAGACCAGCCCGCGTTTTCTTCCGATTTCGCGCGCGAGCCGCAGCGCGCCCATGGCGTGCGGCATCAGCGTATTTCTGCGCGTCATCGTCCAAACGTAACTCATTCCCAACGTGGCGAGACCGGCCGGAGAGAACGCCGAGGAGCCTACCGCGCACACCACGAACTCGGACGGATTGAGGGGGGAATAGGTCGCGACAAATCCCGTTTCACTAACAATTCGCGCCATCACAAAGAAGACGATGAGACTGGATACAAGAAGAAACAGAACCAGCGGCGGCGAAATCCCCGCCTGGTAGAGCCACAAACCAAGGTAACTCACACCCAGAACAACGCCAAGCCCGGCCGACCGGTATGACACGATTTCGTCCGAATCCTGCAGGTGTGACGCCCGGCCCCGGATCTGTTCCCATACCTGCCGGAGGTGCCCCCTGGCAACGTAGAGGCTGTACGCGGCCAGCGCGAGGATATACCCCATCCCCATCAACGCAAGAAATTCGGATCCCTGGGAACTGTAACGTCCCACGACACCGGACACTCCCCAGGTCTGGCCCGCGCCAACCACCGCCAGCGCGCCGCGAATCACCTTTGTGACCAGGTTTATCACCCAGAGGCTGAGACTCACGTCCAGATTGATGAAGTAGGAATATGCGAGCACAAGGAAATGGACCTTGAAAGGCAGCACCATCGTCCGCCGGAAGATGCGAACGTGCGTGCCAAGGTTGATGATGGGAATATTCGGAAAGTAATATCTCAGCCCCCGAAGCGTTCCGACCAGAGAAGGGATCGCGAACCCGGCGGCCAGCAGCCGGCTGTGGAACACGGGGGCGATCCGGCCTCTTCCGGGCTCCAGCATCGCAAGCGGCACCTGCATCAGGGGGAACGCAAACCGTTCGTGTTCCTCCCATTGCCTGCGCATCAGCACGCCCAGGCAAATGAGCACGATGAAGAGCACGATGAGGAACGACCCCCAGCTCCACAGGGGCAGGACCCATCCCAGCCACGGGATCGAACCTCCTTTTGGCAGGCCTTCGTAGAGTTCCTTGACGATTCCTTCACCCTGAGGAACCAGCCATGGCAGCATGTGGGGAGGAACGACCTCGATGTGACGCAGTTCCGGCGTCGCGTGGTAGGTGACGCCGGTCGTATAGAGGATCACCGGCTTGGTCATCACCCACGCGGGCAGGAGTATGAGAAACATGGTGTAGATGGCGAGCAATTCGCCGCGCGTGAGGGCGAACCTGTTCCTGATTACGCCCAGCAGCGGATTGACGGCCACGACAAGGAGGAACAAGACAAACAGTGCGCCCCTGTCCATGTAGTATCCGCCGCCGATGAAGGAACCCTGGGTGATCATGCGGTTGTAGGTGAGGCCCACGCACATGAGTACGCACAGGACGAGACCGATTCCGAACGCGCGCGGCGTCAGTCCATCCCTGTCGACCGCCGCCGCGCCGGGTTCCGGAATTCGGACGTTCGGGTCTGTCTCAGCTGCGGTTGTCACCTGTGGAATCCTCGAACAGGCGGGAGTCTATGGGGAAGGTCACAGAGTCTTGGGATTGAGGGCGCCCTCGCCGAAGATGACTGAGAAGGTGTTTCCGTGGTCGGATCTTGTGATGGCGTCCATGTAACAGACGCTGAACCCGCGGCGGGGGGCGTCGGTCCCGTTCACGCCCGATCCGTGGAGCAGCCAGTTATGTAACAGGGCCGCTTCCCCCGCCTCCATTTCCAGGTATTCATGCGCTTCTCTTTCCAGAACGGCAGTGGCCTGATCGTCGGTCAGAAAGGCGAAGCTGGCGGAATCGTCCTGGTCGAAGGCGCCCCGGTGGGACCCCGGCACGATCCCGACGCAGCCGTTTTCTATCGACACCCGATCCAGCGCCGTCCACACGGTTACGATCGGATCCGTGTCGAGAATGCTGAACCGGTCCTGGTGCCAGGGGAGGTCTGTGCCTTTCCCCGCCGGCTTGTTCATAAACATGGCCCGATAGCAGGATATGGACGTCTCCGGACCGTAGGCCCTCGCGCAGATCTCGCGGAAAACGGGTTTCTGCATGTAGCACAGGAACAGCGGATCGAACTCCAGGTCCTGGATCTTCCGATAGTTCAGCGATGAAACCTGGTGCCCCTTGTCGTGATCCGCTTTTCAGAGTAGTCTCCCGACTCGCTGTCCAGTTGCATGTACATCTGATCATGTACTTTCACGTTGCCGAGCATGATGTCGTCGATTCGCTGCTGCAGGCCCGCCAGTTCGTCGTCATCCATCGTCTTTCCAAGGCGAACATATCCATCCTGCTCGAACTGCGCCCACTGATCATCGCTGATATGTGCAGTCATACCGGGTCCTCCTGTGATTGGGTGATCCCGCGTCCGGTGCGGAACTCAACCGGATCGCCGATAAGCAGGCGTTTTGTGTCCTACTGATCTACAACCGATCCGTCCACGTGCAGTCTCGTAACCATCATTCCCTCGTCCAGCAGCGGCCGGTGCGAAAGGAACGGGTAATTCTCCATTGCGCCTTCCACGAGTTCAACGCCGATGCCGGGCGCATCCGGGATGATCAGGAATCCATCCTCAAGTTCGAGGATCCCGGATACAATTTCGCTTTTTGGCGGCTCGCCTTCGCCCCTCGGGTACTCCTGCAACGCAAAATTGGGAATGCAGGCCGCAAGTTGAACGCACGCGGCCGTACTCACCGGACTGAGCGGGTTATGCGGCACCACGTCCACGTAGTGCGCCTCGGCGAGGGCCGCGATCTTCTTGCAGTGGGTGATGCCGCCGGCCATGCAGACGTCCGGCCTTACGTAATGGACCGCGTTGCGCGTGAGGAGCATTTCGAACTCGTAGATGGTGTGAATTCGTTCCCCCGTGGCGATGGGGACCGCGATCTTCTTCGCGACTTCGGCCATGGCGTCGAGGTTGTCCGGACGGATGGGATCCTCATAGAAAAACGGGCGGTAGGGCTCGATAGCCCTTCCCAGCACGATCGCCTCGGCCGGGTCCAGCCGCCGGTGGATCTCAATGCACAGGTCCACCTCGTCGCCAACGGCCTCGCGGTACGCCGCCACCGTCTGAACGGCATCCTGAATCTTGTCCGTGTGGGTCTTGAAGTAGGGTACACTCCGGGATTCATCCAGAAAGGGCGTCATGTGACCCACGGCGGTAAATCCCTCCGCCTTTGCCCGCACGCAGCCTTCCAGAAGCTCTTCTTTCGTACGTCCGATCACGTGACCGTAGACACGGGCCTTGTCCCGGCACTTGCCGCCCAGTAGCTGGTAGGCCGGCACGCCGAAAAACTTGCCCGCAATGTCCCAGAGGGCGATATCAATTGCGCTCAACGCTCCCATTATGGCCGCACCGCGAAAATGCGTACACCGGTACAGTACCTGCCAGTGGTGTTCGATGCGCAGAGGATCCTTACCGATCAGGTATTCCCTGAAGCTCTTTACCACCTCCCCGGAGGCCTCGAGGTATCCCCATGCGCCCGATTCACCCAGCCCCACGATCCCTTCATCAGTATGAACCTGGACGAAGAGATATCGATCGATCGGCAGCACCTTTACGTCGGTAATCTTCATATGTTCATCTCCGTAAGAAACTGAACAGAGCCGAGTCGTTGCGGACCGCACCCGACAGGGGAATGGAAGTTGACCTTTCTTGCTTTTCAGAAGGTTATGTGATATACTTGGATCGCCAACTATGTTGAATAATGGGTGGGAATCCAGCAGATTGCGGTGCGCGTGGTCAAACTGTCCACGGTGCTGGCTGTGGGAATTATGGTTGGGAGGTCGCTCCGTTTTTCACACGGATTTCTCCGTCTGATGCCGGGCTGCATTGGGGGGAATTACATACCGCGTAAGGTAACCTTATGGCATCCGAAGAGCAACAAGATTGACTACCTGGCGGTGTACGGATTCACATCAGCCGCGCGAGCTTTTTTTTCCGGCATCTGATCGCGAAGGACTGGAAAAAAGCAACCGGTGACCCTCGAAGAGATAAAGAGCGTTGTTTCGGTGAATCGCGCTGCATTTGACTATTCGCCGCAACCTGGGTCGGCCCTAGGGCGTTGAGCAGTTGTCCAACGACATGGTATCTATGAATAGCGAGAGACCGATTCGCAAAATGTTGTTCGATCCGCACGCCTGATTTAAAAAAATGGGCAAATCCCCTTGCTATTTTGAGGTAAAGGAAGTAAGACAAGAGTGGATCCTCGATCCCGAGGAAATGGGAAGCAAGAGGAAGTTCTGGTTTCGCCGTCCAGGAGAAGGCGAAAGCGAGTGGCTCTTCAAATATCCGCGGGAGGATACCGGGGAGCACTGGGCGGAGAAGATCGCTGCTGAGATCGCCGAACTGCTGGACATTCGACACGCGACGGTAGAATTTGCGATTTTTGAAGGTGTGCGAGGATCTGTAACGGAGTCGTTCGTGGATGATGAACAGGAATTGGTCCACGGCAACCAAATGTTGGAATGGTTTGTTCGCGATTACGTAGCCGGAAGGAAATACGGTCAGTCGAGTCATACGCTGAAGAATATCTGGCAAGTAATGGACGAGGTTTTCGTAGAATCTGAAGCAAAGATGCAAGGGAAACTCTGCATCGCAGAATACCTTGTTCTGGACGCACTGATTGGCAATACCGATCGTCATCATGAGAACTGGGGAATTCTGTTTGATCTTGGCGTCGTAGACTTGGAGTGGTTGCTGGCACCGTCTTTCGATCATGCGTCCTCGTTGGGCCGAGAGCTTCGAGACGAGCGTCGCAGCAGGCTTTTGGATGAGAATAGGGTAGGCGACTATGTCGAAAAAGGGCACGGGGCGATTTTCTGGTCGGAGGAAGACCAGCGCGGCCCTGGTCCACTCGAACTCGCTCGGCGTTCAACTCGCAGCTTTCCAGATTTCTTCCTTCCTGCAATAGAGAACCTCAAAAGCCTGAGTCAAGAATCCTTGATTGAACTTGTGGACCGCGTGCCCTGCAGTTGGATGTCACCTTTGGCGAGAAAGTTCGCCATTGCGCAGATGCGCTATAGTATTGAGCAGTTAGGAGGGCTTGTTCAGTGAGTGTTAGAACTTTATATCTAGCGTGGCAGCACAAAAAAGAACCGAGCAGGCAGTGGTTTCCCGTGGGCCGTTTGGACGCCGACATCAAACGGCCGTTGTATCGCTTTCGCTACATTGGCGGTGCAAAGCAGGCGCAGCAAAAGGCAGGATTTCTGCCACTGATCGAGTTTCCCAAATTGGATAAAGGGTATGAGTCCTCGGAACTCTTTCCGCTTTTTCAAAACCGGGTTATTAACCGGGCGCGACCTGATTTTGCCGATTATCTCAGTTATCTCGATTTGCAAGAGGAGGCTGATCCCATTGAGATTCTGTCGACGAGCGGCGGCTCCCGGGTGACCGATACCTACGAGGTTTTTCCCAAACTCGAAAGAGACGAAGACGGTAGTTTCGTCTGCAGGTTCTTCCTGCACGGCTGGCGGCACGTCAATGAATCCGCTCAGAAGCGGATCGAGTGCCTTGAAGCCGGCGACCAGCTCTACGTGACGCTTGAGTTGACCAATCCGAAGACCGGTCTGGCTGTGCAAATCCAGACCGCTGATGACTACTTTATGATCGGATGGACGCCACGTTACCTGGTGAACGATTTTGTCAAGGCAATGGCTGAGTCGCCCGGAGATTATCGCGCCAGGGTGGTTCGCGTGAATCCGTTACCTGCGCCATCGAAACAGCGCGTTCTGATCGAGATGAAGGCACGGTGGAAAAAGCACAAACCGATGATGAGCAAGGACTTTGTTCCACTCGTCGGGTAGGAAGCGAAACTAAGGGCGATCGGCAGCGGTTTTATTTAATCCACAATAGGGAGACAGCGTATGTACAAGGAACTGTTATTCGGCGGTGCGGAGATCGATTCCGACAAGGCGAATCTGGGATTGGCGATCCTGAGGGTCATTGCCGGGTTGAGTATGGCATTCGGACACGGAATCGGGAAGATCCCGCCGTCCCCCGGGCTCGTGGCCGGTACGGCGAAACTTGGATTTCCACTGCCCGAATTTTTCGCCTGGGCGGCCGCGTTCGGGGAATTCGGGGGCGGATTGATGCTGGCGTTGGGACTGCTCACGCGGCCGGGCACGGCCTTGATGGGATTCACGATGATGGTGGCCGCATTCGGCGTACACGCGGCCGATCCGTTCGGCAGGAAGGAAATGGCGCTGCTTTACCTGGCCGTTGCGGTGATGTTCCTGCTGGTGGGCTCCGGAAAGTACGGCGTGGACGCCTGTATCAGGTCGCGACTCAATCGTTCCTGATTTCTGGATAGAATTCCCGCATAAGCCATCGCCGGTGCGTCCGACCGGTCACACGGATGCGAGGGAAAATGCATACACCTTAAGGAAGTCCTCGGTGGTCAGGTTGACGTCGATTTCCACCGATCGGCCATTCTGTCTGGCTTCCAGGACCGGTTGGTCCGACACCAGTTCCCGGACCTCTGTGCATTGTTTGCCCTCCGGCAACCGCGCTTCGACCTGAAACGCGCCGGGTTCTCTGAAATACGACGGCACCGTCACCAGGATCAGGTCCTCGCCTACCGAGGGCATGATCTCCACGGTCGGTTTCCAGCGAATATCCAGCGGTCTGACCTCCTGCAAAGGCACCCTCGGCGGAAAGCCCTTCGCGACCACAGGCAGCCGGTCGTCTATCAGCGACAAGATCAACTGCGCGACAACCTGGCGAGTAAAGCTGAGGACGGTGGTGCCCGTTGGTCTCAGATCCAGCCACCGGGACGGGATGCCCGCAACGAAGACGCCGTTGCCCTTACCCACGCGCTTCAACGTCAGAGCCGGGCGCGACGTTGGGGATCCCGCTTCCTCGAAAACCGCCAGCACATCCACGTTGCCCTCCGTCTCCACTCCCACCGCCAGGTCCAGCCCGAGTACCGGACGGTTTTTGCCCTTCCAGGGGTCCCACGCGGTTCTTTCATCCGGCCACGGGAGGTTGTCGAACGCCTCGTGGTCGCTGGCTGGCTGGAAGATCCGGGAATCCCCACCGGGTGTACACGACGATATACCGAATGCCTCGCTGAGAAACAGTCCGTCTGACGGGCGTCCGATCTCGTCCCTTGTGGCCGTTTCCCCCGCCGCCACCAGCGTGCCGCCGTTTCGCACGTACGACAGGAGCGCATCCCGCTGGCGGTCCGACAGGCAGGAGGCATTGGGGAGAACGACCACCGGATACCGATCAAGGTATTCGGGAACCAGCTTCGACGAAGGCAGATAACCGTGGGACATTCCATAGTGAGCGGCCATCTGTCCCATGGAAAACATCCGGTTCATGCGCCAATTCTCGCGGCCCCTCGCGGGCAAGGACTCGTCGTAACACTGTGTTTCCAGACTGTCCACTACGGCTACGGAGACCACGGGTTCGGTACGTTCGAAGTAAGGGTCCAGACGAAACGCGTCCTGGAAGGTCCGGTGCATCGGCGACACCCGCTGGAGCCGGTACGTGTAGGTTGTCACGCGATCCACGCCGAGGGCCGGTGGCACCACGGCCTGCCACCATCCGTCCCGTTCGTCCAGCGGCCGGTGGAATTCCGGGTGCGACATGCCCTGCGCCAGCATGACGCTTACCTTGTCATCTCCCAGCGTAAAGCCCTGAAGGAAACGGCAGCACTCGCTCAGGAAGATTTCAGGAGGCGTAAACAGCCCGCTGCCCACCGCCGGCAACACGCACGTGTAGTAGGCATCCACGGCCAGTCCGTCTATGGCTTCGACCATGCCGTCGATGTCCATGCCGCATACCCAGGGGTTGATGTCCCAGAAGGGCTGCGGGCCGCTCTGAAAAACCGCACGGACCCGGTGATCCCGGTTCAGGGCTGTTTTCATCTTTCCGTGCACGTCGTTCCAACGATTGAAACGCCAGGTGACCAGGCGCGCTTTTTCCTCCAGGTCACTGAACGGCGGCATGGGCATGCGCCCGCCGAATTCGCGTTCCCAGTCTGACTGGCAGGTCCGGCAATAGCAGGCCAGCAGATCCATGTCCCTTCCGAAATACGCTTCGTCGTTCACCCACACTTCCGTGAGATTCGGAATCTTGCCCAGCCTTTCCAGGAAATCCATGTACCGCTTCTGAAACACCTCGTTGTACGGACATCCCCACACGGCCGGCAGGTTACCAAGTTCCTCGTGGTCCGCATCCTTGCTGAACACGGCCTTCTGTTCGGGGTGCTCGGCCAGGTGCTGGTAAGCGTATTTCATGAAACCGGTAAACGTGGAGACCTCGAGGCCCTGTTCCGCCGCTCTCCCGGCTACCTCTTCTACGGCTGCTTCGTGGCCGATTACGGCCGCCACGGTCACCTCGTGGTAACCCAGGCCGGCCACCTCCGGAATCTCGTCCACGAGGGACTCCGGCCGGTTCCTGTAGTCCTGTAGGAAGGCGATTCGCTGGATCTTTCGTGGTTTCATCGGGACCTCCCGTGCCCGGGTTCGCATCCAACGCGCCCCAACGTCCGGACCCCTAAAGTGTGAACATCGTCTTTTTGCAGACCGGTCGGTTTCTTGATGGCGAAAAATCGGTTCTGCACTTGAATCCGCTTACCAGTATCCGCGCCACCGGCCTTCCCAGTATCCCCAAAGCCACCCGGTCAGGCTGTCCATATCAAGCAGTCTCGTCTCTACGAGCCATTCCGGCGGCACAGGCTGACCTTCTTCCATCGGCATGATAAACCGAAACGTGTGGAAATCCAGATTGTCCAGTATATGCCGGGCGGTGGACGCCATTGCCTCGTCCGGAAACCACGGCTGCGCCGCGACGCAAGCCCTGGCGAAGATGCCCGATCTGCCGGTTGTGGCAGGACCCGCTCTCCATAACGCGGCCGGGAGGATCTCCCGTTCACCGCTTTCCACGTCGAAGGTCCACCGGTAAGCCTGCGTCCCGTTGGGCAGAATGCCGGACCGAACCCTATCGTAGGTCTGTAGCATCAGGCCACGCCAAAGTTGGTGGTTTCCCGGGTCGAACGCCATCAACAGCGCCGGGAGGTATAGCGCGCGCCAGCCGATTCCGCCGGTCAGCTTTCCCGTGGGGCGCTCGAACCGGACGCTCGTATCGCAGGCATCGTACCATCTCTGGATTTCTCCGAGATATTTCGGATCTCCGGTGGCCTGCCAGGCCAGGTAGAGCAGGGGCGTATGGATGATGGCGTAGGACCAGGTGGCATTCGCCCAATCCTTACCCAGGATGGATTCCACCAGCGATTCATAGCTATAACCGAAATATCCGTGCGGGGAGACGTAGTTCCATCTGATGTCGAACTCGGCCATGTCCACAAGGATTTCGTCGATAGCGGCGAGGTCCCCGGATGGCGCAATGGGGCGGTACGCGGCCAGCCCCACCAGAATGCATTGCACCTGATCGCCGGAGGACTGTTTGCTGTACACGCCCCCATAAGGCTTGCACATATATCCCCGTTCGCCCTTCGCGACCCCCAGCCCGTGGATATACCTGAGGGCGCCGAACGTGCGCCGGCAGATGGCCAGGACCCCGGGCTCGCCGTCACACCGGTACCGGTAACTCATGGCGCCGAGATACCAGGCCGTGTCCGTGGGCGTATTCTCCCAGGCCCGCCAGACGTGCATCGGCGGCATTCCAATTTCGGCCTCCGTCTTTCCCTGGAGGTGCCGGTGGCGGTACGCGCCGCGGTAGTCCTGCTCTGACGGCAGTTGATAATCGCCGGCGCGCACCAGCATGGGCAGCATGCCGTGATCCTGCACGAGGCGGTCCTCGACGACGGACTGAATCCTGTTTGCCTTCGTTTCGAGCTCCGCGTCGGTCATCCGGCGTCTCCCGTGCCCATCCGGCTTTCCTCCGGTTCGTGACGACTTCGACTGCTGATATCGATCGGAAGCTCGTCACCTTCATTCCACATCCGACAATTTCGTCTCCTCCGGGACATCCGTGGCGCTTTCGAAGGACAGGTTGAACCCGTCGGGGTCTGAAACGGACGTGACCCACATTCTGTTGCCGACTTGCGGTTCAGAGGCGTCCACGCCACGAGATTTGATGTCCCTGTAATATCCGACGGCATCGTCGCAGAAAAAGAAAAGCGAAACACCTTCGCCTTTGTTCTCACCGAACTGCCGCGAATCGTGGCCTTCGGTTCTGAATTCCTGGAGCATCACCGCCGCCTTGCCGATGCGCAACATGCACCATCTGACCACGCCTTCGTCCACCCACTTTCCTTCCATCCTGAAGCGCAGTCCGTCGACGTAGAACGCCAGTGATTTCTGCATGTCTTTCACCGCGAAAAAAGGGACGACTTCACGAACTTCCATGCGTTTCTCCTCCTGCTTTTCGCAATCAACCTTGATTCTTCGACGTCTCTGCGGCCGTACTGCAACCTGGCAGTTTGCGGCACGTAATCAATCGGCCGCAACGCCAATTCGCTGCCCCGGGTATAGTGTCCCTCGAGGACGCCCGGCCATTTCCGAGTTTACCGATTCGAAATCTGCAGCGTGTTTCCGTCGGGATCCTTGAAGTCGCAGCATTCAAACTTCGACATGACATGATGTTTTCCCACGCGAACTCCCGCTTTCCGGAGTTCCTCGCGCGCAGCGCCGACGTCTTCGACAATGAAGACGAGCTTGTTTCGATTCCGCCCGGCGCAACCGGGTTTTCCAGCGCGGTGGATGCCGATCTCCATCCCGCCGCTGGACAGTCGAACCCAGCCTTTCGGGTCGTGATCCGTTACTTCCGGAGGCATCAGGACCGCCATCCGCATCACATCCCGGTAGAACGACACCATACGATTGACGTTATCAGTAAAGAAGATATATCGCGTTGCCAACATTGGATGGGCCTTCCGGTTTCAGTTTCGGCTCTTTGGACCTGCGTTGCGGACGGACACATGCATCGCCTCTCACACCTACTTTCTCTTACCTTTTCGAAACTCTCCCACCCCTCAAACGTCCCCTTTTCCCTTGCCCTTTTTCTTGCTTCGCCCAAGAAAAAGGGCGAAAAAGAAGGGCGCCGCTCAAACGCCGCCTGTCTGCGTGCGGACACGCACAGGCAGGCGGGGCTACTTTTCCGCGAACCGCCATCGTGGAAGGAACGTGAGCCGTTGACCTGAAACCCTTGCAGGCATTCCTGGACTTTCGTGCTGGACGGACTAGCGCGGAAAAGCCCCTTCCCCGCTACCGGGCGGGCGAAAGGAATTCCAGGCAGGTCAATCTCACGGATTGCCGGTGGTTCCGCCGTTTGTCTTTGGCTGTTGGTCTTTCGTTTTTGGTTCAAGCTGACGGCTGACAACTGATAGCTGAAAGCTGCTTTATCGAACCGCCTCTCGCACAACGTTCAGCTGTTGCGTCAGGTACGGCGATACCGTACCAACAGTACCCACCGAATCCATCAGAGGAAACGTGGGGCCGTGGATCAAGACCCCATTCGGGCCGACGTGGGGACGGAGCCGGTCAAGGCCGTTCCGGATCACTTCAACCGGGAGCGGCCGGCCGGTTCGACCGGACCATTCCACCAGAAAGAACATCCCGCGCAGGACGTCGTATTCGAAGAAGCGGGGAAACAGCGGCTTCAGCCACTCCGGGTTGATAACGCGGCAGTCTTTTATCGAGCAGACGAGTCGATGTTCGATGAGATAGCGCGCGCCCTCGTCCAGGAATCTCTGTTCCGCATCCGTATATTTCCGGTTCGTGAAGAACAGAATAGCTTCCAGAGGAGGCAGCGTGGATACGATGGAACTCCTTCCCGATCCGCGATAGGCAGCCGGCGAACAATTCAGGCCGCCGTCCGGCAACTGGTGTCGAAGAAACCACTCCCGGATCCAGGGCAGTTCGGCATCCACGTCGCATCCACGCGATGCCAGTATCATGTAAAATACGCCTAACTCGCAGTGGCAACAGTCCATTTTTGCCCGATCCGCAACGTGCCGCGGCGCATCCTCGCGTGTGATGACGAACCTGGGCCAGGCGCCATTCTTCAGCAGTTCCAGCGCCTTGATGACGGCCGATTCCGGAATACACGCGGATTCCCCCATCTCGTACAGCGCCGCCATTTGCCACCAGGGTCCGTTCCACTTTTTCCGGCTCTTCCGGTCCGGGATGCAAAAGACGTCTTGGGACTCGAGAATTTCCCGTGTCGGATCTTGCATCCTGGCTCCTGTCCTGCCGTTTGGCCTCTCGATCCGGCGTTTGCCGGAAACGCGGGCATTACAGACGGTCTTTGGCCATTGTCGCCACGGCGAGATGCATCCCCTCGCCGTTGTCGCCGCCCTCGAACAGATTGAAATTCGTCTTCAGATTACATCCCGCGTAATACAGCCGCAACTTGTCGCCGGCATCCACCACGCAAGGCGTCGACACCGTCTTCCAGTCGAAACGTTCCAGATCCCGCGAGGCTGCAAACGCGGGGGTCTCGTGATTCAACGTCCAGTTAATTCCATCTGTCGACGTATCGCAGAAGATCTCGTGGTAGACCATTTTCATCGGCCCGTCCTTCTTCTTCAGATGTCCGATATGCCACATGTAATAGGTCCCATTGATCTTATGAACTTCCGGATAGACGCACGACTTCGTGTTGCCCGTTGCCTGAACCGCAGGGTGTTCACGCCGCGTCCATGCAATCCCATCCTCCGACGCGTATTCGTAGACGTACGCATAGGCCGTTTCCCACGAGTCATCGGGGTTGGGCCTGGCGTTGAGCCACATACGATACCGGCCGCCTTCCCTGCGTACGCACGGTGCCCGGCATTCATGGATCAGGGGTTCTTGCAAGAAATCCCAGTGCAGTCCGTCGCGGCTGGTTGCATATCCCATGGCCGAACTGATGTTCTTCGCCAGGATACCATCGTCCCGGTATTCCACGTGGGTCGTGCTCAGGAACCACATTTTGTAATGTTGTTCGTCCTCGTCGTACAGCACTCTGGGGGTATTCAGGCTCTGACCCCACGAAAGACTGTCGGCCGTCAGGATCGGATTGTCCGGATGAAGGCTCCAGACATAGCCGTCGTCCGATTCGGCGTATCCGATACACGTTCTGTACAGCGTCGGGCGCACCGCCGACCCTGAAAACCACATGCGGTACTTACCCTCGGCGTAGATGACACGCGGACAATAGATGTTACATTTCATCCACGGTTGCGGCGGGGGCGAATTGCTGAAGATGGGCGTGTCCGGCCGTTCCCAGGGTTGTGATTGAATGAGCCTAGACATGAATCCTCCGTGATCTCGCGATCTCTAACTACGATCCAGCCGCCGTCGAGAAAATTGTCGACGAGTGACTACCGGGCTTCAAGGGTTGAGCGTCCCTGTGAATGTTTCGACTCCTTGTGACGCCGCACGTTTAAGGCCTTCCAAAGGAGAAGCGGCTGGGCCTGAATGCGTTCCCGCAACTTTGAATCAGAGGTCAAGATCGTCGCGTCGATTTCCCCCTCATCAAGCAACAGGTCGAGGAATGCGCGCTCCGCATCGGTAAACGGCAGCAAGGCACACAGAGCCCCCTTGCACTTATCTACAAGACGCGCCGCGTATTCCGCCAGTGCTGCTCGCTCTCGTGTTATCGGCGCGCGAAGTGTGGGTCCGAGTTGCCTCAAGAATTCCGTACCTTCGTATCCTAAATCTTCAGCCGAGACGGTCCGCCAGTCCTTGCGGTTCATCCCTCCGTACACGACGAAAGCGATGCGGAGCCGGTCGTGATGGAGATCGCCCGCATGAAGTACCCGGTGGCAGTCGAATAGATCTCTCGCTTGTCCGCGGGAAAAAAGCGCAGCGAGTTTTCCGGCCACGAGTTCGTGTATATCAAGAACGGGTATGCGCTTGGCCTGGAAGTCGCCGATCGGGTGAGAATCGGCGTAGTGAAGCTCCCAAAGTGGCTGTCTGAACATGAAATTAAAATCTACGTCGAGGTTCCTGGATTGTCCGGTGTAGCCTACGTAGTTTAAACGCCACTTGCCACCCGCATGGTCGCCCGGCACCTTCCGGATAACGAAACCTTCCCGGGAAAAGACCGCCTGAGCCGCCCGTTCGACCCCTGGCCGTTCCACCAGCATTTCCTCGCGACCCAACGCGCCGATGTAGTTGAGGTCGATGTCTACTGACAATCTGGGATGGCGGAACACAAAGAGGTTCAAGGCCGTACCGCCCTTCAAAACCCACTTTCCCTTGAGCGACGGATGGGTTTTCAGAGTCGTCAGGAGATGCAAGAGATGGAGAACCTTCTCGACGACGTCCTCGTTGAACCCATCGGCTCTTGCGATAGGGAGGATTTCTGAGGAAGTGAATCTCACAGAACCTCGCCCCAGAATCGATTCAGGATTTCGCCTGGAATCATCAGGTTCCAGTCTCGTACCAGGTGGCAACGCCTCGATCGATTTCGTTCAATGTAGTGGGGTTGCCGTGGACGGAGCTTGCGCAGGGAGTCGAGGTGGGCTTCTTCAACCATCAGGGAATCTCTATGTTGTTCCAGGAAGAATCCCACCTTTGCGGCAGTCGTCGCGTTTTCCAGCAATCGGGTGTACTCGATGACCTGATCCAGATCGAAGAACTCCACCGACTCCAGAGACCGCCATATCTCTTCCCAGCTTCCAGTCAGGTCCGGCCTGTCCAGCACGTCGACCAGTGTTCTTTCGTGATTCGTGACCCGGATTCCTACGCCTGAGCGCTCCTGGCGTGTGACACCGAAGGATTCCTCGCCCTTTGCCCGGAGCGGAGGCGGCACGGGGGCGCTACGGAATGAGCGGGATTGGAACCTGAGCGGAAGCGACTTGCTCCCCGAGACATAAACCAGTCTCCAGTGGACCGAGTAGGCCCTTCCGTGGAACTCCAGGGCCGTGTGATAAGCCAGCACTGCGTCCCCGGTCAATTTGGCCGCCACGAGATATGGATCGACGGGCATAGACGCCGGGTCCGTTCCCACTGGAACGGATG
>JAGWBX010000041.1:0-27843 GCA_021295655.1 Candidatus Latescibacterota bacterium
GGGCGTATGGTGCGGATGAATCGATCGTTCCGGTCAATCGCGTAATTCGGATTCATCCGGTTTCGTGGACGATTTCTGTTGACCCCTAACCTTGATGCGAAATTCTTCGAGGGAGTAAAACCGCATATATGCAAGTGGATAAAGGTGATTTAACGGCTGATTACCAGGATACACCAGGTCAATGGACGTGAACTGAAAGCATGTCCTCTTTGATGACCGTTACGCCCCGTTTCAGGGGTTTTCGTCGCGTCGCCGAGTTGCTTTTTTTGCGTATTAGGGCTAATCGGAGCCAGGCTCCTTTTCCCCCATTGCTGTCAGCTCGCGGATTCGGGCGACGATTGCCTCGACGGTCTCGGTCACCGCCGAAAGCAGCGCATCACGATCCTCGATGACAATCCGTGCGCCTGCATATCGGTAGCGTACGGCATACCGGGTCAGCCACGCCAGCCGCTCGCCGGCGGGGGTGTCGTTTTCGGCGGAATGCTGCCTCACGATCGCGGCCAGGTCCTCCAGATCGTGTGTATTGCCGTAGTCTGCGTCGAGCGCGGAAATCCAGCCCTTCAGGGCGTTTTCAAGTGCCTGTTGTGCTGTAAACCCAATGAGTTCCTGAGAAGACCGGGGGTTTTCCGTGAGCACTTCCAGATCGCTGAGACAGCGCCTGGCATTGGCAATGCGTTGCTTGACGTCGGGCGAGTTGCTCGGATCCGCATTGTTGTAATTTACTTTATCGCCATTGCTGTCAAATCCGTCGCGGACGGCCTGGCCGGCCACGTGGTTGCGCGCGCGACGACCGTATTGGAAATCCACGACACTCATTTCAAGCCGTACAGCTCTGCGGCCTTTCCGTGGGCTATCGAACTGGCGCGCTGGTAAGAGCCATTGTCCAGGGTATCGGAGTCCGTAATGACGAGCAGATCGACGTCCGAATCCGGGCTGAAGTCGCCCCGGGCGCGCGAGCCGAACAGGATGACCCGGTCCGGATAGACCGCCTCGCCAACCGTGCGGGCGACGGCGCAGGCGTTCGGGTCGGGTGCGTTACGTGTTGGTACCTTTTCCATTGTAGACGTAATCCTTCTGCGCCGAGAGGCGCTCCGACTTGATTGGGCCCTTGGCTCAGCCCGTCCAGGGCCCGGTGATGGCAAGGGTGATCCCGGGCGACTGGATGTTGGCAAAGAGCGTTCGGCCGTCCGGCGAGAACGTGGCGCCGGCGAACTCGGACTCGTTGAAGGCGTTGCGGCCGAGCTTGTAGATCCGCCCCTCCGGAGTGACGCCCACCAGGTGGTTGTCCCCGCCGCCGTCCTCGCAGAGCACAAGGTCGCCCCACGGCGCCACCGTCAGGTTGTCGCAGTTCTCCACCAGGTTGCCGTCGTTGGGTTCGATGAACAGCTCCAGGGTCCCGGGCGAGGCCGTCTCGTTTGGCGTCCCCTCGCCGGGGCCTGGCTCGTAGCGCCACACCTGCCCTTTCTTCTTCTTTCCGCCGCTGGTGCATGCGAAGTAGACGGCCTCCCGGCCGTACCACATGCCCTCGCCGCGGGCGAAGCGGGCGGCGCCCTTGGCGAATCCCTGGTGGCGCAGGTCATTGTCCGGGGACTCCACGTCCTCCATGTTGACCCAGGCCGCGGCCAGGCGGTCCCCGGGAGCGACGGTCTGCGACTCGTGGTTGGACGTGTCCAGTCGCGGCCGGTCGAGGGCCATGAGCGCCTGCAGCCGGCCACCGGCCGCGAGACGTCCGGGCTTGTCGGGCAGGTAGCGGTAGATGAGACCGTCGCCGGCGTCCTCGGTCTGATAGACGATGCCCGTCGCCGGATGGACGGCCACCGCCTCGTGGTTGAAGCGGCCCATCGCCTTCAGGGCCACCGGCTCCACCAGCCCCGTGGCCGGGCCCGCCGGGACCTCGAAGTTGTACCCGTGGTCCTGTTCGTGGTTATCGTCGGCGCGCTGGGTCGTCTCCTCGCAGGTGATCCAGCTTCCCCAGGGGGTGAGGCCGCCGGCGCAGTTGCGCACGGTGCCGGCGAGGCTGAGGTAATGTTTCTCCAGCTCACCGGCGGGGCCGAGCACGAAGGTCGTCGTCCCACCCTGCGGCGGATCGCCGCGGCCCCAGTCGTAGAACCGCTCACGCGGCAGCTTGCCGAGACGCTCGTTCTCATCGCCGAAGGCGCCGACCTTTCGGGCCCCCGCAGTAAGTTCGTGGTTGCAGACCAGCAGGGTCCGTCCCTCCGCCCCGGGAAAGGCGGCCATAGCGTCGGGCAGCCCCGGCACCCGCAGGCCATCGTCCATCTCCACGCCGGTGCGGGAGATCACCCGGTAGGTGAAGCCCGCGGGCAGGTCGATAATCCCGCCCGGGTCCGGTCGCATGGGGCCGTAGCCCGCGGCGATCCCCTCCTCGGGCGCCTGCCCCCAGACCACGTGGAACTGCAGCCCCTGGAATCCCAACGTGACGGCGGCCGCTGACTTCAGGAACTTTCTTCTGGTGACGGGCATATACTCAATCCTCCCTCAGTAGTGAACATACAAAGATAAACTTCCTTCCCACTCAAGACGGCGAGAAGAGGCGCAGGGCGTTCTCCGAGAGCAGCCTGCCAAGCACCGGCGGCTCCAGGTCCAGTCCGGATAGTCAGGATTGCAGATCGTCGCCCGTCGCGTCCCGGCCGGATGCCTCGTCAACGGGACTTCAATGGGACGATGGCTTTCAATGCTCCTTCACCGTTTCCGCATTCTCCCCGGTCCCTTGATCGGATCTTGTCTGCTCTTCGAGTCGGCGCTTTTCTTCTATGCGTCTGTTCAATTCCAATATGGCATTCCGGTATTTTCCGCCGGATTTCCTGGCATAGGCTTCCTTCAATGCGGTCCGGGCGGGATCGAAACGGTCCGAATACATATAGCTCAGACCCAGGTTATAATAAGCTTTGTGGACGTCGGGAGAATTAAAGTAGGTCTGTGTTGCCGTCTGGAAGACGTCGACCGCGGCATCCCGGTTGCCCGCCTGGACCATTCTGACGCCGCGTTCCAGTTCCGGCATCTTCTTGTCGGTCTCAAACGAAACATACACGCGTTCGGTGTATGGAACGAGCATCCGTTTCAGGGCCCGCACGATATCCGCCCGGCATTCCGCGAACAGGCGCCTGCGATCCGCATTGTCTATGCTTGCCTTCGCCGGCGTCTTTCCCGAGGTCCTTATTGTCTCACGTCTGGAAAAATTCCTGCTGGCCAGGATTCTCGACGTTTGCAGAGCCACGATCCGCAGTTGGACTTCAACCCGTGCGGTACCCTTGCGTTTGTATTCCCGCCTGGCGGTTTTCTTGTTTGTCTTCTTGTTCGTGGGCTCAGCATTCTCGGCGATTTCCTCTTCGTCATAATCGTATGCCAGGATGCCGCCCGAGATGAGGACGACGTTTCCGATATCGGTGTTCCGGCCCTGCGCGATCTTCAGGCTCTCATAGTCCAGAAGTTCAAATCGACCGGATGCTGCAAGGGCCTGAGCCATCTCAGCGGAGAATCTCAGGATCCAGGTGTCCTTGGACCCCACACCCTGAAGAAACTTGCCTAAATCGCCGAGTTTGGATACGAATCCGCTCCCGGACCCCTTTATTTCTCCGATCGCGATTTTGTCATATTCGCTCAGGTTGATTTCAGCCGGACGCGTCACCAGGAAGGAGATGCTCCTGCCGCCACAGCCCGAAATCAGAACCGAGATCGTTAAGACCGACCAGAGTGTAAGATTAAGCCGGTACGTTTTTCTCAAAGCGCCTGGCTCCAGGTGTGATGGGAATTCGCCTGCCCTGGTCGAACCACGGGTAGTTACTCCTCCGTTGCGGTCAGCATGTGGATGCGGTCGATAATCGCCGTAACGGTCCCGGTCACGGCCTCGAGTAGCTCGGAGCGGTCCTCCATGACGACCTGTGCGCCGGCATATCGATAGCGTACGGCATACCGGGTCAGCCACGTCAGACGTTCGCCTGCAGGGGTATTGTTTTCACCGGGATGCTGCCGCACGATTGCGGCAAGCGCCGCCAGATCATGAGTGTTGCCGTAGTCATCGTCGAGCGCGGAAATCCAGCCTTTCAGCACGTTTTCAATTTGGCGGCGTCGGCATTGTCAAATTCACCTGTGAATGGTAGTGATTAAGCCGTTTGAGCGACGCGCGCACTCATGTGCACCTATATGGTTTCGGCTGAGCAAAGCGAAGCCGCGCGGGTACAGAATCGGTATGCATAACAGTCCGTTGAAAAAGTCGCTCTGCAGGCGAGGCCGAGACATTGTGACCGAAGACAAGGCGCGCGACCGCGTCGAATCGNNATTTCGGCCACAAGGGCCGGACGCCTGTCTGCGTGCACCGCACAGGCAGGCAGCCCGGATGGGCTTTTTCAACGGGCTGATAAGGCGATCAGACACGTTTGGCGACGTGTGGCTGGATTTCTTCGTAATCGGGGAACCGGCCTTCCTTGATCTTGGAAAAGGCGAGTTCGCCGTCGACGGAGACTTCGAACTTTCCACCGCCGGATGGGATGAGCGTAAAACCTTCGATATCCTGCTTGAACTCTCTGAGGAGTCTGTCCGTCAAACTGACGGTCTGGTCTTCGTAACCTCAAGCCGCGCAATATTCGATGTCGATTCTTGGCATCTGGCGCCTCCTTGACGTATGCGGATGAAATCCGGATTCGGGTTGGAAATCGAGGTGATTTCAGGTCTAATTTAATATATCGCCTGCTGCCGGGATTGTCAATGCGGGGGTCGTGGAAGATGTCAGGATTCCGCTTGACCGTCGCAATCGGGAGGTATAGATTGCGTTGGCATTCCGGGTGGTTTGTCGGTATGGAGAAATTAAGGAGTACACGATGTCTGCACAGCGGGCGTACGAAGATCTCATCGGGCGTTGGAAGGAACTCCAGTTGCTGGAATCCTGCGCGGCCGTGCTGGGGTGGGACGAACGCACCTATATGCCTCGAGGCGGCGCCGCGCACCGTGCAGAACAGCACGCCCTGCTGGCCGGGATGGCGCACGAGCGGGCCACGGCGGCCGAGGTTGGTGAATTGCTGTCGCGCATCGAGGAGGGCGATGAGCATTTCACGCCGGATTCGACGCCCGCCGTTAACGTCAGGGAAATCCGGCGTGAATACGACCGGAGGACGAAGTTGCCGCGATCCCTGGTGGTGGCGCTGGCGAAGGCGACGACGCTGGCGGAGCAGGCCTGGCAGGACGCGCGGGAGAAATCGGCGTTCGGGTTGTTCCTGCCTCACCTCGACGAGGTGTTGCGGCTCACCCGGGAGGTGGCGGAGGCTTTAAAGACCGGAGGTTCGGCATACGACGCGCTCCTGGACCGGTTTGAGCCCGGGGAGACTTCACGAAATCTCAAGAGGGTTTTCTGGGCGCTCCGTGACGAACTGGCCCCGCTTGTCGCGGCGATCGTAGATTCGGGAAAGGCGCCCGATGCATCGATTCTGATCCGGGACTATCCCGTTCCGGAACAGGCGTCTTTCGGCATAGCCGCGGCAGAGGCCATCGGCTTCGACTTCGAGCGCGGGCGGCTGGATGAAACGGTGCATCCCTTCTGCTCGGGGATCGGTCCGGGCGACACCAGGATTACGACCCGCTATGACCGCAACCAGTTTGCGCAGGCTTTCTTCGGGACCCTTCACGAGGCCGGCCACGGCCTGTACGATCAGGGTCTCGACGCCGCGCATTTCGGGACGCCGATGGGCGACGCCGTATCCCTGGGCATTCACGAGTCCCAGTCCAGGATGTGGGAGAATTTCGTGGGGCGCGGCCGGGCGTTCTGGACGCATTTCTTCCCGCAAGCGCGGGATGTGTTTCCCCTGGCTCTGGTGGATGTTTCACCGGATGCGTTCTATTTCGCGGTCAACGACGTGCGGCCGTCGTTCATCCGGGTGGAAGCGGACGAGGCCACGTACAATTTGCACATTCTGCTGCGATTCGCGCTGGAGGAGGCGCTTGTTGAGGGCGATCTTCCGGTGGCGGACCTTCCCGGCGCCTGGAACGAGCGGTTCGAGCGGGATTTCGGATTGAAGCCGCCGGACGACGCGCACGGGTGTCTGCAGGACGTTCACTGGAGCGCCGGATTGATCGGATACTTCCCCACCTATACCCTGGGCAACCTGTGCGCCGCCCAGTTTTTCGAAGCGGCCCGAAGCGACCTGGGCGATCTCGACGGACAATTCGCCGGAGGCGAGTTCCAACCGCTGTTGGGATGGCTGAGGGAAAGGATCCACCGGGAAGGGAAACGCTATACGGCTTCGGAACTGGTGGAAAAGGTCACCGGAAAACCCCTGGATCATCAGGCGTTGATGGCGCATCTGAAGTCGAAATTCAGGCCTTTGTATGGGGTCTGAGACTTCCGACAGTCGGCCGGTGATTCTGGATGCGGACCCGGGCGTGGACGATGCCCTGGCGATCATGCTGGCGCTGGGCTCCCCGGAACTGGCGGTGCTGGGCATCTGCACCGTGAGCGGCAATGTGTCGCTGGATATCGGAACCGGGAACGCGCTGAGAGTGCTTGCATTGCTGGGTCGCGACGAGGTGCCGGTTTACCCCGGCGCCGGCGGTCCACTCCGGAGGGAAGCCGTTTACGCCACCGAGGTACACGGACCAGGAGGACTGGGGGATTCCGCGTTGCCGCTGCCAGGCCGTTCGTCTTCGGGTGACGCGGTCTCGTTTTTGATCGAGACCCTCTCGGCCCTGCCGGGGGAGGTGACGTTGATCGCCGTCGGGCCGCTGACCAACCTGGCCCTGGCGGAAGCGCGGGCGCCCGGGGTGTTGAAGAAAGCCCGGGAGGTGTGTGTGATGGGCGGCGCCGTTGACGAGCCCGGCAACATAACGCCCGTGGCGGAGTTCAATTTCTTCGCGGACCCCGAAGCCGCGAGGCAGGTCGTGCGTTCCGGCGCAAGTATTACGCTGGCGCCGCTGGACGTGACCCATCGGGTGGCACTGGAGGCATCGCACCTTGCGGAGATGCCTGCAACGCCCACGGGTCGATTTGTGAGGGGTGCGGTGCGTCCTGCCATGGAACTTGCCATGCGGGTTCGGGCGGGGCGCCAGTTTTTTCTGCACGATCCGTTGGCGGTGGGGCTGGCGATCTGCCCGTCCCTCTTCCGAATCGAGACGGTATTCGCGGACGTGGAAACCGGGGGTGATCTCACCGCGGGACAGGTGGTGGCGGACCGGCGGTTGTTCACGACGGAAGGGAACCGCAAGGGATTGCCGATAAGATGCGCGCTGGACGTGGACGCCGGTCGTTTTCTGGCGTTATTTTTTCCCCGGATTTTTTCGGAAGCCGTTTCGCGGGAGGATTCCCGACGTTGAAAGCGATCATCATCGGTGCGGGGCGAGGCATTCGATTGATGCCGCACACGAAAAACGCGCCCAAATGTCTTGCAGAAGTGAAGGGCAGGCGCATCCTGGATTGGGGTCTCGACGCATTGCGTTCGGCCGGCCTGCACGATATCGTGTTCGTGGGCGGCTACCGCATCGAGCAGGTGCAGACCCAGTATCCCGGCCTTACGTATTGTCACAACGCGGACTGGCCAAATAACAATATCCTGATGTCGCTGATGCACGCGGAATTCCATATGGACGATGGCTTCGTCTGCGCCTATTCGGATATTCTCTACAGACCTGAGATTGTCGCGAGTCTGATGGGCAGTATGCACGAGATCACGCTGGTTTGCGACACCGCCTGGCGTGAGCGATATCGGAAACGGACGGAACATCCCGAGACCGATGCGGAGAAGATTGCCAGTGTGGGCAACCGGGTGGTCACGATCGGAAGGAACGTACCCGGCGAAATCGCCCATGGCGAATACACGGGTATCGCCCGTTTCGGACGAGACGGGACCGTACAGTTACGGGAAGCCTATCACCGGGCCAGGACGTTGTACAACGGCAGACCGTTTCAATCGGCCGTCACCTTTCAGAGAGCGTATCTGATCGACCTGTACCAGGAGATGCTCGACGCGGCGGTCCCGATCCATCTGATGGAGACGGACGGCGGGTACATGGAGATCGATACGAATCAGGATTTCCGAATTGCGCGGGAGGAATGGTAGTTTGAAAAGCAACCGGATTCTATTCCCTGCAGGCGTAGTCGGGAGCATGCCGCGGTCGCAGTTTGTGCGGGACCTGCTGGATCCCGGTAAGGCGCCCGAAGACCCCGACGAGTTTTCCGTTCGGATGGATGCCGCCGTGGACTACGTTCTGGCGTTGCAGGAAGCGGCCGGGCTGGACATCGTCTCGGACGGTGAGTACCGCCGTCGGTCCTATATCGGCATTATAGCTGATGTCGCGGACGGGTTCGTGCGCGAACGGAAGGAAGGACTATGGTGGCACACGGTGGTGGAACCCGTGGAAGCGAAACGGACGGGGCTTGCCGCAGCCGAGGCGAAATACCTGAAGGCGCGGACCGGTAAAGCGATCAAGGTGTGCCTGCCTTCTCCATACCTGCTGGGCCAGCGGATGTGGCATCCGCAACGTTCGTCTGACGCGTATCCCACGCGCGAGGCGTTTATGCGCGCGCTGGTGCCGATTCTGCGGGGAGAACTGCTGCTGCTGCGCGACGCGGGCGCCGACGTGGTCCAGTTCGACGATCCGCATCTCTGTCTGTTCGTGGATCCCGGTGTGCGCGGGAGGTACGAGAATCCGGACCAGGAGGTGGACCTCTGCGTGGATCTCCTGAACCAGATTGTGGACGGTGTTGACGGATTGGCCGTGGCCGTGCATCTGTGCCGGAGAAACAAGGGCCGGGCCGGCTGGGTCGGTCAGGGTGGATACGGACCGATTCTGCCCGCCCTGATGCGGTTGAACGTGGATCAGTACGTGATGGAATTTACCGTCCCCGCCGCTGGTGATATGGACGTATTGGAGCAGATCCCGCAAGACCGGCAGGTGGGACTGGGTTGCGTGGATTGCAGGTCGCCAGACATCGATCCCGTTGCCGGGATTGTGCATCGGGTGGAAAAGGCTCTGGAATTCCTGCGCCCTGAACAGATCGTTCTGAATCCCGACTGCGGTTTTGCGCCGGGCAACGCGGCGGAGATCCCCGTTGAAGAGGCTTTCGCCAAATTGCGTAATGAGGCAAGAGCCTCGCGACAGCTGAGGGAAAGATTCGGTTAGCAGTCCGTTGAAAAAGGCGCTCTGCAGGCGAGGCATTGTGGCCGCAGACAAGGCACGCGACCGCGTCGAATCGGGGGATTCGGGGAGGGAGCGCAACGCAGTAATACGGCCCGAACCACGGTTTCCATGTCGCTTCAGGGATTCTTTCGGAGATGGAGGTAGGATTCGTATCGCTCGCGGGAAACTTCGTCGCTGTCCACTGCATCCTTGACGATGCATCCCGGCTCGCCGACGTGGGTGCAGTTTCTAAAACGGCAATGTCCGGGCAGATTCCGGAATTCGGGAAAGAGCCCGGGGATTTCTTCAGAATCGACATCCCACAGGTGAAATTCCCTCATGCCCGGCAAATCGCCGACCAGGCCGCCTGCTTCGAGTTCCACGAGTTCCGTGTGGGTGGTCGTGTGACGGCCTTCCCCGGTGGTTTCGCTGACTTCCCTCGTCCTCAACTCGAGGCCAGGCTGCAGCCAGTTGAGCAGGCTGGATTTGCCCACCCCCGACGGCCCCATGAAGAGCGAAATCCGATCCCTCAGGAGGCTCAGGAACATTTCCTTGCCTCTGTCGGAAATGATGCTCGTGAACACAACCGTATAACCGATTTGTTCGTAGATCGATGCCAACGTCTCGAACGCGGCCGGACAGGGCAGGTCCAGTTTGTTGAAACAGATGGCGACCGGGACCTCGCACCATTCCGCAACGGCCAGCATACGGTCGAGCATGCGCCAGTCCGGCGGCGGTTCTGCCACTGAAAAAACCGGCATGAGCCGGTCTATGTTGGCGGCCAGGATCTGTTCTTTCCGTGAAGTGCCGGATGCCCTTCTGGATATCTTGTTTCGCCGCGGCAGAATTTCACGGATCAGACCTGTATTCCCTTCGCCTGTATCGATGCGTACCCGATCTCCTATGGCAACGGGATCCACGACGCGCGTGCGGCGAACGGCCTGTACCCGCTTTCTCCGAGAACCGGGCGCCGCTTCGGGGTATTGAAGCTGTTTTCTCAATTTGCTGGAGACAGCGCAGTCCACCACACGGTTTCCGGCGGCGACGTAGTAGTGCCTGCGTTGTTCCCGAATGACAATGCCTTCGACGTGCTCCATAGCGGGTCCGGACAGTTGAAGGTGTCCCGATTCGCATTTTGCGCCGGGATACTTCGACTTTCCAAAAAAAGAAGGTTTATGATTGACGTCAGTCGTCGAACAATGGTTCACGGGCGCGGAAAATACAGAGCTGAAAATTGCTTGTCAAGGAAAACGGCTTCATAACGCATATTCCGGATCGCGCCCGTCAGGGGTCCGGCGAATCGGGTTGACTTTCGACGGCCATTTGTATATTCTTCGAAGACGGGGTCCAAGAAGCTGTTCCAGAATTCCCGGCGGTCTTCGAGCGGCTGCAAGAGCGCCGGTCGGCGTTGGTCAAACCCACCCGTCTTAAGAGGTCGAGGCTGCGCTCGCTCGCCTCTCATTGGCGGATTTTCCCGTCGGCGCTGCGCCCCCCTCGTGCCTCTCATCCGCCACTTTTTCGCTCGCGCTCGGTACACTCACCGGTAATTCTAAAACAGCTTCTAACGAAAACCCCACGTTGATCGTGTCGTTCATGCGGGAGTCTTCCATGGAGAAGGATCTGTCACCGATTTTCAAGCGCTGGATCTTCGATCCTCAGAAGACCTGTGCCAGAAAGATCGTGGGAATCGACGGACGGGAAAAGCTTCAGGTCCGCTTCGAACTGGGCCTCCTGCAGATGGAAATGACCGGTCGCCCCGACGGCAAGTCACCCAAAGGATATGAGTCGGCCCTCGATGCGTACCTCGATCGGCTGGAAGCACACCGCCGGCAACACGGTTCAGACGAAGGATACCGGCTGGATGAACAGGCATGCAACGTGTTGTGGACGGAGGGCGTACTATTCTATCAGCGGTACGTCTGTCTGATGCACCTGGGCGATTACGAAGGGGTTCTGAGAGACACCGCGCATAATCTGGCGTTGCTGGATCTGGTGAGGACCTTTGCCGGCGATGAAGAGATCAAGTGTGAATTCGAGCGTTCAAGAACATGCGTACTAATGGTGCATACCAGGTCCAAGGGCGAAATATGTCTGCAGAACGGAGATTCCGAGGGGGCGCTGGAGGTAGTGCGGGAGGGGATCGAGGAAATTCGGAGCTTCCTGATCGGGTCAGGGGAACCGGACTCGCTCGAATCCAGCGATGAGCTTCGCACCCTGGAAGACTGGGAGGAAGAGATACTGCGGAAATTTCCCTCCCCAGTAAAGGAAGACCTTCTGGCACAGATTCAGACGGCGGTCGCCCATGAGCGTTACGAACAGGCTGCGCTCTTGAGAAACCGTCTTCGCGGATTGAACTGAATTCGCTTTCCACGGTCGAACAGATGTTCACGCGTTGCTCCGGCGCCGGGTGGACAACAAAACCGCATATTCCGAATCTGAACAGCAGTGCGTTTTCAGATCCGGTTTTTTTGTTTGTGGACAGGGTGAGGCCCGCCCTTTCATAGCCCGGGGGTCGACCGACTCGGAGGGAGCAGTGGATGAACCCTGAGTTCATGATCGCGCGCAGACATTTCCGGTCTTTGCGCGCCAGGAGGCGAATCTCATTTACGATTTGTATCGCGGCCGTCGGCGTGGCGTTGGGTGTGTCGTCGCTGGTGGTCGTGATGTCCGTCATGAACGGTTACACCAATATGATTCGCGAGCGTCTGCTGGGCGTGAATGCGCACGTGACCGTGCGCAGGTCCTATCGCAAGCCCATTGCGGACTATGGGCCCGTGCTCCGCACGCTGGAAGACCAACCTGAAGTGCTTGCGGCGTCTCCATTTATACACGCAGAGGGTTTTGTTTTCAGGAAAACGGCCGCTGCGGGCGTGGTAAAGTCGGGTGTTCTGGTGCGAGGTGTGGACCCGTCGGCCTTTGTCCGAACCAGTGACGTTGGCGCATACATCCGGGACGGAGCAATAGATCTCGGTCCACGTGAGGAAACGGGTTCGCGGGCGGTCCATGGTATGCTGTTAGGCCAGGTCCTGGCGCAAAGACTGGATGCGGGCCCGGGGGACGACCTGTACCTGGGCCTGGTACCTAAGGATGTTTTCGGCGGACGCGGACGCCGCTGGCAGCGTTACCGGGTGACCGGGGTCTTCAACACGGGTTATTTCGAGTTTGATTCCCGGCTCGTTTATATCTCGCTCGCCGCTGCGAGGCGGGACCTGGGCTGGCAGGACGCCGTAACCGGTATTCGACTGCGATTGCAGGATCCGATGGCAGCCGACCGGCTGGGTGCGACGTTCAGACAGCTCCTGCGTGAGACGGATCCCGGTCTTTTTGCCTCTTCATGGACGCGAAACTTCGGGAATTTCTACGTTTTGATCCAGTTGCAGAAGTGGACGTTTTTCCTGATTCTGAGTCTGATCGTGGTTGTGGCGGGGTTCAACATCATCAGTATTCTGACGATGAACGTCACGGACCGTCGACGGGAAATCGGAATCCTGAAGGCAATTGGAATGATCCCGCGGCGAATAGGGCGGATTTTTACCCTCGAGGGCGTGGTTGTGGGCGTGTCGGGAATCGCGTTGGGGAATCTGCTCGGGTTCGCGCTATGCTGGATTCAGGAGCGGTTCGAAGTGATTCGGGTTCCGGGAGAGGTCTATTACGTCAGTTCATTGCCGGTGGAGATGCGCCCCGGGGATTTTGGACTTGTATCCCTGTGCGCCGTTCTGATCTGTTACCTTTTCAGCCTTTTTCCGTCCCGGGATGCGGCGGCCCTGGATCCGGTGGATGCAATCCGCTATGAGTGATCGACGGCGCACGGCGGCTTTCGGGAACCGGGCACGCCGGGGCAGTCGCGTGGTCGCTGACGGTGTCTTCCAATCCGGACGGGGGATCGGCGATGTATGAGTTTTTGATTGCACGACGGTATCTTCGCTCGATGCGGCGCCGGAAGCGGGTCTCGTTTACGGTGATGGTGGCGGCTGCGGGGGTGGGGCTGGGCGTGGCGGCGCTGGTGATCGTGTTGTCCGTGTCGAACGGCTTCTCAACGCTGGTATGGGACCGGTTGCTGGGCGTGAACGCGCATGCGACGGTGAGGAAGGAGGCGGGGCAGCGGATCGAGGACCCTGAGGAACTGCTGAACGTGCTGTACGCCCATCCTCAGGTTACTGCCGTTTCTCCGTTTGTGGCTTCGGAAGGCGCACTGTTGCACCGGTCCTTCGACGACGAGGTATATAGCGCGGGTGTGATGGTGCGGGGGGTAACGCCGGACGGATTGGAGGCGGTAAGCGATTTGTCGGACTATATCTGGGGAGGCGCGCTGGATCTGGGTCCCCGGGAGTCGGAAGGCCGGGGGCGGGTATACGGGATCGTGATCGGGCGCTATCTCGCCGATCAGTTGGGCGTACGGGTGGGATCGGAAGTGCATCTCTGGATTCTGCCGCAAGAGATTTTCGCCGCGCAGACGCGGTTCCGACGGTACGTGGTCACCGGCATCTTCAGCTCGGGCAACCCGGATTTCGATAGCGGCCTGGCCTTTGTTTCGCTTGCGGCGGCCCGAAGGGATCTGGGCTGGGAGCGCCACATTACAGGCGTCCGCCTCCGGTTCGACGATGCGTTCCGGGCGCAGGAAACCAGCGCGGTTGTTGAGGAGTCGGCCAGGCGGCTGGATCCGGCGCTTGCCGTGCATCCGTGGATGCGGGACCACGGCAATCTGTATTTTTCGATTCACCTGGAGAAGTGGGCGAGTTTTCTGGGTATCGGGCTGATCGTTGTCGTAGCCGGCTTCAACATCGTCAGCGTACTGACGATGAACGTAGCGGAAAGGCGACGGGAGATTGGTATTCTGAAGGCCCTTGGGGTACCGCCGCACCGGATTGGACGGATATTTACCTGGCAGGGACTGGCTGTGGGTCTGTCCGGCGTGTTGCTTGGCAATCTGCTGGGGCTTTCCCTGTGCTGGGCGCAGCAGAGGTACGAATTTTTGAAGATTCCTGGAGACGTCCTGATCACCCAGGCGTTGCCCGTGGAGATGCAGGCGTCTGATTTTCTGGCGATCTCGGCTTCCGCCACGTTGATCTGTTATCTGTTCACGCTGTTCCCTGCCAGAGACGCCGCTGCGCTGGACCCCGTTGAGGCAATCAGGATGTAGCGCGCCCAGCCTTCTGCGACCGGCCCTGCCGACGGCCCCCGGGATGGGGCGGAAGGATAAAATGGACCCCGATCCTTTCAAATCGTATCCGCCGGGCGACCCCAGGCGTCCACCCTCGAGGGTGTTCCTGGTGCTGCTGGCCGTTGCCGTTGCGATTGTCGTCACGTTGTTCGCCGCCCTCATTGTCTATCTGCGCGAGGTCTGGACTGCCCAGCCGCTGGGTTAGCGCGGCCCATCGAGGTTGAACGCGAAAAGGCCCGGACAACCGTCCGGGCCTTTCATTTACCCATGCGGGAACGCCGTTCAGTACGTGGCCCGTCCGCCGCTGACATCGTAACACTGACCCGTTGTAAAGGTGGCCTCGTCGGACGCCAGGAAGTGTACCAATGCGGCAACCTCGTCGGGTTTGCCCAGCCGACCCATCGGTATTTTGGACGTTAGAAAGGCGGCTCGATCCGGATCCAGGCTCAGGGTCATTTCGGTTTCGATGAGTGCCGGCGCGACGCAGTTGACACGAATATTGTCGTCCAGCACCTCCCTTGCCAGCGCCTTTGTAAAACAGATGACTCCGGCTTTGGAGACCGAGTAGGCCGCCATATTGGCGTTTCCCTCTTTGCCGGAGATTGAGGCGATGGAGACGATCGCACCCTTTTTGCGTTCCGCCATGTGTCCAATGACCGCGCGCGAACAGAGGAAGACGCCCTTGACGTTGGTGTTCATCACGCGGTCCCAGTCCGCTTCGCTCAAATCCCGCACCGGCGCCTCCGGACCGACAACACCGGCATTGTTGACCAGGACGTCGATCTGACCGAGGCGGTCCAGAACGGTTTTCACCAGGCGGGTCACATCCTCGCTGCTTGAGACATCCGCCTTCAGAGCGAGGCTGATGGAGGAAGTCGGGGCGGCCGGGGGGTCGAGATCCGCAATGGCCACGGTTGCGCCTGCGGTCGCCAGGCGTTCCGCGATCGCGGATCCGATGCCCCTGGCGGCGCCGGTGACGATGGCAACGCGGCCGGTCAGGTCCATAAACGTCTGTGGCATGATCGCTTCTCTCAAAGGAGTTCAATACCGTCCATGTATTCGATGAGTTTCCGGTTCGCCCTGGAGAAGGCATAATCCTCGAGACTGTCGGGCGCGACCCATCTCACGTCGGAACAATTGACCGCGCGTGCCTCGCCGCCCCCGTAGTCGCATTGAAAGGCGTGCATGGTCACGCTGAAGTGGGTAAACGCGTGTCTGACGGTCCTGAACCGGTTCCGAACGGCCGCGTCGACGCCGGTCGCCTCACGTACGGCGCGAATACACGTTTCGCTAAGGGACTCTTCCTTCATCTGACGGGCTGAGGGAAATTCCCAGAGCCCGCCGAGAAGCCCGTTTTCCGGCCGCCGCGCAATCAGCACGCTGTTGTTGCGGGATACAATTCCAACCCCCAGGATGTAATGCGGACGCGGTTTCTTTGGCGCTCTGACCGGGAGCGAATCCGCGTTGCCGGCGCGAAATGCGGCGCAATGATCGTTTACGGGACAGGAACCGCAGCGGGGCGCTCGCGGGCGGCAGACCGTTGCGCCAAGTTCCATTATCGCCTGGTTGTGCTCACCGGCGTCGCCGCGGTGCAGCAGGTTGTCCGCGAGATTCTGGAGCATCGCCCTGATGCGGGTTTGCCCGGTGTCGTCCCGGATTCCGAAGAGGCGGCACAGTACACGGATGACGTTGCCGTCGAGTACGGCGTAATCCCGGTCGTAGGCAATGCTCAGGACCGCGGCCGTGGTGTAGGGGCCAAAGCCGGGCAGAGAGGCGAGTTCGTCATAGGCATCCGGCACGGCGCCGTCATATCTGTCAACGATGAACCGGGCCGTTTTGTGCAGATTTCGTGCGCGGGTATAGTACCCAAGGCCCTCCCAGGCCTTGAGAACACGGTCCCGCGGCGTTCCGGCGAGAGCCTGAACGGTTGGAAATTCTCTCAGGAAACGCCTGTAATAGGGAATAACGGTCTCGACCTGTGTCTGCTGAAGCATGAACTCGGAGAGCATGACGCGGTATGGATCGGTCGTATCGCGCCACGGAAGATCCCTCTTTTCCTGTCGATACCAGGCAAGCAGGTCCTGTTTTATCGCCGCACGTCTGGATGGGTTGATTTCCATGTCTACAGGGGCAAACGTCATGTCGCCGCGCCCGGACGGTCTTCGTTGCGGCGACGTTTCTCTTCGGCAATATCACTGGCGTGCCCGGTAACGACGTCCGTCGGACTGCTTCTGATCAGCTGCTGCAGCGCCAGCAGGAACAACAGAATATCTTCGCCATAACCCAGGTGGGGAAACAATGCTTCCGGTAACAGGTCCACCGGAGAGATTCCGTAGAGAATGATGAGGCAGACAAGCAGTTTGCTGTACCACGGAACGCGCGGATCTTTCATCAGGCGCCAGGAGAGTCTGACGTATTGGGGAAGACGAAAGAGAATGGAGAAAATGCCGCGCATGGCAGTAGCGATCGGGGTCAGATGGACTCACTATCCGTCGTCAGAGCCTGGATGTCGACGGCGCATGGTGTTCTGTCCCAAAAATAAGTTGCCCGAATTCGGCCGCAGAGTCGCCCGGCTCGCAAGGCACCTCCGACCCGGCACGGTCGGCGAGCGATGGCAACGCAGCGAGACGGGATGAATCTGCGGAAAAATAGTAAGATATTATTGGGACAGAACACTAGCTCCTGCCAAGGAAGGATCTGACCCTGGGGTGGTCCAGAACGTCCGGATTGATAATGTGCGCGGGTTGCCGACCCTCCAGGGCGTCGGCAACCTGGCCGAAGGTCCTGTGGTCCAGGCGTACAGCCGAAGCGTCGGTCATGCCGGCGTTGTGATTGGTACAGATGATACGCGGATGCCCCTTATGGATGGCTCGCGGGCCGTCCACCGGGTCGTCTACCACGTAGTACCAGAGTCGCTCTTCCACAATGGCGCGGTTGACGGCGACGTCGTCCACCAGAGTGCCCCTGGAGGGGTTGACGAGGGAGGCGTGGGGCTGCATGGCGCACAGCAGATCGTAAGTGACGATGGTGTCCGCGCCGGACACGTGCAGGGAGACGGTGTCGCACTCCCTGAACAGGTCGATCGGATCGCCTACAGGCTCCGCCCCGAATCGTGCCGCGAGTTCGGCGATGTCCGGGCGGACGTCGTAGACGAGCAGGCGCCCCTTGTCACCCAGGAGCGGTTTCGCGCGCTCGGCGACGGCCTGACCGATGCGGCCGAATCCGTAAAGGCCAAGCGTGGTTTCAGCGGCTTCGTAGGTCCTGATGAGAGAGAAGTCGCCGTTGTGGGAGAGTCGGTTCAGGGTGTAGACTCGCTTCAACGTCGCCATCCACTGGGCAATGGCGTATTCGGCCACCGTGACCATGTGTTCCGGGGCAATGGTGACGATCACGCCGTGCCGCGTGGCAGCCTCGAGGTTTACTTTCTCGTAGCCAACGCCCCATCTGGAGATGATTCGCAAGCCCGTCGCGGCTTCGTAGAAGCCTTCGTGAATACGCGAGGAACTCGCGATAACGCCAACCACGCCGGCGGCTTCGTCATCCGTCAACTCGCCCGAGTAGTAATCCACGCTTGCAAACCTGGCCAGCCCATCGAGTCCCTTCCGGCGGCTTTCCGAGTTGAATTCGGGGTTCCGCATGTTGGCGGACAACAGGATTCTTCGTGACATGCAATTCCTCTGTTGATTAAGTGACGTGGCGGCGGGTTTACCGAAGCATCCCCGGGTTCCTGCTGAAAGCCTGCGCCAGGCCGGCATCCGCATGCCGTGATTTACGGGACCCGCCCAATTATGCCTCGGCCCTGTCCACCATTTCCTGCAGGACTTCCTTCAAAACGCTGCGCTGAACCTTTCCCGTAGAAGTCATTGGCAGGCGGTCCGGATCGAACGGAATGGTTTTGAAGGGTGCTTCGAAGGGGCTGAGGTTCGCTACAGTCCCCGCTCTTCCCGCGTTGAGTATACGTCGGGCGGCTTCCTCCTGGATTTCGGGCGCCATGCCGTTGCGAAAGACGAGCACGGCGCACACCTCCTGTCCCCAGCGTTCGTCCGCGAGGCCCGTAACGTAGGCAGCGGCGAGTTCGGGAAAGGCTTCCACAAGGGCGTTTTCAACCGCTATCGGCGAGATGTTCACGCCGCCCTTGATGACAATTTCCTTCTTTCGGCTGTGGACAACGTAGTAATCCCGCCCGCCGATGGCGCGCCGGTAGCCGATATCTCCGGTGTGAAACCAGCCTTTCCGGAAGACTTCCTCCGTGGCTGCGGGCTGGTTGAGGTAGCCGCCTGACACGACGGGCCCGCGAACCAGAATCTCACCCGGTTCGCCGGGCGGGGGATCGCCTTCGAGGCGGATATTGTTGTTTTCCAGTTCAACCCCGGCGGCGTTCTGTTCCAGAGCCTCCCTGTATTCTTCATCGGGCAGGTCGGGCGGAACGCCGGTCACCCGCAGGCTGACTTCGGTGGTGCCGTACCCCTGGATCAGGCGCACCCCGAATCGATCGTGGAACCGGACGGCGGGGCCCGCGGGGACGGGTGCGCTGCCGATCATTATCTTCTTCAGCGCGGAAATGTCGTGTGCGGCCGCGTCGAACGCGTCGGCGTTTGCAAGAAGGTCTCGCAATATCGTTGGAACAATGCTGCTTGAAGTGGCTTTCTCGTCTGCGATCACGGGCCAGAAATTGGTGGCACTGTAGCGGGAGTTGAGAATGAGCGTTCCGCCGGCCATGAACAGCGCGATGGAGAACACGGTTGAATTCACGTGATGCAGCGGCAGGACCAGGCTCAGGCGTTCGCTGTCGTCGAAATACAGCCACCGGCCGATGCCGTCCGCATTACTCACAATGCTCTGGCGTGTGAGCAGGACGCCCTTGGGCTTGCCGGTTGTTCCGGATGTGTAGAGAATGACTCCGGTCGCCTGTTCCCGGAGGGGGTCTCCGCTCCATTCCGGTTCGAAGTCTGCGGGCCGATCCCCGTCACCCGACAGAAGGCTGTCCGTGGCCACAATCGGGACTGTCTGAGCGATTTTCCGTTCGGAATCCAGGTGATCCGGGAGGACGCACAGCAATCTGGCGCGGGAGTCTTCGAGCTTGAACCGTTTCCGTTCCGCCGCGTCGCGCCTGAGATCCAGCGGGACCGCGGTCGCGCCAAGACGGAAGAGGGCCAGAGTGATCAGAAGAATATCGGGACAGTTGGGCATGGCCAGCGATACCCGGTCTCCCGGGCCGATGCCATAGTCAACGTGAAGCCGGCATGCCAGTGCGGCCGTCCGCCGGCTGAGGTCTCCGTACGTTATAATGGACCGTTCTTCGCGGTCCAGGTCGCGGAAGATGATGGCCGCGCGATCTTCACCATGCGATGCCCTGTGCCGAAGAAGGTGTGTGAAGTTTCTCCAGGGAAAGCGATAGACGCGAGGGCGGCCGTTTTTAATACATGTGAAGATCCGTGGATCCATAGTTAATAAACTGTCAGCCATCGGAACAAAATGAGGCGTCGGGAATCCGGATCAGGTCGCTCCGGTTCCGCATCGGGCCAAATGGAGCAGATGGTGGTCGGCCAGGACGAGTGCGATCATGGATTCGACCATCGGCACCGCGCGGGGCAGGACGCAGGGATCGTGGCGGCCTCGGCCCGACAGCGTGGCGGGGTTGCCTTGGATATCAACGGTCTCCTGAGTCCTGAGGATGGTTGCGGTGGGTTTGAATGCGGCGCGGACCACAATATTCTCGCCGTTGGAGATGCCGCCCTGGACACCGCCTGAACGATTGGTGCGCGTGCGTATCCTTTCTCCGTCGTTGTAGAATGGATCGTTGTGGCTGGAACCGGTGAGTTTCGTGCCTGCAAAACCGGATCCGATTTCAAATCCCTTGCAGGCTGGCAGAGAAAGGATGGCTTTGCCAAGGTCGGCTTCCAGTTTGTCGAATACGGGTTCCCCGAGACCGGGCGGCACGTTGCGGGCTACGGCTTCCACAACGCCGCCGAGGGAGTCGCCGGCTTTGCGTGCCTGTTCGATCTGTTCGATCATCCGGTCGGCCATATCGGAATCGGGGCAGCGGACGATGTTGGATTCGATCCGGTCCCGCGTGACCCGATCGGGGTCTACCTCCGCCGTCAGGTTGCGTACGCATTTGACAAAGGCCAGGATCTCCACGCCATGCGCCAGTTGCAGAATTTTTCGGGCGATCGCTCCGGCAGCCACGCGGCCGATGGTCTCTCTCGCGCTGGCCCGTCCGCCGCCCTTCCAGTCCCGGATTCCGTATTTTGTCTGGTAGGTGAAGTCTGCGTGGGACGGCCGGTATTTTACCCGCATTTCCTCATAGTCTCTGGATCGGGCGTCTCTGTTCCGGACAAGCAGCGAGATTGGCGTGCCAAGGGTCTTGCCGTCGAACACTCCTGACAGGATTTCGACGCGGTCTTCTTCCTTCCGCTGGGTGGTAATCCTGCTCTGGCCGGGTCTGCGCCGATCCAGTTCGGCCTGGATCTCCTCCGGGGTTACTTCGAGATTGGCGGGGCACCCGTCAATTACAACGCCCACGCCGCCGCCGTGAGACTCGCCCCACGTGGTGATGCGGAAGAGGTGGCCGAACGTGTTGCCCATGCGACGTACGCTCCTGGCTGTATTCCCCTGGATTTCCGGCTCGCAACGCCGTCGCCCCGCACCGCCGGAAACCGCCTCAATTTACCGAATCCGGAAATCAGGGTCAAGCAAAAGTCTTTGAGTAAAAGCGCTTTTGGCGCACGGACAGAAGCCGCGCAAGCCCCCGATCCGCGACGTCTTGACAGGGTGGAGACGCGGGCCTATCTTGTGCTCGCCATTACTTGTCAGGGGGATGATATGGCGGAGCGTTTTTCCGGAATTCTGGAAGAAATGACGATCGACCAGGTCCGTGTACTGAAGCCGGACGTTGCCGTGATTCCGATTGGATCAACGGAACCGCACGGGCCGGCGCTGCCGTATGGAACGGACAGCTATCGCGCCGAGGCAATTGCATACGGTGCCACCCGCGCAGCGAACGGACAGGGCGGCAGTGTGGTCTGTCTGCCCACCGTCCGCGTCAGCCTGAACAACAACTTTCGCGCCTTTCCTTTCGCATGCCGTATGCAGGTGTCTACGTTTATGTCCATGTTGAAAGACCTCGTAAACATGTGTGAGGCGGACGGTATCGAAAAGGTCGTATTCGTCAACGCCCATGGAGGCAATCCGGACGTGATCCGGGCGGCAATGCGCGACCTGGCCGCCGAAGACGGCGCATTCGTCTGCATGATACAGGCGTCTTCCTGCGCGTCGCGGGAGGCGCGGCAGGTCTGCGAGAAGCCGAGCGACCACGCGGGCGAGGAGGAGACGTCTCAAATGCTCTACCTGCGCCCCGACCTCGTCCATGAGGCGAAAATCGGCGACAATCCGCGGATGCGTCCGGCGCTGGAGGTCCTTACGGAGTTCCAGGTGGATTTCGTCAGGCCGTGGCATCTCTACATGCCGGCGTCCGCCGGCGGAGACGCAAGCCGTGCTTCCCGGGAAAAGGGCAGGATCGTTATCGATTCGAGCATCGAGGGCACGGGCAGGTTTCTGGCCGAACTGTCCAGGGCCGACAGGAATCGGAAGTTCCCTTACGCGTAAGTGGCAGGCATTCTGTATACGTTCCTTCGTCGTGAATGGCGTACCTGCAGACACAGCCTGGTGCACCGCAAATACCAGAGGAGAACATGATCAACTACAGGGACCTGGGGGTTGAACCGATCATCAACGCCAGCGGAACGATAACGACCCTCGGCGGCAGTCTGATGCCGCCCGAAGTGCTGGATGCCATGAAGGAGGCGGCGGGAGCGTTCGTGGATCTTCCGGAACTGAACGAAGGGGCGGGACGATACCTGGCGGGGAAAATCGGCGTCGAGGCGGCATTCGTGTCGTGCGGCGCTGCAAGCGGCATGCAGCTGTCGGCGGCAGCCTGTCTGACGGGTACGGACGCGGAAAGGGTCCGGGCGCTGCCGCATACCCACGGCTGGCGGAACGAGTTCGTGGTCAGTCTCGTGGACTCCCATACCTATATTCATCAGGGTATCGAGATTTGCGGCGGAAAGCTGGTGCGGGTGGGCAGCAGGACGGAAGTCACGGCCGGTGACGTTCTGGACGGGATTACGGAGCGGACAGCGGCGGTCGTGCATTTCCTGGGCATGCAGAGCAAGTCGCAGCTCGAAGAGGTGGTTGGCGGGGCCGACCGGATGGGGGTCCCGGTCGTGGTCGATGCCGCCGCGCAGCTTCCGCCGAGGACGAATCTGACAGAGATTGTCGACGTCGGCGCGAGCCTGGCTGTCTTCAGCGGCGGCAAGGGTCTGCGTGGGCCCCAATGCGCGGGTCTGGTTCTGGGAAAGGGCGATTACGTGGACGCGGTCCGGTTGAATGCCAGCCCCTTCAGCGCGGTAGGGCGCGGCATGAAGGTGGGCAAGGAAGAAATCCTCGGGCTGCTGGCCGCGGTCGATCTGTTTCTGGCGGGCAGCGACGAGCAGGACCGGAAAAACTGGTACCGGCAGGCGGAGCGGGTGGTGGAGTTGGTGGGCGGGTTACCGGGCGCCGCGTCATACGTACTGGGCGAGGGCCAGCAGGCTTCTCCCGATTTCGCCCCCAGGGCGTATGTCGATCTCGATGAATCTGAAACCCTCCGGGTGATTCGGGCGATGCGGGAAGGAGAGCCGCCGGTCGTGGTCCGTTCAAGCGGGCAGGGTATTGTGGTGGATCCGATGACTCTGGCGCCCGGCGAGGAAGAAATCGTCGGCCGTCGGTTGAAGGAGGTGTTGAACCGATGATCGATGCCCATCTGCATATAGGACATCTGGGCAGGAGTATCGAGAATACGATCCGGCATATCGACGGTATCGGGGCGGAGAAAGCCGTATTTCTTCCGATCGAGACGGCCGACAGGGAGTACGAATGGCTCACCGAAACCGTGGTTCAGGCGTATGAGCGCTACCCGGACAGAGTCATTCCGTTCTGCCACGTGGACGTGACGCGGGACGACGCGGTTGCGGAGCTCGAGCGACGCGCCGCAACGGGTATGTTCAAGGGATACGGGGAACAGAAACAGCACGTGCCGTTGAACCATCCCGGTCTGGAGCGCGTCCTGGCTTTCTGCAACGAGATGCGCTGGCCCGTCACCTGGCATTTTCAGGAGGGAAGCTCGGGTTACAACCAGAGAATCGCGCATCTGGAGACGCTGGTGCGCAAGTTCCGGGACATCAGGTTCATTGGACACGCGCAGTCCTGGTGGGCCAATATCAGCGCCGACGTCCCGCCGCCGGAGGAGACATTGTACCCCACGGGGCCGGTAGTCCGGGGCGGACTGGCGGACCGGCTGCTGTCCGATTACGGGAACGTGTACGCGGACCTCTCGGCCGGGTCGGGACTGGGGGCCATCACCCGGGACGAGGCGTTCGGCAGGGACTTTCTGATGCGCCACCGGCGGAAGCTGCTGTTCGCCACGGATTGTCCGTGTGTGGATGGACAGGGAACCGACTATCCGCCGGGATGTTTTGCGGCGAAGAGTCTGCCCTTCCTCAGACAGATGGTAAACGATCCGGAGGCATTAGAGGACATTCTGCATCGGAACGCGGTGCGCGTGATCGGCCTGGAGGGGGATTGAGCGATTATGTCGATCGCGATAAAGGAAATCGACCTGAACGTCCTGAATATGAGAGCGCGAATGCCCTTCCGATACGGCATCGCGTCTCTCGTCGCCGTGCCCCATCTGTTCGTCCGGGTGACCGCGGAGATCGACGGACGCCGGGAGGTTGGCCTCGCCGCGGACGGGCTCCCGCCCAAATGGTTTACCAAGAACCCCGAGGCGTCGTTCGAGGATGACCTCGAGGAAATGCTGGCGGTCATCCGGCAGGCGTGCCGGCTGGCTCTGGCGGCGGATCCGGCGGAATCCGTCTTTGATTTCTGGCGGAAAATCTACAACAATCAGGAGAAGTGGGCTGCATCCACACCGTACCCGCCATTGCTGTGGGGTTTTGGCGTGAGCCTCGTGGAGCGTGCGCTTATCGACGCGTTCTGCAGGGCGGCCGGATCCCCGTTCGAGGTTGCGTTGCGAGAGGATTTATTCGGTGTTCGGCTGGGAGAGATACAGCCCGATCTGGAGGGATCCGAGCCCCGGTCACTGCTGCCCGAACGTGCGAGCAGATCGATACTGGCGCGCCATACCGTGGGGTTGACCGATCCCCTGACAGACGCGGACGTCCCGGCGGACGAACGCGTGGACGACGGACTGCCGCAATCACTCGAATCCGGCATACAGGCGTACGGTCTGTCGCACCTTAAAATCAAGTTGTGCGGGGATTCGGATCGGGACGCGGAAAGGTTGAGGGACATCGCCGCATTGATGGAGCGACATTCCGGATCCGGCTACGCGTTTACGCTGGACGGGAACGAGCAATACGCCGAAATCGATCCGTTCCGCGCGCTGTGGGAAGCGATTGGGGGGGATCCGTTGCTCGACGGATTCATGGAACGGCTGTTGTTTGTGGAGCAGCCGCTGAGGCGGGACGTCGCCCTCGGTGCGGGGGTGGGAGACGCGCTGCGCGACTGGCCGGGACGCCCGCCGATGATTATCGACGAGTCCGACGGGACGCTGAACAGCGCCGCGGAGGCCCTGGAACTGGGATACGCGGGAACCAGTCACAAGAATTGCAAGGGGATCTTCAAGGGCGTCGCCAGCGCCTGTCTTATCGCCAACAGACGTAAGAAGGACCCCGGCCGGAAATACGTTCTGAGCAGCGAGGACCTGGGAAACGTCGGCCCGGTCGCGCTGCTGCAGGACCTGGCGGTGGCCGCGAGCCTCGGCGTGGGGCATACCGAGCGCAACGGGCATCATTATTTCACCGGGCTGAGCATGTATCCGCAGGACGTACAGGCGCAGGTTCTCCGGCATCATGGCGCGCTCTACCGCCGTCACGAAGCCGGATATCCGACGCTGGACGTGCGGGGCGGCCGGCTGGATATCGGCAGCGTGGTGGATTCGCCGTTCGGTTACGGGTTCGATCTGGACACCACCCGGTTTACCCCGCTGGAAGACTGGTCGGCGGCATCTCTGGATCTCTGAGTATCGACGGAGCGTGTCGCTGGCGCCTCCGGCCGCCACCGGACGGGGCCGTTCAGCAACCCTGGCTTGCGCAAGTAAGATCTCCCGTTTTCAGAGAGGCAGGTTTGGAACAGATCAACTGGAATGCGGTCCGCAGGGAGGTGACGGGATATCTTCAGGATCTGATCCGCCTGGACACGACCAATCCCCCGGGCAACGAGATTCTCGCCGCAAAGTACCTCGCCGGCGTGTTGCATGGTGAGGGTTTCGAGCCCCTGGTGACCGAGTCAGAGCCGGGACGGGGAAATGTGACGGCCCGTCTGTCCGGCGGCGGCGATCCGCTGGTATTGCTGGGACATACGGACGTGGTCGCCGTGGAACCCGACCGGTGGCGACGTCCGCCGTTCGGCGGGCAGGTGCACGACGGGTACGTCTGGGGCCGCGGCGCGCTGGATATGAAGAACATGGTCGCGGCTGAGCTGATGGTGTTTCTGTTGTTGAAGCGGCAGCGGATCCGTCTGAAGCGTGACGTGATATTCGCGGCCACGGCGGATGAAGAGGCGGGCAAGGGAAACCACGGCGTGGGCTGGCTGCTGGACAACCATCCTGAGCAGGTGGACGCGCCGTTTGTGCTGACCGAGGGCGGCGGCGCGGAATTCCGTGTGGGCGATGCCCGGTTCTATACCTGCCAGACCGGGCAGAAGGGGATCTGCAGGTTCCGGATGACGGCCGGCGGGCAGCCCGGGCACGGTTCCAGGCCGCACCGGGAGAACGCCGTGGTGAGGCTGTCGGATGCGGTCGCCGCCCTGGGACGGGCCGAATTGCCGATGCATCCCTCGCGGACCATCAGGGAGTTTCTGGAGCGAATCGCCGAAACGCAGGATGCCCGCACCGCGGAACGGTTGCATCGTGTCCTGGAGCCCGCGCACAGCGAGACGGCGCTCGAATCGCTTCCGCTGGCGTCCGATATCGTGTCGAACCTGCGTGCGTCGCTGCGAAACACCGCTTCGGTGACCATGCTGGAGGCCGGGCAGAAGATCAACGTGATTCCGGCCGAGGCCGCCGCGTGGGTGGACGGCAGGCTGGCGCCCGGGCAGACGGATGCGAGTTTCTTTAAGGAGATCCGTCCGTTCATCGGAGATGAAGTCCGGATTGAAGTGGACCAGTACAGCCCCCCTCTGGAGGCCGGGGTCGACTCGCCGTTGTACCGGACCATCGTGGAGGTGATGGCGGACCACGATCCGGGCGCGCGCGTTGTGCCGTCCCAATCCACGGGGGGCACGGATGCCAAACACATCTGCCCGCGAAGGCCGTCGACGCAGGTGTACGGGTTCATGCCCTACCGGGCAGCCCCGGGCGAAGAGGAGTGGCGGCTGATTCACGGGCACGACGAACGCACCTCTGTCGAGAACCTGGCCTTCGCCACCAAAGTACTTTTCGATATCGTGTGTCGCTTTTGCGGGTAATACCCGTCGAAGCGCGTCTGGGTGCAGACCGATCGGAGGGATTCTGATGCGGGTCCTGGTAACGGACTATGCGTGGGCCGACCTCAGCGTGGAACAAAGCGTCCTTGAGGGCATCGGGGTTGAACTGGTGGCCGCGCCGGATGGCAGCGAATCAACGCTGGCGCGGCTGGCCGCCGGCGCCAGCGGCATCATGACCTGTTGGGCCCAGACCACTGAGCGGGTCATTCAGGCCGCGCTGCCGGATCTGAAGGTGGTCACGCGTTACGGCGTGGGGTTGGACAATATCGACGTGGCCTGCGCAACCGCCCGGAAGATTCCCGTGGCTTACGTGCCGGACTATTGTATGGCGGACGTGGCCGAACACGCGATGGCGCTGCTGCTGGCGCTTTCGCGCAAGGTGGCGGGTTTTGACCGGTCGGTTCGCGGAGACGTATGGGATATTCAGGCCTGCCAGCCCCTGAATCGCCTCACCGGGCGGACGCTGGGACTTATCGGTTACGGCCGCATCGCGCGGGAGGTCGCGGTCCGCGCGGCGCCGTTCGGGCTTCGTGTTCTGACTACGGCGCCCTCGCTGACGCCCGCAACCACCGCGGCAGGCGGCGCCGAAGCCGTCACGCTGGAGGTGTTGCTGGACACGTCGGACTACGTTTCGGTCCATTGCCCTTCCACGGAAGCGACGCGGGGACTGATCGATGCAAACGCCCTGCGCAGGATGAAACCCACGGCCTGCCTGATCAATACGTCACGAGGCGATATCGTGGACGAGACTGCGCTGGCCGATGCGCTGGACGCGGGGGAGATCGCGGGGGCCGCCCTGGACGTGCGTGTCGTAGAACCGCCGGGCGAAGGCGACCGGCTGATTGGAATGCCCCAGGTGATCCATACGCCCCACGCGGCGTTTTATTCGGCGGAATCCCTGATCGAACTGCGGGAACGCGCCGCTAAGGAGACCCGCAGGGTCTTGCAGGGAGAAGAGCCGGAGAACCTCGTGAATCCGGAATACCGGCGGGAGGGCGGGTGACGTCCAGGCGCAC
>JAGWBX010000041.1:27874-32223 GCA_021295655.1 Candidatus Latescibacterota bacterium
CTGCGTCCACGGTGCGGTAACAGATTCCTGTACGGGTGACGTGATGACCGAAAGACCCAATATACTGATACTGATGTGCGACCAGCTGCGGCGCGACGCGCTGTCGATCCACGGCGACGTGAACCTGCGGACGCCGAATATCGACGCGCTGGCCACAGGGGGCGTCAGATTCTCACACGCCTGTTCGACCTATCCGATCTGCGTGCCGTTCCGTTTTACGTTCATGACGGGAGAATATGCCCACAGCCGAAAAGTCCCCGGTATCGAGTACCGGATGTCACCCACCGAATATACGTTGGCCGACGCGTTCAACGAGGCGGGGTACGAGACGGTGTACGTGGGAAAGTGGCACCTCGACGGCGGTCACGGAAGAATGGGGTCTGCGCTCGAATGCGGGCGTACGCCGGTGCCGCGGGCATATCAGGGCCGCTGGGAGAAGTGGTTCGGATTCGAACTCAGAAACGCGCCCTTCGACACGTACTATTTCAAGGACGACGACCCGACGCCGAGGCCCATCGAAGGCTATCAGACCGACGGGTTGTACGATATCGGAATGAACTACCTTGCGGCGGAACGGGATTCAACCAGGCCCTTCTGTATGGTCATTTCGGTTGAGCCCCCGCATGACCCGTTCGAAGCACCACCCGACATTCAGGCGGCATGGGAAGCCAGGGAGATTGAACTGCCGCCCAATTTCGAGGCATCCGACGTCGCGCGCTCCGAGGCATTTGTGCTGGATCGCAAGCGGTATTACGCCATGGTGGAGAATCTCGACCAGAACGTGAGGCGGATGACGGATTTTCTGAAGGCGCAGGGCCTGGCGGAAAATACCGTTGTGATATTCGTCTCGGACCACGGTGAACTGGGCGGCAGCCACGGACTGAAGGGGAAGCAGTGGCCGTACGAGGAATCCGTGGGCATTCCGGCGATAGTCCGGGACCCCCGTTTTCCAGGCCGTGCGGGCGCCGCCATCGAAGATCCGGTCTGCACGGAGGATTTCTTCCCGACGCTACTGGGTCTGGCGGGGCTGACCCCCGGCGAACATCTGCCGGGTACGGATCTGTCTCCGCTGATTCACGGTGAGATCGAGTCGCTGGATCGGGAAGGCGTGCTGCTGGAATTCGTGGCGGAACTCCGCAAGGGAATGGCCTTCAACAGGTGGGTGTGGCGCGGATTTCGCAGCCGGCGGTACAAGTACACCGTCCGGGGTGACAAAATGGGCGCTGGCGCGTGGCAGTTTTTCGATCTGGAAGCCGATCCGTACGAACGGCGGAACCTGATCGATCACCCTGACTTCCAGGACGAAATCGTGCGGCACCACAAGCTTCTCAGAGAACGGCTGATTGAGACCGGCGACCACTTCGTGTTGTTGCCGGCATTCGGCTGCGACGGCGTGAACATGTGGCAATAACGTCCTCTCGCGAAGGCGGGTCAGATCTCAATCATTGGTTTATCCCATATCGGGGGCATCCTGCCCTGTCGTGCGCTGACATCGACGGAACGGGTTTTTGGTTCAATCTGACAGCTGATCGCTGCTGTTCCTGACGGCTGATTGCTGAAAGCCGCTCTTGCTGCTTCGATGCGTCATTTGCCCTGGAACCAGGCGTGGAAGGCGGGTTGGTAGGGAGATTGCGCCACGCCCTTTTCGGTGACGATGGCCGAAACCAGCCGTGAGGGCGTGACGTCGAAGGCAGGATTGTACACGTTGACGCCTCCCGGCGCGGTCTGTCTGCCCATCCCGCGGGTGATTTCGTCCGGTTTGCGTTCTTCGATGGGAATTTCCTCGCCGCGGGGCAGGGACATATCGATGGTGGAGAGCGGAGCGGCAACGTAAAAGGGCACGTTGTGTTCACGTGCCAGAATGGCCAGCCCGTAGGTGCCGATTTTGTTGGCAACGTCGCCATTGGCGGCAATGCGGTCGGCGCCTACGATGACGCTGTCGATGTTCTTCTGCCGCAGGACCGACGCCGCCATGCTGTCGCAGATCACCGTGACGTCGACGCCGCTTTGCCGGAGTTCCCACGCCGTGAGCCGCGATCCCTGCAGTAAAGGGCGGGTTTCATCGGCAAAAACAGCGACCTGTTTACCGGCTTCAACGGCTGCATAGATCACGGCCAGCGCCGTACCGTAATCCGCAGTGGCCAGGGCGCCCGCGTTGCAGTGGGTGAGTACGGTGGCGTTGGCGTTGAGCAGACCGGCGCCGTTCCTTCCGATCTGCCTGCAGACCCTCCTGTCTTCCTCGAAGATCTCCTGCGCTTCCTCCAGCAGCGAATCCCGAATCTGAGCGGGTTGCCGGTCGGCGACTTCGCTGAGCCGCCTGCCCATCCGATCCAGCGCCCAGAAAAGGTTCACGGCGGTGGGCCGGGTGCGAGCCAGTCTCTCAATTGCTTTCCTTGTCCCTGAAACGATATCAGACCCGGAGGCCAGAGCTTCCCGCGCGCCGATAACAACGCCGAATGCAGCGGCCACGCCAATCGCGGGAGCGCCGCGGACCCTGAGGCTCTCAATGGCCTCGGCAACGGTTTCCACGTCACCGCAGTCTATCCGGACGTATTGTTCGGGCAGTAAGGTCTGATCGATCAGCCGGAGGGCGTTGTCTTCCCAGGCGATGGTTGGAACAGGCATCGGTCGGATCCGCTTGTTCGATCCGTTGGCTAAGAAAGTTCCGAAGGGGACGCTGCGACGAGCGAGGGATCTTCTTCGATCCGTTCGGATGGAGCATCTCCCCAGAGGCGCTCGAGGCGGTAGAACGCCCGCGCCTTCGGCTGGAAGATGTGTACGACCACGTCGATATAGTCGAACAGAATCCAGGTGCGCGACTCCTGTCCCTCGATATGCCACGGCCGGTAACCCGCCGCTTTCGTGCCTTCCTGAAGCGCGTCCGCCAGGGCCTTGACGTGCACGCCCGAATTGCCGGTACAGATGATGAAGTAGTCGGCAACGTCGGAGACCGTGCGCAGATCGATCAGAAGAAGGTCTTCGCCCTTTCGGGACTGAAGGCATTCGATGCAGAGGTCCAGTATTTCGCGTATCTGATTGGACAATGCGGTTCCGTTCCGTGAATGAAAAACTCTTTGTTGTCGCGGGCGCCGCGTTTGTGGCTACCGTCGGGGCCGGTCCCCGGAAAAGATACCCAGGCGGTCGTAATCCCTGCCTATAATGACCGCGACCTGTTCAATGCGATAGGGGTCGTGTACGATCTGTTGAATGTGCGTTTGAAGTCCCATCGCGCTGGCCACGCTACGGGCGTTTTCGATATTTCCGGTCCGGTCGATGACGATGGTTTCGGGATAGTTGAAACTATCGGCGTTTTTCCACGTCATCACGTCGAAACCCGCTTCCCGCAGGTATCGCCCCGCCTTTTCCGCGATCCCGGCAACGCCGCAGCCGTTGAGTACCTCGATGCGGATCGTTCGCATCGAATCCAGTTTGGAAATCGCGGAATGTTCCGCCTTCGGCACGGCGGAGGAATCCCGCTTCTGAACGGTGAAAGAATCCGGCTTCGGCTCTGTGAAGGGTTCAGGCGCCGATACGACTGCATGGGGTTCGTAATGCAGCCGTCGTTGAAGGTCGAAGGCCGCAATCCCTGCAAAGGTCAATACTGCCGCAGCCAGCAAGACGATTTTTCGTGACATTTGCAATGCCCGAAAAACGGAACGGGACACTGCCCGAAGCCCAGTGTCCCGTGAGAAATAGTGACCGGGAGACGATTTTCAATACCGATATCGGCCGCCGGATCGATAATAGGGCGAATTGCTGATTTGAATTTCGATCTGGATGTTCTCCCTCGGCTGGTAAAACATCCCCACGTAGGGAATGACAAGCTTTGTGCTGTTACCCATGGAGGATCCGAAGGCGGAGTTGCCCTGAAGTACGTGTTCGAGGCCCACCTGCGCCTCGATCAGCAGGGGCCTTTTTGTATCTGCACGGTAACTGATGGTATTCAGATAGTACTGGCTTGCGCCGCCGAAGGGGCCGGAACGGAAGTTGAACCCGACCGTGTTCCTGAACGAAAAACTTTTCACCCAGTCCGAGCGGTTTGGGCGAAAAATCGATGGTTTTCAGGGCGGGAAGTTTCGCAGGCCGAGGTTGGAGCAGCGGTTCAGCCCGCACCGAAGCGACTGCAAGAAACAGACTGGCCAGCAGACACGTTAGCATTCTCATCCGGTCTTCCTCCTGCATTCCCGACGCGTAACATCGTATTCAGTAATACCTGACAAAGAATACGACAATAAAAATGGCTTGTCAAGCGCTATTGAATTCAATCACCATAACACCTGTTGGACGTTTGAGGCGTGAAAAGCGTTCCATAAACCAACTGGCAGTCCAATCGCGGCGATGGTTGGCCT